>NZ_JALM01000017.1 GCF_000737195.2 Sciscionella sediminilitoris
TTTCAGGGGAAGTCCAACTCTGGGGAAAGTAATACTTCGCTGGTCGAAGCGATTTGTGTATGTGATCGTGAACAGGCTCGACTGGATGCCGCGATTGTGGATCACGTATATGCCTTGTATCGCGAGCAGAAACGGCGTACCGGCGAGTATCCGCATGCCTCGGTGGTCGAGGAGCTTCGGTTGGCGCGGAATGTTTCGCGTGGCCAATCGATCGACACCGTGAAGACCGCGATATTCCTGCGGGAACGTACGCCCGGGCTCGTGCGATGTATGCGAGCAGGCCTGCTGGGATTGGTTCACGCGTCGAAGGTGCGGAAGGCCTTCGGATCCTTGCCCGGTGATCTTGTGGACCTGATGGACACTCGGATCGTCGAACGCCTCCAGAGGAAGGGGCGACCCCGAGATTGGACTGGTTATCTGCGACGGCTGGCAGACGGGTTGGAGCCAGAGGCAAAAGCTATTCGCCTCGCGGCAGCACGCGCGGCGAGACGTGTGTCGTTTCGAGATCGAGAGAACGGTACCGGTAACTTGTCCGCGCGCTTACCGAGCGAAGATCTCGCCGCTTGCGAGACACGAGTCGAGGCGATCGTCCGATCTCTGCGCGGGGCTGGTGATCCGCGCACACTGGATCAGTTGCGCGCCGACGTGGTCACCGACCTCCTCACCGGCCACGACCGGCACGGCGGGGTACAGGCAGTGGTGAACGTGCACGTACCGCTCGGTGTCGCGCTCGAACTCAGCGACGAGCACTGCCGCGTCAATGGTTACGGCGAGATTCCCGCGCACACGGCGCAGGCGATGCTGGCCGATCCGCGCAACGCGGTACGTAAGATCCTCACCGACCCTGACACCGGCGTGATACGCGGCCTCGGACGACACTGTTACCGACCGAGTCCTCGGCAGCGCGACTACGTTCGATTACGTGACCAACGATGCCAGGTTCACGGATGCTGTCGCCCCATCACCGAAATCGACCATATACAAGGGCAGGCCTCCGACGACACCGGTCCTGACAACTTCCGAGGGCTCTGCCGCTTGGACCACAGGATGAAATCAGTCCCCGGTTGGCACCATGCGCTCAACCACCGCACCGGCGAACTCGAAATCACAACACCATCCGGGCATACCTATCGCAACTGAGGGGCGAGGACTGAACGGTCAGACGCCTCGGTGTTCGGTGGCGAACCCCACTGACCTCGCCCATAATGACCCGATGAATTTGCGCGCCCTTGCCCGGGAAGAACGCACCGACCTCGCGGCGTTCCTGGAGACGTTGAGCCCGGAGGACTGGGAGACTCCGAGCCTGTGTGAGGGGTGGCGGATCCGGGACGTGATCGCGCACGCGATCAGTTTCGACGAGATCGGCCTGCGCGGGCACGTGGAACGGTTCGCGCGCGGGCGGCTGAATCCGAACCGTATCAACGCCATCGGTCATGCCGAATACGCCGGGTGCGAACCCGAGGAGCTGATCGCCATCCTGCGCCGCAACCTGGACCCGAGTGGGTTTCCCGCGGCCTTCGGCGGGATGATCGGGTTCGCCGACGGGCTTATCCACCACCAGGACATCCGGCGCCCGCTCGGCAGACCACGCGAGATTCCCGCCGAACGACTGCGGCCCGCGCTCTCGGTCGCCCTGTTCGCCCCGGTACTACTCGGCGTTCTGCGGGTACGCGGACTGCGCGTGGAAGCAACCGATCTCGACTGGTCCTTTGGACGCGGGCCAGTCGTGCGCGGACCCGGTGAAGCGCTGCTACTGACCATCGCGGGCCGGCCCGGAGTGGTCGAGGAACTCGAAGGTGAAGGCCAGCCGCTACTCGCCTCGCGTGTGGGTTGACCCTCGCTCCTAGGCTGGCCGCATGCAGTTTTCGGTCGTGCTCAGTTTCATGCTTGCCTGTCTGGTACTCAATCTGGTCCCCGGCCCAGGGATGCTGTTCACCATCGCCCAGGGAATTCGCCGCGGACCGGCTGGCGGTCTTGTCTCGGCGCTCGGTATGGCCACTGGCATGCTGGTTCATGGAACCCTGGCCACGCTCGGGTTGAGTGCGCTGCTCAGCACTGCCCCGGTTGCCCTGGATGTGGTGCGGATCGGCGGGGCGCTCTTCCTGCTCTACCTCGCCGTCACCACCTGGCGTAGCGGAGCCGACGGCTTCCTCGAACCCGGCCAGCGAACGGATGGTTCACTCGGCCGGACTTACCTGTCCGCGGTGCTGACGAATATCGCGAATCCGAAGGTGATCGTGTTCTATCTGTCGTTCGTGCCGCAGTTCCTCAGCGCGGGCGGGTGGCCGATTCCGGCGCAGACCGCCGTGCTCGGTGCGATCCTGATCCTGCTCGGCCTGCTGGTGGATGCCGTGATCGGCCTGTGCTCGGGTGCCCTTTCCGCCCTGCTGCGCGCAAAGCCCGCGATCCGGCGGTGGATGAGCCGGATCGCGGCCGGTGTGTTCGCCGGGCTCGGGATCCGTCTGTTGAGTGAGCCCGCCGCCAGTTAGCGCGAGGCGCCGCCGTTGAGTGGGAAAATCTGTCCGGTCAGGTGCCCCGCTCGTTCGCTGGCGAGGAATCCGGCGAGCGCGGCCACATCCTCGGGCCGGCCGGCCCGTTTGTTCGCGGTCTCGGCGATGAGCACCGCCCTGCGTTCGGTGGGCAGGCCAGGACCGAAGAACTCGGTCTCCTCGATCAGCCCCGGCGCGATGGTGTTCACGGTGATCCCTCGTTCACCAAGCTCTCCGGCCATCTGGGAGGTCCAGGTCTCGATCGCGGCTTTCGCGGCACCGTACCCGCTCGCTCCCCGGCGTGCGGCGATCGAGCCGATGCCGATCAGCCGCCCGTTGTCCGCGAGCCGGTCCCGCAGTGCCTCGGTGACCAGCACCGTGGTGAGCACGTTGGCGGTGAAGTTCGCCGTCCACGATTCCTTGATCTCGGTCAGGGTGCGTGCGGGTTGCGCACCGAGGTCGGGGTTACCTCCCGCGCTGTGCACGAGCACGTCGATACGTTCGGGGAGGTTGGGCAGTGCCGCGGTGATCTCGTCGGGTTCGGCGGCGTCGAATGCGACCCAGTCCGCCCCGATCTCCCGCGCGGCTTTCTCCAACACATCCGGGCGCCTGCCGGTGAGCACGACACGGTGCCCCATGGCGAGCAGTTCTTGTGCGATGGCTTTGCCGATCCCGGTGCCGCCGCCGGTCACAACGGAGTTCTTTAGATCTAAACTCATGTCTTCGAAGCTACCATGAGAGGCTCGCCCCATGCAGCAACCGGATACCGCCGCACAGATCCAGCAGGCGTGGCAACGTGAACTCCCCGGGGTACCGACCGGTTCGATCGGCATCATCACCCGGATCTGGCGCGGCGCGAAGTTGCTCTCCGATGAACGCAGGCGCACGCTGTCCCGGCTCGGCATCGACCGGGCGACCCTGGATCTGCTCTCGGTACTGCGCCGCAGCGGTGTCCCCTATCGGCTGACCACCTCCGAGCTGGCGGCACGCTCCCTGGTCAGCGCGGGGGCGATCACCCAACGGGTGGCGCGCGCCGAGGCGGCCGGATTCGTGGAGGTGAGCCGGACCGCGAGCGGGGCGCGCACGACCGGGGTGACGCTCACCGCGGAGGGGCATCGCTGGGTGGACCGTTCGGTGACCGAACTGCTCACCGCGGAGGAAGACCTGGTCGAGCACCTGAGTCCCGATGAGCTGGCCGAGCTGGCCCGGCTGCTGGAGTCGTTCCTGACCGGCCTGCACGTTCGCCTCGGTGTCCCGGACACCCCGGAGGCCGGGCACTGAACGTCGACGGCCATCACCGGACCGGCCCAAGGCGCCGCTGCGCGCAGTCACCCGCGGGCGGCTGGGCACCGACCTCAGGAGCACCTGAGCTTTCCCGCTGACCTGCGCGAACAGTGAGTTCGGCCACGGCGGTAACGAACCGCCTATTACAACACGATAAACTCCTTCGTCCCCCACGCGGAGCAATCCTGCGCCGCGCACAGAGTCAGAGGGTGGCGAAAGGTGCTGATGGGCGCGATGACCCTCACCGTCGAACCGGAGATCAGGACAGCCGGGACAGCGGCGCCGCACGAAACGACGAGGACAGCGGTCCGTGCCCAGTACGGGACCACCACCGCGGCGCCGGCGCGCACCCTGCACGAGGTGTTCGCCGCGACCGTGCGCGCCCATCCGAACGCGCCCGCGATCGACGACGGCAACCGGGTGCTCAACTACCGGGCGCTCGCCGAGCGGGTGGAGACGCTCGCGCACCGGCTCACCGAACACGGCATCGGGCGCGGCGACCGTGTCGGGATCCGGCTGACCTCGGGGAGCGCGGACCTCTATATCGCCATCCTCGCGGTACTCACCTGCGGGGCGGCCTATGTCCCTGTCGATGCCGATGATCCGGCCGAGCGTGCCGAACTGGTGTTCACCGAGGCCGAGGTGTGCGCGGTGCTCACCGATGGGCACGCGCTCGAATCGCGCGGTGAGCCGAAGGGCTCGCACGGGCGGCCGGTTCCCGCCGACGACGCCTGGATCATCTTCACCTCGGGATCGACCGGAAAACCCAAGGGTGTCGCGGTCACCCATCGCAGCGCGGCGGCGTTCGTGGACGCCGAGGCGGAGCTCTTCCTCGCCGAGGAGCCGCTCGGCCCGGGTGACCGGGTGCTGGCCGGGCTCTCGGTCGCTTTCGACGCCTCCTGCGAGGAGATGTGGCTGGCCTGGCGCAACGGTTCCTGTCTGGTTCCCGCCCCGCGCTCGCTGGTGCGCACCGGGGTGGATCTGGGTCCGTGGCTGCTCGAGCGCGGGATCACCGCGGTGTCCACGGTTCCCACGCTCGCCGCGTTGTGGCCGATCGAGGCGCTCGAAGATGTGCGGTTGCTGATCTTCGGCGGCGAGGCCTGCCCGGCCGAGCTCGGCGAACGGGTCGCGGTGGAGGGGCGCGAGGTGTGGAACACCTACGGGCCGACCGAGGCCACGGTCGTCGCCTGCGCCGCGCAGCTCACCGGGGAGGGCCCGGTGCGGATCGGGCTTCCGCTGCGCGGCTGGGAACTGGCCGTGGTGGATGCCGATGGGGACCCGGTCGCCGAGGGCGAGACAGGTGAACTGATCATCGGCGGGGTCGGGCTGGCCCGCTATCTCGACACCGCCAAGGACGCGGAGCGTTTCGCCCCGTTCGACCGGCTGGGCTGGGACCGGGCCTACCGCAGCGGGGACATGGTGCGCGCCGATCCCGAGGGGCTGGTGTTCCTCGGCCGGGCTGACGAACAGGTCAAGCTCGGCGGCCGGCGCATCGAACTGGGTGAGATCGACGCCGCGCTCGCCGCCCTTCCCGGGGTCGCGGGCGCCGCGGCCGCGGTACGCACCACCAAGGCGGGCAACCAGGTCCTCGTCGGTTATCTCGCGGGCGAGGTGGACACCGCGGAGGCGAACGCCCGGCTGCGTGAACAGCTGCCCGCCGCCCTCGTCCCACTGCTCGCGGTCGTCGGTGAACTGCCGACGCGCACCTCCGGCAAGGTGGACCGGGCCGCGCTCCCCTGGCCGCTGCCCAAGCGCACGGAGCGCGACCAGTTGCACGGCACCGCGGCGATCCTGGCCGAGGCATGGGCCGAGATCCTCGGTGTCCCGGTCGCCGACACCCGCGCGGACTTCTTCGCCTGCGGAGGTGGCAGCCTCACCGCTGCCCAGCTCGTCGCCGTCATCCGGGCCACCCACCCGCAGGTCTCGGTGACCGATATCTACACAAATCCGACCCTCGGCGAGCTCGCCGCGCTGCTCGACCGGATGGACGCCACCGAGACCACGCGCGCGGACGTGCGCCCGACCCGGCGGCGCACCGGTATCGCACAGGCACTCTGGCTCGCTCCGATGTTCGTGCTGCTCGGGCTGCGCTGGACCACGATCGCCGCGGCGCTCGGCAAACTGCTCGCCCTCGCCGGGGTGTCCTTCGCGCCGAACCCTCCGATTTGGGCTCTCGCGCTCGGCTGGCTCGTGCTGTTCAGCCCGCTCGGCCGGATCGCGATCGCCGCGGGCGGTGCGCGGCTGCTGCTGCGCGGGGTCCGCGCCGGGAGCTATCCGCGCGGCGGGCGGGTGCACATGCGGCTGTGGGCCGCGCAGGAGCTGGCGGATTTCTCCGGTGTGGCCGAGGTTTCCACCGCGTCCTGGATGACGCACTACGCGAAGGCGCTCGGTGCGAAGGTCGGCAAGGATGCCGATCTGCACGCCCCGCCACCGGTCACCGGGATGCTCAAGCTGGGCAAGGGAGCCGCGGTCGAGCCGGAGGTGGACCTCGCCGGCTACTGGATCGAGGGCGACACCCTGCACATCGGCAAGACCCGGATCGGCGCCGGTGCCCGGATCGGGGCCCGCAGCACCCTGTTCCCCGGCGCGCGGATCGGCAAGAACGCCGAGATCGCCGCGGGGTCCACGGTGCGCGCCGCCGTGCCGGCCGGGCAACGCTGGGCCGGATCCCCCGCGACGCGCGACACCACCGACGCGATCTCCTGGCCGTCGAGCCGTCCGCCGCGCTCACGGTTCTGGACCGCGGTGTACGGCTCGAGCTCGCTGCTGCTCGGCACGCTCCCGCTGCTCGCGACGCTGCCCGCGGTGCTGCTGTTCGCCGCGGTGCTGCGCGGTACGGACTCGCTCTCCGCCGCGATCGGGCCGGCACTGCTCGCCGTTCCGGCGGCCACCATCGCGTACTTCCTGACGTTCGCGGTGCTGATCCTGGTGCTGGTGCGCGCGCTCGGGATCGGTATGCGCGAGGGGCATCATCCGGTGCACAGCCGCAATGCCTGGCAGGTGTGGGCGACCGAACGGCTGATGGACATGGCGCGCATCGCGCTTTTCCCGTTGTACGCCAGCCTGTTCACCCCGGTGTGGCTGCGGTTGCTCGGCGCGCGCATCGGCCGCGGTGTCGAGGCGTCGACCGTGCTCGCACTGCCCAGGATGACCAAGGTGACCGATGGCGCGTTCCTGGCCGACGACACCATGGTCGCCACCTACGAGCTCGGCGGCGGCTGGCTGCACGTGGCGCCCGCACGCATCGGCAAACAGGCGTTCCTGGGTAACTCGGGGATGACCGGGCCAGGGCGCTCGGTCCCCAAACGCGGGCTCGTCGGGGTGCTCTCGGCGACCCCGCGCAAGACCAAGAAGGGCGCCTCGTACCTGGGGATGCCGCCCATGCCACTGCGCCGCGCGGCACAGGAGGCGGACACGGCGCGGACCTATGCCCCGCCGCCACGGCTCAAGCTCGCCAGGGCACTCGTCGAGCTGTGCCGGATCATCCCGGTCATGGCGGGCACCGCGCTCACCGTCGGCGTGTTCGCCGCGCTGTACGCGCTGTGGGACAGCGCCGGGTTCCTCACCGCCGCCGCGGTGTCGGGTCTCGTGCTGTTCGCGGCCGGGGTCCTCGCCTCGATGCTGGCGATCCTGGCGAAATGGGCACTCATCGGGCGGTTCCGGGCCGGGACCCGGCCGCTGTGGAGCGGATTCGTGTGGCGCACGGAGCTCGCGGACACCTTCGTCGAGGTGCTCGCGGTGCCCTGGCTGATCGGTTATTCGAGCGGCACTCCGCTGCTGACCGCCTGGCTGCGCGGGATGGGCGCGCGCATCGGCCGCGGGGTGTGGTCGGAGACCTACTGGCTGCCCGAGTCCGATCTGGTGCACCTCGGCGACGGGGCTACCATCAACCGCGGCTGCGTGGTGCAGACCCACCTGTTCCACGACCGGATCATGAGCATGGACGAGGTGCGGCTCGACGAGGGTGCGACGCTCGGCCAGCACGGGATCGTGCTGCCCGGCGCGAGCATCGGGGCCCGCACCACCGTGGGCCCCGGTTCGCTGGTCACCCGCGGGGACGCGGTGCCCTCGGACGGGCGCTGGCTCGGCAATCCGATCGCGGTGTGGCCGCAGAAGAAGACCGGAAAGGTCACCGCCAAAGAGTCACGAAAGGGCAGCCGGCGTCGAAAGTGATGGCGATCGATTCCTACATTCCCGAACACGGCGACGACGGTTTCCACGTACAGCACTACGAACTCGAGCTCGACTACCGGGTCGGGCCGAACCTGCTCTCGGCGAACGCGCAACTGTCCGCGATCGCGGCGCGCCCGCTTTCCCGGTTCGCGCTCGATCTCGCCGGGCTGCGGGTGCGCCGGGTGCGAGTGAACGGGCGCGCGGTGAAGTTCGGGCATTCCGGGACCAAGCTGCGGATCACCCTGCCCGCACCGATCGCCGCCGACACCCCGTTCACCGTCGAGGTCCGCTACAGCGGCAATCCCCGGCCGCTCGGGGGAACCTGGGGGGACATCGGGTGGGACGAACTCACCGACGGGGCACTCGTGGCCAGCCAGCCGATCGGCGCGCCGACCTGGTTTCCGTGCAATGACCACCCCTCGGACAAGGCGAGCTACCGGATCGGCATCACCACGGACTCGCCGTACACCGTCGCGGTGACCGGGAACCTGGTCGGCAAACGGCGCTCGGCGAGCAAGACCAGCTGGGTCTTCGACCGTCCCGAACCGACCGCGAGCTATCTCATGGGTGTCCACATAGGACAGTACAGCGAGCTCGGCCTCGCCGAGAAGCCGGTGCAGCGGGCCGTTTTCCCCGAGCGGCTGCGCGCGCCGCTGCGCCAGGATCTCGGCAGGCACGCGGAGATCATGTCCGCGCTGCAGGAGTTCTTCGGTCCGTATCCGTTCGACGAGTACGTGGTCGTGGTCACCGATGACGAACTGGACGATCCCATCGAGGCGCAGGGGCTCTCGGTGTTCGGCGCCAACCACATCGACGGCAGCGGGGTGCACGAACGGCTCATCGCGCACGAGCTCGCGCACCAGTGGTTCGGCAACAGCCTCACCGTCGCCGACTGGCGGCACATCTGGCTCAACGAAGGGTTCGCCACCTACGCGGAATGGCTGTGGTCACAGGCCTGCGGCGGGCCGAGCACCGAGGAACTCGCGCGGCGCTGGCACGCGCATCTCGCCGCGGGGGAACAGGACCTGATCCTCGCCGATCCCGGGGTGGACCGGATGTTCGACGAGCGGGTGTACAAGCGCGGGGCGCTCACCCTGCATGCCCTGCGTGCGGAGCTCGGCGAGGACTCCTTCTTCGGCCTGCTGCGCGAATGGTGCGCGCGCTACCGGCACGCCACGGTGACCACCGAACAGTTCCGCTCCCTCGCCGCGGAGTTCACCGCCCGCCCCCTGGACGGCCTCTTCGACCGCTGGCTCTACCGGGCGCCGCTGCCGTGACCCACGGGGCCGAGGCGTATCGCAGCCGCGAACCACTTGCCGCCCGGATGAACATCTATCGGTGGCAGCGCGATCCGGTGGACCTTCCCGGGCTCGCCGTCGCCGAACTGTCCGGGGTTCGCGGAACCGTGACGGATATCGGCTGCGGGGTCGGCGGCTACACCGATCGCCTCCGTGCGCAGCGGCCGGACCTGCGGGTGCTGCCGCTGGACCGCTCCCCCGCGATGGCCGCCGATGCCCTCGCCGACATCCGGTACCTCCCGCTGGCCGATGGTTCGGCGGATGCCGCGCTCGCCATGCACATGCTGTACCACCTCGAGGAGCCCGGTGCGGCGATCGGCGAACTGCGCAGGGTGCTCCGTCCGGGCGGCACGCTGCTGGCGAGTACGAACGGAGCGGGTGACAAGGCGGAGATCGCCGAGCTGTGGGCCGCGGCGCTGCGCGATCTGCTCGGCGCCGAACCGGAGCCCTACGCGAACCCGGCTGCCGGGTTCACCCTCGACCACGGACACCTGTTCGAACCGCATTTCGCCGGGATCGAGTTGCGCGAGTTCGCCAGGGAGACCGTGGTGCCCGAACCCGGCCCGATGATCGCCTTCCTGCACAGCCTGCGCGGGCTCGCCGAAGGGCAGTTGCCGGACGGGATCGGCTGGCCGGACTTCCTGGACCGCGCCGCTGCGCTGGTGTGTCGCCGGATCGAGGAGACCGGAGCGTTCCGCCTCACCAACCGGTTCGGCCTGTTCGTCTGCCGCTGAGCCGTGCCCTCCGGCGCCGGGCGTGGCAGACTGCGCGCATGCCTGCGATCGACGCGTGGATGCAGCACCCGAGCCTCCGGTTCATCAATCACGAGATGCTCGCCTCCCTGCGACGCTGGACGGGACTGGAGAAGTTCACCGAGGATCCTCCGGTCGCCGCCACCATCGCGGCGATGGACGCGGGCGGGATAGAGCTGGGCCTCAGCTGTGCCTGGTACGGCCCGGAAGGTGCGCTGGTCAGCAATGACGAGCTTGCCGGTTTCGTCGAGGAGTCCGGCGGGCGGTTGCGCGGGATCGCGGGGGTGGACATCCGGCGCCCGGTGGCCGCGGTCCGTGAGCTGCGCCGTGCGGTGACCGAACTGCGGTTCATCGCCCTGCGGATCGTGCCCTGGCTCTGGGAACTCGAACCCACCAACCGGCTGTACTATCCGCTCTACACCGCCTGCGCCGAGCTCGGGATCCCGTTGTGCACCCAGGTCGGGCACACCGGTCCACTGCGCCCGTCCGAGACCGGGCGCCCGATCCCCTATATCGACCGGATCGCGCTCGATTTCCCGGAACTCGACATCGTCTGCGGGCACATCGGCTATCCGTGGACCACCGAGATGATCGCGGTCGCGGACAAGCACGAGCGCGTCTACATCGACACCAGTGCCTACACCGTGCGCCGCTATCCGGCCGAGCTCGTGGACTATCTCCGCGGGCGCGGCCGGGGCAAGGTGCTGTTCGGCACCAATTATCCGATGATCACCCCGGCCAAGGCGCTCGACGGGCTCGGCGAGCTCGGCCTGGACGAGGAGACGGCCGAGTTGTTCCTCTCCGGCAACGCGAAACGGGTCTTCGGACTCTGAAACTCCGAAACTCTGCAAGCTCCGAAGACCCGGAAACGCGCGGCTGCTACTCCAGCTCGATGAGCAGGTCACCGCCCTCGACCTGTTGCACGGTGTTGATCGCCAGTCGGCGCACGGTTCCGGTGCGCGGTGCGGTGATCGCGGCCTCCATCTTCATCGCCTCGATGGTGGCCACCGTGGCCCCGGCCTCGACCTGGGCGCCCTCGGCCGCCGAGACCGTGACCACCCCGGCGAACGGGGCGGCGACGTGCCGGTCGTTGCCCCGCTCGGCTTTCTCGGTGACCGGGAGATCGGAGGCAACGGAATTGTCCCGCACCTGGATCGGCCGCATCTGCCCGTTGAGCGAGGCCATCACGGTGCGCATGCCGCGGTCATCGGCCTCGCCGACGGCCTCCAGTTCGATGAGCAGCCGCACACCCTGTTCGAGGTCGACCGCGTACTCCTGCCCGGGCCGCAGTCCGTAGAAGAAATCCTTGCTGGAGAGCACGCTGGTGTCGCCGAACTGTTCGCGGTGCGCGCCGAACTCCTTGGCCGGGCCGGGAAAGAGCAACCGGTTTAGGGTGGCACGCGGATCGTTGCGCAGCCCCTCGGTGTCCTCGGCGGAGAGCGGGGTGACCGGCTTCGCCGCCGCCCTGCCCTCCAATGCCTTGGTACGGAAGGGTTCCGGCCAGCCACCGGGCGGATCGCCGAGTTCTCCGCGCAGGAAACCGATCACCGAGTCCGGAATGTCGAACCGCGCCGGATCCTCCTCGAACCGCGCCGGGTCCACGTCCGCGCCGACGAGGTGCAGCGCGAGGTCACCGACCACTTTGGACGATGGGGTGACCTTGACCAGGTGGCCGAGCATCCGGTCCGCGGCCGCGTACATGGCCTCGACCTGTTCGAACTTGTCGCCGAGGCCGAGCGCGACGGCCTGGGTGCGCAGATTGGACAGCTGCCCGCCGGGAATCTCGTGGTGGTAGACCCGGCCGGTTGGCGCGGGAAGCCCGGCCTCGAAGGGCGCGTAGATCCGGCGCACGATCTCCCAGTACGGCTCGAAGGAGGTGACCGCGCCGAGATCCAGATCGGTCGGCCGTGCGGAATGGTCGGTGGCACCCACGATCGCGGACAACGAGGGCTGCGAGGTGGTTCCGGAAAGCGAGGCCGCGGCGCCGTCGATGGCGTCCGCTCCCGCATCCACCGCGGCGAGGTAGCTGGCCAGCTGCCCACCGGGAGTGTCGTGCGTGTGGATGTGTACCGGAAGCTCGAATTCCTTGCGCAGCGCGGAAACCAGCGTGCGCGCCGCGGGCGGGCGCAGCAGCCCGGCCATGTCCTTGATGGCGAGTACGTGCGCACCGGCGGCCACGATCTGCTCGGCCAGCTTCAGGTAGTAGTCCAGGGTGTAGATGTTCTCCTTGGGATCACTGAGATCCCCGGTGTAGCAGAGCGCCACCTCGGCGAGCTTGTCCGCCTCGCCGACCGCCTCGATCGCCGGGCGCATCTGCTCCACATCGTTGAGCGCGTCGAAGATGCGGAAGATGTCGATCCCGGTCCGTGCCGCCTCGGCCACGAAGGCGTGCGTCACCTCGGTGGGATAGGGCGTGTAGCCGACGGTGTTGCGCCCGCGCAGCAACATCTGCAGGCAGATGTTCGGCACGGCCTCGCGCAGTTTCGCCAGCCGTTCCCACGGATCCTCGGCAAGGAAACGCAGTGCGACATCGTAGGTCGCCCCGCCCCAGCACTCCAGGGAGAGCAGTCCGGGCAGCAACCGCGCCACGTGCGGGGCGACCGCGAGCAGGTCCTTCGAGCGCACCCGGGTGGCGAGCAGCGACTGGTGGGCGTCGCGGAACGTGGTGTCGGTGATCCCGATCGTCGAGGATTCCCGCATCCACTGCGCGAATCCTTTCGGGCCAAGGGTTTCCAGGCGCTGCCTGGAACCCTGCGGTGGCGCGGCGGACAGGTCCACCTCGGGCAGTTTCTCCACCGGGTCCACGAAGGAGGGACGGGGTCCGTGCGGTTTGTTCACCGTCACATCGGCGAGATAGGTCAGCAGCCGGGTGCCCCGGTCCGCGGAATGGCGCGCGGTGAGCAGCTGCGGGCGCTGCTCGATGAACGAGGTCGTCACCCTCCCCTCGGCGAAGTCCCGGTCGTCCAGCACCGCCTGCAGGAAGGGGATGTTCGTTGCCACGCCCCGGATCCGGAATTCGGCGACCGCACGCCGCGCCCGGCCGACCGCGGTCGGGAAGTCCCGGCCGCGGCAGGTCAGTTTCACCAGCATGGAGTCGAAGTGCGCGCTGATCGCGGTGCCCGCGAAGGCGGTGCCGCCGTCCAGCCGGATCCCGGAACCGCCCGGTGAACGGTAGGCCGAGACCGTCCCGGTGTCCGGGCGGAACCCGTTCGTCGGGTCCTCGGTGGTGATCCGGCACTGCAGGGCCGCCCCGCGCAGATAGATCGAATCCTGGGTGAGGCCGAGATCGCTCAGTGTCTCCCCTGCTGCGATGCGCAGCTGGGACTGCACGAGGTCGACATCGGTGACCTCCTCGGTGACCGTGTGCTCGACCTGGATGCGCGGATTCATCTCGATGAACACGTGATTGCCGCGCTGATCGAGCAGGAATTCCACGGTTCCCGCGCAGGAGTAGCCGATCGAGCGGGCGAACCGCACCGCGTCCGCGCAGATCCGCTCGCGCAGCGCGGGATCCAGGTTCGGCGCGGGGGCGAGTTCGATGACCTTCTGGTGGCGGCGCTGCAGCGAACAGTCGCGCTCGTAGAGGTGGATGACCTCACCGGTGCCGTCACCGAGCACCTGGACCTCGATGTGCCTCGGTTCCACCACGGCCTGTTCGAGGAACACCGCGGCGTCCCCGAAGGCGGACTCGGCCTCGCGCATCGCCGCCTCGATCGCCCCGCGCAGGGCCGATGCCTCGGTGACCCGGCGCATCCCGCGCCCGCCACCGCCCGCGATGGCCTTGACGAACACCGGATAGCCGATGTCCTCGGCGGCCGTGAGCAGTTCGTCGACATCGGTGGACGGTGCCGAGGACTGCAGCACCGGGATACCGGCCTCGCGGGCCGCCGCGACGGCGCGTGCCTTGTTCCCGGTCAGTTCGAGCACCTCGGCGCTCGGGCCGACGAAGGTGATGCCCGCTTCCCGGCAGGCGAGCGCCAGGTCCGGGTTCTCCGAGAGAAACCCGTACCCGGGGTAGATCGCGTCGGCTCCCGCCTTCTTCGCGGCCGCGACCACTTCCTCGACCGACAGGTAGGCGCGCACCGGGTGACCGGGTTCACCGATCTGGTAGGACTGGTCGGCCTTGAGCCGGTGCAGCGAATTGCGGTCCTCGTGCGGGAAAACCGCGACCGTGCCCGCGCCGAGCTCGTAGGCGGCGCGGAAGGCGCGGATGGCGATCTCGCCGCGATTGGCGACGAGCACCTTCGAGAACATCATGGACGCCTGCTCCTTACCTGGTATGGCGGGATGCGGCGTTCATTGTCACAGTATCCGAGCCCACGTTGCCAGGTGCCCAAGAACACACGAAGGCGGCGACCATCCACATGCTGGGATGGTCGCCGCCCCGCGCCCGATTTCGGTGTGCTGTTTACTGCGGAAGCGACACGCCGTAGTCCTTCGTGGACAGCGTCGCCGGATAGAAGCAGGAGGTCGAGCTGTCACCGCCGGTGAGCGTGCCGAGCCCCTTGCTGCCGTCGTAGGCGGGTCCGCCGGAGTCGCCGCCCGCGGAGTGCGCGGTCGTGCAGAACTCGTGGTAGACCGTGTATCCCTCGGCTACGAAGGTGTAGTCGAGCTCGGTGACCGAACCCGAGGTCACCCCGCTGGTGCGGCCCGCGCGCTTCATGTTCTCGCCGACGGTCGGATCCGCGATCGAGGTGATCTTGGTGCCGTCGTTGATCTCGCTCGGTGCGGAACCGGTGTTGTTCTCCACGAGCATGGAGTCCTTGGTCGGGAAGTCGGCGTTGACCACCTTGCCGCCGTTCCAGTCCCCGCTGCCACCGAGCACCGCACAGTGACCGGCCGAGAGCAGGTAGTCCTTGCCGTCCTTGGTGACGTTGAAGCCGTTGGAGCAGGTTCCGCTGCCGTTGCTGATCTCGTCCCCACCCCGGATGAACAGGCTCATGGCGCCGCGCTCGTGCTCGACGCGCGCCTTGTCACCCAGCGAGCGGGCCTTATCCTGCAGCGCCTGCTTGGCAGCCGCGGGCGTCGCGTCGTAGAGGTGCACGACGACCTGGTTGCGTACCGGGTCGATACCCCAGCCCGCCTGGGTGACACCGGGCAGCCGGTCGAAACTCGTCTTCGCCGCGGTGAGCTGGGCCATGGTGTGCTTGACCAGCTTCGGTACCGCGCCCGCGGCCCGCACCGTGGCCTCGTCGGCCTTGTTCACCACACCGACGACCGCCTTGCCCCCGGCGTCGAGGTAATGGCCACCACTTGCCGCGCCGAGCTCGTTCGCGACCGAATTGGCGAGATCCACGGAATTCACCGAAGCCGGTGCCGCCGAGGCCGGTGTGCCGAATCCTGCGAGTAATAATGCCGCACCGGCCGAGGCCGCAGCGGCGAGAATTCTTGACCGGGTACCACGCATGGGTTCCTCCTGCCCTCTTTGGATACCGCGCCCAAGGCTCGATGCTGCTCGTCACCGAACCGTACGGCAAGAATGCGTCACTCGGGGTTACCGTTAACTCTTCACTTCCGCAGCTGACGTTTCAGCACTTTCCCTGTCGAATTGCGGGGCAGCGCCTCCACGAATTCGACGTGCCGGGGGCTTTTGTAATGCGCGATCCGGGAACGCGTCCATTCGATCAATTCCTCCGCGCCGAGGTCCGTGCCCGGCTTGAGCGCGACCACGGCCTTCACCGATTCACCCCAGCGTTCGTCGGCCACCCCGATGACCGCGACCTCGGCAACCGATTCGTGCGCGGCGATCGCGTTCTCCACCTCCGGTGAGTACACGTTCTCCCCACCGGTGATGATCATGTCCTTGAGCCGGTCGGAGATGGTCACGAAGCCGTCCTCGTCGACCCAGCCGATGTCCCCGCTGCGCAGCCAGCCGTCCTCGGTGATCGTCTCCGCGGTCGCCTGCTCGTCGTTCAGGTATCCGGCCATGATCTGTTCGCTCGCCAGCCACAGCTCGCCCGGCTCCCGCGGCGGGAGGTCCTTGCCGGTGGCCGGATCCACCACGCGCAGCCGCACTCCCTCGATCGGGGTTCCCGCCGAGGCGAGCCGCTCGGGATGCGCGGAATCGCGGTGTGCCTCGGGTTTGAGCGAGGTCACCACCCCGCCCATCTCGGTCATCCCGTAGACGTGGATGAACTTCATCTCGGGCCACGCGGCCAAGGCCTTGCGCAGCAAGGGATAGGGCATCGGCGAGGCGCCGTAGCCGAGGTACTTCAGCTTGCCGAGCACCGCGACCGCCTGCTCCCCCGCCGCGAACGCGCCCGCCACGATGGCCGGGACGAGGAAGGCATGCGTGGCACCGGCACTGATCGCCGCGAACAGGGTCGCCGCGTCCGCCTCGCGGGTCAGGTAGGTCGGCGCGCCGTTGTGGATCCCGATCTGGATGTAGGAACTGCCGCCGACATGGAACAGCGGCATGGCCACCAGGTTCATATCGCCGCGCTCGAACTTGAAGTCCCCGTTGCCCGAGATCGTGTGCGCGACCAGGCCGCGGTGGGTCAGCTGCACCCCTTTGGGTTTGCCCGTGGTGCCCGAGCTGTAGAGCACGGTGCACACCTCGTCCGGGCCGATCTCCGGATCCCGGTCCCACGGGGCGGCCGAGGCGAGCAGCGGTTCATAGGCGTCCTGCGCACCGCCGACGACCACCCGCTCCCCCACCGAGGTCAGCCGGTCGGCGATACGCTCGATCGCGGGTGCGAGCTCCGCGCCGACGAACAGCAGGCGCGGGCCGGCGTGGTTGAGCACGTAGACCAGTTCCTCATCGGCGAGCCGCCAGTTCACGATCGCCGTGGCCGCGCCGAGCCCGGCGGCCGCGAACACCGCCTCCACACAGCCGATGTGGTTTTTGTCCAGGAAGGCGATCCGGTCGCCCCGGCCGATCCCCTTGTCCCGCAGCGCGCCGGTCAACCGCCGGATCCGGTCGTGCCAGCCCGCCCAGGTCCACGTCTGATCCGCGAAGGTGATCGCCGGCTCGTCCGGGGTCGCCCGGGCCCAGTGTTCGAGCCGATCGCCGATCAGGACGGGTGCCGGGGCCTCAGTCATCGCTGTTCCCATCGCCGGTGATCAAGGTGTCGATCAGCCTGGCACACCCCGGCGCGCAACTACAAGCACGCCGGATTGTTTCCCCCGGCGTGCGGGTCCGCATTGCAGCGAAAACTATGCAGAACGACCTTTGCAGAAAAAGTTCTGCAAAGGTCGCTCTGCAGGCCCCTCGACTCAGCGCCGCTCCCGGCTCAGGGCCGCGGAATATTGCGCAGGTTCGACTTGGCCATCTCGAGCATCTTGCCGACCCCGCCGTCGAGCACGGTCCGGCTGGCCGCCAGCGCGAATCCGCGCACCTGTTCGCCGGTGATCTTCGGCGGGAGCGACAGGGCGTTGGGATCGGTGACCACGTCCACGAGCGAGGGGCCGTTGTGCGCGAACGCGGTGCGCAGGGCGTCTCCCACTTCACCGGGCTGCTCCACGCGCTGGGCGTGGATACCGAGCGCGGTGGCCACGGCGGCGTAGTTCACCTCCGGCGTATCGGTCTGGTACGAGGGCAGCCCGTCGACCAGCATCTCGAGCTTGACCATGCCGAGCGAGGAGTTGTTGAACACCACGATGTTCACCGGGATCTGCTGCTGGGCGACGGTGATGAGTTCACCCATCAGCATGCCGAGACCACCGTCCCCGGACAGCGAGACGACCTGGCGGCCGGGATAGGCGAGCTGGGCGCCGATGGCGTGCGGCAGCGCGTTGGCCATGCTGCCGTGGATGAACGAGCCGATCACCCGCCGCCGCCCGTTCGGGGTGAGATACCGCGCGGCCCACACGTTGCACATCCCGGTGTCCACGGTGAACACCGCATCGTCCGCGGCGACGTCGTCGAGCACGTCCGCGGCGTACTCCGGGTGGATCGGCAGGTGCTTCTCGATGTCCCTGGTGTAGGCGTCCACCACCTTCTCCAGGGAGCGGTGGTGGCGGCGCAGCATGTCGTCCAGGAAAGCGCGGTCCTGTTTGCGATCCAGCAGCGGCTGCACCGCCTCGAGGGTGGCGCGCACATCCCCGTGCACGGCGAGGTCGAGCGCGGTGCGCCTGCCGAGCCGCGCGGCATTGTTGTCCACCTGGATGGTGCGCGCCTGGGGCAGGAACGAGTCATACGGGAAGTCGGTGCCGAGCAGCAGCAACAGGTCGGCCTCGTGCATGGCGTGGTGCGCGGCCCCGTAGCCGAGCAGTCCGGACATCCCGACGTCGTAGGGATTGTCGAACTGGATCCATTCCTTGCCGCGCAGCGAGTGCCCGATCGGCGCGTGCACGGTCTCGGCGAGCCGGATCACCTCATCGTGCGCCTCCCGCACGCCCGCGCCGCAGAACAGGGTGACCTTCTCGGCGGCGTTGATCGCATCGGCGAGCGCGCGCACCTGCTCTTCGGTGGGATGCACGATCCCACTCGGCGGGCAGTAGCCGCCGGTACCGGTCGGATTGGTGGCGGGCTGATCGGCCACATCGCCGGGGAACACGAGCACCGAGACCGAGGAGGTCGCCACGGCGTGCTGAATGGCCACCCGGACCAGGCGCGGCGCCTGGCTCGGGTCGCTGATCATCTCGCAGTACTCGCTGGCGTCCACGAAGGTGCGCTCCGGGTGGGTCTCCTGGAAGAACCCGGTGCCGATCTGGCCGCTGGGGATGTGCGAGGCGAGCGCGAGCACCGGGGCGCCAGTGCGGTTGGCGTCGTAGAGGCCCTGGATGAGGTGGGTGTTCCCCGGGCCGCAGGAACCGGCGCACACCGCGAGCCTGCCGGTCAGCTGTGCCTCGGCGGCCGCGGCGAAAGCACCCGCCTCCTCGTTGCGCACGTGTACCCATTCGATGGCATCGGTTCGACGGATCGCGTCGACGACCGGGTTGAGGCTGTCCCCGACGACCCCGTACACCCGGCGTACTCCCGCCTGGGCCAGGATCTCGACGAACTGCTCGGCCAAGGTTTTCGCCATTTCGGACTCCCCTTGCACGTCATGATCATCAGGTGTCTGACCACCCGCACGTTACGCGGTGGGCGCGGTACCGGCAGCGCGAGGAGTTCGCCGACGTGCCAGGGGTCACCACCCTCTGGCGGCATGGTTCATACTGTGGTTAGGCTGTCCTAATAAATTTGCAGGGAGACGTATGGCCTCCGGTTCGGAACTGCTACGCGAAAACGTTGCGGGGCAACGCAAACTGCTTGCCGCCTCCTCGACCCTGGCCGCCGTGCATCAGGGCGGCGAGGCGCTGGTGCCGGTGCTGATCGGTGTGATCATCGATTCGGCGATCGCTTCCGGTTCGGCGGGCGCCCTGCTGGTCTGGGTGCTCGTGCTCGCCGCGGACTTCGCGATGCTCTCCACCGCGTACCGGTTCTCCGCGCGGTTCGCCGAACGGGCCAACCAGCGCGCCGCGCACGAGCTGCGCATGCGGGTCACCGAACGGGTGCTGGACCCGCGCGGTGGCGCGGAATCGGCCCGGTTGCCCGGCGAGCTGGTGAACATCGCGACCGGGGACGCGCGCCGAGTCGGGAAGCTGCAGTTCGCCATCCCGTACGGGCTCTGCGCCTCCCTGGCCGGGGTACTGGTCAGCGCCATCGCCCTGCTGCGGCTGTCCATCCCGCTCGGGCTGACCGTGTTGCTCGGCGCTCCGCTGATCGTGTTCGGCGCGCAGCTGATCGGCAAACCCCTCGAGCGGCGAAGCGATGCCGAACAGGACGAGGCGGCCTTCGCCTCCGGGGTCGCCGCGGACCTCGTCTCCGGCTTGCGCGTGCTCAAGGGCATCGGCGCGGAACGCCCCGCGAACGCCCGTTACCACGCGCGCAGCCGTTCCTCGCTCACCGCGACGCTGCGCGCGGCACGGGCACAGGCCTGGCACGACGCGACGATCCTGATCCTGACCGGGCTGTTCATCGCCGCGGTCGCACTGGTCGGGGTGCTGCTGGCCATGCGCGGTTCGCTGGGTATCGGCGGACTGGTCGCGGCGATCGGGCTCGCCCAGTACCTGCTCGGCCCGTTCCAGGCCTTCGGCAGGCTCAACGGGCTGCTCGCCCAGGCGCGCGCCTCCGCGGGACGGATCGCCGCGGTGCTCGACACCCCGCACGCGGTACCGGGCGGGGAGCGCGCCCCTGCCGAACCCGTGCGCGGCGCGCTCAGTCTTCGCACGGTGCACTGCGGACGGCTTTCCGGGGTGGACATCGAGGTTCCGGCGGGCGCTCTGCTCGGGATCGTGTGCCGGGAACCGGACGCCGCGACCACGCTCGCCGAACTGTTCGGCCGTGCCCGTGATCCCGAGTCCGGGCAGGTGTATCTGGACGGGGTGCCGCTGACCGAGCTGGACCCCGCGCTGCTGCGCACCGGGGTGCTCAGCGCCGCCCACGACGCGGAGCTGTTCTCCGGGACCCTGGCCGAGAACGTGTCCGCCGCGGCGGACGGGGCCATCGAACCCGCCCTGCGCGCGGCCGGGGCCGAGGAGGTCGCCGCCACGCTCGCGCAGGGAACCGCGACCCGGATCGCCGAGCGGGGCGGATCGCTTTCCGGTGGCCAGCGCCAGCGGGTCGCGCTCGCCAGGGCCCTCGCGGCCGAACCACCGGTGCTGATCGTGCACGATCCGACCACCGCCGTGGACACGGTCACCGAAGCACAGATCGCCCGTTCGCTGCGGGAGTACCGGGACGGCCGCACCACGATCCTGCTCACCACCAGCCCCGCGCTGCTCGCCGAGACCGAATCGGTGGTCTTCCTCGCCGACGGCACGGTGACCGCGCGCGGCAGTCATGCCCAGCTGGTGCACGAGAACGCCGACTACCGGACGGCGGTGCTGTCATGAGTGAACGTCTTCCCGTCGCCACCGGAAAGCAGACCGCGAGCGCGCTGCGGGAACTGTTGCGCGGCAACCGGTTTCTCGCCGCGGCCGCGCTCGGCGCGCTACTCGTCTCCACCGCCGTCGGCCTCGCCGTCGCCCCGCTGCTCGGCAGGCTGGTCGACCTGGTCGCCGCGCACCGGGCCCCGTCCGCGCTCGTGCTGCCGATCACCGCGCTGGCCGTGGTCGCCGTGGCGCGCGGGCTCACCAGCGCGCTCGGTGCCATCCTCACCTCGAAGCTCGGCGAGACGATGCTGGCCCGGCTGCGGGAACGGTTCGTCGCGCGCACCCTCGATCTGCCGCTGGAAACCGTGGAACGGGCCGGATCGGGTGATCTCACCGCCCGCGTCACCAATGACGTCGCCCTTGTCGGGGAAACGGTGCGCGAGGGGCTGCCGCAGCTGGCGCAGGCGGTGCTGACCATCGTGCTCACCTTCGGCGGGCTCGGCGCGCTCGACTGGCGGTTCCTGCTCGTCGCGCTGATCGCGGTGCCGCTGCAGCTGCACACGCTGCGCTGGTATCTGCGCCACGCGGTGCCGCTGTACGCGCGCCAGCGGGTGGCCAGCGGGGACACCCAGCAGTCGCTGCTGGACACCGTCGGCGGCGCGAGCACGGTGCGCGCCTTCGGCCTTTCCCGCGGGCACACCGAGAAGGTGGCCGGTGCCTCCTGGTCCGCCGCCGAGCTGATGCTGCGCGGGATGCGGCTGGTCACCCGGTTCTACGGGCGGCTCAACCTCGCCGAGTTCATCGGGCTGGGCGCCATCCTGGTGATGGGTTTCTTCCTGGTCCGCGCGGATGCCGTCACCATCGGCGCCACCACCGCGGCCGCGCTGTACTTCCACAGCCTGTTCAACCCGATCAACGTGGCGCTCGCGCTCGTGGACGATGCGCAGGCCGCGGCCGCGAGCCTGGCCCGGCTCGTCGGCGTGGTGGACATCCCGGAGACCGCACACGGGGAATCCGGGCGCCGTCCGGGCGGCGGGACCGTGAAAACCTCGGCGCTGCACCATTCCTACGCGAGCGGGCCGCCGGTACTGCACGATGTGCACCTGGACATCGCCGAGGGCGAGCGGGTCGCGATCGTCGGCGCGAGCGGGGCGGGCAAGACCACGCTCGCCACCATCATCGCCGGGGTGCACACCCCGGCCGGTGGTTCCGTGCTGCTCGGCGGAGTGCCACTCGAAGAGCTCTCCCCCGATCGGCTGCGCGCCAGCGTGGCCCTGATCAGCCAGGAAGTGCACGTGTTCTCCGGAACACTGGCCGAGGATCTGCGGCTGGCCAAACCCTCGGCCACGGATGCCGAACTGCGTGCCGCCCTGGACCGCGTCGGTGCTGCCGACTGGGCACAGGCACTCGAACACGGGCTGGACACCGTGGTCGGGGACGGCGCGCACCGGCTCACCACGACCCAGGCCCAGCAACTGGCGCTGGCCAGGCTGCTGCTCGTGGATCCGCCCATCGCGATCCTCGACGAGGCCACCGCCGAAGCGGGCAGCGCCGGATCGCGGGTGCTCGAGCGGGCCGCCGAGGCCGCGCTGCACGGGCGGACCGCGCTGATCGTCGCGCACCGGCTCACCCAGGCCGCTGCCGCCGACCGGATCATCGTGCTCGACGCGGGCCGGGTGGTGCAGACCGGGACCCACGCCGAACTGTCCACAGCCGACGGCCCGTACGCGAAACTCTGGGCCGCCTGGTCGGACAACCGGAATTGAGCCGCGTCCGGCGGGAGTTCGCGCTACCGTGCCCATCATGAACGAGGACGGCTACTTCGACGCACAGGTCGCGGCGAACTACGACCGAACCAATGCGGCGATGTTCGCACCCGAGGCGGTGACACCGGCCGTGGAGTTCCTCGCCGCGCTCGCCGGGGACGGGCGCGCCCTCGAACTCGGCAGTGGCACCGGCCGCATCGCCCTGCCGCTTTCCCGGCGTGGTGTTCCGGTGCACGGGATCGAGCTGTCCACCGCGATGACCGCGCTGCTGCACGCCAAACCGGGCGGTTCCGCGGTCCAGGTGACCACCGGGGACTTCGCGAACACCCGGGTTCCCGGCACGTTCTCCGTGGCATACCTGGTGTTCAACACGATCAACAATCTCCTCGCGCAGCAGGAACAGGTGACGTGTTTCCGCACCGTCGCCGAGCACCTCGAACCGGGCGGCAGCTTCGTCATCGAGGTCGTCGTGCCGGAACTGCGCAAACTTCCGCCCGGTGAGCGCATCGTGCCGCTGTACGCGAACCCCACCGAATGGGCCTTCGACGAGTACGACGTGGCCACCCAGTCACTGAGCTCCAACTACGTCGAGGTCACCGAGTCCGGCGCCAGCTATCGCTCGATCCCGTTCCGCTACGTGTGGCCGAGCGAACTGGATCTGATGGCCCAGCTCGCCGGAATGCGGCTGCGGGAACGCTGGGCGGACTGGAACCGGGAACCGTTCACCAACGAGAGCACCAAACACGTGTCGGTGTGGGAAAAGCTCAGCTGAGTTCACGGTCTTCGGCACCTTGCGTCACCGGCACGGGTGCCGCCCGGCCGGGCACCCGTGCCGGTCCGGGCCATACGGCTGATGAACAGCGACCACTTCGGCTTCGCACCGAATCGGGCACTCGGTGATTCGTGGTGGCCGCACAGGCACCGACTCGCGGGGAGTGAAATCGCCGGGAGTCCACGTGTCCGGGCTGTAGGTGAACTGATCGGCCTTGTGCGGCAGGCGGATCGTGTCCGGTCAGCATGGCGATCGCATCCACCTGGCACCACCTCGGGGCATCCGGGTAGTCGATGACGCACTCGCCTTCGCGTTCCAGATCCACCAGGGTTTGCGATGAGACCGCCCAGCCGAGGACCATGGTCCGGCCAAGAGCCCACGAGCAGGACATCGGTCCGATGTTACAGCTGCCATCGGGACTCATCGTGGTGATCAGCGCGACCGGCGTTCCGACGTAGAGCACCGTCAGGCCGAACTTTCGCCGACACGACGGTCCAGCCCGTCGAGGATGAGCGCCAGGCCCTCCTCGAACGCCGACTCGTGATCGATCGCCGGGATGTCGCCCGCCCGCTCCGCGTTCTCTCCGAGTGCGGCCTCCGCCTGCTCCTCGAGCACGCTGCCCACGGTGAACCGGCTTGCGGCCAGCATCGCCAGCTGCGCGTCCCGCTCCGGCAGCCCGGCGGCGAGCAGGAACTCCATCTTGCGACCGAGGCGATCGAGGTCCGCGCCCGCGGGGAAAACCCCGGCGTGCAACCGGGCACCATCGCGGCGCAGCAGCAGTGTTCGCCGGAAACTGCGGGTGTTCTCCAGGAACCAGGCGCGCCAATCATCCGCAGGCCGCGGTAGCGGGACCGCGGCGTGCGGGGCCATCGCCGCCTCGGCCATGGCGCTGAGCAGTTCCTCCTTCTTCCGGAAATGCCAGTAGAGCGAGGGCTGTTCGACACCGAGCCGCTTCGCCAGCCTGCGAGTGCTCACGGCGTCCAGACCGACCTCGTCGAGCAGCTCGAGCGCCTCGGCGACGACCGTATCCCGGTTGAGCTTGACCATATTGACAATCTATCGCCGATAGGCAACTCTGTAAACAGAACCTATCACCGATAGATTGAGGTATCGAGATGACACGGCACGCTCCACTGAACGTCCTCGTCTGCGGCGGCGGAATCGCCGGACCGGCCCTGGCCTACTGGCTCACCAGGGCGGGCCATCGGGTGACCGTTGTCGAGCGCTTCCCGGCGCTGCGGGCCTCGGGCGCCCAGGTGGACCTGCGCGGGCAAGGCATCGAGGCGATCGAGCGCATGGGGCTGCTCGACGCGGTCCGCGAGCAACTGGTACACGAACCGGGGGTCACTTTCGTCGGCAACCGGGGCAAGGCACGGGGAACCATCATGGCCAACACCTCCGGACACGGCAGGCAGACCCTGACCTCCGAGTACGAGATCATGCGCGGCGATCTGGTGCGGATACTGCACACGGCGACCGAGAACGACGTGAACTACGTCTTCGGCACCAGCGTGGAGAGCTTCGAACAGGACGAGAACCGGGTCCGCGCGTATTTCGCCGACGGTTCCTCCGGAGAGTTCGACCTCTTGGTCGGCGCGGACGGCCAGGGTTCACGTATTCGCAGGGCGATCCTGCCCGCCGGGGCGCCCGAGCCGTACTGGAAGGTGGGGATCCATACGGCGCACTGGCTCATTCCGCGCACCGGTTCGGACAGCGATTTCAAGAACACCTTCCACGCCCCGAACGGCCGGATGATCATGCGCCGCAGCCACAACGCGGACGACACTCAGGTGTACTTCTTCCTGCGGGAACAGTCCGCCGAGGCCTCGGCGATCCACCGCGAACCGGTCGAGGAGCAGAAGCGATTCTGGGCCGATCGGTTCCGCGACGCGGGCTGGCAGACCGAACGATTCCTCGACGGCATGGCGAAAAGCGAGAGCTTCTACTCCCAGGAGGCCCTGCAGGTGCGCACGGACACCTGGTCCAAAGGGCGCGTCGTGCTACTCGGCGATGCCGCACACTGCGCCTCCCCGTACAGCGGCATGGGCGCATCCGGTGCCCTGGTCGGCGCCTACGTCCTCGCCGGGGAACTCGACCGGCACACCGACGACCTGCCGACCGCGCTGGCGAACTACGACAGCACACTGCGGCCGTTCGTGAACGAAATCCAGGCCTCGGTGAAACCGCGCCTGCTCCGCCTCGGCATGCCCGACAGCAAGCTGGCGATCGAGGTTTTCCACGGCCTCACCACACTGGGCTGCGCGCTGCACCTTCCCGAGCTCGTCGCCCGGTGCTCGCCGCAGGACCGGGGCGGATCCTGGCAGCTTCCCGCGATTCCGGACCTCGTCGCGGGATGAGGTGCGAATCCAAAGTAATCGGGACGCCGAGGAGGCGCTGTGGCAGGCCGAACGTCCGGCCGCCGCGCCGTACGTCGACTATCCGCCGACACCGGCCTGGTACCCACCGGCCATCGGACTGCGAGCCGCTGCCTTCTGCCTGGCGATGGGCATCCCATCCGGCGGCGCCCGCAAAGCGGTCGCCGTGGCTCTCTTGGGGATGGCAGAGTCCGGGTTTGCCGTCTGGTATCGCCGATATCGAGGAGTGTTGCCGCGTGGACGAGCACCCGAGGAAGTCCGCAAGGTGCTGACGGCCTTCATTTTCGGTGCTGTGGTCGTGATCGGCGTCGTCACACCCGCGATCATGGGGCACGAGCGGGCATACACTGCCGCCGCCAGCAGCACCAGGGCGCGACTGGCATGAGCCAGTTCGGCTCGACCACCTACCGGATCACCAAGACCGGCCGCCGAGCCTGCCTCGCACACCGCAAGGCACTACAGCGCAACCGGACCATCCACGGACCCCTGGACTACGAAACCGGACTCAAACTCCGCAGCGTCCTCGACGCACTCGGCACACCCGATACACGTACCCAAGCCGAACGCACCGGTCGATATCTCCGACTCACCACATCGCCTGCGACACCGGACATACCAAGGAGGCCGGAGGTAAGCCGACTCGAAGAAACACGGCCCATCCGACCGACAACGCTCGGCTTACCGGAGGCCGGATTGGTATCTACCAACACAGCATCCCCACCATCCTCGGCAGCGACGGCGAAGTACTCGACACGGGCTGCCGCGACCGCACCACACCACCCAAAACAACATGGTGCTCCTCTGCGCCCACCACCACCGCATGATCCACCACACCGAATGGCAAGTCCGCATCACCAACGGCAAACCCGAATTCACCCCACCCGAACACCGCACCCGCCCAGCCGTCGAGCCATCGGTTTTGACAGGCAAGTAATCACTTGCCTATTATTCGGCCGCGGCCGATCACGGCCCACTGACCGCGGCCGGACAGGCGGGGACTCGCATGACAACCACCAAGGCCTACGGAACGCTGGAGGACATCGGCGGCCGCCGGGCGCTCCGCTTCGAGCTCTCGGTCGCGTACCCGATCGAGCGGGTATGGCAGGCCGTCAGTGTGCCGTCCGAACTCGAACAGTTCTTCCCGGGCGCCGCCGATTGGACACCCGTGACCGGCGAGACCATCACGGTCGCCGGGCTGACCATGGAAGTCACGGAGGTCACCGCGCCACACCGCTTGGCCTGGACCTTCGCCGGTCAGCCGCAGAGCTTCGAACTTGTCTCGACGGAAACCGGCTGCACGCTGACCTTCACCCACGTCATCGACGACCTGCCGGCAGCGCAAACGGCGACCGGCTGGGAGGTCTATCTCTCCCGGCTCGGCCCGCATCTCGCCGGCGATCCGCTCAGCGACGAGGAAGCGCACCGGCCGTGGCGTGAAATCCACGAACTCTATGCCACGCGTTTCGGGGTCGACCCGGAACCGGGCCGGGAGTGGGCGGAACAGAACCTGCCCGGCCGGGCCTAACGCAGCTGACCTTCGGCGATCCGGTCCAGTTCGCGCAGTGTCTCGCTTTCCGGCATCGTCTCCAGGAAGAACGTCGCCCGGTCGATCCCGGCCTCGGTGAGCTCCGCCAGATTCGTCCCGGCGGGCGCGTTGATGACCACCTCGGAGCGACCGCGCGCGGTGAGCTCGGCACGAACCTCGCGCACCTGCTGCGGGGTGACACTGACCGGCAGCCAGCCATCGCCGTGCGTGTAGAGCCGTTCGAGCGCGGACTCGCTCTGCCCGCCGATGTAGATCGGTGGCTGTCGCACGGGTTTCGGCCACTGGTGGATCGGATCGAAGTCCACGTGCCTGCCGTGGAACTCGGCCCCATCGGTACTCCAGATCCGCTTGAGCGCGGCGAGCTGTTCGTCCAGCAGGGCGCCCCTGGTCCGCGGATCGGTGCCGTGGTTGGCCATCTCCTGCCGGTGCCATCCCGCGCCGACCCCGAACAGCACGCGCCCGCCGGAGAGCAGGTCGAGCGTGGCGACCTCCTTGGCGGTGTGGATGAGGTCCCGCTGGGTGAGCAGCACGATCCCGGTGCCGAGCAGCAGGGAGCTCGTGGCGGTGGCCGCGGCGGTCAGCGCCAGGAACGGGTCCAGGGTGCGGTAGTACTTGGCGGGCAACGGGGAACCGTCCGGGCCGTCGGTATCGCCGACCGGAAGGTGCGAATGCTCGGCGAGGAACAGGGCGTCGAAGCCGCGTTCCTCCAGGGCACGCGCGAGCACATCCGGCCGGATACCGTCATCGGTGACGAACGTCGAGATACCGAATCGCATACCTCTGGCCAACCGCGGTCCCCCGCGCGAAATTCCCGGTTCAGCTCACCTCGCGCAACGACTTCGGCCGCAGATCGGTCCAGTTGCGCTCCACGTAGTCCAGGCAGGCCTGCCGGGAGTCCGCGCCGAACACGGTCCGCCAGCCCTGCGGGACCTCGGCGAACTCGGGCCACAGCGAGTGCTGTTCCTCCTCGTTGACCAGCACGTAGTAGCGGGCATCGGGGTCTTCGAACGGATTGGTCACCGATATCTCCTATTTTCCCGCGATTCCGGGCTTCGCCTTCTTGACCGCGTCCACGACGCGCTGCAGTTCGGGGGTGGCCAGCTGGTAGCTGAATCGCGGTTCGCCGTTCCAGGCGCCGATCTGGTTCGCCCGGACCGCGGGCAGCTGGCGGAACGTGGGGAACTTCTGCTTCATCTGGTCGGCGGAAAGGGAGAACTTCCGCGAGTCCGCGAGGATCAGGTCCGCCGGGTACTTGTCCGCCCGTTCCCAGGAAAGCTGTTCGTAGAACTGATCGGCACCGCCAGCCCCGCCGAGCAGCTGCATGCCGAGCTGGGTGTAGTAGATGAGGTCGGAGTAGAACTTCGGGTTGGCCACGTACATGCCCTCGTTGTCCCCGTAGACGACCTCGACCCGCAGCCCCTGCTTCTCGCGCAGTGCCGAGCGCAGCTCCTCGCCGGTCTTCTCGAACTCCTCGCGCGCCTTCTTGATGCCCGCGAGGTCCGCGCCGAGCCGCTGGGCGAGGTTGCCGTAGGCCTCGATCACCTTGGGCTGCGGCTTCTTGGACTCCTGGATGGCCAGCACCGGGGCCAGTTTCTCGACCTTGTCCGCGAGCTGGTCCTTGAGGATCCAGCGATCGGCGGGTTTGTCCCCGGCCAGGCCGGTGATGACCAGATCGGGCTTGAGCGAGGCCACCTTCTCGATGTTGAAATCGTCGTAGCCGTTGCCGACACTGGTCACCTTGCCGAGGTCGATATTGCCCGCCTGCAGGGACTTTCCGCCGTCGTCATCGCGCTGTGGGCCGAACACGCCGACCGGGTGGATCCCGAAGTCCCACAGCGCGGCCGCGCAGCTGACGTACGCCACGATCCGTTTCGGCTGCCCGTCGCGGCGGATGTGCTTGCCGAGATCGTCGGTGTACTCCCAGTTCCCGCCCCCGGAGCCGGACTGCCCGCCACCGCAGGCCGCGAGTGCCGTGGCGGCACCTGCCCCGGCGACCGCGAGGAACCCTCGCCTTCCCATGCGCGTGTTCAGCACTGTCATTCCCTTCCTGTCCTGCGGCCGTTGTGTTCGGCCGATCCGGGGACCGGTTCGGCGGCGTCGTTGCCGAGTGCCACGACCCGGTTGGCTTCGTCCACGTGCACGATATTCGGCCGGTGTCCGGCGATCTCGTGCTCCTCGAGCTGGGCGAAACTCATGATGATCACCAAATCACCCGGGTGCACCAGATGCGCTGCCGCCCCGTTGATCCCGATGACCCCGCTGCCCGGCGGACCGGTGATCGCGTAGGTCTCCAGGCGCGCCCCGTTGGTGATGTCGACGACCTGCACGAGCTCGCCGTCCACGATCCCGGACGCGGCGAGCAGATCGGCGTCGATGGTCAGCGAGCCGACGTAGTGCAGATCAGCCTCGGTCACCGTGGCCCGGTGAATCTTGGCGTACAGCAGGGTTCTGCGCATCATTCCTCCATGGTGGACAGTCGAGCGGCGATCGCGGCCGGACTGGTGAGGGTGAACAGTTCGGCGATGGACAGGTGCGCGCCGAATTCCTCCGCGATCGCGGCACGCAGCCGGACGAGGGACATCGAATGCCCGCCGAGGGTGAAGAAGTCCTGCTCCGGACCGACCGTGGCGGTCTCCAGCACGGTGCCGAACAGCTCGCACAGCCGCCGCTCCACCGGGCCCTCCGGATCCCGGCCCGCGTCCTGCTCCGCGGGAACCGGAAGGGCACCGAGGTCGACCTTTCCGTTGCGGGTCAACGGGATCTGCTCGACCCGCACGATCGGGGAAGGCACCAGGTAACCGGGCAGCACCCCGAGCAGCGCCGCGCGGGGATCCTCGGGTTCCCCGACCACATAGCCGATCAGCCGCTCGCCGTGCACGGTGACCGCGGCATCCCGCACCCCGGGCACACCGCGCAGCGCGGCCGCGACCTCACCCGGTTCGATGCGGAACCCGCGGATCTTGACCTGGTCGTCCGCCCGGCCGAGGTAGCTCAACTGCCCTTCAGGGGTCCAGCGGGCCAGGTCACCGGTACGGTACATCCGCTCCCCCGCCGCGCCGAACGGGTCGGCGAGGAACCGCTCCGCGGTGAGCTCGCCGCGTCCGAGATAGCCGTGCGCGAGCCCGGAACCGGCGAGGTAGAGCTCGCCGGTCACTCCGGGCGGCACCGGGCGCAGTGCCGCATCCAGCACATAGGCCCGCGCCCCGGCGACCGGGCGACCGATCACCGGTCGTTCGCTGTGCCCGGCCTCGGCGACGAGCGCGTCCACGGTCGCCTCGGTCGGCCCGTACAGGTTGTAGGCCGCGGTCTCGCGCAGCCCGCGCAGCCGCTCCCACAACCCCGAGGAGACCGCCTCCCCGCCGATACCGACCGCGGTCAGCTCACCGTCGGCGAGCCCGAGCAGGTCCAGCTGGGACGGGGTCAGCTCGATGAAGTCGAGCCCACGTTCCCGGATCGCCGCGGCGAGCAGTTCCGGGTCCCGCCTGGTGTCCTCGGCGAGCACGTGCACCTCATTGCCGTCGAACAGCCACAACTGGGGCTGCCAGGAGGCGTCGAAGGCGAACGGCCAGGCGTGCCCGACCCGCAGGTTCCGCCCGGCGCGTTCCCTCGCGGGCCGGTGCAGGGTCTCCCGGTGGCTGTGGAACAGGTTCGCCAGCGCCGAATGCGGGATCACCACGCCCTTCGGGGTCCCGGTCGATCCGGAGGTGTAGAGCACATAGGCCGGATCCCCGGGACGCGGTGCCCGAACGAGCGCGTCCGGCCGGTCCGGCCCGTCGAGCTCGATGCGGGGCACATCCCCGGGAAGGGCCGCGCTCCCGTCGGTGAGCACCAGGACCGGCCGGGCCTCCGCGAACACCTGCGCGGTGCGGGCCAGCGGTTGCCCCGGATCGACCGGCAGATAGGCCGCACCGGAGGCGAACACCCCGAGGATGGCCTCGTACACCCGGGCGGACCGGGAAAGGGCAAGCGCCACAACGGTTCCCGACTGTGCCCCGGCCGCGGCGAGCCGCCGGGACAACCGGGCGACCCGGTCCTCGAGTGCGGCGAAGCTCAGCGTCTCGTGGTCATCGGAGAGCGCGTTCGCCTCCGGAGCACGGCGCACCGCCTCGGTGAACAGTTCGGCCGCCGTCGTGACCGGGCCCGGGGCGGCGCCCGTTCCCCAGTCCAGCACCCGGGCGCGCTCCTCGGGCAGCAGCACCTCGAGTTCGCGTACCGGGCGGTGCGGATCGGCGAGCACTCCGCGCAGCACGGCGAGGAACCGGGTCGCGAGCCGTTCGACGCTTGGTTCGTCGAACAGGTCCGCGCTGTACTCGATCTCGCCCTCGATCCCCGCGCCGCCGGAGAACTCGACCAGATCGAAGGACAGGTCGAATTTCGCCGCCCGCGCACCGGGATCGGCCCAATCCGCGTCGAAGCCGAGCAGCCGCTCCCGTTCCCGGGAACCGTGGTAGACCGCGAGCATGACCCCGAACAGCGGATGCCTGGCCAGTGACCGCGGCGGGTTGAGTAGTTCCACGAGCCGTTCGAAGGGCAGGTCGGCGTTCGCGTAGGCGGCGAGGTCGGTCTCCCGGACGCGCGCGAGCAGTTCGGCGAAACTCGGCGCCCCGGACAGATCCGTGCGCAGTACGAGAGTGTTCACGAAGAACCCGGCCAGTTCGTCCAGTGCGTGCTCGGTGCGCCCGGCGATCGGGGTGCCGATCGGGATGTCCGCGCCCGCCCCGGTCCGGTGCAGCAGCGTGGCAAGCGCCGCGTGCAGCACCATGAACACGCTGGTGTTCGATTCGGCGGCGAGGGCGCGGAGTCCCGCGTGCACCTCGGCGGGCACGGAGAACCGGACCAGTCCGCCGCCTCCGCTGGAGCGCACCGGGCGCGGCCGGTCGGCAGGCAGTTCGAGCTCGACCGGGGCACCGGCGAGGGCCGCGCGCCAGTAGTCCGCCTGCCGCCGCATGGTCTGTTCGTCGAGCTGTTCCCGCTGCCAGAGCGTGTAATCCACGTACTGCACGGGCAACGGTGTCCATTCCGGACTCGTGTCCTCGAGCCGGGCCCGGTAGGCGGATTCGAGATCGCGGCGCAACGGGGGAAGCGACCAGCCGTCCGCGGCGATGTGGTGCGCGGCCAGCAGCAGCACGCTCTCCCCGCCGAGCCGGAAAACCCAGGCACGCAACGGAATCTCCGCCTCGATCGCGAAGCAGTACCCCGCGGCCTCGGCGAGCAGCGCGGGCAGTTCCGCCGGTGCGCAGTCCCGCGCCTCGAGCCCTACCGTGGCGCGCGGATCCTCCTGATCGAGCACGTGCTGGTACGGCGTGCCGCCCTCGTCGAGGATCAGCGTGCGCAGCGCCTCGTGCCGGGTGAGCAGATCGTCCAGTGCCCGTCCGAGCGCGGTCTCGTCCGGTCGCCCGGCCAGCCGCCAGCTCCACGCGATGGTGTAGGTGGAGCTGGGCCCGGAGAGCCGGTCGAGGAACCACAGTCGCTGCTGGGCGAAGGAGAGCGGGATCCGTTCCGGGCGCTGCCTTCTGGTCAGCGCCCCGGTCGCGACCCGGCTGCGCCCGATGTGTTCGGCGAGCCGCTCCGGGCTCGGCGCGTCGAACACCGCGCGCAGCCCGATGTCCGCGCCGAACATCGCCCGGATCCGGCTCACCAGCCGGGTGGCGAGCAGCGAGTGCCCGCCGAGGGTGAAGAAGTTGTCCTCCGCGCCGATCCGGTCGGTGCCGAGCACATCCGCGAACAGTTCGCGCAGTGCCGTGACCACGGGGGAATCCGGCCGGTCCAGGCTCGCCGGCGCGGGCACCGGGAGCGCGGCCACATCGAGTTTCCCGTTCGCTCCCAAGGGAAGCGTGGCGAGCGCGAGGATCGCGTCCGGGACGAGCGCAGCCTGCAGGTGCTCGGCGAGGAACCGGCCGAGCCCCTGGGTGTCCACGGTTTCCGGGGTCACGTAACCGATCAGCCGGTCCCCGTCGGCGCGCACCGCGCAGGAGCGCACCTCCGGATACCGTTCGATGGCCGCGGTGACCTCGCCCGGTTCGATCCGCACCCCGCGCACCTTGAGCTGATCGTCGGCGCGGCCGAGGTGTTCGAGCACCCCGTCCCGTCCCCTGCGGACCACATCCCCGGTGCGGTACAAGCGCTCCCCGTTCCCGAACGGGTTCGCCACGAACCGTTCCGCGGTCCGCGCGGGCATACCGGAATAGCCGCGCGCGAGACCGGGCCCGGACAGGTAGAGCTCCCCCCGCACCCCGTCGGGCACCGGGCGCAGCGCCGCGTCGAGCACATAGGCGCCGGTGTTCGCGATCGGGCTGCCGATGCGCGCGTCCGCGTCCAGCACCGGATGCGCGAGGCTGTCCCCGGCGAGCTCGGAGCAGCCGTACAGGTTCACCAGCCGCGCGTGCGGCAGCGTCCGGGCGAACCGGGCGGCCAGCGCCGGACTCAGCGGTTCCCCGCTGGTCACCCAGTCGGTGACGGTGGCGAGCGCGCCTTCCGGTGCGGTGTCCAGCAGCGTGGCGAGCAGGCTCGGCACCACGGTGAGCGCGCGGATCTCCTCCCGCTCGGCGAGCTCGGCGAGCGCGAGCGGATCGGCGGCCTGCGCGTCTTCGGCGAGCACCAGCGGATCACCGGAGGCGAGCGCACCGAGCAGTTCGGTCGAGCCGTCGATGAAGGTGAGCGCGCTTTTCGCCAGCCGGGGCCCGATCGGGCGGGCCAGGGCGGCGAGCCGGTTCGCGAGCGCCCGCTGGGTTCCGGCGACCGGTTTCGGTACCCCGGTCGAGCCGGAGGTGAACAGCACATAGCCGAGCTGATCCGGATGCACCGGGTTCGCGGCCTCCGGTCCGCGTTCGTCCGGGTGCACGCGGGTGATTCCGGTGTCCGCGAACAGTTCCGGATCCTGGGTCACCAGGGTCCGCGCGCCCGTGCTCGCCAGCATCTCCTCGCTGCGCCGCCGCGGCTGATTGAGGTCCAGCGGCAGATAGGCGGCACCGAGGCGCAGCACGCCGAGCAGCGCGATCACCAGTTGCGCGGATCGCGGAAGGGCAAGTGCGACAACGGTTTCCGGTCCCGCTCCGTGGTGGCGCAGCACCCCGGCGAAGGCCGCGGCCGCCGCGTCGAGTTCGGCGTAGCTCCAGTCCTGCCCGCTCGCGCGCAGCGCGGTCGCCTCCGGCCGGGCGCGCACCTGCTCGGCGAACAGTTCGGCGACGCTGCCCGGGACCGGGGTGACCGGGGCCGGGGCGGTGAGCCGGGCCCGTTCCGGCGCGCCGAGCAGTTCGTGTTCGGTGATGCGTGCCCGCGGATCCCTGGTGACCGCGTCCAGCAGGGTGCGCAGCCGCGCGAGGAGATCGCGCACGGTCGATTCCTCGAACACCTCGGTGTTGAACTCCGCGTCCACCCGGATGCCGTCCTGTGCCCCGACGAACAGCACCAGATCGGCGCGCGCCGTCCCGGTGTGCACCTCGACCTCGCTCGATTCGAGCCCGGGCAGGCCCGCGGCGACCGCGGAGGTGTCCTGCCAGGCGAGCATGGTCTGGAACAGCGGATGGTAGGCCAGCGAGCGTGCCGGGTTCAGTTCCTCGACCAGCCGCTCGAACGGGACATCCTGATTTGCGTACGCCTCGAGGCCGTCCTCCCGGACCCGCGCGAGGAGTTCGATGAAGCTCGGATCTCCGGACAGGTCGGTGCGCAGCACGAGGGTGTTCACGAAGAAGCCGACGAGCCCTTCGAGCGCGGGTTCGGTGCGCCCGGCGATCGCGGTGCCGATCGGGATGTCGGTGCCCGCGCCGAGCCGGTGCAGCAGCGCGGCGAGCGCGGCGTGCACCACCATGAACAGGCTCGCCCCGTGCTGTTGCGCGAGCAGTTCCGCGGACTCGCGCAGCACCTGCGGGTAGTACACGGTGAACGAGGAACCACGGTAGGCGCTCACCGGCGGATGCGGGCGATCGGTGGGCAACTCGATGCGCTCGGGCAAGCCGGCGAGCCGCTCCCGCCAGTAGCCGAGCTGCGCGGGGAACACCGCATCGGCGAGCTGTTCCCGTTGCCAGAGCGTGTAATCCGCGTACTGCACGGACAACGGTGTCCATTGTGGATCCAGTCCGGCCCGGCGCGCCCGGTAGGCATCCGCCAGATCCGTCCACAGTGGACCCATGGACCAGCCGTCGCCCGCGATGTGGTGCAGCACGAGCACGAGAACGTGTTCCCGTTCGGCCACCCGCAGCACATGGGCGCGGACCGGGAGCTCTTCCTCGATGGCGAAGGGCACCCGCACGAGCTCGTCCACCTGCTCTTCGAGCTCCCCTGCGGGGCGCACATCGAGCACCGGCTCGGCCTCGGTCAGGATCCGCTGCCACGGAACGCCGTCCTGTGCCGGGAACACGGTGCGCAGTGCCTCGTGGCGGTCGAGCACATCGGCCAGCGCACCGCGCAGCGCGGTCAGGTCCAGCTCACCGCGCAGCCGCATGGCCAGCGGCATGTTGTAGGTCGCCGAGGCCCCTTCGAGTTGGTAAAGGAACCACAACCGTTGCTGGGCATAGGAAAGCGGCAGCTGCTCCGGACGCTCGGGAACCGCGTGCAGCACGGGCCGCTCCCCGGATTCCGGTGCGGGCTCCGCGGGGAGCAGTTCGGCGAGTTCGGCGACCGTCGGTGCCTCGAACACCGCGCGGATCGCGATCGGGGCGCCCAGCGCCTCGCGGATCCGGCCGACGAGCCGGGTGGCGAGCAGCGAATGGCCGCCGAGTTCGAAGAAGTTCTCGTCCGCGCCGACCCGGTCCATGCCGAGTACCTCGGCGAAGATCGCGCACAGCGCCTCTTCGGCGGGGGTCCGTGGCTCCCGCCCCGCGCTTTCCCGCTGCGGTTCGGGAAGGGCGGCGCGGTCGATCTTCCCGCTGGGCAACAAGGGGAACCGGTCGAGAACCAGGAATGCCGATGGCACCAGGTAATCGGGCAGCCGCGCGGCGGTGTGTTCGCGCAGCGCGGCCAGCAGCGCCCCGGTATCGCTGCCCCCGGAGGGCGTATTGCTCACCGCACCGGACACCTCGATCCGCCGGTACACCGCCTCCGGGCGTGGTTCCGCGTCGAACACCACGTCCAGGGTGTCCACCTCAGCGGGCGCGAAGAACACCCGGTATCCGGCCCGTTCCCCGATCCGCACGTACTCCTCGGGATCGGTTTCCGGCGCTGCGGTACCGAGCAGTTCGCGGGCGCGGTCGAGGTCTCCCTCGGCCAGCGCGGTCTCGGCGCGCCGTTCCGCGGCCAGCCTGCCGTTCGGCACACCGCGCAGCCGGGCCCGCCGCGGATACGCCTCGGCCAGCTCCGCGGTCCCGGTCAGTTCCGTCTCCTCGGGCGGGTTCTCGTGTTCCCCCTTGTGCAGCACCACGTCGTAGCGGTGCCTGGTCAGTTCATTGTGGAACACGCCGCGTTTGGCGAGCACGGTGAACCGGCCGAGCGAACCGGAATTCTCGGTGAACCGCGCGAAGAACTCCGGATCGAGCACCAGTTCGCTTTCCCCGGAGAGTCCGCGCTCCGCGGCGGCGAGCACATCCGCGGCGGTGTCCCCCGTCTCGGCGCGGTGCAGCGCGATCGCGGTGCGGAAGGTGGGCAGGGTGCGCAGATTCCGGATGTCGCCGAGGAAGATCCGCCCCTCGGGGGCCAGGAATTCCAGTGCGTTGCCGAGCACCTGCTCCAGGTAGCTCGCGCTCGGGAAGTACTGCGCGACCGAGTTGATCACGACCGTGTCGAAGTAGCCGCGCGGCATCCCGGAAAGGTCGTGCGCGGCGCGCGCGGCCAGTTCGACCTTCGCGTCCAGCTCGGGGCGCTGCGCGAGCGAGGCACGCAGGTTCGCCACCGCACGCTCGGAAAGGTCGACGCCCCAATAGGATTCGCAGTCCGGGGCGATCATGGACAGGATCAGCCCGGAACCCACGCCGATCTCGAGCACCCGGCGCGGTCGCAGCGAACGGATCCGCTCGATGGTCGCCGCGTGCCATTCGCGCATCTGCTCGAGCGGAATGGGATCACCGTCGTAGCTGGAGTTCCATCCGGCGAAGTTCTCTTCCATGCCACCGGATTCGGCATCGGCGAACACCAGCTCGTGCAGCTCCTGCCATTCGCCGACGAGTTCGGTGTCCTCGGCGCCCTTGCCCTCGGCGGGGACGACGTAGCCGGTGAGCCTGCCGTCCTCGGCGGTGACCACGGCGGAGGCGATGTCCGGGTGTTCGGTGAGCACCGTCTCGATCTCGCCCGGTTCGACCCGGAATCCGCGCACCTTCACCTGTTCGTCCGCGCGGCCGAGGAAGACCAGCCTGCCGTCCGCGGTCCAGCGCACCACGTCCCCGGTGCGGTACATCCGGTTGCCCGGCGCGCCGAACGGGTCGGCGAGGAAGCGTTCCGCGGTCAGGTCCGCGCGCCGGTGATAGCCGCGGGCCAGCCCGAGGCCACCGAGATACAGTTCGCCCGCGATTCCGGGCGGGACGGGACGCAGTTCGGCGTCGAGTACATAGGCCCGCGCTCCGGGATCGGGCACCCCGATCGGCACCACGGAGGCCTCGGCGAGCTCGGCCGGATCGCAGAGCCCGAGGGTGGAGTTGACGGTGGCCTCGGTCGGGCCGTAGGCGTTGAACATCCGCCGTCCGTGCGCCCAGCGCTGCACCAGCCGCGGCGAGATGCGCTCGGTTCCGGCCAGCAGCACCGAGTTCTCCGGCAGCGTGCACTCCTTCGGCAGCGCGTCGAGCAGCGCGGGCGGCAGGATCATCATGTCCGTGCGGTGTTCGAGCGCGAACTCGGTCAGTTCCGGTCCGGCGACCCGCCGCCACGCGGGCACGGTGACCAGCCGGCCACCGGAGCACAGGGCGAGCACCAGATCCCAGAAGGCCACGTCGAAACTCGGCGAGGCGAACTGCAGTACCCGGGTCTCCGGGCCGAGGCCGAACCGCTCGGTCTGGGTGGCGACCAGTTTCGCGACCCCGGAATGGGTCAGCAGCACGCCCTTCGGTCTGCCGGTGGAACCGGATGTGTAGATCAGGTAGGCGAGGTTGTCCACCCGCAGCGGGGCCTTCCGGTCCACATCGGACACCGGTTCCGGCGAGGCGGCGGCGCGTGCCGCGATCAGTTCCGGACCGTCGAGCACCAGGAACGGCGCGGCATCCGGGAGTCCGGCGGCGAGCTCGCTGGTGGTGAGCACGGCGAGCGGGGCCCCGTCGGTGAGCAGCAGCCGCAGCCGTTCGGCCGGATAGTCGGTGTCCACCGGCAGATAGGCCGCACCCGCGGTGAGCACGGCGAGCTGGGCGATGGTGAGCTCCGCGGTGCGCGGCAGCGCGATCGCGACCACGGTCTCCGGTCCGGCCCCGCGGTCGATGAGCACCCGCGCGAGCCGGTTCACCGCGGCGGAGAGCTCGGCGTAGCTGTGCTCGCCGTCTTCCGTGACAAGAGCGACCGCGTCCGGGCGGGCGCGCACCTGTTCGGCGAACAGCTCGGGAAGGGTGCGTTCGGTGATCCGTTCGTCCGCCCCCGTCCAGCGGTGCACCGCCGCTCGTTCGCTCGCGGTGAGCAGATCGATGCCCCCGATGCGGATGTCCGGATCCGCGACGGCGGCGCGCAGCACGCTGCCCAGCCGGGCCACGATCAGTTCCACGGTGGAGCGCTCGAACACATCGGTGTTGTATTCGACGACCAGTTCGACGCCTTCGCTGGCATAGACCGAGATCGACAGGTCGAACTTGGATGCCCCGGTCGTGACGAGCTCGTGCCCGGTCTCCAGTCCGGCGAACTCCGCCTGCGCGCGGGTGTTGTTCTGCCCGGCGAGCATCACCTGGAACAGCGGGTGATACGCCGGGGAGCGCTTCGGGTTGAGCTCCTCGACCAGCCGTTCGAAGGGCAGGTCCTGGTTGGCGTACGCATCCAGGTTCCGTTCCCGCACCTGGCCGAGTAGCTCGCGGAAGGTGGGGTTTCCGGAGGTGTCCACCCGCAGCACCAGGGTGTTCACGAAGAACCCGACGAGCTCGTCGAGCGCGGCATCGGTGCGCCCGGCGATCGGCGAACCGATCGGGATGTCGGTGCCCGCGCCGAGCCGGGTCAGCAACGCGGCGAGACCCGCGTGCACCACCATGAACACGCTCGCCCCTGACTCGTTCGCCAGCGCGGTGAGCCCGTCGTGCAGACGCGCGTCCCAGTCGTGGGTGAACAGCTCACCGCGGAACGAGGCGCGCGCGGGATGCGCACGGTCGGTGGGCAGCGCGATCCGGTCCGGGATCCCGCTCAGTGCCCGGCGCCAGTGTTCCAGCTGGCGGTGCCCCTCGCTCTCCGGATCCGCGAGGTCCCCGAGCAGTTCCCGTTGCCACAGCGCGTAATCCACGTACTGCACCGGGAGCGGGGACCAGTCCGGGGCGGCACCGGATCGGCGCGCCGAATAGGCCTCGGCGAGATCGCGCCACAGCGGGGCCATCGACCACCCGTCCGAGACGATGTGGTGGAACAGCAGCACCAGCACGTGTTCCCGGGGCCCGCGGCGCAGCAGCGTGAAGCGCATCGGCAGTTCGGTGCCGAGTTCGAACGGTTCGCGCACCAGCTCGCGCAGCGTCTCGGCCAGTCGCCAGTCCTCGGCCTCCTGGATGTGCAGGGGAACCTCGGCGTGGTCGAGCACTCGCTGCCACGGAGTCCCGTCCTCGGTCTCGAACACGGTGCGCAGCACCTCGTGGCGGTCGAGCACATCCGCGAGCGCCGCACGCAGCGCGGCCACGTCGAGTTCCCCGCTCAGCCGCAGCACGAGCGGGACCGAGTAGGTCGCCGAGGGGCCTTCGTACCGTTGCAGGAACCACAATCGCAGCTGGGCGAAGGACAGCGGCGGATGCCCGGGACGCGCCACCTCGCGCACCGCCGGTCGCTGTGCCGCGGGACGCTCGCCGTCGAGCAGCGCGGCCAGCCCGGCGATGCTCGGGTTCGCGAACACGGTGCGCAGTTCGATGTTCGCCCCACCACCGCGGCGCAGCCTGGCCACGAGCCGGGTGGCGAGCAGCGAATGCCCGCCGAGGGCGAAGAAGTCGTCGTCCACGCCGACCGAGTCCAGCCCGAGCAGTTCGGTGAACAGGCCGTGCAGCAGCCATTCCTGCTCGGTTACCGGTTCCCGGCCGGATACGGTGATCTCCGGGGCGGGCAGCGCGGCCTTGTCCAGCTTCCCGTTCGCGGTGACCGGGAACCTCTCCAGGGCGACGATCGCCGCGGGCACCATGTAGGCGGGCAGCGATTCGGCGAGGAATCCGCGCAGTGCCTCGGGATCGGTGTCCCGCTCCGGAACCACGTAGCCGATCAGCCGCTCCGCGCGCGGCACCACGACCGCCTGTGCCACATCCGGATGCCCGGCGAGACGGCTCGCGATCTCCCCCGGTTCGATCCGCTGGCCGCGCAGTTTGATCTGGTCGTCGCTGCGGCCGAGGTATTCCAGGGCACCGTCGGTGCGGCGGCGCACCACATCCCCGGTCCGGTACATCCGCTGCCCCGGCAGGTTCGGATCGGCGAGGAACCGTTCCGCGGTGAGCCCGGCGCGGCGCAGATAACCGCGCGCCAGCTGGGCACCGGCCAGGTACAGCTCACCGGCCACCCCGCTGGGCACCGGGCGCAGCCGCTCGTCGAGCACATAGGTCCTGGTGTTCCACACCGGATGGCCGATCGGCACACTCGGCTGCCCGGGCACACAGGCCCAGGCGGTGACATCCACGGCGGCCTCGGTCGGTCCGTACAGGTTGTGCAGACCCGCTTCCGGCAGCCGCGCGAGGAAAGCCTCGGCGAGTTCGACCGGCAGCGCCTCACCGGAGCAGAACACCAGGCGCAGGGTGTCCAGCCCGGCCGGGTCCGCGGCGAGGAATTCCCGCAGCATGGAGGGAACGAAGTGGGTGACGGTCACCCCGGCCTCGTCGATGAGCTGCGCGAGGTAGTCGGGATCGCCGTGCCGACCGTCCTCGGCGAGCACCTCCACCGCCCCGTTCGCGAGTGGCAGCAGCAGTTCCCACACCGAGACGTCGAAGGTGGCCGGGGTTTTCTGCAGCACCCGGTCGGCAGGAGTGAGCCGGTACTCGTGCTGCATCCACTCCAGGCGGTTCACGATGGCCCCGTGCGAGACCACGACTCCCTTGGGCCGCCCCGTGGAACCCGAGGTGTAGATGACGTAGGCGGGATGCTCGGAGCGCAGTCCGGTCTCCGGTGGGGTAGCCGGGAACCGGGCCAGTTCCGGTTCGATGGCGGCCAGTTCCGCTTGGTCGAGTACGCACACCGGATCGGCCTCGGCGAGCACCGATTCGGTGCGCTCACCCGGATGTCGCGGGTCCAGCGGCAGATACGCCGCGCCCGCCTTGAGCACGGCGAGGATCGCGAACACCAGTTCCGGTGACCGGGGCAGCGCGAGTGCCACGACCTTCTCCGGCCCCGCACCGCGCTCGACGAGCAGCCGGGCGAGCCGGTTGGTGTACTCGTGCAGTTCGGTGTAGCGGTACTCGCGCGCACCGTGCCGCAGCGCCACCGAATCGGATATCCCTTGCGCGGCAAGCAGTTCCGGCAGGGTTCCGTGCTCGATTCGCTGTGTGGCACCGGTTTCGGCGGTGGCCAGTGCGGCGCGCGCGCCCGCGTCCAGCAGTTCCAGTTCCCCGATGCGGGTTTCCGGTTCCGCGCACACGGCGGCCAGCAGATCGTGCAGCCGCCGCACGATCAGCTCCACGCTGGAGCGGTCGAACACGTCGGTGTTGAATTCGACGAGCCCGCGCAGCCCGCCGTCCCCGGGTTCCGAGATGGAGATCCACAGGTCGAACTTCGCCGTACTGGTGGAAGCGGTGAGCTCCGTGGTCTCCAGCCCGGGAATCGACACGCCCGCATCCGGGGTGTTCTGCCAGGCGAGCATCACCTGGAACAGCGGGTGGTGCGCGAGACTGCGGGTCGGGTTCAGTTCCTCGACCAGCCGCTCGAACGGAACTTCCTGATGCGCGAAGGCATCAAGGTCCCGTTCGCGCACCCGGTCCAGTAGCTCGGTGAACCGCGGGTCCCCGGATGTGTCGGCGCGCAGCACGAGGGTGTTCACGAAGAAGCCGACCAGACCGTCCAGGGCCACATCGCCACGCCCGGCGACCGGGGAACCGATCGGGATGTCGGTGCCCGCACCGAGCCGGGTCAGCAGCGCGGCGAAGGCGGCGTGTACGACCATGAACACGCTCGCCGAGCGGGCGCGGGCGAGTTCGGTGAGCGCGGTGTGCAGGCGAGCGTCCCAGTCGAAGGTGAACAGCTCGCCCGCATAACTGGCATGCGCGGGATGCGGGCGGTCCAGCGGCAGTTCGATGCGATCCGGAAGCCCGGAGAGCGCGGCACGCCAGTAGTCCAACTGGGCCGCGGCCATGGTGTCCGGCTCGCTCGCGGCGCCGAGCAGTTCGCGCTGCCAGAGCGTGTAGTCCACGTACTGCACCGGAAGCAGTCCCCACGCCGGCGGGGAGCCGGCCAGCCGCGCGGTGTACGCGGTCGCGAGGTCGTGCCACAGCGGGCCGAGCGACCAGCCGTCGGTGGCGATGTGGTGGAACACCAGCACGAGCACGTGCTCGGTTTCGCCGCGGTGCAACAGGACGCCGCGGAACGGGATCGCCGCGGCGAGGTCGAACCGGGTCCGCACGATCTCGTCGATCGCGGGCTGTACCTCATCCGCGACCACCGAGCGCTCTTCGAGTTCGATACCGGCCTCGCCCACCACCCGCTGGAACGCGGCCCCGTCCTCCTCGGCGAACACGGTGCGCAGCGCCTCGTGCCTGGCGAACAGGTCACCGAGCGCCGACTGCAGCGCGGCGTGGTCCACCGCCCCGGAAAGGCGCATCACGAGCGGCACATTGTAGGTCGGCGAGGGGCCCTCGAGCTTGTGCAGGAACCACAACCGTTGCTGGGCATAGGAAAGCGGCGGCCGTGCCGGGCGGACCGGGGAGCGGCGCAACGCCCGGCGCACCTGTCCGCCGCGGGCGCGCGCCTGCTCGGCGAGCCCGGCGACGGTCGGTTCCTCGAACACGGTGCGGATGTCGAGCTCCACCGCGGCGTTCGCGCGCGCCCGCATGATCAGCCGGGTGGCGAGCAGCGAATGCCCGCCGAGCGCGAAGAAGTCCTCGTCGATGCCGACCTCGTCCAGGCCGAGCACCTCGGCCATGGCCGCGCACAGCGCACGTTCCAGGTCATCGCGCGGGCCGCGGCCGGTTCCGCTGCGCCGCCGCGGTTCGGGCAGCGCAGCGTAGTCGATCTTTCCGCTGCGCAGCACCGGAAGTTCGGGAAGCGGCACTACCGAGGAAGGCACCATGAAGGCGGGCAGTTTGCCCTTCGCGTACTCGCGCAGCGCGGCCTCCTGGGGCCGGCCGCCTTGCGCGGCAACGACATAGGCCGCCAGATAGGTGCCACCGCGCCGGTCCTCGCGCGCCTGCACCACGACCCGGTCGATCTCCGGGTGCTCGGCGAACACCGACTCGACCTCGCCCGGTTCCACCCGGAAACCGCGGATCTTGATCTGTTTGTCCGTCCTGCCGAGGAAATCCAGCCGCCCGTCCGGCAGCCACCGCACCACGTCTCCGGTGCGGTACATGCGCTCCCCCGGCGCGCCGAACGGGTCGGCGAGGAACCGTTCCGCGGACAGTGCGCTGCGCCGCAGGTAACCGCGCGCCAGCCCGCTGCCCGAGAGATAGAGCTCCCCGGGAACTCCGGCGGGCACCGGGCGCAGCCGCGCATCGAGCACATAGGCACGGGTGCCCGGGTCCGGATGACCGATCGGCACGAGCTCGGCGCCGGGCGCGCATTCCCCGAGGGTGGAGTTCACGGTCGCCTCGGTGGGCCCATAAGCGTTGAACATCCGCTGGCTGCCCGCGTACCGGGCGACCAGTTCCGGGGCGACCCGCTCGGTACCGGCGAGCAGGGTCGCGCCCTCGGGCAGCGTGCAGTCCGGCGGCAGCGCGGCGAGCAGCGCGGGCGGGAGGATCAGGAAATTGGCCGCGTGCCGGGCCGCGTACTCGGTCAGTTCCGGACCGGCGACCCTGCGGTGCTCGGGAACCACGATGAGCGTGCCGCCGGAACCGAGGCCCAGGCACAGGTCCCAGAAGGCCACGTCGAAACTCGGGGAGGCGAACTGCAGCACCCGGGAGTGCGTGCCGACCCCGAACCGTTCCTGTTGGGTGGCAAGGAGTTTCGCCACCCCGGAGTGGGTGACGACCACGCCCTTGGGACGCCCCGTCGTCCCGGAGGTGTAGATCAGGTAGGCGGCGTTGTCCGGGGTGATCGCCCGGCTCGGCGCGGTGGTCGGCGCGGCCTCCAGTTCGGCGCGCACCTGCGGCGATTCCAGTTCGAGTACCGGGACATCCGCGGTGCCCGCGAGGGCCCCGCTTCCGGTGAGCACGCAGGCGGGGGTGGCATCGGCGAGCAGATATGCCACCCGGTCCGCGGGATAGGCCACGTCGACCGGCAGATACGCCGCCCCGGCCTTGAGCACCGCGAGCTCGGCGATGATCAGCTCGGCCGAACGGGGCAGCGCGATCGCGACCGCGTCCTCCTCGCCGACCCCTCGCGCGCGCAACAGGTGCGCGAGCGCGTTCGCCCGCGCGTCGAGTTCCACATAGGACAGTTCTTCGTCTTCGAAGATCAGCGCGGTGGCCGTGCCGCGCTCGGCGACCCGGCGCTCGAACAGGTCCGGCAGCGTGACCGGCGGGATCCGGCACTCGGTGTCGTTCCAGGTCTCCAGCACCCGGATGCGCTCGGCAGCGGAGAGCAGCGGGAGTTCGTCCACCCGGGTGCGCGGTTGCGCCCGGGCCCCGGCGAGCAGCCGCTCCAGATGGTCCAGCGGGGCCGCGAGATCGGTTCCGGGCAGCGGGGCCGCGCGGTACTCCAGGCCGACCCGGTCACCGTCCACTCGGAACACGAAGTCCAGATCACGTTGGGTGGCAAGGGAGAACTCGATCCCGCGCAGCCGCTCGGTCAGTTCGGCGAAGCTCACCGAACCCGGCACCTCGAACTCGCGCGCACCGTCGAGCAGCACCTCGCCCGCGGCCGCGTAGTGCGAGAGCAGCGCGAGAATCCCGGCGCGCACATCCGTTCCCGGCAGGGTCCGCTGCGCACTCCCCGCCTCGGTCGCCTCGGTCATCGGCCGCCCGCCTTCGCCGGTTCCCGGGAAAGGGCCGCGAGCAGCGAGTCGCGGATCTCCCCCACCCGCACGGCGGTGTTGGACAGCAGCGAGGAGGTGATCCCGTGCGTGTGCTCGGTTCCACCCTGCAGGTACAGCCCGGCGCGCATCCGGGGCGCGGTGCGCAGCCGGTAGTCCCGCTCCACCCGGAGCCGGTCCTGCTCATCACGGGCGCAGTAGGGCTCGAGTTCCCCGAGCAGCGGGCTCGGATCCGCGGGCCGGTACCCGGTCGCGTACACTACCGCGTCCGCCTCCAGTTCGGTGTGTTCCCCGCTGACCAGGGAACGGATCGTGACCCGCACCCCGTCCTCGGTCTCGCGCACCCCTTGCGCCTCGGCGAGATTGCACACCCGCAGCCGTTGCTTGCCGAGCACCCGCTCCTGGTACATCCGCCGGTAGAGGTCCTCGATCAGCTCCAGGTCGACCGCCGAGTAGTTGGTGTTCCCGTGGTAGTCCAGCAGCCGGTTCTTCACCGCCTCCGGAGCCTCGTAGAAGGCGTCCACCGCGTCCGGGTCGAAGATCCGGTTCGCGAACGGGCTGTCGTCCGAGGGGCTGTAGCCGTAGCGGGCGAACACCGCGCACACCTCGGCCCCGGGGAACTGGTCGTGCAGATACGCGGTGACCTCGGCCCCGCTCTGCCCGGCGCCGATCACCACGAACCGCTTCGGCTCGGTGCCCGCGAGCGATTCGACCCGCCCGCGCAGATCGCGGTTGTGCCAGACCCGCGCGGACTCGGTGATCCCGTTCGGCAGGTTCGGCACCAGACCGGTCCCGAACACCACGTGGCGCGCCCGGTAACTGCCCGCATCGGTGTGCACTTCGACACACCGGACATCCTCGCCGTCCCGGATCACCGAAAGCCCGGTGACGGACGTGTCATAACTCACCATTCCGGGCAATTTGGCGGCGCACCATTCCAGATAGTCGTGAAATTCGACGCGCAACGGAAACAGGGTTTTGTGATTGATGAAATCGACGAGGCGTCCATTGTCGTGCAAGTAATTGAGGAAACTGAATTCACTCGTCGGGCGACGCATGGTCACCAGATCCTTGAGGAAGGAGACCTGCATCGTCGCGTCTTCCAGGAGCATCCCGCGATGCCAGCCGAATCGCGGCTGGCGCTCCAGAAAACGCGCTGTCACCGGAGAGTCGCTGTCCTCGTTGTGTTCGGAGAGCGCGATCGCGAGGGCCAGATTCGAGGGCCCGAACCCGATCCCGAGGACGTCGTATGTCACCGGTTCACCCGCCCCGGCCCTCACCCCATTGGTCGTGCCGTCGCGGAGATCATCCCGAGTGATTCCCTGTGTCATGCCCGTCCTCGCGTCGTGTGTCGTTCCGGTGGCATTTTTAGGGAACCCTAACTTAGGTTAGCCTGTGTTCGCCAGATGGGTGTGAGCTAACGAAGGAGACAGAATGCGCGTCGCTATGTTCGGTTACCAGACCTGGGGGCACCGGACGTTGTCCGCTCTGCTGGGCTCGGAGCACGAGGTGGTGCTCGTGGTGACCCATCCGCGCAGCGAACACGCGTACGAGAAGATCTGGTCCGACTCGGTCGCCGAACTCGCCGAGGAACACCAGGTCCCGGTGCACATCGCGCAGCGGCCGACGGAGGAGACCGTGCAGGCGCTGCGGGACGCGGCCCCGGACATCATCGTGGCGAACAACTGGCGGACCTGGATCCCGCGGGAGATCTTCGACCTGCCCCCGCGCGGCACGCTGAACGTGCACGACTCGCTGCTTCCCGCCTACGCGGGCTTCGCCCCGCTGGTCTGGGCGCTGATCAACGGCGAACCCGAGGTCGGGGTGACCGCGCACATGATGAACGAGGAACTGGACGCGGGCGATGTCGTGCTGCAGCGCTCGGTCGCGGTCGGCCCCCGGGACACCGCCTCGGATCTGGTGCTCAAGACCGTCGACCTGATCGGGCCGATCGTGGTGGACGCGCTCGCCCAGATCGAGGCAGGAACCGCCGTGCTCACCCCGCAGGACCGCAGCAAGGCCAGCTTCTTCCACAAGCGCGCGGTGCGGGACTCGCGCATCGACTGGACCTGGCCCGCCGAGGACCTCGACCGGCTGGTGCGCGCCCAGGCCGACCCCTACCCGAACGCGTTCACCACGCACAACGGGGCCACGCTGCGCATCACCGAGGCCGAGGTCTCCACCGCGCACTACGGCGGCACCCCCGGCCGGGTTTTCGTCCGCGAGGGCGAGGGCATCGTGATCGTGGCGGGCCCGCAGGCGCGCTCCGGGCACTCACCGGGGCTGAAGCTGCTGCGGGTGCGCACCGAGGACGGCACCGAGCACGCCGCGGTGGACTACTTCAAGCGAATGGGCGACTACCTCGGCGACTGAGCCGCCAGTCGCATTGGCTTTTCACCGCCCAGTCGACCAGCACCACGGGACCCGCCAAGCACCTCAGGCGGCCGTCTCCCGATTCTCCTGCTCGGCGAACTGGGTGCGGTAGAGGTCGGCGTAGTGCCCACCCAGTGCCAGTAGGTCTTCGTGGGTGCCACGCTCCACGATCCGGCCCTGGTCGAGGACCAGGATCTGGTCGGCCTGGCGCACCGTGGCCAGCCGGTGCGCGATCACCAGGGAGGTGCGCCCGGCGAGCGCGGTGGCCAGCGCGTTCTGCACGGCCACCTCGGATTCGGAGTCCAGGTGCGCGGTGGCCTCGTCGAGCACCACGATCTCCGGTTTCTTGAGCAGCAGCCGGGCGATCGCGATGCGCTGTTTCTCGCCACCGGAGAGGCGGTAGCCACGGTCGCCGACGAGGGTGTCCAGCCCTTCGGGCAGTGCCTCGAGCAGTCCGCTCAGGTGGGCGGCACGCATTGCCTCGCGCAGTTCCTCGTCGGTGGCCGATGGCCGGGCGTAACGCAGGTTGGCCCCGATGGTGTCGTGGAACAGGTGCGCCTCCTGGGTGACCACGCCGAGCCGGTCGTACAGCGAGGAGAGCCGCAGTTCGCGCACATCGTGGCCGCCGATGCGCACGGTCCCCGAATCGGCGTCGTAGAGGCGCGCGGCGAGCTGGATGGTGGTGGTCTTGCCCGCGCCCGAGGAGCCGACGAGCGCGACCATCTCCCCGGGCCGCGCGGTGAAGCTGAGCCCGTGCAGCACGCGCTGTTTGCGGGTGCGCTCGCCGGTGGCGACCGCTTCGAGCGAGGCGAGTGAGACCTCGTCGGCGCTCGGGTAGGAGAAGGTGACGTCCTCGAACTCCACGCTCGCCTCGCCCGCGCCGAGTTCCACCGGCCGCTCCGGCTCGCTGATCATCGGCTTCAGGTCCAGCACCTCGAACACCCGGTCGAAGCTGACCAGCGCGGTCATCACGTCGACGTGCACATTGGACAGTGCGGTCAGCGGGCCGTAGAGGCGGGCCAGCAGCGTGGTGATCGCGACCAGGGTGCCGAGCTGGAAGCTGCCCGCGATCACCAGTGAGCCGCCGAGCCCGTAGGTGATGGCGGTGGCCAGCGCGACGATCATGGTCAGCAGCGCGAAGAACCCGGTGGAGTACATCGCCGAGCCGATGCCCAGATCGCGCACCGCACCCGCCTTCGCGGTGAACGCGCGGGTCTCCTCGGCGGGGCGGCCGTAGAGCTTGGCGAGCATGGCACCGGAGACGTTGAACCGCTCGGTCATCATCGAGCTCATCTCCGCGTCCCGGCGCATCTGCTCGCGTGCCACGGCGGAGAGCTTGCGGCCGAACCACTTCGCCGGGAGCACGAACAGCGGCAGCAGTACCAGCGCGACCAGGGTGACCTGCCAGGACAGCACCAGCATCGTGGTCAGCACGATCACCAGGCTCAGCGCGTTGGACACGATGGCCGACAGGGTCCCGGTCAGTGCCCGCTGCGCGCCGATCACATCGGAGTTCAGCCGGGAGACCAGCGCCCCGGTCTGGGTGCGCACGAAGAAGGCCACCGGCATCCGCTGCACGTGGTCGAACACCTCGGCGCGCAGGTCGTAGATCAGCCCCTCGCCCAGCCGCGCGGAGAACCACCGTTCGGCGAACTGTAAACCGGCGTTGACGATCGCGATCGCCGCTGCGGCCCCGGCGAGCCAGAGGATCACGTCATAGCGGCGTGGCACGATCCCCTCGTCGATGATCGCCTTGAGCAGCAGCGGGGTGACCACCCCGAGCGCCGAGCCCAGCGCGACGAGCAGCAGGAACAGCAGGACCGTCCGCTTGTAGCGCGCGGCGTAGCCGAGCACCCTGCGCAGCGTTCCCTTGGACAAGCGTTGCCTGGTCACCGATTTGTCCCTGGAAAAGGACTGCATCGTCTGCCAGCTCGAGACTTCGGACATGCCTCGAGTATGAAACCTCGAGTAATGTAGAGGTCAACCCCGCTCGGCGGATGTGCGGATCGTGAGGCCGGTCTCGTCCTCGCTCACCGTCAGTTCCGCACGCAGGCTCCACAGCTCGGCGAGGGTGCCGAGGTGGGTGCCGCCGCAGGGCACGCTCGCGGTGCCGTTCGGGAGCTCGCACTCCCAGGTGCGCAGGTCGGTCAGCAGCGGGCCCTCGCTGCGCACCGCGACCTTGGCCGCGGACGCGCACCATTCGGCCAGCTTCTCGTTGACCGCCTGCTCGATCCCGGGCGCGTCCGCGGCGAGCTCACCCGCCGTGAATCCCTTCTTGCGCAGGGATTTCCCGATGCGGTACTCGTCGATGCTGCCGCCTTCGAGGATGCGGGAGCGCACCATGGCCAGCGAGTCGAAGTCCGGGCTGCCGAGCGAATCGGCGCGCACCTCCTTGCGCCAGCGGTCGGCGAGTGCGGCGTTGAGCGCGAAGGCGAGCAGGTGGCAGCCGGTGTGCCCGGCCGAGAGCGCGGCACGGTATCCGGCGTCCACGAGCAGGTCCACCTCGCTGCCGACCTCGGGCGGCTCGCCTTCCACCACGTGCGCGACGTGCCAGGACCACTCCGGGTCTCCCCTGCGCGCCGGGATGTCCTCGCCGAGGAACACCCCTTGCCCGTCCCCGGCCGCGGTCACCGTGTCCACGACGGTCAGCCCGCCGAGGGTTCCGGTGTCCCCCGGCTGGTCCGGCCAGGTGTGGTCCACCGGATGAAACGGCGTGCTGTCGGTGAGCACGGCGAACCGGCCTGCCTCGAGCTCGTGCACGGCGAGCACACGCGCGCTGCCGCGCGACCCGCCATCGGGGAAATCGATCTTCGTGGTGGGTAGCAAGCTGGGGATCCCGTTACTTCTTCGGCGCGGTTACTTGGGACTGCCGGCCTTCTTGGCGGCCTTGCGCAGTTGCAGGATCCGACCATACCCGGGGATCGCGACGAGCAGCACGCCACCGACGGCGGCGAGCAGCAGCGCGACACCCGCGGGCAGTTCGCCCTGCGCGCCGAAGAAGTAGATCTTCACCGGCTGCAGGTTCTGCACGATGAAGATCAGCAGCAGGACCAGCACGATCGCGGCGAGCACGAGGGTCGTCCACACCACGCCCATGCGGGTGTTCTTGACCTTCGGCTTGGCCGGGGTGCTCGTGCTGGGAGCCGGCGTCTCCGCCGCCTGCTCGACCTCGGTCGTCCCGGGAGCCTCGACGGCCTCTGGAATCTCGGCCTGCTCCGAGGACTGCTGTTCCTTGTTGTTCACCGGTTCGCTCCTCTCCGTGCGAAGTGTGTCGCCAGGTGTTGTCGTTCTACCTTCTAGACACGCGCCGGAGTGGAAAGATCACCCGCGATTCGGTAACGATTCGGACGTCACCGGCTACCGGGCCCTTCCGTGGCGGAGTTTGACCACCTTGCGCACCAGGGCGAAGACCAGCCGGTTGCGGTTGAAGGTGAACAGCTCACCGCCGGGGATGGAGAATCGCTTCTCCGCGATCGATTTCGGCCGGGAGAACTCGCGCAGCCCCTCCTCGCCGTGGATCCGGCCGAAACCGCTCTCCCCGTGCCCGCCGAACGGCAGCGCCGAGGTCGCCGCGAAGGCCATCACCGAGTTCACCGCGGTCGCGCCCGCGTTGAGCCGGTTCGCGATCTCGGCGCCGTGGTGGCGGGAGAATACCGAGGCCCCGAGCCCGTAGTCGGTGGCATTGGCCAGCTCGACCGCCTCGTCCATCGAGTCCACGGTGCGCACGGTCAGCGTCGGGCCGAAGGTCTCCTCGCGCACCGCGGCGCTGTTCTCGTCCGCGTCCAGGATCACCACCGGGTCCACGAAGGGCTCGCGCACCGACTCCGGCCCGCCGATGACCGCGCGCCCACCGGCGGCAAGCGCCGCGTCGATGTGCCTGCGCACGGTGTCCGGACCGGTCGGCATGGTCATCGGCCCGTAGCTGGCGTCGGCCTCCCCGCCGGGGCGCAGTTCCCGCGCCTGGGCCCGCAGCGCCTCGAGGAACCGGTCCCGCACCGGGCGCGCCACGTACACCCGCTCGGTCCCGATACAGGTCTGCCCCGAGTTGGAGAAGGCCCCGAACGCCACCGCGTCCGCCGCGGCCTCCACATCCGCGTCCTCGGCGACGATGAACGGGTCCTTGCCGCCGCATTCGAGCACCACCGGGGTCAGGTTCTCGGCGCAGGCGGCCATGATCTTGCGCCCGGTGCCCGGGGAACCGGTGAAGGCGAGCTTGTCCACCCCGGAGCGGCACAGTGCGGCACCCGTCTCGCCGAAGCCGGTGACCAGGCTCAGCACCCCGGCGGGCAGGTGCGGGTTCGCCTCGGTGAACGCGTTGACCAGGTATTCGCCGACCGTCGTGGTGTACTCGCTCGGTTTGAACACGACCGTGTTCCCCGCCGCGAGGGAGTAGGCCAGCGAGCCCATCGGCGTGTAGACGGGGTAGTTCCACGGCCCGATCGCGCCGACCACCCCGAACGGGCGCTGTTCCACGGTCGCCGAGAAGTTCCCCATGAGCAGTCCGGTGCCCACCTTGCGCGGCCGCAGCACCCGGCCCGCGTGCTTCGCCGCCCAGCGGATGTGTTCGAGCGCGAGCAGCAGTTCGGCGTACGCGTCCTCGTGTGGTTTGCCGTTGTCCTTGTGGATGACCTCGGCGAACTCATCGCTGTGGTTGACCAGGTAGGCGGCCCAGCGCAGCATCGCCTTCTCCCGGTCGGCGAACCCGAGGGTGCTCCACCGGCGCGCGGCCTCCCGGGCGGTGGCCACGGCAGCGTCCACATCCTCGGCGGTGTGCACCGGATAGGTCGCGATGAGCGCCCCGCTCGCGGGGTTCACCGCACGCAACTCGGCACGGTCGGCCCGCGCGGTCCCCTTCGTCCCCGCGACGGTCTCAGTCATCACGTTCTCCTCACATCGGCCGCGCAACCTTGTTCGTACAGCGTGCCCCGCGAACCCTATAATTGACAAGATGCCAATACGCCCCGAAGCTCGCTGAGCATGAGTGTCGACGTCCCCGCACGCCGGGGCAGAAGGCTCGAGCCGGACGCGCGCCGCGAACAGATCTTCGAGTGCGCGCGGACGCTGTTCCTCGCGAGTGACTACTCCGCGGTATCCACCGGGGACATCGCCGCGGCCGCCGGGGTGGCGCGCGGACTGATCAACCACTACTTCGGCACCAAGCGCGCCCTGTATCTGGAGGTGCTGCGCGAATCGCTCACCCTGCCGCCGATCCCCGAGCTGGATCTGCCGCAGGGTTCGCTCGAGGAGCAGGTCACCGCCGGGGTGACCTGGTTCGTGGAGTTCGTCTGGCGCAACCGGCAGGCCTGGATCGCACTGTCCGGGGTCGGTCCGGCCGCCGATGAGGACATCCGCCAGATCGTGCACGAAGCGGAGGAGACCTGCACCGACCGGCTGCTCGCCGCGATCGAACTCGGCGAGCGGCTGGTGGACGAGGGCTCGCGGGCCACGATCCGGGCCTTCGCGGGCATGGTGCGCGCCACCGCGGCCGAATGGCTGGTGCGCGGCTCGATGGACCGCGAGCGGGTACGCGAGCTGCTCAGCTGCTGCCTGCTCGCCATCCTGCGGGATGTGCTCGCACCCTGACGGCGGAACCCTGACGGCGGCACCTACAGCGGGGGCACGAAACCGGGCAACCAGCCCGAGTCCTCCCCGTCCCCGCACACCGGGCACGGGGTCGAGGCGAGCTGACCGGGCGCGACCTCCCGGATGATCATGCCGTCCCCCGGGATGATCAGGGTGCGCACCCGCAGGGTCTCGTCCGGGCCGTCGACGTGGGTCTGGGCGACGCGCCGGCAGCCGTGACAGACCGTGCGCAGACCGGGGAACGCACCGTCGGCGCGGTAATCGTCGAACGGAAGTGCACCAGCCATGCCTCCACGCTAGCGAAGCAACAGGAACACCGCTCCACCGGCGACCGGTCCGAGCAGTGCCCCGGCGATCACCTGGGCGAGCGTGTGGTCGGCGAGCCGCACCCGCGACCAGCACACCACCGCCACGGCGGCGTACAGCGCGAGGTAGGGCAGCCCGTAGACGGCGACGACCGCGGCCGCGGCACCGGAGGCGACCGCCCCGTGCAGCGAGATCTTCCACCAGCGGGTGATCACCATCGCCACGACGAGCACCGTGAGCATGGCGGCCAGCAGCGCGATCAGCTCCCGCGGCGCGCCGCCGAACAGCAGACCGGCGAGGCAGCCGAGCGCGCACAGCAGGCAGGCGAGCATCGGTACGAAGCGTTCCTCGCGGTTGCGCACGTGATGGGTCTCCCACCGGCCGCGCCGCGCCCCGTGCACGATGAAGGCCATGGGCAGCGCGCTGCAGCACAGCGCGACCAACAGTCCCCAGCCCAGTGTCGGCCACGGCCGGTACCCGGTGGCGTGCCAGGCGATCGCCAGCGGCAGGAACACCACCACGATCCCGGGGGAACCGCCCTCGCTCAGCGCTTTCGCGAACCTCATCGGTAGGTGAGCAGTTCGCGGCCCGCGCCGTCGAAATGCGCGTGGTCGTTGAAGCACAGCAGGTTCGCCCCGCTGCGGCCGATGACGATCTTGCTGATCGAGGCGTTCGCGGTCACCCGGTTCAGCGCGATGAACCCGCGCACGTCGAGCCCGAGGATGCTGGCCACGACCGCGGAGATCACCCCGCCGGAGGTGAACACCACCGCAGCGGCCCCCTTGCCGAGTTCCCCGCGCAGCTCGTGCATCGCGTCGTCGATGCGCTGACGGAACTCATACCAGGTGCCGGGTCCGGTCTCGCTCCCCCAGTGTCCGAGCGACTGCTCGAGCAGTTCCTGGCTCGGCGCCGGCCAGACCGCGTCCTCGCCCGCGTAGCGGCGGATGATCTCGGCCGCGTCGTACTCGTTCCACCGCTGATCGGCACGCGCCTCGAGGTCCGGGAGCGCCTCCGCCGCGGTGTCCAGCTGCCTGCGCAGCGTCCCGGACAGGGTCAGCTGCGGTGCCACGCCCCTGCGGCGCAGTTCCGCCCCGACCAGCCGGGCCTGTTCCCGCCCGAGTTCGGAGAGCACGTCGTAGTCCTCGGCACCCCAGGCCGCCTGGCCGTGCCGGACCAGGTAGATCACACCCATATCGCTCCTGGCTTGCGTACCGTGTACACCGAACACCGTAGAGGAGGTCCGAGCATGGCGCGCTGCGTCGTCCACATCGCCCGTCCGGTCACCGACCCCGATCGCTGGCGGTTCCTGCTCGACGAGGGGGAACAGGCCCGGGCCGACCGGTTCCGGCAGGCCATCGACACCGCGCGGTTCGTCACCGGGCGCGCGGTCGCGAAACTCGCCATCGCCGATCACCTCGGCACGAAACCCGCCGACGTCCGATTCCGGCTCTACTGCGCGAACTGCGACAGCGCGGAACACGGGAAACCGGTCGTGGACGGGGTGGAGTTCTCCATCGCGCATTCCGGCTCCTTCGTGCTCGTCGCGGTCACCGGGGATATCCCGGTCGGTGTGGACGTGGAATTCGTCAACCAGCGCACCGATGTCGATTCACTCGCCGGGAGCGTGCTTTCCGAAACCGAGCGCGCGGAATTCACCGCGACCGGGGATGCCGCGCGGCGTGCGGCGTTTTTCACCTACTGGGCACGCAAGGAAGCGCTGGTGAAATCCACCGGGCTCGGGCTTTCCGGGGAACTGCGCTCGGTCTCGGTCACTCCGGCCGACGCGGATCCGGGCGTGGTCTCCTGGAACGGACCGGAAAAGGTCCGGCTGACCGATCTGACGCTCGAGGACTACGAGGACGGGACGGACTACCGTGCCGCGCTCGCCGCGCTGACCACCGAGGAGCTCGAGGTGGTGTTCCAGCATTTCGCTGCATAACCAGCACAGTGCCGCCTGACAGTGGTTGACCTCCAGTGCACTGGAGGTCCGAGCATGGATCGCATGCCGTTGTGGATATGCGATGTATGCGGACTGGAACACCCGGACACCCCGGAGCCGCCGAGCTGCGTGCTCGACCGCGGCGAGGTGACCATCGAGGAACGCGGCGATATCGGGCCGCACCCCGAACACTGGTCCACCCACGAGGAACTTGCCGCGCTGCCCCACGAAACCGTGCACCAGGATCACGGGCGCGGGATCCACAGCCTGCACAGGGAACCGCGGTTCGGGATCGGCCAGTGGTCTTTCCTCGTCCAGACCGGGCACGGGAACCTGCTCTGGGATCCGCCGAACTATCTGGACGAGGAAGTCCTGGAACTGGTGCGCGGACTCGGCGGGGTCGCCGCGATCGCCACCAGCCATCCGCACATGTTCGCCGCCCAGATCAGCTGGAGCCACGCGTTCGGCCGGATTCCGGTGTATGTCAACGCACGCGACGAGGAGTGGGTCCCCCGCCCGGATCCGGTGCTCGAATACTGGGACGGGGAAACCGAGCCACTGCCCGGAATCACGCTCATCCACGTCGGCGGGCACATGCGCGGCAGCGCGGTCGCGCGCACCGCGGACGGGACCCTGCTGGCCGGGGACACCATCAGCGCGGTGCCCAAACATCCCGCCTGGGTCTCGTTCACCCGCAATTATCCCAAGCTCGTTCCGCTGTCCCCCGCCGTGGTGCGCCGCATCGTCGACCGGCTGGACGCCTTCGACTACGACCGGCTCTTCGTGCTCAACGGGTACACAGTGGACACCGAGGCGAAACGGGTGGTGCACCGCTCGGCGCAGAGCCACATCCGTTGGGCGAGCGGAGAATTCGACCACCTGACCTAGCTCAGCCGCCCAGTTCGGCGACCGGTCCGTGATGCACGGTGCGGACCTTGTAGTCGGCGTCGTGGTATTTCTTCGCGCCCGATTCGTAGACCACGTACAGCTCGCCCTTCGCGATCGCCAGGTCCTCGGACATGTTCGGCGCCACGATGCGTTTGCCGACCGGGCCCTGGCGCGCGTCGACGGTGAGTTCGCTGTCGTTGTTGCGCCCGAACGAACGGCTCCACACGAAGTTCTTCGGCGTGATCGCCATGCCCTGCACCTTCGCCGGCACCTTGAACGAGGAACCGTCGTATTTCGGTTGTTCCTTGGCGTCGAGGGTGTAGCGGTACACGGTTCCCTCGGTCTTCTCGTTGAAGGTGCCGACGTAGAGTTTGCCGCCCGAGATCTCCATGAAGGAACTCGCCTTCAGGTGCGAGATACCGGAGTTCTTGATCGTCGAACCGTTCTTCGCCTTGGCGATCGCGTCCTTGGAGTACCGGATCACCTGTTTGTCGCTGCCTTTGGTGCTGGACACCCACAGGTAGTGCTTGCTCTCCGCGAGGGTTCCGGCATGGCCCTTGTCGTCCAGCGCGAGGATTTTCTGCTGTTTGCTGGTCTTGCGGTCCAGGATCGCGATGCGCGCGTTGCCGCCTCCGTCGTGGTAGTAGGAGACGACCATCGCGTCCTGCTCGGGCAGATAGGCCAGCCCCTGCGGAACATAGGGCGTGGTGTCGAGGTAGGGGATTTTCGCCGCACCACGGCTGAATGTCGAGTAGTACTGCTTGTAGCGCGGCGGATCGTCGGCGTTCGCGGTCGCGGCGGGCAGGATCGTGGCCAGGAGCGCGGCACCGGCCGCGGCGGCAATGAGGTTACGCATGTGCCCAGCATCACGATTGTCCGGTTCCCCGGCAACATCCGTTCTGCGATGTTCACCCATCCCTTGGTCGGTGGTGGCGGAACTTAGGGCTATTGCGGAACGAGCTGCCCGGCTACCTCGTGGCCCGGGAGACGGTGTGCACGTAGAGATTCTTGAGTCGTCGGTGCACGATCCGCCATCCTTCGGGTCGCCGCTCCAGGGTGTCGTGGAACAGGCCCGCGGCGAGGACGTTCGCCGGTTCCCCGGTTTTGGTCTCGTGGGTGTGCAGGTGCGGTGACACGGCGGTTGCCCGGTCGCCGTCGATCGTCACGGTGGCGTGTCCTTCGACGTGCTGCCAGACGGTGTAGATCTCGGCCATGCCGCCGTCACGATCGGGGCCACGCATCAGGTCGGCGAGGTCCGCACGGCTCATCGCCGCGGGCATCCCGGCCTCGGAATAATCGAGTACGGCATCCTCGGAGAACACGTCCGCCCAGTGCTCCAGTACATCGAGATTCTCGTCGTGGGGCTGATGCAGGTCCTGTCCGAGACCATAGCGCGCGATCACATCCTGGATCTCAAGGCGATCCAGGAGGTAGCGGACGTCCGACTCGAGTGACATGGAGTCCCCTTTGCTCGGCACCGGCGTCACCGGCCTTCTGACCTCATACTCTCAGGTGCACACCCCGGCGAGCCGGACATAGCCGCCGAGGTTCTCGTCATCGGTGCCCAGCAGTCCCTGCGCGGAACCGGGAAGGCAGGCGATGCCCTCGATCTTGTGCCCGGTGAACCGGCCGCGGGACTCGGGTTTCCCGGTGCTCAGCCGGGCCTTCGCCGACACGGTCCCGACCCGGTAGACGGCCGAGTCGAACGGGCCGTCGTCGCCGTTGTCCGAGGCTGAGGAGATCAGCAGCCCGCCCCCGGGCAGGATCTTCACATCGGAGATGTGCCGGACGTGTTCTTCCGGATAGGGCACCCGGATGTCGGCCTCGTCCACTTTCCCGAACGTGAACTTCGCGGTGTCGAAGGGTGCCGCGAACAGCCGCCCTGGCCGCTTCTCGGCCTTGCCCCGGTCGGCCCACACCGCGACGGTGCCGCCGTCCCGTTCGGCGAGCGCGAAGCTCTCGTAGTTGGCCTTGCCCTTCGCCTCGGGCAGCTCGAAGGTCTTGCGCACGGTCGCGGTGCCCCCGGCGAGGGTGAACGCGTACCCGGTGCCCGCGCTGGCCAGTGCGATGTACTCGCCCGGTTTCCCGGGAACCGCGTCGATCGATTCCAGGTCCACCGGTTCCGCACCGGACCAGCGCAGCGGGGTCAGCTTCGCGCCCTCGCCGTCCACGAGGTGCACCGCGGCGAGCCGGTTCTGCCCTGGTTCCTTGTTGTCCCGCACGACGAGCGCGTCCACCGTGCCGCCGGAGGCTCCGGTGATCACCGCACCACTGACGCCCTCGGTGATCGAATCACCGACCCGGTACCAGGCGCTGTCCGCGCTGGCCGGAACGGACGTGAGGACAGCTGCGGCGGTGAGCGCCAGACCTGCGATGATCTTCATGCGGCACAGGCTAGCTAATCACCGCGCAGAACGGAACGCAGTGATTCGAGTACGTTCGGGTCCTCGATGGTGGAGGGCACCGGCTCATCCCGGCCGTCCGCTATCGCCCGCATGGACTTGCGCAGCACCTTGCCCGAGCGGGTTTTCGGCAGCGCGTCGACCACGGCCACATCCCGGAACGCCGCCACCGCACCGATATCCCGGCGCACCGCGGCGACCAGCTCATCGCGCAGCGTCTGCTCCGCGATGTCCACATTGGCCTTGAGCACCACGAATCCCTTGGGCAGCTGGCCTTTCAGCCCATCAGCCACCCCGATCACCGCGCATTCGGCGACCGCGGGATGCGCGGCGAGTACCGCCTCCATGGAGCCGGTGGACAACCGGTGGCCCGCCACGTTGATCACATCGTCGGTGCGGCCCATCACGAACAGATAGCCGTCCTCGTCCAGATAGCCGCCGTCCCCGGTCAGGTAATAGCCCTCGTAGCGGGACAGGTAGGACTCGATGAACCGTTCATCGTCGCCCCACAGGGTGGGCAGGCAACCGGGCGGCAGCGGGAGTTTCACGCAGATCGCGCCCTCGGTGCCCGCCGGGACCTCGGTGCCGTCCGGATCGAGCACCCGCACGTCGTACCCGGAAACGGGAACGGTCGGCGAACCGGGTTTGACCGGCATCGGTTCCAGTCCGCGCGGATTCGCCGCGATCGCCCAGCCGGTCTCGGTCTGCCACCAGTGGTCGATCACCGGGACACCCAGCTTCTCGTGCGCCCAGGCATAGGTTTCCGGATCGAGCCGTTCACCGGCCAGGAACAGCGTGCCGAACGCGGAGAGGTCGTAGTTCGCCAGCAGCTCCGCGTCCGGGTCCACCTTCTTGATGGCACGCAACGCGGTGGGCGCGGTGAACAGTGCTTTGGCCCGGTATTCGGAAAGCACCCGCCAAAACGCGCCCGCGTCCGGGGTACCCACCGGCTTGCCCTCGTAGATCACCGTACTCGCGCCGACGAGCAGCGGCGCGTAGACGATGTACGAGTGCCCGACGACCCAGCCGACATCCGAGGCGGTCCACCACACATCCCCGGGCCCGATGTCGTAGATGTTGGTCATCGACCAGGCGAGGGCGACCGCGTGCCCGCCGTTGTCCCGCACCACGCCCTTCGGTTTCCCGGTCGTGCCCGAGGTGTACAGAATGTAGAGCGGATCGGTCGCCCGCACCGGAACACAGTCCGCGGGCTCGGCGGCGCGCACCGCGGCGGCCCAGTCCACGTCCCGGTCCCCCAGCTCCGCGCGCGCCTGCTCACGTTGCAGCACAACGACATGCTCGACGCTGTCCGTCGCCTCGACGGCTTCGTCGACGATCGGCTTGTACTCCACGACCCGGTTCGGCTCGATCCCGCAGGAGGCGCACACCAGCACCTTCGGTTCGGCGTCCGCGATCCGCGCGGCCAGTTCCTTGGGCGCGAACCCGCCGAAGACCACCGAGTGCACCGCCCCGATCCGGGCGCAGGCGAGCATCGCGATCAGCGCCTCGGGCACCATCGGCAGGTACACCACGACCCGGTCGCCCGTGCCAACGCCGAGCCCGCGGAGCACCCCGGCGAACCGGGCGACCTGATCGAGCAGCTCACCGTAGGTGTACTGCGCCTTGCTGCCGGTGACCGGGGAATCCCAGTACACCGCGACCTGCCCGGCACGCCCGGCCGCGACGTGCCGGTCGATCGCGTTGTGGCAGGTGTTCAGCTCGCCATCGGGGAACCAGTGGTAGAACGGCGGCTCGGTATCGTCGAGCGCACGGCTGGGCGGGCGCTGCCATTCGATGGTGCCCGCCGCATCGAGCCAGAACGTGTTCGGGTCCTCGATACTGGCGCGATATTGCGTACTGTAGTCGCCTCCGTGCGCATTCATTGCCATATCGTGCACCGGAGAAGCCTCGAAACACCACCGTTACCGGGAGTGGCTAGCCAAAGTGCAAGAGAGACTGCACCATGTCGCTATGGAAGCCGAGCGACGACGCCGGATCGTGGTGGGTGTCGATGACGGATCGGACAGTGCCCTCGCGGTGCGCTGGGCCGCCGCTCACGCCGCCGCCGTCGGACTGCCATTACACTGCGTGTACGCGGAGTTCAATCCGTACACCATGGCCGCGGGTGACGCGGGGATCCCGCCCGCGCTCGATCTCGGGATGTCCAGATCGGACACCGACCGGGTGCTCAGCGACGCCATGCGGATCGCCAGCGAGGTCGCCCCTTCGCTCGACATCCGGGCGCACGCGGAACCGGCGAGCCCGGCGACCCTGCTGCTCGGCGAGGCGAAGATGTCCTCGCTGCTGGTGATCGGCAACCACGGCGCCGGAGTGCTCTCCGACCTGCTGCTCGGCAGCGTGTGCGGGACCGTGGCGGCGCGTTCGGCCTGTCCGGTGGTCGCGGTGCGCAGCAGGCGCACCGAGCTCGACCAGCTCGCCCCGGTCGTGGTCGGCGCGGACGGCTCCGAGGTCTCCGAGCGGGCCATCGAGTGGGCACACAAGTTCGCCGCCTGGCACGACAAACCGCTGCGGGTGCTGCACGTGTGCCGTCGCGGGCGCGGCGACCTGGACCAGGCACGGGCCTACACCGAACAACTGCTCGACCGCTGTGCCCACCCGGGTGTCCCGGTCAGTACCGAGTTCGTGGACGGCGAACCGGCCGAGGTGCTCGCCGGTGAGGCGGAGAATGCCTATCTGCTCGTGGTCGGGGCACGCGGGCACGGGGTGGCCTCGGGCCTGCTGACCGGCTCGGTTTCGCACGCGCTGCTGCGCCAGGCCCCCTGCCCGGTCGCCGTCGTGCGCAAGCAGGTGGTGCTGCAGCCGGTATAGCCTGGTCGGTATGGGCATCCGTGCGCGCGTTCGGGAACTGCTCGAACGCCCGGGTTCGGCGAACCTGCAGCGCTACAGACCGATCGTGACCAAGGCGGGCGAGCGCGAGCGGGAACTGAAGGAGTACAGCGACGCCGAGCTGACCGCGGCCGCGAACCGGCTGCGCGAGGGCGCCTTCGACAAGGCGGGGCTGGCACAGGTGTGCGCGCTCGGCAGGGAGGCGGCCCGGCGCACGCTCGGCGAACGCCCCTTCGAGGTGCAGCTGCTCGGGGTCGCCGCGATGCTGAACGGGCGCGTCGTGGAGATGGCGACCGGCGAGGGGAAGACCCTGGTCTGCGCGCTCGCCGCGGCCGGGTACGTGTTGCAGGGCCGCCGGGTGCACGTGGTCTCGGTGAACGACTACCTCGCCCGCAGGGACGCCGAGTGGATGGGCGAGCTCTACGCGCTGCTCGGGGTCTCGGTCGGGTCGATCGATCAGCACAGCACCGATGCGCAGCGGCGCACCGCCTATCGGGCCGAGGTCACCTATGCCTCGGTCAACGAGGTCGGTTTCGACGTGCTGCGGGACCGGATGCGCACCGAGGCGAGCGAACTGGTCACCGCCGAACCCGATGTGGTGCTGGTGGACGAGATCGACTCGGTGCTCGTGGACGAGGCGACGGTGCCCCTGGTGCTGGCCGGTTCCGCCGAGCGCGCCCACGGGGATCCCCAGCTCGCCGGGCTGGTGCGCAAGCTGAAATCCGGCACGCACTACGAGGTGGACGCGGACGAGCGCAATGTGAACCTCACCGACGCCGGGCTCGATCACGTGGAGCGCGAGCTCGGCGGGATCCGGCTGCACACCGAGGAACACGCGGCGCTGCTCACCGAGCTCAATCTCGCGCTGCACGCGCAGGCGCTGCTCCGCAGGGACGTGGACTACCTGGTGCGCAAGGGAAAGGTCGAGCTGGTCAACCGCTCACGCGGCCGGGTGGCCCGGCTGCAGCGCTGGCCGGACGGGCTGCAGGCCGCCGTGGAGGCCAAGGAGGGACTGGCCGCGAGCCCGACCGGCGAGGTGCTGGACTCGATGATCGTGCAGTCGCTGATCGGGCGGTATCGCACCGTCTCCGGATGCAGCGGGACCGCGATGGGGGTTGCCACCGAGCTCGCCGAGTTCTACAAGCTCAGCCTCGGCGCGGTGCCCACGAATCTGCCCTGTGTGCGCGAGGACGAACCCGACCGGCTCTACGAGACCGCGGCGCAGAAGCAGGCCGCGCTCGTGGAGTACGTGCGCGAGGTGCACGAGACCGGGCGCCCGGTGCTGATCGGCACCGCCAGCGTCGCCGAATCCGAGCAGCTGGCCGCCCAGCTCGACGAGGTCGGGGTGTACGGGGTGATCCTGAACGCGAAGAACGACGCGCAGGAGGCCGGGATCATCGCGCGCGCGGGCGAGCACGGCCGGGTCACCATCTCCACCCAGATGGCCGGGCGGGGCACCGATATCCGGCTCGGTTCGGCGAACGGGCGCGGCGGGGAACGCATCGCGCGGCTCGGCGGGCTGTGCGTGGTCGGTTCCGGGCGCTATCACACCGGACGGCTGGACGACCAGTTGCGCGGGCGCGCCGGGCGCCAGGGTGATCCGGGCAGTTCGGTGCTGTTCACCAGCCTCGAGGATCCGGTCGTCACACACAACATCGCGGAACCGCGCCAGCCGGCGCAGGTCGGCGAGGACGGCCGGGTGACCGATCGCCGCTGTGCGGAACTGGTCCGGCACGCGCAGCGCGTCTCCGAGGCCGGGCATCTGGAGATCCACCGCAACACCTGGCGGTACCACCAGCTCATCGCCAAGCAGCGCGAGCTCGTGCTCACCGAGCGGGATGCGGTGCTGCACGGTGAACGGGCCGCCGAACTACTGCGCGAACGCTGCGCGGACCGGTACGCCGCGCTGCGCGAGGAGGGACACGAGCGCTCCGCGATCGACCGGGCCGCCCGGCTGGTCATGCTGTTCCACCTGGATCGCCGGTGGACCGAGCACCTGGCCTTTCTCACCGATGTGCGCGAGGGAATCCACCTGCGCGCGCTCGCCAGGGAAACCCCGATCGACGAGTTCCACCGGATCGCGGTCGCCGAATTCGCCCGGTTCTCCGCCCAGGTCCACGAGCGGTCCGCGAGCACCTTCGAGGAAGTGAAGCTCACCGAGAACGGTGTGGATCTCGAGGGGATCGGGTTGCGCAGGCCGAATTCCACCTGGACCTACATGGTGACCGACAATCCGTTCGGTTCCGAGGAGGAGCGCGCGCTCGCTTTTCTCGGGCGCGCGCTCAAATCCTCGAAGAACGATCAGGACTGAGCGCCCCGCAGCTGCTCGAGGTTCGCCGGAGCGGCACCCAGCCACCAGCGCGGATCTGCGCTGCCCTCGGTGGTCTCCCCGTCGCGGTGCACGAAGAACCGCTCGTCCCGGCCCGGTGTGTCGAACGCGCCGTCCAGCGTGCGACGTACCCATTCCGCGCTGTACGCGAACACCTCGGCCGCGACCCCGCCGAGCGGGTGGAATTCGTTCTCGTACACCCGCATTTCCTTGGGCGCGGTGATTTTCTCGAATGTCGCGATCGCATTCTCCACCGGGGTCAGCTCGTCGAATTCCCCGATACCGAGCAGCACCGGGCGCTCGATGTTCCGGACCAGCTCGCCGAGCGGCATCCGCTGTTTCAGCTCCCGGTCGAAGGCCTCCTCATCGGTGTACCCGGCCATGTAGAGGTAATTGTTCTTGAAGCTCGGCTGGGCGCGTTCGAAGATCGTCTCGAAGTCCCCGGAAACGGCTTCGTAGGAGGCCACCGCCCGCAACCTGGTGTCCGGGTTCGCCAGCGCCCGCAGTGACCAGTAGCCGCTCATGCTGATCCCGAACATGCCGATGCGGTGCTCGTCCACCTCCGGAAGACCGGCCAGGTATCCGGCGTAGGTCTCGATCGCCCGCTCGTAGTTGTCCAGCGTGACCGTGCAGCCGTTCGCCCGGGTCTCCCCCTGGCCCGGCCCTTCGATCGACAGCGCGACCACCCCGTGCGCGGTGTAGTAGCGCTGCGCCGCGTGAATGTAGTCCTCCTTGATCATGTCCATTCCCGGGCCGAGGATCACCGCGGGCGCACCGGTCACCGGGCGATCGGGCAGATGCAGCAGCGCGTAGATCGTCTGCCCCTCGAAGTCCAGCTCCACCCGGCGCACCGTGTTCCCGCGCAGTACGCCGAGCCGGGCCACGCAGTGATCACAGCGCTCGCGCAACTTCGCCTTGCGCGCATCGGCCGGGTCGAAGATGGAGTACTGCGCGCGCCCGTACATCACCGCGGCCCGCAGGTACAGATCCGAGGCGGTGCGCGCGAAGCCGAGCGATTCGTGGTGCTCGGCCCGCCGCTGCGCCTGCGCCGCGATCGCACCCCAGGCCTTCGGCTGCATCGCCCCACTCTTGACCAGGGCGAACACCTTGTCGAAGTCGGTGTGATCGTGGCCGAGCTGCTCCAGGGTCCCCTTTCCTTCCGGGTGCAGCGCGTCGAAACCGCCCTGGGCGAGGGCGATGTCCAGCGACCAGCTCTGCCCCGCCGAACGTGTGGTCATGGCAACCTCCCAGATTGCTAAGTACTTATTGATTAACTACTTAGCTAATGTAGCGAGGGTCCCGTCCGGGCGCAAGCCGCCGCCCTCGCGCAGGCGGCAGGGACGGGGCAGAGAGGATGTGCCGATGAGCGACCGAACAACGGCGGTGGACCAGCTCGCGAAGGCCGCGTACCGCCTCAGCGCTGCCGATTCCCGGCTGCGCGGCCGGGCAACCCGCGAACCGGGCGCGCTGTCCCTGGCACACGCGCGCGCGTTGAAGAGCCTCGCCGAGCACGGCCCGATGACCGTCGGCAAGCTGGCCGCCCAGGTGGAAACCACCGGGGCCGCGGTGACCCAGCTGGTCACCGGGCTGGTCACCGCCGGATTCGTCACCAGGGAGCGCCCGCGGTCCGGGGACCGGCGCACCACCACCGTCGCGCTCACCGAGGCCGGACTGGCCCGGCACCGGGAACGCGAGCAGGTGGTCACCGCAGGACTGACCGAACTGCTGCACGAACTGGACGCGGACTCCATCGCCACGGCCGCGAATGTGCTCGACCAGCTCGCCGTCCTCTACGACCGGCTCTGAATCACGATCGGCGCCCGCTCCCGCGCGATTAGCACGACCGCCGGAAATCGGCCAGGAAACTCACCCTCGCGTCCGGGGAATCGTCCGGGCGAACTCGCGCAGAGCCCCATGAACACCACGTTCGGTGCAGAATGCGATTACGGGCAGAGTGAGGGGAGCCACCATATGTCGCAACCGAGCGAGAATGTCAGACCGGTCGACCGGATCGAAACGGTCGCCGAGCGCACCAGGGCGAAACTCGGCGAGCTTTCCCCGAGCGAACGCAAAGTCGGCCGGATGCTGCTCGCCGCCTACCCCATCGCCGGGCTCGAAACGGTTTCCGAATTGGCCAAACGGGCCGGGGTGAGCGCGCCGACCGTGCTGCGGTTCGCCGCCCGCCTCGGATTCGGCAGCTATCCCGCTTTCCAGGACGCGCTGCACCGCGAGGTGCACGAACTGCTCGGCGCGGGACCGCACCTGGCGCCGAGCCCGGACTGCGACGGGCCCCAGCTCGCCGAGGCACACGGCCGCTATCAGGAGACGCTGGCCGCGACGTTCAGCGCGCTGCCCGCCGCCGAGCTCGAGCGGGCCGCCGAACTGCTCGCCGATCCGCGGCTGCGGGTGCACCTGCTCGCCGGCCGGTTCAGCGCCTGCCTCGCCGACTACCTGTGGAACCAGTTACTGCTGGTGCGCAAGGATGTGCTGCTCATCCCGGAAAACGAGCCCTACCGCACGAGCACCCTGCTCGATCTGGGCCGTCGGGACACGCTGATCGTGTTCGACTTCCGCCGCTACGACACCGCGATCGTGGACTACGCACGCCGGGCGCAGGAGGGCGGCGCGCACATCGTGCTGTGCACCGATCCCCGAATGTCCCCCGCCGCCGAGGTGGCCGAGGTCGTGCTCCCCGCCCGGATCGAGGGCCTGACCCCGTTCGATTCGCTCGTGCCAGCCTGCGCGGTGGTCGAAGTCCTCACCGCCGCGGTCGCCGAACGTATCGGCAATCCCGCGCGGGCCAGGCTGCACCGGATCGAATCGATGCGCGCGTTCGCTAAACCGACCGGTTGATCCCGCTGCGCAGCCGCCGCGAGAACACGGCGGTGACCAGCAATACCGTGCCGATCCCCGCGACCACGTACCCCAGCACGTGCATCCCCTCGGTCGGGGATCGGCCGGTCTGGGCGAGTTCGATCACCGCGGCCGCGATGTTCGCGCCGATGTACTGCGAGGTGCGGTAGAGCCCGGACGCGGCGCCTGCCTGCCCGGCGGGCGCGGCCGCGTACACCGCCGACTGGTTGCCGATCGAGTTGAAGCCGTTCGGCAGGCCGAGTACCGCGGCCACCCCGAACAGCAGCGCCAGCGGGGTGTCCCTGGCGACGAGGGCGAGCAGGCAGGCACCGAGCAACAGCCCGGCGGAACCGATCACCAGCAGTGGCCGGATCCCGTTGCGGCGCTGCATGCGCGAGGCGATGGTGACCACGACGACGCCGAGCGCGGCGAGCGGGAGCATGACGAGTCCGGCGAGCCCGGTGTCCAGTCCACGGCCCGATTCGAGCCAGGAGGGCATCCCGTAGAAGATCAGATAGAAGGCCACGTAGGTCAGCGCGGTGCGGGCGTAGGTCGCGCGCAGGCCGGGGTCGGTGAGCAGCCGCAGATCCAGGAACGGCCGGAGGGCGGCACGTTCGCGGACGAAAAGCAGGACAGCGAGCAGCACCGTGATCGGCAACAGGTACCACTGCGGGGTCTCCGCGAGCGAGAGCAGGAACAGCATCAGCGCCGACATCGTCGCGGTGAACAGCACGAGCCCCGAACCGTCCACAGTGGACAGCTTGCGCAGCGCCCCGCTGCGCTGCTCGTCGGCGGGAAGATAACGCACCGCGAAGAACACGGCGACCGCGATCAGCGGCAGGTTCACCAGGAAGATCGACTGCCAGCCGGCGAACTGCACGAGCAGGCCGCCCAGCGGCGGGCCGAGCGCGACCGCGACCTGACCGGCGATCGCGAGCACCCCGATGCCACCGACCACATTGCCGATTCCGTGCCGGTCGGCGTAGGCCCGGATCATCGCGATCCCCGCCGGATACGGCGCCGCCGTCCCGATACCGAGCAGCACCCGCAGGGCGATGAGCACCCCGATGTTCGGCGCGAACGGGGCGAGCGCCGAGCCGATCGCCACGATCGCCAGCCCGCCGAAGAACACCCTGCGCGGCCCCAGAATGTCCGCGAGCCTGCCCATCAGCGGAGCCCCGACCGCGGTCGCCAGATAGAGCCCGGAGATCAGCCAGGAAACCGAGGCACCCGCGTGGAACGCGGAGCGGATACCGACGAGCGCGACCGCGATCATCGAGGAGTTCAGTGCCTGCAGCAGGGTGCCGAGCGCGATCGGCACCACGAGCCTGGCCGGGACCTTCGGGGCACGCGCCAGATCCTGGCGCGCGTTCGCTCGCATCGGGCGTCACTTTCCTTCGTCTTGACTCATTACTGAGCATGGCTCACTAATGTGGGCCGACGCAAATCGGAATACTCCGAACACGAGCGGTGGTTATGCTCGTCCGGGTCCGATGTATGGCGATACGAAAAGGACGAACGTGACAGCCACCCAGGCTATCGACGAGACCAGAAACCACCCACTCCGTACCAGAATCAGGTTCGCTCTGATCCTCGGCGCACTCACCGCATTCGCGCCGCTGTCGATCGACATGTACCTGCCAGCGCTTCCCGCGCTGCGTAACGAGTTTCACAGTTCCGAATCGCTCGTGCAGCTCACCCTCACGGCCTGTGTCATCGGTCTCGGTGTCGGCCAGCTGATCGCCGGTCCGCTCTCCGATTCGCTCGGCAGGCGCCGCCCGCTGCTCGTCGGTCTCGGCATCTACGCCCTCGCCTCACTCGCCTGCGCGTTCGCCCCCTCGGTCCCCGCGCTCATCGGTCTGCGGCTGGTGCAGGCGCTCGCCGGGTCCGCCGGACTGGTGATCGCCCGCGCCGTGGTGCGCGATCTGTTCTCCGGCAAGGCGATGGCCAAGTTCTTCTCGATGCTCATGCTGGTCAACGGGCTCGCCCCGATCCTGGCCCCGGTGCTCGGTGGTCAGCTGCTGCGGGTCACCACCTGGCGCGGGGTGTTCGTGGTGCTCACCGTCGTCGGGGTGCTGCTGCTCGCGGCCACCGTGTTCACCCTCCCGGAAACCCTGCCGCGGGAACGGCGCGGTGCCGGGAAGGTGAGCGCCACCCTGCGCACCTATCTGCGCCTGGTCACCGATCGCGGGCTGCTCTCCTGCGTGCTCGTCGCCGGGATCTCGTTCGGCGCGCTGTTCACCTACGTGAGCAGTTCCTCGTTCGTCCTGCAGTCCGGCTATCACCTGAGCCCCCAGCAGTTCAGCTTCGTGTTCGGCGCGAACTCCATCGGCATCGTGTTGTTCGGCCAGCTCAACGGCAGGCTGGTGGGCCGCTTCTCGCCGCGGGCCCTGCTCGGCACCGGGCTCGGGATCTCCGCGGTCGCCGGGGTCCTGCTCGTGCTCGCCGTGCTGTTCGGCGCCGGGCTGGCCGTGGTGCTCGTGCCGATGTGGGTATCGGTCTCCTCGGTCGGGATGATCATGCCCAATGCCAGCACGCTGGCGCTCTCCGACTACCCGGATTCGGCGGGCTCGGCCTCCGCGCTGCTCGGTTTCGGGCAGTTCCTCATCGGCGGGGTCACCGCCCCGGTCATCGGTCTCGGTGGCGCGAACCCGCTCCCGATGGCCGCGTCCATCTGCGGTTTCGCCCTGATCGCGCTGCTCGTCTATCACACCATGGCCAAACCGGCCACGCGCTGATCCTCCGGCGGCGGAATTCGAAGGCGCAGCGCCGAGTTCACTGTGTACAGTCCCGCCCATGCTCGAACTGGCGCTCGATGAGGACATCCGGCTCACCGCACTGGAACCGTGGCAGGCGGCGGAATTCGCCGAGTTCATCGCCACGTACCGGGAGCACCTCGGGCGGTGGCTGCCCTGGGCGAACACCATCACCGACACCGAGGGCGCCCGGGCCTGGCTGGCGGACTATGCGGAGAAACAGCGCACCGACAGCGGCCGGATCTTTGCCCTGCGGGACGGGAAGACCATGCTCGGCGGGGCGGTGTTCCGGGTGTTCAGCGCCGAGTTCGGATTCTGCGAACTGGGCGTGTGGCTCGCCCCGGAGGCCCAGGGACGCGGGCTCATCACCAGGGCGGCGATCGCGATGATCGACTGGGCGGTCACGGTGCACGGCATCGCGCGGGTGGAATGGCGCTCCGTGTCCGCCAATGAGCGCAGTATCGCGGTGGCCGGGCGGCTCGGCATGCACCGCGACGGAGTACTGCGCGAGGCGGTTCCGCGCGACGGTCAGCGCCTGGACCTCGAGGTGTGGTCACTGCTCGGGCACGAATGGCCGGCCAGGCGCGCCGAGCTCATCGGCCGCTGTAGCTGATCGATTCGAGGCTGCGCCCGGTCGTGCGCGGCCCGAGCACCGCGACGTCCACGATCACCAGCACCATCGCGGCGACGATCACCGCGAACAGCGAGGCCGAACCCGCCAGGTCGAGCACCGGGACCAGCAGGAACGGCATCGCCGCATTGGTGAGCCTGCTGATCGAGTACGCGCTTCCGGCCGCCGTGGCCCGCACCGAGGTCGGGAAGATCTCGACCTCGTAGGCGTGGTACGCGTTGGAGAAGAAATTCGAGGAAAGCGTGTAGCAGAACCCGAACACCGCGATGAGCGCCGCGCTCGTGGTGAATCCGAAGGCGAGACCGAAGGCGATCATCGCCAGCGCACCACCGCACACCAGCCACTTGCGCTCACCGCGTTCCATGATCGGCACCGAGAGCAGTGAACCGACCGGATAGCCGAGGTAGGACAGCGCCGTGTAGGCCAGCGTGGACGTGACCTCGAATCCCTTCTGCTGCAACACGAGCGGCACCATCGTGCCGAAGCCGTAGTAGCCGACCGTCTGGAACACGTGGAAAATCCACAGCATCACGGTCCGCTTGCGCCACTGCCCCGCGAACAGCTGCCGCAGTGAGAGCCGTTCCCGTTCGGGTTCGAGCTCCACCGGTTCCCTGGCCCTGTCCCCGGCCAGCCGCTCGAACCGCCTGGTCGCCTCGTCCGCTTCCGCTTGCCTGCCAACAGATTCCAGCCAGCGCGGCGATTCCGGGAGGGTGCGGCGCAGGAACCAGATCAGCACCGCGCCCACCGCGCCCGCGCCGAGCAGCCAGCGCCAGCCCTCGATGCCCAGCGGTGCGGCGGGAGCCAGTGCCATACCGGCGAAACCCGCGACCGGCATCCCGCAGAAGCCGACCGTGAACGCCAGTGCCACGAACCGGCCACGCACCGCCGAGGGCAGCAGATCGGCCAGATAGACCGCGCCGAGCGGGAGTTCCGCGCCGATCCCGACCCCGGCGAGGAACCGCGCCACGATCAGCAGCTCGACCGAATTCGAGAACGCGCCGAGTAGCGAGAACACCGAGTACACCGCGAGCGTGGCCAGGAACGCCGTCCGCCGCCCGATCCGGTCCGCGACCCGGGACATGATCAGCGCGCCGAAGAACGAGCCGACATAGACCGAGGCCAGGAGCAGCTTCTTCGCCGTGGCACTGCCACCGAGCTCCTCGGTGAGCGTCACCGCGAGAATCCCGGAGAGGAAGGACTCATAGAGGTCGAAGAAGAAACCGATCCCGATGACCACGGTCGCCTTGCGGTGCAAGGCCGTTATCGGGAGCGCGTTCAGCCGCGCCGCAACCGAGAAATCCGCCACGTGTCCGTCCAACCATTGACCGACAGCCGCTTACCACGGCCAGTTCAACTTCGGCATGCTAACCGGTTGACCGAAGCCGCAGCGTCCCGGCGGGCACACTTCCCGCTCAGTGGGAAACCGGGGTTTCCGTCCTCGACGAAGACGCCTGGCCCGCACGGCGGCCCGGTCCTAGACTCGGCGGATGACCGCGATCCGAGCCGCGCACGCCGGCGATGCCGAGGAACTGTCCACATTGGCCAGGGACGCCTACGCGCATTACGTGGAACGGATGGGCAAGGAACCGGCGCCGATGCGGGAGGATTACCGGGCCGCCATCGACACCGGCGGGGTCTGGGTGGCCGAGGACGACCGGGCGCTCCGCGGCCTGCTGGTGCTGAAGTTCGAGCCGGATCATCTGCTCCTGGACAATATCGCGGTGTCCCGCGAGGTACGCGGCACCGGACTCGGTGCCCGGCTGCTGGCGTTCACCGAGGAACGGGCGCGCGCACACGGCCTTCCGGAAATCCGGCTCTACACCAACGAAGCCATGACCGAGAACCTGAGTTACTACCCGCGGCACGGCTATGTGGAGACCCACCGCGGCGTCCAGAACGGGTACCGCCGGGTGTTCTTCACCAAGCACCTGTAGCCGCCGCAACCGAACCGCCCCGACCGAACCGAGGACGAGCGACCATGGTCGAGTATCTGCCCCAGCCCCGCACCCTGCTCACCGGACTGGCCATGGTCGAGTCCGCACGCTGGCACGACGGCCGGCTGTGGTTCGCCCACTGGGGCGCCGGCGAGGTCATCGCCACGGACATGGACGGCAATGCCGAGGTGATGGCCGCGGGCCCGGCCATGATGGGCTGGTCGATCGACTGGCTGCCCGACGGGCGCCTGGTCACGACCGGACCGGAGGTGACCCGCCAGGAACCGGACGGTTCCCTGGTGACGCACTGCGAACAGGGCGGCAACGAGATCGCCCTCGATCCGCGGGGACACCTGTACGTCAACGGTTTCGATTTCGATTTCCTCGGCGGCGGGGCACCGGAACCGGGATGGATCAACCTCGTCGCGGCCGACGGGTCCTATCGTCAGGTTGCCGACGGCATCGAGTTCCCCAACGGGATGGTGGTGACCCCGGACGGTTCCACCCTGGTGGTGGCCGAGTCGTTCGCCGGTCGGCTCAGCGCGTTCGACATCCGGGACGACGGCGCGCTCACCGGCCGCCGGGTGTGGGCCCAGGGTCTGGGCCCGGACGGTATCTGCGTCGACGCCGAATCGGCGATCTGGACGCAGACCGCCGACACCGCCGCGCACACCGGGGATCCGGACGCTCCCGCCGGAGCGTGTGTCCGGGTGCTCGACGGCGGCGAGATCACCCACCGCGTCGAGACCGAACTGCCCTGCTTCGCGGTCACCCTCGGCGGGCCGGAGGGCCGCCACCTGTTCCTGCTCTGCAACGAATTCGAGGGCGTCGAGCAGCTGCAGGCGGTGCAGGCCCGCCGATCCGCCCGGATTCTCGTGACCGAGGTGCCGGTGCCCAGGGCGGACTGACCCGGGCGCGGCGCGCTCAGCCCTCGAGCCGGACGGTGACCGTCACCTTTCCCGACTCATCGCGGTGCGCGATCGCGTGACCGCCGCGTTCGGCGCCGTCCAGGCCGAGTGAGATCGGCCCGCCCGGATCGGTGAAGTTGCGCCACCAGTTCTTCGTGTCCGGCATCCGGACCCCGATCCGGACCGTGTCCGCGTGCCGCCGGTATTCCACCGGGGTACTGAACCTCCGGCCCGAGCGCCTGCCGGTGTAAGTGACGACGGTGATGCGCCTGCCGACCAGTTTTCCCCAGCGCGGGGACGAATGCAGCGCACCGACCCGTGCGTTGAACCATTCCACGGCACGTTCGATCGGCGGTGCTACGGATCGCATGGCACCTCCCTGCCGGGGCCACCCTCGGGCATCATCCGGCGAGCGAGCCGAGGTCCCCTTCGCGCAGCGCGTCCGCCGAGACCTCGGTTCCGTTGTCCACCAAGGCTTGCAGTGCGTCCCCGTCGTCCCAGAGGTTCACGTTCATCGCCGCGCGGACCGCGCCCTCGCGTAGCCAGAAGGCGATGAACTCCCGATCGGCCAGCGATCCGCGCACCACCAGTTCGTCCTTGGCCGGATCCGCCAGCCCGCGGTATTCGCAGCCGAGCTCGTACTGATCGGTGAAGAAATAGGGCGAGGCAGTGTAGTCGCCCGCCTCACCGAGGATCGCCGAGGCGGCGTGGATGCCCTGGTCCTTGGCATTGGACCAGTGCTCCACCCGGACCCGGGTGCCGTACCGCGGATGGTCGTGCGCGGCGATGTCCCCGATGGCGTAGATCTCCGGGACGGAGGTACGCAGCGTGGAGTCCACGGCGACCGCTCCCCCGTCGATCTGGATCCCCGCGGCCTCGGCGAGTTCGATGCGCGGCTGCGCGCCGACGGCGAGCAGGACCACGTCGGCGGGCAGTTCGCTGCCGTCGTCGAGCCGCACCGAGCGCACGGCCCCGTCCCCGGTGAACCCCTGAACACCCCGGCCGAAGCGGAACTCCACGCCGTTCTCGGTGTGCAGCCGGGTGAAGACCTCGGCGATCTCGTCCCCGAGCACGCCGAGCAGCGGGGCGGGCCCCTGCTCGACGACGGTGACGGCGGTGCCGTGCTTGCGCGCGGCGGCCGCGACCTCGCAACCGATCCAGCCGGCGCCGATCACCACGAGCCGGGCGCCCTCGGTGAAGGTCTCGCGCAGCGCGAGCGCGTCGTCCAGGGTGCGCAGGGTGTGCACGCCGGAGAGCTCGATCCCCGGTACGGCAAGGGTTCTCGGCCGTGATCCGGTGGCGAGCACGGCCGCGTCATAGGCGTAGCTGCCGCCCGCGGCGTCGAGCACGGTGTGCTCCTCGGTGAGCAGCCGGGTGACATCGGTTCCGGTGCGCAGGTCGATGTCGAAGTCGCGGTAGAAGCTCGGCTCCCGCACCCAGTCGGGCTCGTCCGCCTCCCCGAACAGGATGCCCTTGCTCAGCGGCGGTAGTTCATAGGGCTGGTGGCGCTGCGCGGAAAGCAGGGTCACCGCGCCGTCGTAATCGCGCTCGCGCAGTTGCGCGGCGGCACTCGCCCCGGCCAGACCGGCACCGACAATGACAATCCGCGACACCATGGCATACCTCCGTAGTCGAAATGTCCGCCAATCGGGTGATGAACAAGCAGAACGGCCGCTACTCGCGTCATCCATGCCTTCTGCCATGCTCTCACCTCCGCAACGGGACGCAGCAGGGGAAGGTGAACCGACCGTGTCGAATCAGTGGCGGCTGCACTATCGGGACATCTCCGGCCGCAAGCGCGAACTGAAGGTGGTCTCCGAGCCCTCTTCGGTGACCCTGTTGCTGCCGACCGGTGACCGCGCGACCTTCACCCCGCTCGAGATCGGCAGGCTGCGCGCGGCGCTGCGGGATGCCGCCGCCGAGGCCACCGCGGCGGCGGAGGCCATCGTGTGGCAACCGAACCGGAAATCATGACGGATGTAATCGGGACGAATCAGCCCTCTGTCGCCACCGTGCCGGGGCCGGGACGGCATGATGTGCCCTATGCGACCCGCAAACGTTCCCCCCGCGGAGCACAGTAAGCAGTTACGGCTGCGCAATCCCGCGCACCGGGTGAGCCCGAAGGCCAAGCGGATGTGGCTGGTCGAGGGCTCGATCGGCTGGCTGGTGCTGCTCGTGCTCGAGGTCCTCGCGGTCACGCTCGACTGGTTCCCCGGTCTGCCGACGGCGATCCGGGTGCTGGTCCTGGCCATCACCGTGCTGGCCGCCGCGGCGCATCTGACCCTGATGCCGCTGATCCGCTACCGCGTGCACCGCTGGGAGACCACCGGCGAGGCGGTGTACACCCAGAGCGGCTGGCTGAACATCGAATGGCGGATCGCCCCGGTCTCGCGCATCCAGACCGTGGACACCAAGCGGGATCCGATCGAGCGGATGTTCGGGCTCTCCTCGGTCACCGTGACCACCGCATCCGCCGCCGGACCGGTGCGGATCAAGGGACTCGATCACGAGATCGCGATGTCGCTCGCCGATGAACTGACCGCGACCACCGCGAGCAGCGCGGGAGACGCGACATGAGCGCCCCGCAGGCGGCACCGGAACAGCCCTGGCAGCGGCTCAACCCCAGGATGATCGTGGTGCGCCCGATGCACGACGGGATCACCCTCGTCCCCGTGCTGTTCTTCTACCTCGTCTTCGGCGAGGGTGACCGGCTCAAGATCATCCTGTCCTGCGCGGCGTTCGCGCTGCTGCTCGCGCACGGGCTCGCGCACTGGTACCTGACCACCTACCGGATCGATGCCGAACAGGTACAACTGCGCACCGGACTGGTCTCGCGCAAACGCCTCTCGGTACGCACCGATCGCATCCGCACGGTCGAGACGACGGCCAAGTTCGGGCACCGGATCTTCGGCCTCGAAGCGGTGCGCATCGGGACCGGGCAACAGGTCAAGGAACACGAGGACGAGCTCAAGCTCGACGCGATCACCAAGGCCGAGGCCGAGCGGCTGCGCCTGGTTCTGCTCGATCGCGGCCGGAAGGCCCGGGAGGCTCCGGAACCCGGCACCGCATCCGCCGCCGAGCCGACCGCCGAGGCCGCGCAACCGGTGCCGCCACGCGCCGAGGGCACCGTGCTGGCCAGCATCCAGTGGGCCTGGCTGCGCTATGCCCCGCTCACCCTCACCGGACTGACCGCCTCCGCCGTGATCATCGGCGTTTTCCTGCGCGCGCTCAACGAACTCCAGGTCGATCCGGCCAGCGTCGGCGCGGTCGACTGGGCGGTGGACACCGTGCGGCGCAACAGCATTCTCGTGGATGTGCTGCTGATTCTCGCCGTACTGCTGGTGATCGTGGTCGTCGGCGGGCTGATCGGCTACGTGGTCCAGTTCAGCAACTACCGGCTCACCCGCGAACCGGACAAGACCATCCGGGTGCGCCGCGGCCTGATCACCACCCGCTCGATCACCGTCGAGGAGGCCAAACTGCGCGGGATCAGCGTGCGCGAACCCGCCCTGCTGCGGCTCGGCAGGGGCGCGCGGACCGTGGTCATCGCCACCGGCATGAGCAAACGGGACCAGACCCCGCTGCTCATTCCGCCCGCACCGAAGAAGGTCGCGCACGAGGTCACCCGGGATGTGCTGCGCGCCGAGCAGCCACCGACGGCCGCGACGCTGCTGCGGCATCCCCCGGCCGCACTGCGCAGGAGGCTGGTGCGGGCACTCGCCTTCGCCGCGGTGATCATCGGCGGGCTCGCGATCGCCGCGGCCGCGGGTGGCCTTCCCGCGTGGCCATGGCAGCTCGCGCTGGTGCTCGTGCCGATCTGCCTGTGGCTCGGCATCGACCGGTACCGTTCCCTCGGGCACGCGCTCTCCGGGCCGTACCTGGTCAGCCGGTCCGGATCGGCCCAGCGGGACACCACGGCGCTGCAGCGCACCGGGGTCATCGGGTGGACCGTGCGACAGTCCTTCTTCCAGCGCCGCTCCGGCCTGGTCACCCTCACCGCGACCAGCGCCGCGGGGCGGGGCGCGTACCACGTGTTCGACCTGGACCAGGGCGAGGCGACCGCGTTCGCCGAAGCCGCCACTCCGGGCCTGCTCAGCCCCTTTCTCGAACCGGGTGCCAGCGAGACCGAACCAGCCGAGTTAGGCTCACCAGCGTGAATGACCATCTGGTATGGATCGACTGCGAGATGACCGGGCTCGACCTCGGGAACGACGCGCTCATCGAGATCGCCGCACTGGTCACCGACGCCGAGCTCAACGTGCTCGGGGACGGCGTGGACCTCGTGATCAGCGCACCCGAGGAGAAACTCGAGCGCATGCCCGATGTCGTGCGGGAAATGCACGCCAACTCCGGGCTCACCGAAGAGGTACGCGCCTCCACCGTCACCCTCGCCGAAGCCGAACAGGCCGTGCTCGACTACGTTCGCCAGTACGTGCCCGAGGGCAAGAGCGCACCGCTGGCCGGGAACTCCATCGCCACCGATCGCGGTTTCATCAGCAGGGACATGCCCATCCTCGACGGCTACCTGCACTACCGCATGGTCGACGTCTCCTCGGTCAAGGAGCTGTGCCGCCGCTGGTACCCGCGCATCTACTACGCACAGCCCGACAAGGGCCTCGCCCACCGCGCGCTCGCCGACATCAAGGAATCCATCCGGGAACTCGAGTACTACCGCAAGGCCGCGTTCGTCGCGCATCCCGGGCCGAGCACCGACGAGGCCAAGGCCATCGCGGCCGAACTCGCCGCCAAACCCCTCCCCGGTGACTGAGCCCGCGAGCGTTGCGCTAAGCTAAGCGAGCCGCATGCGGCGATGGTGGGTGTAGCTCAGCAGGTAGAGCACCTGGTTGTGGTCCAGGAAGTCGCGGGTTCAAGTCCCGTCACTCACCCCAAAGTTTTACCAGGTCAGACGGTGTCCACAGTGGACCGCAGACCCATAGGGTGGCGAAGTTAGACCCACGGGGTCTAACTTCGGGGTTATGGCAACCCTGCAAAAGCGCACCCGAAGTGACGGCAGTCACGGTTACAGAGTCCGTTGGTACGACCCGGACACCGACGACAAGCCTTCGCTGACGTTCGACGACCGCGACGAGGCGAAGCGGTTCAAGACTCTTCTGGAGGCTTCCGGGCACCGACTGTCCAAGGCCAACGAGGCCATGATCAAGATCAAGGCCAAGGAACCCTCGGTCGCTGAAGTCGCCGAGCGGCACATCAAGGGCATGACGGGTGTGAGCGCCCGTACCCGCGCCGACGCCCGCCGGGATGTGCGCAACCACATCGCCCCGGACCTTGGTGCCTTCCCGATCTCCGTTCCCGACCAGGAACGCATCCGTGCGTGGGTCAACGACCGGCAAGACGCTGGTATGGCGCCGAAGACGCTCCGCAACATTCACGGCCTGCTGTCGGCCATCTTCACCACCGCCATGAACACCACGCCCCCGCTACGCGACGACAACCCGTGCCGTGGAATCCGTCTGCCGGAGGGTGACGACGAGGAGATGGTGTTCCTCGATAACCGCGAGTTCGCGGTACTGCTCGAACACGTCGCCAAGCCGTACCGGCTGTTCGTGCGGTTCCTCGTCGGCACCGGCGTGCGATGGGGCGAGGCAGTCGCTATCACTCCCGCTGACATCACGTTTCCCAAACCGGGCAAGGCACGGGTACGGATTAATAAGGCGTGGAAGCGGCTCGCTGACAACAGCATGGGAATTGGGGCTCCGAAAACCAAACGGGGTCGGCGCACCGTTCCGATTCCAACAAGCATGGTCGCGGAGATCAAAGAACTGTGTCTTGCGCGCCCGAGCGATCAACCGCTATTCACCACTCGCTCGGGTAGCCGATTGCATCACGGTAATTTTTCGAACCGAGTTTGGAAACCAGCGATCGAGGCCGCGACCGCGGTTCGCGACAAGGACGGGCACGAAATCCCGCGCGAGAAGCGCATCGAAAAGCAGCCGCGGATTCACGATCTACGGCACACCTATGCGTCGTGGATGCTGGCCCAGGGTATCGACATCACGAAGTTGTCGCGACTCCTGGGGCACGAGTCGATCACCACCACCGTGGACCGTTATGGACATGTGGATGACCAGCAGTACGACGACGTCGCCGACGCCGTCGATGTGGCGTTGAACGTCGCGATGTAGCACTTCCGTAGCGTCCGTGTAGTGGGGCCGCCATGAAGCGCGCTTCACCTTCGTTCGACGTCACCCGGCCAGCGGTACCGCAACAGCCATCGATATGTGTCCCCCGCAAGGTGGACACCCTCGGTGGCCGTTGCGGTCCGTCGTTGGGGTTGATCTTGTTCGAGGCATCGCATCGTGTGTGGTTCTGGTTCTAATGTCCCAATCCCCGGTACCCGTAGGTAGGGAGGCGCGGAAGTGGCCGACCGCATTGGTAGATGCTGCCACGACAACGACGCCAGGACAGTAGTCGGCCTGGACGCTCGTGACGGCACGGCCGCCAGCGTCGAGATCCGCCTGACCGCAGGCGGTTACCTCGTGCTCGAGTCAAGCGGCCCAACAGTGCTCAGCCACGCGGAATTCGCGCTACTACAAGACAAGATGGACCAGGCCATCGACGCCGCGTTGAGGCAGGTTTACGGCCCTAACCAGTAATGGAATCAAGCAGTCGCCGAAGGTTCGCCCCAGTCACGGCAGATTTCCAAAGCTGGTCGAGCCAATCGTTGTACAACTTCACATCGGCGGTGTCGGTAGTAGTGATCGTTGTGTGCACCAACTCGATTTCGACCAGCTCGTCGTACACCCAGACGCCATGGAGCGGCAGCACGCCGAGTTCTGCGTTCTGCGGTATCACTCCGATGTGGACAGTCCCGGCGAGTGCGCGGATACGATCCGCCTGCGCGACCAACTCGTCGCCGGACACCTGAGGATGCCTCAACGCGGATTCGAGCATGAGCAGGTCGATACTTTTGCCTGAGTCATACAAGACGTGTTGGCGTTCCATGCGTGCTGCGACAGCCGCATCAGTGTCGGCGACACTGCCGTGAAGCCGCGCGTGCTGTTGGAAGACCGCCCTTGCATAACCCGCCGTTTGCACGAGACCAGGGATTAGGACCGAGTCAAAGACCCGTATCCGTGTAGCGTCGGCTTCGATGGCTGCTTTGGCCGTCTGCACCGTGCGGTGCCCGCTACGGAGCTGCCGACTCCACCGCGCTTCGTCGGCACGCATGGCCACAAGATCGGCGAGCAGTTCGTCAACCAGTTCAGGAGTGGTGTAGCGACACCACGTCCGCACATCGTCCTCTGTCGGATTCTGCTGACCACGCTGCAACCGCGTGACCTTCGACGGCGGCCAGCTCGCTTGCTCGGCGAGTTGAGCACCAGAAACGCCGGCCGCCTCGCGCACTTCGCGCAGGCGGTCGGCGAACCGTTCACGAGCTGGTGAGATGTTGATCAGACACTCCGGACATCGGTCAGGTACTTGCTGTGCGGGATGGCAAGGTCGGATACAAGGTGCCGCCACTTTAGTGCGCGCTGCACCGCATCGCGATCGTCGGTCACCTCGGCGCCACACACCCCGTTCTCGTCGAACAGCAGCGTTGCCACACGGACGTCGTCGAAGATGTAGAAGTCATCCCTTGGACGGTTCGGCAGGGCTGCAACGGTGCTTTCAGCGATCCACCGGATGTCTTCCCCGGCGTCGATGTTGAGGTGTGTAAACGAGAGCATCCATTCCAAGTACTCGGTCAGCGGTTCGGTAAGCATCCGGACCCGGCCGAACGTCTTGCCCTCCCCCGTGAGTTTGCGGATCTTCTCGCACCACGGCTGCAAGAACGAATCGTCCGGGTGACCGGCCTTCCAAGCCGCGAACGGTTCGGCTTCGTCTGGCTCGTGGTACTCGCCCTGGCACTCCCAACGCCACGCGGTGCTTGAGAACGTGTCGAACAGCTCCGGGAACCGCACGCGCGACACCCGTTCTACGGTCATCCTTGAGCCCCCGGTATCAAGGCCGCCGCCTCCGGATCAATCGTGAATTCTGGCCGGTCAGCGGGCAGATCGACCTCGGCAAGTTCGGTAACGTCCACGAACGGCAGCAGCTCTGCGGGGATCTCCACGGCCGATTCGTACGACGGTATGCCGTTGCCGTAGGTCGCCATCTTGGCGAGCGCTTCTGGGTCTGTGACGGTCGTACCCTGCACGACGATCGTTCCCCGCTCGGTCTTGAACAGGGTCGGGCAGCCGCCACCGCCTGATGTGGAGCCCAGAAATTCGATTCGCATTGCTCTTCCTCTCTCCCGGATTCGAGCAACGTTCGTGGAATTGCAGTGTAGGACATACCGCCGTCTGAGTGAACGAGACACCCCAAGCCCGTCTACTATCCGCCATTCGAGTGTATATTGCTTTAAAATTGCTCATCATTGCTTGACCATTCGCACTTTCATCCACCAAGCTGTTCGAGACGCACCGCCAAGGCGTTCGACGGCAGCAGCCGTCACGGCCTCGGCAACCGATGGAACTAGAGGAGTCGGCAGCGATGTACGACGAGATATGCACCGAACTAGCCCGCATGCAGCGGGACAACCCCAGAGGATGGCGAGCAGAGGCCACGGACCGTGCGAAGGCTTGGGAGGCGAGCAGCCAGCGACAGCGGAACAGCCTCACCCGTTCTCAACATCTCCAGCGCGCGTTTACGTGGCATAGGGCCATCACGACAGCTGTGGCAACTGGTTCGCACCGATGAAGGGGGTGAAGCAGGCATGGAAGCAAGTAGACGAGCGCGCCAAGAACGTGCGCGAATCCCTGAACCCCGATCTCGCGCGTCGGGTGATGACGATTCGGGCCGACAAAGCATGTCAGGAAGCGGAGCGGTGCCGGGAAAAGGCGGAGTCGGCGGCCAAGCACGGGGAAGACATCGTCATGCACTGGGAGAGCGAAATGCGGCAGTGGGCGCGGGCGGACAGGTGGTCACAGCACCTCTCCGGTGTATTTCGACCGCTATACACGGCTCCTGGTATGACCCGGATGTGCGGGCGCGAGTCAACGCAGCATGCCGACGGTTAGGAATACAACCGGTGTTCGACCGCGTCACACCGATCCCCTAGACGGTACGGCAGCGCCTACCCGACCGCTCTGCCTCGCCGTGCCCCACTCCTGCAACGAAGGGTGATCATGACCGGCAAGTTTGACCCTGAGCGGTTGCCGACAGCCGCGCAGAAGATCCACCGCCGGTTCCTCGCGCCCTGCTCCTTCTGCCGAACCTATGCTGCGGACCGGTCGGTGACGGTCGCCGCTGGCGACCGGGAAACCTACATCTGCGCTGTGTGCGTCGCCGACGCCGCGCGTCTGCTTGAGCAGCTACCGCCGTCTCGCGGCCGTATCGTCGAGCTCCACCCCAACGAAGGCAACTGAGCGCGTAGCGATTCGTGCCGTTCGCCCTGCTAAGTCGGGCTCCACCCCCCCTTTACTCCCCCACTCCGGTGAGCCCATGTGGGCGACACAGGGCACACCACGGAACCGGCACCGCCAAGTTTCGTCATAGCACACACGTGTTGGCGTCACACCGCTACGATGGGCTGCGGTTCGCTACGCAGTGGGAGATGGGGAGAGCAGCTATGACCACACCGGGCCAAGGTCAACAGGGACCGCTACCGATACCGGGCACCGCGGGGTCAACGCCGCTGACGCCGATGAGCGAGCAGATCGAGGCGGTCAAGCACGGCCAGCTCCCCAGCGGCCCCGGCGGCTACGACCCGAACAACCCCGGCAGCTGGGAAGAACAGATCCAGCGCGCCGCCTACCTCCACCAAGCGGGACTACCGCAGGACCCCGAACCCGACCATGGCGGCAAGGGCTACGAGTTCAACCCCGAGACCCTGCCCGCGTTGATCCGCGAGTTCGAAGAGATCGCCGAGGATTCAAGGCATTTCGAATACCAGATTCGACAGGCATCCAGTGCCGCAACTCCCCCTGCGCCGGACAAGAAGAGCATGGAATATGTGACGGCGTATCAGGCATCACTCAATAAAGCTGCTGAACAGGCCAAGGGCGCCTCGGTATATCTTGACGATCTTGTCCAGAGCATGAAGAAGGCGCTCGCTGACTACCAGCAGAATGAAGAGCATAACGCGCAGGATTTGCGGAGGAATAAGGCGTGAAGCGAGGGATCGTCGCGACTGCGATATCCGCAGGTGCCGTACTTGTACTGACTGGGTGTGGCGGCGCGCCAGCGCAACCGGGAAGTCTGGACAAACCATCGAGCACGTCCCCATCAGACAGCGGCGCACCGAAGGTGCCAACTCCTGTCGATGTCTCGCAGTACGTGCAAGATCCGTGCTCATTGACTCCGGAATCATCGATGTCAGCACTCGGACTAAAGCGCGACGGTACAGACACCGTTGGAAAACGTGCAGATGGCCAGCCGAACAAGATATGCAATTGGGACGGCTCGAAAGGTGACAGCACGGGCGTGAGCCTACTAGGCATGGGTATTGATGCTCAATACAAAAAACAGAAGATGATTCATTTCTACACGAAGTTTGAGCCGACGACAATTAACGGATACCCGGCCGTTAACACAACCAAAGCTAACGACGAAAAGGACGGACGCACTAGCCTCACGATTGGTTTGAATGACCACGAGTCCGCCGATGTTCAGGTAATCGCTCGCACCCCCGGTGAGGCGAAGAAGATCACGGATGCTGTGGCGAAGGCGATCGTGGACACGGCGAGATCGGGAGGGAAGTAGCCGTGGGATACAGCGGGGATGAGATCTATCAGAAGGTCGTCGCGCAGAAGCTCGGGACCGAGGGCATGTTTCAGTCCAAGGACCAGGTTTTCGGGTTGACGCAGCGGTTCAACGAGATTTCGGATCGGATCAAGCAGGCCGCGGGCAAGCTGGAAGGCAGTTGGAAGGGCAACGCTTCTGGTGCGGCGAAGCGCGGGGCTGGGCCTGCGGGGGTGGTGTATTCGACGATGGGTGAAAGCCTGGACAAGGCCCAGGACCTCACCAGGGCCCAGGCCCAGACCTTCGACGAGGTCAACCCCCGTATCAAACCGATCCCCTCGGTGCCTGCGGAGCCGAATGGGTTGACGAAGTTCGGGTCGATCATTCCCGGTATCTCGGACTGGACCGGTGCCGGTGAGGACGTGAGCAACTACGATGCCGCGGTCGCGTCGAAGCAGGCCGCGGAGGCGAACAACGTCCATCACTACCAGAACTTGGCGACCGCGACCGGGTACAACGTCGGCAACCTGCCGAAGGAGTACGGCCCGCAGCAGGCCGAGGGTGGCCAGTTCTCCGTGGGCTCCGGCTCGGGTGGTGCGCCGTTGCGTTCGGGTGGTGGGCATCCGATGAGCGTGAACCCGCCCGCCACCGGAGGTGGTGGAGGAACCGGCGGACACGCGAGCGCAGGCGGCGGATCCTCGGCGCCGAATCAAGCACCCCCGACCGTTGGCGGCGGTGGCGGTGGTGGTGGCCAGGCGGTCGCGCACGGCCCAGCCGGTGGTGCGGGGAACGCGCCGCCTCCGCAGGTGGGCACCGGGCCGGGCGGCACCGGTGCGCAGGCGGGAACGAACACCGCGGGCTACGCGCCGCCACCGGTCGATCCGAGTCTTCCTGGGGGCGGAACAGGCACCGCGACACCGTACGGCGGCTCGGGCGGTTCCGCGGGCACGGGCAGCCCCTATAGCGGGCTCGGTGGCGGGTTCGTCGGCGGCTACAACAACAGTGGTGGGGGTTCGTCGCGGTTCGGTGGCGGCCCGCGCGGCACCGCTGGGTTCGGCGAAGGTACCGGCGGCCGTGGCGGTAGTGGTGTTGGTGGCGGCAAGGGCGCCGGATCCGAGGGCGGGCTCAAGGGTGGTCCGCGGTCGGGTGCGGGGCGCGTGCCCGCCGAGGAGCCCAGCGCGGGCAGCGGGCGCGGGGCTGCGGGTGCGGCTGGCCGCGCGGGCGCGAGCGGGATGCCGATGACCGGCAACGGTGCCCGCAAGCAGGACGACAAGGAACGCAGCGGCGCGGGCTATCTGATCACGCGGGAAAACGGTCAGGAGATCGTCGGCGATCTGCCACCGACCGCGCCCCCGGTGATCGGGGAAGACGTGGAGCCGAAACGACCGAAGGACTAGAACGTCGTGCTGACGCAGGGAACGATGACCTGCTACGCCAGCCATCTCGCCCGGATCGCGACGCATTTCGGTATCGGCGAGCTGCTGCTGCCGTTGCGCCCGGACCCGATCTGGCTGGACGAAGACGAAGAACACGAAGCCAACCGGACCGCACTGGACGCGATGCGCCAGGCCGGGCTCCTCGAACGCGATGGCCGCCTGGATCGGGATTTCACAGTCACCGTGGAAACACTCTGTTTTCCCGAGTTGGCTTACATCGGGTGGCTGGTCACCGACCACGAACCCTGGCAGCTAGTCACCGCCCGCAAGGGCCGCGAGGCCGTACTCGCCGTGCGGGTCAACAACGGCCTCTACCTGCGCCAGATCACCCCGGACGGACTCGGCGAGGCACTACTAAGCGAGCTGATCGACCGCGACATCGCTTCGTTCCACCCGATCCGGCTGCCCGTCTCGGTGTTCAACGGCGAACCACGCACCAGCGACGGCTTCCTCATGGACAACGACTACACCGTCGAAGACGAGGCCCGCGACACCGTCCTCGAACTGGTGAAAGCCCCCAACCAGGGCGGTGGGGAGTTCCTGGTGCAAACCCGCGACCACACCGGGCGTACCCAGCGCAACCAGACCACCCTCGGCTACGTGCTCGGACCGTACGGCGCGTGGCTCAACCGACTCGAAACCGACAAGGCAGGCGACGACTACCTGTTCTGCGCCCCTGCCACCGACCACGCCATCACCGAACAACTCGACGTGCTCCACCACGAATTGAACTAGCAGTGGCCTCGGGGCCGCGCGGCAACGTCGGATGTCACCCATTCAGGTAACGCGGAACTCGCGGGTGCCGATATCCCAAGTGGGAGCCGTACACTTCTACCGGCCCCTTTGTCACGGGAACGAGTGACCTTCCTTCCCAAGGTGCCGGTGTCTACGCCTGCACGTGCCTGTTTGAGCGCGGGCACCGGCATCGGGGGCTCGCCCGATGGCTACAGTGCCGCAACGGTTTCCATGATGCGCACGACCAGACTGGAGATCGGTATCCTGCCGCCCTCGGCTGCGGCGCCGGGGAAGCGCAGTTCGATGATGCGCTCGCCGAATTCGCGGATCTCGCCAACCTTGACCGAACTGTCGCCGAGGCCCGGATGACGGCCCACCCCGCCGGAGACTCCCCTAAATGCTCAGACCTGCACGTCTCAGTTCCTTTTCGACGTTGCGCACCGCTCGCCGGTCGCTTGGCGACAGGGCGCTGAACACCACGGCCCCGTCCGGCGACCGCCAACGTAAGTGGTTGTTCCTAGTCAGCTCGATACTCCAACCTGCGGCCTCGGCATGGCGCGCCAAGGTTCGGAACACTCTGGGTACTCCTCTGATCATCAGACTCCCTTGTCACAAGGGCGTGCGCCACCGTCTGGCCGGTCGAAGAACCGTCCAGAAATAGAGCAAACCTCAGTTCGGAATTACATCAACAGTGAAATGGGTCAGAACCCCGGAACACTCCCCGGTCAAGCCTTCACGCGCTACGCCGTATATATCGGAACATTTCGTCATACTAACTTGGCGTCGCCGACGATGATAGCTACTAGCAGTACGCCATACGGGTGAAAACCTATCTAACGTAGATAATTGACAACTTCGACCGCTCGGCCTGCCCGAAACTCTGCAATCTGTGCGAAACGATGCAATCGATGCAGGCGGCCCCGAGCTGCACTGTAGCTACAACGTAGCTGTTGTGTAGATACAGCGATCACCACCCGTGCTGATATCGAATAGAACGGTGGTGATATCGGCACGGTCTTGAGTATCCGATTATGGACATCCAGTTATGAGCACTCTGATTCGCGACCGCGAATACTTTCCGTAAAGCTTCAAATATTGAAGCATGTCAAACAAGGTCTACATGTTTTCCTTTATTTAACACAGACAACAAGGCAGGATCGCAGCTACAGGGCGCAGACGGAAGGGCGCCCCATCCCCACGAAGGATGGCAACCCTGGCGCGGGGATGGGGCGCGTTGCCCAGCGTATCAAGCTGTGCACAGCTATTGAGTACGGTGACGGCCGTGCCCGTCTCCGGGGATCTCACGCTCGGCTTCGTCGCCGGTGGCAGCGCCGCCTTCGTCGTCGCCGTCTGCGTCGATGCTGTCGGCCATGACCGGCGGTTGCCCGCCGAGGTTCGGTAGCGGAACGAGCGGGTTCCCGTCCTGGTCGCTCGGCGAGTCCACCGGTGTGGTGCGTGGTTCAGCACTGCGGACAATGCCGAGTGCGTGAAGCAAAGAGGTCACCATTGGAAGCACGGTCACCACCGCGCCGAGCAGACCGGCCACAGTGGTGTTGATCTGGTCGGCGAGCGCCGGTGTGATCGCGCCGAACGACACCGCGGCGGCCACTGCCGAACCGGCGAGCGCGATGATCGCCTTGCGTTTGGCCTCGTCGAGGATCGGGCGGTCATTGCTCGGTGACTCTGTCATTTCGGCACCTCGATCCCGTTCTTCTGCGCCAGGCGCCGGAACACCCCGGCCCACGGTCCATCTCGCCGTTGTCCGGGCGCACCGAACTGTTGGTCGTCGAATAGCAACGCCATCCGGGCCAAGCAGTCGTGCACGGTGATCTCACTGACCCTGCCTTCTCGGTTCTTGTACCGAACCTTGTCGTTCAAGTCCATGTCGATCAGCTCCCCTGCTGTAGGAACGGTGACGTTGTACGGAATAGCGCCGGTATCGAGATCCACGGAGGTTGCCGAGATACCCGGCACGCGGCCGGCTTGGCTGTGCTGCCACACGTCGTAGCGCACCGTCGGTTCAGCTCCGTAGCGCGCCACCCAGATCAGCGTCGAGGGCACGGCAGCTAGCACAGCGGGCGCGACGACGCGCATCATTGAGTTATTCGCGTAGAGCGCTGGCCGGTGTCCGCGTTCGCGTATGCGCCGGCAGAACGCGACAGCGAAGTCCACCGCGGCCGGGCCGGGTACGAATGGCGACTCGAGGTCGAGTGCCGGGGCTAGCTCGGTGGCGTGGAAGTATTCGCACCGTGTGGTGAAAAAGTCGGCCTGTGCGCGAGGGTCGCCGGGTTGGGCGTAGTGGTAACCGCCGGGCGCGATACCGGCGGCTTTCGCTGCGGCGGTGTAGCCCCCTTCTGATCGGGTGGCCATGCCGTCGGTCAGCTTGAGGTAAACGAATTGGTATCCGGCTCGTCGGACTGCTGCCCAGTCGTGCACAGCTTGGTATGCCGTGTACACGTCGATTCCGATTGCCATCGGGGGTTCACCTGCCCTTGCAACGTTTCGCGGCGGTGGTTGTTTCAGCCGAATACGAGCAGCGCGGCGCCGGTGTGACTGGCGGACACCTGGTATGCGACAGCACCAGCCGAGGACAACTGTGCGGTGAACGCGACAGTGTGGCCGCCTGCGCGCAGGTTGGTCAGCACCCATGTTTGCCCGGCAGTGCCCCGCCATACGGCCTGTGAGCCGAAGATCAGTTGTTCATTGCGCGCGGTCCCGTCGATCAGGCATTTGACCACAAGGCACGCCGTGCCTCCCGCAGTGACGATCGTGTTCGCCGTGGTCATGGCGACGTCGAAGTTCGCGAGGATCACGACCGGTGCGTTGGCCGTGTTCAGGGTGATGTTGGTCGATCCGAGCGTTGTTGCAGTCGTGCTGTTGACTGTTCGTTCGGTGGTGACGACGTACTTCGTGGCGGTGACGTTCATCCCGCTGTCGCCCTGCTCGAGCGTGGTCACGCGGTTGTCAAGCGACTTCTCGCTGACGTAGGGGGTTCCCACTGCGGATTCGAGCGCGGATGCCCGGCCATTCAGCGAGGAGATATCGGCCGTGGCGGAGGAAACCGCGGCTTGCGTAGATTCGATGTTGGCGTTGGCCTCGTTGACCGCATGTGTTAGCGGGTTCCACCACCCCGTCGCCGTGACGATGGTTCCGGGCGCGATGTCGGGTAGCTCGGTCGCCATGGTGTTGTCTCCCAATGCGATTAGTTCATGAGGGTGGTCTCGTCCATCACCGAGAAGTTCGGGTCATCGATGACCCAGCTGCCCGCGCGCGGCCCGAAGGTGCGTAGCGTCAACGAATCGGTGATGCCGCCTTGGGCATCGAACTTGCGGTTGATGCCGACGACGGTCGCGTAGATCGGGCCGCCGATGCCGCCGGGATCGTCTATGCGTACGACGTCTTGCAGTTGCCGCCGGGGGTCGCCGTGCACGTCCACGGACGTGAACACTGGCCGGGGCTGTGCGAGGTCGTCGGCAAGTTTCTGCGTCAGGTCGTATTGCGTGCTGTAGTCGCTCGCCCAGTCGGACTGTGGCCGTGACACATTGCGCACCCCGAATGATTCGAACGAAGCCGTGTCGGTCGAGGCGACGGTGTCGTTGACCTGTTGGTCGGCAGCGATCTTGTAGCCGCGTACGTTGAAGAACGCAGTGTTGTCATCAACCGATGCGGCGCTGGTGCGACCACCCACCGGAAGGCCAGACGACAACCCGAGTGTGAGGTGGCGCGGGTCGCGGTCGCCGCGCGCCCACCCTGCCGCTGCTGATGCGAACACCCCCATGCCTTCGGCCGGCTGTCCCGGCGACGCGCCGGGGTAAGTGATTCCGGCACCGACAACGTCGCCACGGTTGTGCGCGGTGAACCCGTTCTTCCAGTGTTCAGGCGCGTAGGCGCGCATGAAATCTTGCCATGTGTAGGCCGGTTTGCCGGTGTTCGGGTCGTTGGGGTTGTCGCCGGATCCCGCGGTGGTGGACCAGTAACCTTGCGCAAGCCTGCGCGGAGTGACGTTTCCGGGCATGACCGACATGGCGTCGTTGACAGTGGTTTGCCAACGCGCCGATCGTCCTGAGGCGACCTGGAATTGTTGCGGGTCGCTGGCTTCGAAGATCGCGGCATCTACAGCGTACTTGTCTTGGCTGGTGAATGTGATCGAGTTAGCGACAGAGTCGAAGGTGGTGTACGGGTTGACCTCGTCCACTTCGGCTAGTGACAGGTACGTCGTGGTCTCGCCGGTGTCACGGCGGCGCACGATGTCTTCCCAATTGGTGTAATGCAACACTCCGTCCTCGGTGGTGTGCACGACGCCGAGGTCGGCTGTGCCTATCGCCTTGATGACGTCCCACGCCGGTTTGCCTTGCACGTCGGGAGTCCACAGGACACGTGCCATGCTCGGACCGATGTCAGTCTGGGGCAAGTAGTCCATGCATGCGGCGCTGTTAGACCACTCCATGGGCGTCGAAGCGGAAACCAAGCTCTGTTGCCACACGCCCCAGTGCTGTGCACCGCCGGTGGTGAATACCCGCACGCCGCTGGTTTCGACGTTGCGTCCATCGACGCTGGCGTACTTGCTGTACGAGGTTGGGTAGGTTCCGCCGGAACTGCCCCACTGGCGCGCGGCCGTGACGCCGTCGAGCTTGGTCGTGATCGTCGGTGCACCGCTTACCCCGAAGTCCAGGTTCACTGCGGTGTAATGCACCCCGTCTTCGAGCGGGGGTGTCCAGCTACACGACCATGTTTGGTACACACCTTGGTTCGGATACTGGAAGCTCACGTAGACGTTGTGCGCGCGAGTGCTCGGGTGCACGGAGAAGGTCACATACCCCAGTGGTCCGTCGATGCTGCCGTCGTGATTCGGGTCTATTTCGGAGGCGGCGGCGAACCCTGCCAACATCACCGTAACCGATGTTTCGTTGGTACTGTTGATGTTTCGGTCAAACCGTAGCCACCCACCGAGGCCGACTCGGCATCGGTAGTCGCCGTAGGCGTTGATGACCACAGGTTCACTCGTCGTTCCGACCATGCGCATCCAGTCGCTTGTATTGCCATAACTGGACACGTCCGAGTCGTAGACGTCATAGCGCATCTCCGGGCCGAACTGTCCACGTCGCCACATGTAGCGCGGATACACGTGGGGCGTCTCAATGTCGGGTGACCACGGTCCGACCGGGTATTCGGCACCGGAGGGCAGCCGATCACCGAATGAACGCACGTACCGTGGCAGCTCGTTGAGCGACTGCAATAGGGCGGACATGATCCAACTTCCGGAGGCGACCGGCCAGGATTGACGGCCGTCGCGTGGCATCTGTTCCAGTCCACCGATTTCGGGCAGCACGCCCCCGGCCAGTGTCCAGTAAGCGACGCACCCTTTCGGTGGTTTCGGCCCTTGATACAGCCCGGAGGCACGGCAGACGTGCAGCAGGTACCACGACAGTGAGTTGCCGCCCCGTTGGCGCACGCGTGAGTCGATCGAGTCGTTCCCTGACTGTGCCCACTGGGCGAGCACCTGTGAGCGCGCCGAGGGCATCAATGTGACCCCATTAGTGAGCTGACTGGTGACGTCGGCCAGCTCAAGCTCGACGGTGCCGTCGGAACGTTTCGGCGTGGCCTGGATCAGGTAGCCGTTGAACTGTTCAATTTCCACTCCACCATCCGCGGTCGCTACCCATATCGAGTAGTAGCACGGAGTGCCCACCGCGCCGATGTTCCCTCCGTAGTAGCCGGAGTACGGAGAAAAGAATTTCAGTACGTGCACGTCGTTGACGTGCCCGGTGACGTGCACGGTCAGGCGGCGTTGCGCCGCGCCGTCGTTCACCTCGAATTCCGGCGGGTACTGGCCGGAGAACTGCGCGTCCAACGTGCCGTCGCAGAAGTTCACCGACAGATCGGCGAAGTCGGTCGCGTACTTGCCGTCGCGCGCCCAGTCGAATCGCAACGTGTAATCCACGTTGATCGTCTGACCGGCAGCGAGCGCGGCGGCGAGCGCGACGTTATCGGCGAGCTGCACTACAGCTCCTCGAGGGTCACGGAGACCGTCTCAAGTGGGTAGCGGCTCGACGAAGAGGACTTGTCGGTGAACGCCACCCGGTAGGCGCCACCGCCATTGGTCCATTCGGTGCCCCCGTCGGCCGCTGCCCGCCAAGCACCCGACACGATCGTGCCCACCTCGGCCTGTGTGAGCCGGTACGCGGCGAACGCCGACCGGTCGGGCACCGGGGCCGTCAACACCGATTTCGTGAGCGTGGTGGCGCCACCAGGCACCGTATCGGCGGTGGTTGTGCCCAGCACCGTGCCGAGAGCATCGGTAAAGGTCACTTCGGGTGTCAGCTCACTCGAGGCACGTGACCACGACACGAACGTCAAGGTTTCCCCTCCCACTACGGGTAGTCGGTCGTAGCCGAGGTAGGTAGCTGCGGTGACCCGTACCGAGCGAGGCGGCGCGTTCGGACAGTCGGGTTGTTCGGCAACGGTCGTGGTCGCTGCGTCCGAGTTGAATGCTTGTTCGCCTCGCAGTGTTGATCCGCTCGAGGCGACGCCCTTCGGGTACCGATTCGGGGTGAGCGGGTCGATCAGCCACAGCGGTTGGATGGCGCCGTCCCAGCACAGTTCCAACCATGCCCGCTCGCCAGGAGTGCACCATGGCAAGTCGAGTTTGAACTTTCGCTTGGTGCCGAAGAACCATTCGGTGCCGGTACCGTCCAGTGACCGTGACACCGGGGCGAACCGTGTTCCTTCGGGCTGCACATCGGGTTTCGGCGGCGGCAGCGGGCGGAGCCGACCGGGCGAGCCAAGGTAGACGTTGCTGGCATCGATGGGAAGGTCCAGTGCGGCGGTCATCGTTTCGCCTCCAACTTGCGCGCTCGGTCCACGCCACGCGCCACGGCACGGCCGTCCATGGTGATCGTGGTTTGCGCCATGCCGTCCCGAATGGCCTCGGCAATGGTGCCGTGCAGTGTCGTGCTGCCGCCGAGGCTGCTGGTGAAGTCACCGTGCACGTCGGCGGCGACATCGGACATTTGGCCCGCCATGCTTTTGACGGCACGGATCGGTGCGGAAGCGTTGCCGTTGATTCCTTCGGCCATACCGGCGGGAACCCACTTGCCGATCTCGGCGAACACGCGTGAGGGCGAGGAGATACCGAGAATCTTGCGCACCCAGCCGGGCAGCAGGCTGCCGAAGAAGTCGCCGAGCTTCTGCAACAGCCAGTGACCGGCGTTCTTGATGCCCTCCCACAGTCCAGTCAGTAGATCCTTGCCGATGTTGAGCAGCCATGTTCCGGCGCCCTTGAACACACCGAGGATCTGACCGGGGATGCCGGTCAGGAAACCTACCAGTCCGCCCCACACGGATTGGGCTGTGGACTTGATGCCATTCCAGATGCCCGCGAGGAAATTCCCGAGACCGTTCCACACCGAGGTGAATACCGACCGGATCCCGTTCCATAGCCCGGAGAAGAACCCAGACAGGGCACCCCATACGTTTCGCGCAGCGCCGACGATCCCGTTCCAGATGCCGACGAAGAATCCGGACAGGGCGGTCCAAACGGCCATAGCCACGGATTTGATGCCATCCCAGAGTCCGATCCAGAACGCCCGGAACGCCGCTGACTTGTTCCACAGGGTCACGAACGCGGCCACCAGGCCGACGATCGCGGTGACTACCAGTCCGACGGGGCTCAAGGCGAACGCGGCCGACAACAGTGTCCATGCGGTGCGGGCGATCGCGATGGCTGACGACAAGCCCTTAAGCGCGACGGCCGCGCCGAGGAACGAACCGACCAGTGTTCCGAGGATGGGCATGATCGGTCCGAGCGCAGTCGTGAGTAGCTGGAACAGGCTCGCGAGCCACTGAAACGCCGGGCCGACGACAGTTTGCAAAATGGTGCCCACACCTTGTACCGCTGCCAGAAACCCGACGCCGAAGCCCTGTAAGAACGGTTGCGCTGCCTGCCAGAGCGTCACGAACGCTTGCCCGAACGGCGCGAGGTAGGCGCCGACTTGCTGCAAAATCACAGGAAGCTTTTGCAGCCCGGCAGACACCGCGTCGCCGATCTTGATCAACGCTGGCCCGAGCGAGGACATCAGTCCTTGCGCCATGAATCCGAGCGAGGTCAACACGTTGTCTTTGACGCGTGCCCACGTGTTGGTCAGGGTTCCGGATGCGGCGTCGCTGGCTGCAAGCAGTTTCGAAAACGTTGGCCCCGACGCGGATTGGATCGCCGATACCATGTCTTCGATCGAGACTTGTCCGTCGGAAACGGCCGCGCGCACCTCGGTGATCGATTTGCCCGCGTGGGTGGCCAACGCTTCCCATGCCGGGATCCCGGCTTGGGAGATGCGGTTGATGTCCTCGGTGGTCGCCTTGCCCTGGTTGACCATTGACAGCATGGCGTCGGTGACTTGGGTCATCGCTTCGGAGCCCTTACCGGCGCCGACCAGGGCACGGCCCACGTTGTTGAGAATCCCGATCGCCTTGTCACCGGAATAACCCATGTATGCCAGCGATTCCGCGCCTTTCGAGAACGCGGAGAAGTCAATGGGCGAACCGGCGGCTAGTTTGCGCAAGCGCCCGATCATGTTGCTTGCCTGCTGTGCGTTGCCGTACAACCCGGTCAGCGCCGCCGTGGACTGCTGAATGCCGGATGCGGCTTGGAATGCTTGCCGCCCGATGGACAGCAGTCCGGAGCCGACCGCGAGCCCGCCGAGCATCTTCGAGACACCACCGAGCCCCGAACTGATGCCGGTCAAGGACTTCTGTGCGGTCTGCCCGGATCGGGAGAACATGTTCCCGATGCGGGATGCCCCGGCGCCGACGGCATCCACGGCTGAGCGAAGTTTCCCGCCGATAGTGCCGGAGAGCCCCGAGAAGTTCGACGCGGCGACTTGCGAGGACATGAACCCGTCCCGCATACGGCCGACAGGCCCGAGGACGGTCGTCACGGCTGAACCGAGCCCGCGAGAGATGCGGCTGCCAGCGTTGCTGGCCATGTTCGACGCGGCGTTGAACGCCGAATCGAACCCGCGAGAGAGCAGACCGGTAGTAGATGACAGGCCAGTGCTCACCGCGCTACCGAGGCGGCTTGTCAGCGTTCGCCCGGCGGCAGCCGCGGGCGCGGCGACGCCGTTGGACAGTTGGGACCCAAACTTGCTGGTGTCTGGGGTTACTTTGACGTAGGCGGTCCCGACCAGTCCACTAGCCACGGTCCGCCCCCTTACTGCTCGTCGGTGAGCCGCGCATGGCGCGCATCGCCATCGCGGCGAACACGTTCTGTCCCTGCCGTTTGCTCGCGCGACGTTGGCCGAGCTGATCCGACGGTGCCGGGACCGGTTTGGGCTTCTCGACTCGTTTGGCGCCGTTGGCCTTCGCGGTCACGTACAGCAGCAGGTTCAACGTGTCCACGGTCTGCTTGCGCAGATACCGATCGACGTCCCAGTCGATCGGAACGTCCCGCGCGGCGGCGACGTATGCGGAGTGCTCGCCTAGCGTCGAGAGCAGCGCCAGTACCCGCCGCGGGGAGACGTCGTTCTGCTCCCGGAATAAGTCGAGCAGGTCAATTCCCCACAGCCGCAGCAAGTCTGACTCGATCGCGGCCGGGTACCGGCGCAGCTCTCGCGCTAGGCTGACGCTTCCCCCGGCTGCGCCGCGTTGGACCACATTTCAAACAGCGTGTACCGCTCGGCCCGGTCGAGCCCGGAATAGAACTCGTCGAATCGCGCCCTGTCCGAGCAAACCAGCACGAGCACTTCGTGCATCAGGGTTTCCATGCGCAAGGCGGTTTCCATGCTGTTCTGGTCGCCTTCGCGGGCCAGTTGGTCAATCTGTTGTACGAGTTCCTGTGTCTTGCGCAAGTCCGCGTCACCTAGCCGAAGCGGCGCGTAGAGGGTCAGCGCTCCACCAGGCGCATCAGTGATGTGTGTTGACCCGTAACGCTTTTCGGACTCGTTGCGAATGTTGGCCAGGGTAAATTCTGCCATCTTCGCCCCCTAGGCTGCCTGCTCGACGGTGCTCGACACCTGGTCAGGTACGGACCCCTCGCCGTCGATGGTCGGGCCGATCCAGTCGTAGAAGGGCATACCTGTCTGCTGCAACAGCGTGGCACGCAGCGGGAACGCCATGAATTCCTCGCTGTCAAGTTCGATGTCGTCCTCACGCGAGAGCGACACGCGAGGTGCATAGAAGGCGCCCCACCGCTCACCGTCGATCACGACAATCAACAGCGCTCGTTCGGGATTCCGCCCGCCGCGCGAACTCGCGTGATACACGCCCTGCTCGATCGTGCCGTCCGCTGCCGCCCCATTGCCGCGTCCGGTGTAGAACTCGAGAATTTCCCGGTTGAACTGCACGGCGTTGAACGTCACGAATTCTGTGGCGACCTCGGTCACCACCGAGCGCAACGCTTCGTTCTGCCACGTTCCCTTGACCTCGGGGTCGCCACCGTCATGTCCCCAACTCGGCAAGTCATCACGGGAGGTGTGGCCAATGTTGTTCCAGTTGTCGGGAATACTGTCCGGGATCGCGGCAATCTCGGTCTTGGTTGGTGCGGCGGTGCCGCGTTCGGCGGTGAGGATGTAGCCGAGCGCGGACAGGATTACGGCATCGTCATCCATAGCCATGACGGTCGGTTCCTTTCAGATTTCAGTGCGCCGTCGCAGGCCGGAGGATCAGTTCGTACTGAGCCACGAACCGAAAAACCTCCGAGGGCTGGTTGTCCAACCGCTGCTCGTACGGCATGGAAAGTGCGCGCACCCGCGCGATGCTTGCCCCCGCGTAGGTGCGTTGACTCAGGTGGGCGCGCCACAGTGCGACCCGCACAGATTCGGCGAGATCAGCACCCGCTTGTTTGCTGCCTTCGGCCCAAGAGATGACCGATAGCGCCGGCCGGGAGGCAAAGGCCGGATCCAGTTCGGTTCCGCCGACCACCTCGGCGAACACGTACGGCAGCCGTTGCAACAACCGGTCATCGAGTTGGGTTTCAACGGTTACCGTCTCCCCCAATGCCTCACGCAGCACCGTCACCGCCACCAGGTCGGCGTATGGCAACAGCCGGGGCATGCACACCCCTTTCCGTTATGCGTCACGGAGAACGTGTTTCCCGGCGACGTAGGTACCGGTGCGGCTGTGGTGGCCGGTCTCGACTGCGAGCGCTGCCGGGCCTTCGAGGTTCACGTACCGGTCGATCACCCCGCGGGTGGTAGTGACTCGGTGACGGCCACCGTCGCGAACAGCTGCCAGATTTGACCGCGCGCGACCTGCGATTGCCGATTGCTGCCGAGACAGCTCGGCTTGCGCTTCACGGGCCACGGCGGCGATCCGTTCCAGCCCCGGTTCGGGGATGAACATCTCGGCCATCGGGTCACCTCCGTTGGTTCAGCAGCAACGTCACGTGTCGCGTAGCGTGTCCGCGTCGGTACTGCTTCGGTGCTCCGTCGGTGTCCCAGGTGCGCCCGTCCCACAGCACTTCGCAGAACTCGCCGGACACGCCCGTTGGCAATGCCCGGACGTATGCCCGCACGCTGTGGGTGATGCGCAGCCCGTTCACCGCCTCGTTGTTGGACTCGACGGGTTCGACCTGCGCACCAGTCACCACGTATTCCGGATCTCCGGGCGACCAGCCGCGCCACCGTTGGTTGCCGTCCGGGTCGATATCCCGAATCGACGGGCGCAGCGTGATCGTCTCGGGACCGGTGTCGAGCAAGCTCACCCGTGCCACCACCCAGGTGGGGTGTGTGGCTCGCCGGGTGTGGCGTCGTACTGGAACGCCCACGGTGGCTTCGTCCACCACGGCCACCGGTCACCGTCGAGGTGCGGGGTGATGGTGAACGCCCCGTCGCGGTATCCGAGGAGCTTCCATTCGTCGTCCAGCACCGTGAGGAACCCGGCCGCAGCGCGGGTATCGACGGTGTAGGAATAGCCGCCCTCGGATTCCTGCCGGTAGCCGTCCGGGTTACGCAGCACCCGAACGACCATGTTCGCCTCGACCATCACAACCAGGTCGGCGAACGCGGGATCTTTGGCCGCGCGTTCGAGCAGATCGGGAATCCGAGCGCGGAGCATCAGTTCCGCGTCACCCAGCAGCGTTGCGGCTAGCTCGTTTTCGTCGCTGCTTGTCTCGCGCCCCAGGCGGGCGGCCACGTCCTCGACCGTTGCCAGGCTCACCACTCACCGCCTTTCCGCCCATCACGGCCGGTTCGGGCTGGTCGGACCATCCGGCGGCCCGTAGCGGTGCGGCGTGCGCCGCTGGCACAGCTCGGCGCCGTCCGTCCGGATGGAACAACACGATTCGGCCGTCACCGAAGTTCACTAGCTGGCACCTTCGAGTGCGGCGACGCGAGACACCAGGGCGTCCCAGTCGGCTTGACTGGGTGCCCCGTCGGCCCCGGCCGGGCCGGTGTCACCTTTCGGTCCGGCTGGTCCTGTATCGCCCTTGGCGCCTTTTTCACCGTTGAGCGCGCCGGAATTGACCAAGGCCCGAATCTCTTTGATGGCCGCGATCTCGGTGGTGTGGATACCGGGATGGTCCGGGTCTCCCTCGTGCACGGAGTCAGGCAGTGTGACGGTCCAATCAGCCATGGTCACGCCTGCCCTTCGACACGTGCCGTCACGTCACCATCGGGCGGCGTGGTTTCGGCGGTGAGCTTGCCGAACGCGCCCACGTCACCAACGGCCCATCCGAACACTGTTTCCACCAGCAGTGCGACAAGGTTGTTTTGCCACAGGTTCAGGTCCGTGCCGTCCGAGTCCGTGACCATGGCCTGGTTGCTAGTTTTGATCGTCATGTCGAGCGCGTAGCCGTACCGCAGTTGCCCGGACCAGTCGCCAGCGAACGCCCGCACCCCGGTGTCCGGGTTTGCGCCCACGCGCCCGGATACCGACCGGCCGTACACAACCGGGATGCCCATGAGCGAATCAACCTGGTTGGTCAGACTCGGTGCCTGGCCGGGCTGGAAGATCGGGCGCCCGAACTGGTCTGTCGCGGCCATGACCTGAAACCGCAACCGCGGGTCGGCCGCAAAGCCGTTGACGTCATATCCCGGTCCGGCGTTGCCGATCGCATTGGCCAGCGCGGCAATATCGCCAGCCATACCGCCCTCGGTTGCAGGGGTGGTGCCGATGGCGACACTGTTGCTGGTTTGGTTCAAGAACTTGACGCCCGGAATGTCGGCGCCGTTGTTCGCCGATTTGCCGTACAGCACCGCCAGGTCGATACCCCGCGCCACCGCGAAAGCGAGATCGCTACTGATCTGCGAATAGAACCCGTCAATGTTAGACCGCTGGAATTCCTCGCTGACCACAACGATCGTGGACAGTTTGATAGGACGAATCGTCTCGACGCCGTAAGCATACGAGGATACCGGCTTACGTTTGCCCTCGCCGTAGTACTCGGACCCGTCGGGTTTCGGTGTCTCGCCCTGCAAACCGACAACCCCGACCTCGGGGCGCTGCGTGACTGTGGGGATGGCCGTGTCGCCGAACCCAACCGGGATCGACTGGCCGAACCGCAACACCACGGACTGTTCCTGCGCCTGATCGAAGATCGGGCCAACCACGTTGCGCGGCAGCAGGTTTCCGGACAGCCCGTTGAGCATGAGCGGCACATTGTCCTGTGCCATAACGGAAACTCCCTAGGTGATTCCGCGCATGAACGCTGCGAACTCCTCGGCTGGTGTCACCGCTGCGCCGGTCGCTCCTTGCGAGCGATCGGGCCTGCGTTCGGGTTTCGCGTTCGATGCGCTGCCGAATAGCTTCTTCAGGTCCTCCGCGTCGGCTTCCAACTCGTCGGCTGTTTCGCCGCGCAGTCGGGACGCGAAGGTTTCGATGTCCTCGACAGCAACCCCGGCCTTGACGGCCGCCCGGTAACGCAACAGGTCACGCTCGGCGGTTTGCGCCCGCGTGGACAACTCGGAGTTCGTCTCGGTAAGTTTGTCCACTTCGGACTTTTGCGCCTCGTTGAGCTTGTCCAGCTCGGCGGCCTTCGGCTCAAGCTCTTTGACCTTGGCGCGCAAGTTGCGGGCTTCCGAGTTGAGCTTGCGAATTTTTTCCGTGGCCGCCTGCGCGTCGTAGCCACCTTCGGTGTGATCGGCCTCGGTCCCCGCCGGGGGGCTCGTCGGTTCATCACCGGTCGGTGCCTGCTGCCCGGTCGCGGGCGTGTTCGTGCTGTCTTCGGACATGCAGAACCCTCCAAGGGGTGTGCGAGTTCGCGCGGCCCGCCAGAACGTGGGGTCGCGTGGTGTGCTTGAAAAACCGGCCCGCCAGGGGTCGGAAGACTGGGGTTACTGCTCGGCCATGGTTCGGCGGAACCTGTTCAGCGCATCCCGTCCGCCGTGGCCGCCCGTCGCTTCGCGCCACCGGTCGCGGTAGCGCCGGTACTGCTCGTCACCGTCGAACCCGTGGCCGCGAAACACCGGCGAGGGGCGGCAACTGCACCCGTTGTGCGCCGCGAACCCGGCGCCGTCACGTGAGTACACCGGACCTCGACTGATCAGCATCGCGCAGAACGCGCACGGCGGTTTCAAACCGGTGTGCACCCGCGCCCACCCGGTGGCGGCCGGGTCAGCAGCCGCGGCATCCTTGATCACGTCGATGCCCGCTGCGCCCGCGTGCCGGATTGCCGCACCGGTCACGGCTCGGTCGAACGCCGGTTGGCCAGGCTGGCGGTTGCGAGTGGTTGCCAGGATGCCCTCGGCGAGCGCGTCCCTCGGATACGTGCGCTGCGCGGGAATGGTGAAGTCGTCGGCGGTGCCGAGGAGGCGAGCGCGCAGATCACGGTAGAACTCGGCCGATAGCTCGTAGTGCAGCCTGCGTGCGCGCGTCACCGCAGGCAGGATCGCTTGCGTCAACAGGGCTACCTCACGCGGGTTGAGCGTTCGCCCCGCCATCCGCGACAGAAGCGCGGTCACTACCACCGCGAGTTGTCGATCCACCCGGTTCGTTGCGGCTGCCAATTCCGCCAGCTGCATTGCCCGTCCCTTGCGTGAGGAGTTGCGTCAACGGATCCGCGCTCGCCTGCCCATCAGCTTCGGCGCGCTGCTCAGGGGTGAACCCGAGTACGTCATAGGCGTAGCTGCGCGGCACCGGTAGACCGACCTGCCACAGCTGCGCCAAGGCGGATGCCTTAGATGCGAACGTCGGAGTTTCCGGGTTCGCCCAGACGGTTTCCAATCGGGTGTCCGCGTCGATGCTGTCGTCTCCGGCCATACGCAGCGCGATGCGCATGGCGGTCTCCCATGCGCCACCGAACGCCGTGTTGCGCTGGTTGGTGCGCATCACCAGCCGCGACTCGTCAGAGCGGATCGCGTCCGCCGAAGCGGGGTTCGCGTCGCTGGACACGCCGAAGAACCGCAGCGGCACACCTGACACACTCGACACGAGTTTCGCGTACGACTGCATCACCGCGGTGAAGTTGTTCAAGTCGGCAGCCGGAAGCTGCTGCACCTTCGCGTCCGGATCGGCCAAAGCGTTCATCCGGCCCAAATAGGCTTCCCACGTCGTCAGCGGGCGCCCGGTGGCCTGGTCCACGAAATCGGACTCCTGCGCGCCGAACACGAACCGCACCGGTACGGCAAGCAGTTCTTGCGCCCCCTGTAGGTTCGTCAGCACCCGACACGCTGCATCGGTCAACGGGATCACGTCGGCCATCTCCGAGGATCCCCACCAGGCCAGCCGGTCATGCCGCGACGGCAACCGAGACCGGTTGACCATGGGCACTACCGGCACGACGCCGAGAGCGTGCTGCCACTGCTCGTACTCTTCCCACCGGCCCGAGTTCCGGGCGTAGTAGGTGGTGGTATCCGGCAGGTACACCGTCGCCATCTCGACCGTGTCACCGGCCGGCGAGGTCTCCTCCCACCGCCGCAATGCGGCGGTGATAGCGCGGGTACGGGGGTCACGGTCCACGGCGATCATCGACGCTGATTCGCCCATGATGACCGGATACTCGGGTGCGTCAGGGTTGTGATCAACGGTCACCCATGCCCGGCCCTGCACCATGGCCTCGGTGTGGACCGGTGTTGCTTCCTCGTCCAAGTTGTTGCGCTGCCACAGTTCCCACATGCGTTCGCTGGCCTGATATTCGCCAGCCAGGCGGAATCCCTCGACGCGTTGCCGTTCAGCGATCGCGTCCACCACCACACGAGGCCAGTTCACCACCGTTTGCAACTTCTGCATCTCCGGTGGCAGGGCCAACCCCATCGCGGCCAACCGCTGCGCGCCCTCGTAATACGCTTCCCGGCGGGCGTGGTGCACCGACAGCGCCGACCAACGCGGTTCCAGCGCGGTCAACACGGACTCCGGCGACATGTTCGTCAACGCCACGTCATCACCCCCAACGTCGCGCTACTCAACGGAACACCAGCACTCGCCTGTCACGCTTCTGCGTTCGCTGTGCCCACGCTTTCGACCCCAACACCATGCGCCGCACCATGCGCACCCCAATCACGCACACCGCCGCGTCGATCTTGCGCGGCGAATGCCGCGAGTCCTTCCCCACCGACGTCATCGCCCGGTACGGCCGAGCGCGCGCATTCCGAACATGCCGGGCCACCCGGCTATCACCGTCGTGTGTGAACGCGCCTTCCATGATTTCCGCGTGGCACGTCTCGGCGGCCTTCGCGAACTCGTCCTTGTGGCTGCGCATGTCCCATGCAATCGGCTGCGGCGGGCGCGACGAGGGCGCCGCCCACAGCATCAGGTCACCCCCGTAGCGCTGCGGCCACTCCCCCAGCACGAACCCTTGGAACTCGGCGACGTCCGCGAAAAACGCGCACACCTCGAACCGGCCGAACACCACCCGCACCACCGCATCCACCGCGGCCGCATCCACCGTCGCGTTTGGATCGCGCCGGTCCGGCTCCCACACGCCGAGCGTGAACACGTGCCCCGACTCGACCACGCAGCCGAGCAACGCCGTAGCGTCATTCGATTTGGAACCATCGAAGAACAACACCACCGGTGTCCCGTCCGGCACCGTCACCGACGCGTCCGCCATCGCCAACCACGCCTCGGGCTGTTCAAGCCACGAATCCTCGGCAGCTGTCGGCCAATTCAGATACTTGCGCTTGCTGTCATCGATGCGCGAGTTCACCGACCAGATGCGCTGCTTAATCGGGTGCAAGTCCTGCCAATAACAATCGTCGTACACCCACCGCAGGGCCTTCGTCAGCGACTCGTCATCGGCCAAGTTCGTGTCCGGCGGCGCGATCCGCGCGTCATACAGGATCCGGGTCTCCGCGCGCACGCGGCCCTCCTCCTGCGCGCACCACGCCGCGTAAGTCTCCTCGGCGACGCTTCCCCGATCCGGTTCCCACGCGTTCGACGTTTCGAGCATGCGATTACCCGACTTGGCGAGGTTGTCTTGCAGCGTCGCCGCCAACACCGGCCCCCCATTGCCCGGTTTCCAATGCTCGGTTTCGTCAGCGATCACGAACGACGCCTCCGCCCCCTCGGCCGCATCAGCCGACGAGGTCTTCACCTCCAGCGTCCCCTCGGGCTCCTTGTAGTACTTGGTCTTGCCCGGATCGAGCGCATACTTGCCGACCACCGGGGAACCCTTCGGCGCCATAGCACGCACCATGCGCATCGTGTTGAACGTCTGCGGTTCCGCCGTCGCCACAATCTGCACCCACGGCATATTCACCGGCTGGCCCACGCAGCCACCGCGGACGCGCTGGTCAAAATCCGCCAGCCGCACCGGTGCACAGAACTCGATAAGACCGAGCACCGCAGCGAACGGAGACTTACCCGACCCCTTCGAGAGGCGCCGTACACCGTGGTGAAACAACCAACGCCCATCCTCGTCGAGGGCATACCACCACAGCAGAAAATGCAGCTGCGACCCCGTCGGTTCCCAGCGTCGCCCCGCGCGCGGCCCGTTCGGCTGCACAAGGTTCCGCATCGCCCACAGCGCGGCCTCGTAGCCGAGCGTCAGCGCCGGTTCCCCTTGCGGCATCGTCGCCAGGCGCTCAACCGGCTTTGCCGCCACGAATCGACTCCAACGTGGCCACCGTGTCGTCCTCGAGCTGGTCATCCTGTCCGGCCTGCAACTCGACCCCGGCCCGTCGGCGAGCCGCCTCGGACACCAGCAAGTCGGTCATGCCTTTCAGATACGCAGTCAACGAGGTACCGCCGATCGGCATCTGCTGAATAATCGCTTCCCCGGTCTCGCCGGATATCCCCACGAACCGTGGTTTCAGATCGCGCGAGATCGACTCGGCCAGCATGTAGGCCAACGCCCAATCCGAGGCCGTGTAGTACACGCATTGCCCGGACTGGCCCAGCGACTCATACCACTGCTGAGCCACCGGGTGCCAAGCCGTGTCGGCCGGTTTCGGGGGCTCGCAAACCTGCCGGCGCGCGGACTCGGTGATCGGGTGTTCGGGCTTGTTCTGGCGCCGCCGCTGTGACGACCGTTTCGGCGCCGGACCGCGTTCGCCCACAGTCAGCACCTCCGTTACGCGGGGTAAAGGGAAACCCGTAGCGACCGTGAGCGGCTATGACCTGCCGGTGTCGCCGAGGCCGGGGGGAGGGGCACCGCCCCCACCTCGAAGTTCAGGCCGACGGCTGGGTCAGTCCGGGATGCTGTTCGCGTTTCTGCGCGCGTTCCGCGCGGCTCGCTATTTGCGCTTGTTTTCCTTCGCGCGCGCTCTTCTGTCGATGATGCCATGCACACAGCGACCAGAGATTGTGATCGTCGTGGTTGTCACCGGGTGCCTTGTGGTCTACCTGGTTCGCGTGTGCGCCGCAGGTTCCGTGTTCGGTTGGCCATTGGCATTGGTGCTTGTCTCGGTGCAGGATTCGCCGTCGTTTGCTTGGCCAGTTCTTCGGCAAGCGTGCATGTCGGTTGCTGGCGTGTGGCCACACGGTGTGTGTTCCTCGGGTGGGTCTAGGGCCGGGTGTGGGGCTAGGACCGCAGCCAGGGTGTGGGGGCTGGGTCTCGGGTCACGGCGTAGGTGTGGGGTGGACATGTCCAGCAGGTGAGGTTGCGGTGCCGGTATCGCATGGGGCGGAATTACTTGCCGCGCTTGGTGTTGTGGCTGCCGCGTTTGGGGCCCGGGCTTGGCGCCGCGCCCTTTGAGTCGTTGGTCTTTCGGGGTGCCGGGGTTTGGTTTGGTGCCTGCCATGACTATCGACTTTCGTTCGGGAGTGGTTCGGCCTTGACGTGGCTGACCTCTACGGCGATGACGTGCTCGCTGTTAATGGCGGTCCACGTGCCGGTCCCGGTGTGCTGGACGATCTGGCGACTGTTGGTGTTGCCGTCGATGGCGTCGGCGAACACGTGCGCGATCTGTTCAGGGGTGGTGTATCCGGCCGGAAGTTCGTCGTTCGGCACGTCGTAGTCGAGCTGGCCGGCGATGGTGGTAATGGTGAGGTGCACGCGTTCTCCCTGGTCTGAATACTTACGCTTGACGTTAGTATCGTCTCGCGTTATCATTGGGTTGTGATTCAGTCGTTCGCCGACAAGCAGACCGCTCGAGTGTGGCGACGGCTCGGCACGAAGCTGCACCCCGACGTGCAGCGCGCGGCGTGGAACAAGCTCGCGATCCTGAACCGCGCCGCGACTCTCGACGACCTTCGGGTACCGCCGGGGAACCGACTTGAGCAGCTTCGGGGCGACCGGAGCGGACAACACAGCATCCGCGTCAACCGGCAATGGCGTATCTGCTTCCGGTGGACCAACGCAGGACCAGAAGACGTGGAAATCACCGACTACCACTAAAAGCGAGGTGACCAGCGATGACCAGCAGTGAGAAGCCGATCATGGCGCCAACGCATCCCGGTGCAATCCTGCGCGAGGAGTTCCTAGAGCCCATGGGGATCACCGACTATCAGTTGGCCAAGGCAATCGGCGTGCCACAGACACGAATCAGCGCTATCACGCACGGCAAGCGGCGGATATCTGCGGACACAGGGTTGCGGCTGTCGCGCTACTTCGGCATGTCCGAAGGCTTCTGGACGGGGCTACAGGAGGACTACGACCGCGAAACTGCGAAAGACGCCATTCTCGACGATCTTGACCGCATCGAGCCGGTGCACCGGACTGCCGGGTAACGACACACGCATCCGTCACGAAGCGTTGCATCGAACGCGACCGGCAGTCAAGCCGCCTCGTCGTGCGCGGCGCTATCCTTGGATTCGTGGACGCTCGACGACTCACGGCACGCGAGATAATCGCAGCCTTGCGACACTTGGGGCTCCCTGCGACAAGTCCAGCCACACTGCGCAGTTGGAAACGCCGGGGCTGGTTGAGTCGCGGTCGCGGCTATGACCCTGGCGAGGTGGCCGCCGTATACCACCGCCGGGCTGCGCGCGAGGTTGGGTCCTGAACAGAAAGAAGGCGTTGATGCCACGAGGCGATGAATCACTCGTTGTCGAAGCGTTCTGTGCGTGGCTCCGCGCTGACGGGTGGACAGTAACAACGGAGGCGGATTACGTAGACGTTGTGGCCGAGCGCGGAGCGCAACGCCTATGCGCCGAAGCCAAAGGGAAAACGACCCAACCGGGCCTCGACGTGAATACTGCATACGGGCAGCTACTCAGCCGTCTTCCGGAGAGCGACGACCTTGCTACCCGCTACGCGATAGTCGTGCGTGACGAGCCGCGTTCGGTCCGCGCGGCGTTACGTGTGCCGATACGTGTCCGCGACTTATTGCGCATCACGGTGTATGCGGTAGCCGAGGATGGCTCGGTTCGCATAGTCTGAACGGAACGTTAGGCCGTACGGGTGAACTCAGGGATAGCTGTAACAGGCTGACTCGATATGACGATGTCTCTGGCGACCGGAATATTCTGCCTGTCCGTTATCGCGTGTCCGTTGACTTCATTGGTGCTCTCGCCCGGTCAAAGATTTGATCTATTTGGCCGCCTTCTAGGGAGCTTATGCATGTCTGTACCGATGATGTCCGCGCCGACACCAGTGCGCCAACGTGGTGTCGGTCTCGGCGTGACCGCGCTGGTGCTCGGCATCGTGTCGATTGCCTTGTGCTGGATCCCGATTCTCAATATTTTCTGCGGGATCATCACGGGGCTTATTTCACTGGGGTTCGCAATCGCCGGTCTCTTCCGCTCGAATCTCCCGATGTCGATCATCGGCGGGGTGCTTGGCGTACTGGGATTGGTGTTCGCCTGTCTCGTGAATAACGCGGTGTTTGACCACTCCGCGGCGAACGGTTCTGCTCCATCGGCAACGCCGGAACCCACGAATGCCGCTCCCGTCGAAGCGCCAGTCACGACGAAGCCTTCGGGGCACTTGACGACACTCGACGTGACAGCACCGTCCGGGGCTAAGTTGAATTGGAAGATTGCCGGTCGAATCGACGGTTCGCAGACCGAGGGGTCCGCTACCGTCGATTCTTCGGGCAAGTGGTCCATGACTTATAGCGCGGACACGAGTGTGACAGGATTCGCGACAGTCGATGTGTCTACCAAGACCGATTTCAATCGGCTAAGCAGCGTGCCGCATCTGGCCTGCTCGATCCGTCAAGGCAGCGTGGTCCTGAACAGCATGGACAACGCAGTCATGGCCCTGTGTAGCGCGAATCCCCACTGACACAAGGTCTCAGCTACTAGTGCCGGTTTTCCCATGGCCAAGCCGCATCGCGTCCGGCTTCGAGCAGCGGGATAATGCGGAATCCGGCGTCGGTGAGGCCGCCGAAAGTGTATCGGTTGGGGCCGTCGGCGGCGTGCCCGTACCGATATCCGGCAAGGTTCCATGTGTACAGCGGAACCCGGTTCGGGAGTAGTCCACCGATGCCGCCTTGCGCCGTTTGTTCGTCGGTGAGGATCACGACGCGGTCGTGCCCTTCGTAGTGGGCACGTACCGCTGCGGCGGTGTCCGTACCGGAGCCGATGAAGAATCCTTCGTCGCGCCACCGACGCAGTCCCGCCAGCACGGACTCGGCGCGACGCTGTGGGAACACGAGCGTGTTGTGCAAGCCGCGTCCACCGTACCCACGGAACCCGCCGAGTCCACCGGAGTACGACACCACGTCGCTTCGTTCGCAGTTAGCAGCGAGCGCGAGCCCGAAGAGAGTGGCGGCGTCCCAGCGTGCGAGGCTGCCGTCTCGACTGAACGCGTCGCGCATGCTGGCCGAGGTGTCCACGAGCACGAGGGTGCGGCCACTCAGGCGCGGAATGTTGCGCACCGAGTGACCAAGTGCTTGTTCTAGTGGCCATGCCCACCGAAGACTCGGCGCGGCGTTGAACGCGGACAGAAACCGTAGAGGAAACTGCCGACTCCGCGCTACCTGTTCCGGGTCGGCGAGCTTGGCCGCGATCGTGGCTGCCAGTTCGTCCGATATTCCGGCGCGGTCGAAGTTGCGGAGGTTGCGCAGCAGCGCCATGTATCCCATGGATGGGATGACGGCTTGCCATGATTGCGCGTCCATTGGGCCTTGTAGCCATCCGGCGAGCGCTTCCCATGTCATCCCGGCAGCGGAGAGCGTGCCGACCGCGTCGAGACCGGCGACGATGGCTCGCCGGTGTTCGGCCGGCGTCGCCATGAGCGCGCGCCGAGCGCCGAGCGTGCGCAGGCTCGCCGGAGGTTCACCATTCCCGTTGCCGTGCCGCTCGTCGAGGATGTGGCGGTAAAGGTCAGCCTGCCACGGTGCACTGTGGTCGGGGTGTGCCAGCTCGATCACGTCGGCCATACGGAAGTCGCGTGCTTCGCTGTCCCATTTCAAGTAGGCGCGCTCGTTGTAGAGCCGCTGTACCGCGTCGGCCACGCCGCGCTTGACCGGTTTCGGCAGGGCGCGCCCATACCGGGAGGTCCAGTAGCCGAGTAGTTCGCCGGGTTCGTCGGGGCGTTGGAGCACCGAGGCGATCACGCCCCGGTTGGTAACGGTGGCGTGCTCGGCGCTGTCACCAGCATGGAGCCGGGCGTGCACGTACTCGGCGGCACCGACGATCGCCGCCGTGCGCATGTTTGCTTCGCCGCGCAGCCACCCGAGCATGTTCGCTGTCCAGTCGGGGTACTCGATGGCGGCCTGGTGTACGAGTTCGGTGTACCGCTGGTCGCGATCCCCTGCGGTCTCGTAGAAGCTGGTTTCGCTGACCATATTGGTGACTGCGAGCAGAAACAGTGCCGAGCGGGCGTCGCGCGCGTATCCGTCGCCGCCTTCGTGGGTGCGACCGGTCGGGATGGTTTCGCTTCGGATGGGTCCGCGGCCTGCCGGCCGAGCGGTGGGGCTGTTGAGTTTCGCCATTGGTTGTGTCCCTCGTAGTGTGGTGCGTGTCGAGGGCACACGTTTGCAGGGTCGCCCGAGATCGAAGGTCGGTAACGGTCAACAGTGCTCTTCCGTTGAGCTACGCCGCAAGCGCGGCGATCGGATTCGAACCGACAACCACTCACTTAACAGGTGAAGTAACCGTTCCCTGCGCACCGGGCGATCCAGTGCAAACTCTTGGGTGCCCCCGAGTTCATGAGCGCCTGGCGGTGTTTATCCAGTTGCAAGGTGAAGTAACCGCCGGGCTTCGCACCGGGTGCGCCTTGCAGCGTAGGGCATCCCGGCACCGTGGGCCAAGGTCTTTTTCGTTACTGGTTTACCTCCTGCGCGATATGAAGCCGGGCAAGGTCTAGGCCGCTGTAGACCGTGTGGCACTTGCGGCAGCGGACCCCGGATGCGTCAGACAGCGGATAGACCTGTCCGTAGCAGTCGATCCGCATGCAGTCCCCGGCTGGCGGGTCGGGCGCGAGTCCAATGAGAGCGACAAGCCGTTTGCGGATCTCGTCGAGTTCGGCGGCGTATTCGTCGGCCCAAGGGCGAGCGAGGATCCACGAGTGGTGCCGTCGGAGGAAACCACATTCGCCGGTTACCGTGACTTGTTCGGGTTGTTTGGTGTCGCATTCGTAGGACACGAGCCGCGTCCAACTGGAGAGCGCGGCGAGTGCGCCGACGTGCCCGTCATCGTCAGCTTTGCTGCGCGCGTCGGTTTCCACGAGTACGTGGTCGCGCGCCGGGGAGCGGGGGCCGTATCCGGGTGCACCGCGCTCGTGTTCACCGCTGACGGGCACGGCCGACAGGGCGAGATAGCAGAACTCGATTTGCCGAAGGTCGCGCAACAAGGCGTTACCGCATCGGTCGCACAAGCAGGATGCGGGTGCCGCGTCACCGCCGCACCGGGGGCATACAAGTGTTGTCATGCTTCACCTTTCGCGCGTTGCTGTTGTTCGATGCGGAGCACTTCGTGTCCTGTGTTGGCGCCGTGGTCGGCGGCCCACGTATCTCGCTGGTCCTCGTCACGGAAGGGCTGCACGGTTTCGCATTGCATGCAAAACGCGAGGTGCCACAGTCGCGGTTTCATTGGTGGGGCTCCACTGGGTAGACCGCGATGTGGCATCCCGGCGTTTCGCCGAGGTTGGCGAGTCGTTTCGTTGCGGCGAGTGCGATCACTTGCGCGTCGTCGCGCCAGGTTCCGGCGGAGCCGAGCGCGTCGAGGATGGCGCGTGTGAGCTTGTCGAGGTCGGGTCGTTTCACCGCGGGCGGTGTGAAGCGCTTCGGGGTCGCGGTGGGACGGCGCATCACGAAGGTGAGTTCGACGGCGACGCCGCGTGCGAGCATTGACGGGTGCTCGCGCAGGACGGCGGCGCGCACGTCGTCGCGCCAGGTTTTGACGTTGCTAGAGGATTCGACCATGACCCCGTTTCCGACGTGGCGTTTGCTGCCTTGCGGTGCCGGGTGGCCGGGCACGAACACTTCGAGTACCGCGCGGCCGCATGTGCCGCTGTGAGTGCCGCTCCCCCGTACTCGGGTGTCATCCATCGCGCTCGCCCCGTTCGCGTGCGAGCGGCGCGTTCGGCCGGGCAGAAGCGGTGGGTTTCGGTGCGGCGTCGCGGATTCGTTGCCAGTGAGCGGGGCTGCGGAGCGCGGCGCCGGTGAGGGTGTTGCGGCACGGCTCGCCGGGGGCCGCGTGGCAGCGTACGCATCGCACCTGTTCGGCTTCGGAAGCCATGAGAAAGGCGTCTGTGCTGTTCATCCGGTGTCCCGTTGTTCGTTTCGACAGGTTGCGCAGCAGGCGGACAGCCCGGTGTCGGGGTGGATTACCAGACCGCCAGGTGTGCCGTGTGGACATTCGTTGGCGGGGTCTGCTTGGGCGGCTTCGAGCTGGGCTGACCACTGTTTGCGCTGCTTAGTGTTCGTTTGGTCCCATTGCTGGGCGGCGCGGCGTGCGTCCGCGCACCGACCGCAGGGCGGCGGTTCGCGTTCGTGCCGATGCTGGTCGCACCGGTCGTCGGGGCGTGGTCCGAGCGAATGCTGTGGGGGTGGGGGGTTTTCGCGCGCGCGTTGACCCACGTAACTCCCCCTCCCTAAGTAACCACCCCCTTGGGATGGGATGGGAGTGGGGCGATTCGGGTCCGACTCGGTTGGGGTGTCACTCCCCCAATCGGTAGACCGATCGCTACCCGAGAACTGTTCTCGCTGGCAGTAGGGGCACGTTGGAACATGTTTCCCTTTTTCGATATGCCACCGGCGATGGTTTCCGATCGCTCCACCCGATGACTGGCGAGACCTCATCGCGGTCAATTCCGATCGGGTTGGGTTTCGCGGGGTTCCGTCCCCGTCGGCATCCCATTCGTGGAACAGGTATCCGCCCCTCGTTCGCTTCCACAACCCGCGATTGATCAACTCGCGCACTGCGGTCTTGGGGTCGTCGCAGAAACGCGCGGGCATCTTGGCAGGCACGAAACCGTCGGTAAGGTTCCGTGCTGACCAAGACCCGGCGCGCACCCATAACGCCACAACGCAGTCCGGTGCGTCGAACACCTTAGGGTGGTCGTAAAACGAGTCATCGACCTTGAACCACGGCATCGCCTAGTTGCTCCTCCGTTCTCAGCGGCACTCGGTCGTGCTAACGTCCGCCGTTGGCTGCCAGCCCGAGTTGTTCACGGATGCGACCGACCGTGTAGGTGGACCAGCCGGTGTGTTCGGCCAGTTCGACGTCATCGAATCCGGCCGCGTGAAGTTCACGCACTAGCAGCTGATGGTCCTGTGGGTCGAGCGCTTCGCCGACCAGCTCACCGGCCAGCGCGGCGCGCAGGCGCCGCGCGCGCATGCTCTTGGTTTGTCCGGTCATGCCTGTTCACCGGTGAGCGTCCTCCGCTTCGGGCGTGGTGCCGTACATGACGGGTGCTTCGATACGCAGCGCGTCACGAACGCCGTCCACGATTGTTTCGAACGCTTGCCGCCTCGCCTCGTCCGGGCGCAGCAGCTTGTATCCGATCCGCAAGCCGCCGTCACGGATCCGGTAGCGCAGCCGCGCGATGAGCTGTTGCGGTTCGGCGCCGACGAATGGGCGAAGCTCGATCGCGAAGCGTTCGGGCACTTCGATGTTGCCTTTGCCGCCTGCCTTCGCGGTGGTCTCTTCGCTGTAGGTCAAGGCCACGTCGCCGGATTCCAACCGGGTCGAGCGATTGAACTCGGCTTTGCTGTGCGCTTTGAACGTCATCGCGATCATGTGCATGGTCGCCGCGTCCGGGTTGCGAATGGTGTGCGCGGTGTCTTCGATGTGCTCGGCGAACCATTCCTGATCGCCGAGTGAACCGTCACTGTTGGTCCACAGTTGCCAGTCCGGATCCGGTTGCAGCGCGAGACGTGCGGTGTGGTCTCGCCATCCGGGGGTGCTGCCGCCGTGGTCGTTGAATACGGCGCTGACGGTGCCGACCCGTTCGTGTGCCCATATGGTTGTTTCCGGTGCGCCTAGCCGATTGACGTAGGTGAGGAAGCTCGGCAGGTCGTGCAGCACCGCGCCCCCACGGGCGCGTTGGGGTGCGGGCATGAATTGTTCGAGGTGCCGCACTTCCATGTGCCGGGTATCGTCGAGCGCTCGCAGGTACAAGGGCCGGGCCGGGTCGATCGCGCGTGGTTCCGCGTCAGCGTCGGCGGCGTCGATGGCGTTGCGGCCGATGAGGTCGATTGCCTCGGCGGTCATGTTCACAGTTCCTTTCCTTCCCAGTCGAAGAGTCCTGTCTGTGTTGGGTGTTCGCGTAGGAGTTCGCCGCCTTCGGTGGCGAACCACATGTCGCCGCGCCTGCTGAACTTCGGAAGCGTGGACTTGATCTCGTCGGTGACCACGACCATAGTTTCCAAGTTGCCGTCGGGTTTGATGCTGATCGTGTAGGTCAGCTTGCCGGGTTTGCCGGTTTCCATGACGGCGGAGACGAGCTCGTGTAGTGCCTCGTCGAGTTCGGCTGCGCTGCGTCCTTTGTTGTGGTTCGCGAGAAACCACACGTATGCACCGTTTCCACTGCTACTGTCGTTGCTGCCCAATGGTTTCGCTCCTTCCGTCGCGCTTGGTCGTCATGCCACGCCACGCCTGCCCTGCCGCGCCATGCCAAGCTGTGCCACGCCATGCCATGCCACGCCACGCCTGCCCTGCCGCGCCATGCCAAGCTGTGCCACGCCATGCCATGCCATGCCATGCCTGCCCTGCCGCGCCATGCCTGCCGTGCCATGCGCTATGCCGCGCTCATCTCGCGCAACACGAGCTGCGTGAATTCCTCGAACGCCTCATAGCGTCGCTTCAGCTGCCGCCACTCGCGCTCCATGTCGCGTAACACCAACTCGCGCGTGAACTGGTTCTCCGCGATCTCCCCGGACGGCTGATACGCCCAGCCCTGCTGATCCCGCACGGCCTGAAACGCCCGCACCTGATTCGGGGCGCTGCCCGCATCGCGATACACGATCCGCGCCGTGCGGATCAGCTCGTGCGCCTGCTCGCGCCGATACTTCTCGGCGGCCGCCGCATCGTCCCACTCGAACCGGTTGTGCAACGGGTGCCCCGGATCGCGTGCTTCGCTGAGTACCAGCTCCGGTGTTAGCCGCTGGTGGCGGTCATAGATTCCTTGTAGTTCCTCGCGCAAGCTGGTCATTCGATCACCTCGATGTCCGTGTTCGGATCGATCCGGTATGTGCCGTGCTGGCCGCCGCCTTTCTTTTCCGGCCGCCACTCGCCGACCCCGCACCCCAGTCCGCCCGCGTCGATCAGCGACAGCAGCGAGTTCCGCGACAGGAACGATTTCACGTAGGTGATGTCCAAGGTTGTCGCCCAGTCTAGGAACTCTGGCCGGTAGCGCAGGTCGGTGCTGTTGATGCCGAACCGCACCACGTCCTGGCGCATCTTCGGTTCACCCTCGATCGGTGCGAGTGGTTCGTTGTCTTCCCCGAGCTGCCCGGAGAAGAACAGGCACTGCCGCAGCTCGGTCATTTTGACGTTGCTGTAGAACCGGGCCGCCCCGATCGTGGCTGCTTTGAACGCCACGACCGGGAACCCTTGTCCGTCGCCGAGTCGATACATGGCCGCCTCGTATTCGGCTTCCGGGTTGCGGTGTTCCTTCGGCGGCTTGCGGCCCTGCATGCTGTCGAGCATGGTGTTTTTCGCTTTCTCGCTGAACCGGTGCATGATCAGCGAGGAGGTGCCCACGATCGGCACCCGTACCCGCTCGGATTCGATGCGTTCGAGGTAGACGTGTTCTGCCATCGCGTTTCACTCCTGTTCTGGGCCAAACAAGGCGGTGTTCGCCGTCTCGGCTGCTGCACTGTCGGCGGTGCTGGTGGTGGTGGTGGTGTCGAGCAGTTCGGTGACCACGGCCGGTAGGTCGCCGGTCGAGGCGAGGCTTTCGAGTGCGTCGATCAGCGTTATGGCTTCGGCCTTGGTGAGGTCGTTCGCGCTAGCGAGTTCGCGTTCGGCCAGCTGCGAACAGATGCGTAGCCGGGTGTCGCGTTTATTCAGGCCGTTGTCGCTGAAAATGGCTTGCAGCTTGGTGAGCTGGTCGCGGGTGATGGGCTGGTTGTTCCCGGTTGGTTCCGGGGGTGGTTCGTCGAGTTCGGGTTCGGGGCCGTTGGCAGCCGAGCGGTGCTCGGTGGTTTCGCTGGTGTCCGCACCGCTGCGTGCGCCACTTCCTTTGACCGGGCTGCGACGCCGGGCGGTGCGTTTCGGTTTCTCCGCGCTTGTCGGCAGTTCTGTTTCCCCGCCTGCCCCGCCGGGTGCGTCGTTGTCTTCGAGTTCTTCGGCGGTGTAGGCCATGCCGCCGAGACAGTCGGCGAACTTGCGGCGGCACAGGCGCGCTGTCGCGCGGGCCACGAGCTTGTCCTCTGGGTAGGTTCCCAAGTCGATGCGGGCTTTCTTGGCCTGGTCGGCGGTGAACGTGACGCGTTCGTACTCTTCTTCACCCTTGCGGCGCCCTTCGACCACACAGCGGGTGTCGGTGGTTTCCACGTACCGGATGCTGTGCCCTCGGGTGAGTACGAGTTGGCGCATCAGTTGCGCCGACTGGCCGGGTTTGCCCTTGATGACGTGAATGTTCTGCAACGCGGTCATCGGGCCGACTCCCATCTCGCGCCCGGCGAGGATCGCGGCGGCCACGGCTGCGGTTTTGCCGCGCATCGAGTCGGGAACAAAGTCGGTGTCGGCGATCTTGCTTGCCAGACTGCCCACTTCGGCGATGATCTGCACCCACGAATCCACACCGCCGGACCCGCTCGCTACTGGCGCGGGCGCGGTTGGTTCGTAGCGTTCGAGTTCGTTACTGCTCATGCTGCGGGCTCCCGTGGTGATGTCAGGGCTTCTGATTTCAGGGCGTCGAGCGAGCGCGTGCTGCGGGCGACGTAGGCGACGTGGAGGAAGTCGCGGAACGTGCGTTCGCCGCACTCAAGTTCGTAGACGTCGTATCCGTCACCACGCACCCAAATGCCGAGCCCACCGACGATGCCAAGCTCTGCCATGCGTTGCTCTGCCCGGTCAGCGTCCAGATAGAACTCCGCGAACCGGTAGGCCGCCAACTGAAAAGCGGTCTCGCCGTAGATCCCCGAACGGGAAGTCTTGATATCCGCGATCACGCGGCGCCCGTCGGCGAGGTCGATCACCATGTCCAACGTGCCCGCGTAGTTCCATTTCCGGTTCGCCACCGAGCATTCGGTGATCACGGGTTGCGGGTTCCATTCGTCCAGAAACCGGCAATACGCTTCGACGTGCCCGGCCAGTTCGTCGGGCACCTCGACCTCGTCGCCGTGCATGAGCGCTTCGGCAAGGTTGTGCACCTCGGTGCCTCGACGTGCGGCCCGGTCCCGGTCGGTGAACCGTGCTTGCTGTAACCGTTTCAACTGGTCGGCGGGTCCAAGCTGGGACAGTTCGGCCCAGTGGTTCACGGCGTATTCAGCGGTGCTGTTCGCGGACCAGTTGATCAAAGCTGGTTTCGGGATGCCGTCTTTCAGCAGGGTGGTCACCCCGTCGGCCTTGTCACCGTCGAGCTTGTACCAATGCCCCTTGCCGTTGTTGATGCGCTGTAACGCCACCGCTACTCACCTCCTCGGTGCAGTTGCTCGTGCTGTTCGCGCACCGCCTCACGAATCCGTCCAGCCATCCGGTGCACCAGGAACGCCACCCCTGGCGGGGCATGCTCGCTGTAATCCCGGTCGGCCCGGTCGATCTCGGCGAGAAGTCGATCCCGCTCGTGTGCGGACATCACGCCGCATCACCACCGAGCAGGTCGAACAGTGAAGACTGTCCCGGCTGATCAACGTGTCCCGGCCACGCTGACGTGTTCACCGGCGAGCCGACCCGCTCAAGACGCTGCTTGATCAGCGGAAGATATTCGGCGTCGCGTTCGATAGCGACCACGTCGAACCCTTCGGCGCGGGAGGCCTGCACCGTTGTTCCTGAGCCCGCGAATGGTTCCAGTACGGTCCCGCCGGGCGGGCAGACGAGGCGGCACAGCCAACGCACGAGGCTGACCGGTTTAACGGTTGGGTGACCGACGCCGTTGTAGCTCGGACGTTCGCTACTGTCTGCTTTGGGTGTCCACCGAAACACCGGGAAGAATCGGCTCGCCCCGCCCGTATCGTCGTACCCGTATTCGCCGGTGTGACTCGGCAGTCCTTTGCCGCCGCCGTAGATGTCGCCGGGTTTGCTGGTTACAACCGATCGGCGGCTGGTCGTTGTTCCGGACTGGTAGTCGAGCTCTGCGGCTGCGTGATCATCAAGGACCACGTTGGTTGGCCAGCGACCGGCCGCCGAGCCGACTACCTCCCGGCTGTAGTTCCCACCGGCCATTGACGAGTTGTTCGAAACCAGCTTCCCGGTTGATGCCTGCTTCGGTCTCACCTCGTTTCCGACGCGGCCCCCGTCGATATTCAGCGCCCCTGTCCCCCACACCTGGACGTTGGCCGCCACCGTGCCGCCAACTGGCTTGCGGGCTACAACGATCGGTTCGAAACTGGGCTTGAGCGCGGTGCCCCAGCCTTGCCACTGGCAGGCGGCGTCGGTCGTGGGAGCGGTGATCAAGTTGTCTCCCGCGAAAGCGCCATACGTACCTGATTCCTTACCGGTACGTTTGGCCCTGTCAATGACCTCTCGCTCAGCCCCTGCCGCCTTGTCAATCGCCTTCGATACGTCCAGGCTCTTTGGAAACCCCGACCCGTATAGCCATGCGATCGAGTCACGTAACTCGAATCCGGCGTCCTCCACCGCTACCGCCAATCGGTGATACGTCCGTGTCCCTCCGAACGCGACGAGGTGCCCGCCTGGTTGCAGGACGCGCAGGCATTCCCGCGCCCACTTCGTGCACCATCGCTGGTAGCCGATCGATGCTCCGCCCCCGCGCCCGTACTCGATCCGACTACGGCTGTACGGGTTGCCACCGGATCCGTCTTGGAAACCGCCCCGTTCGACCGCCGGATCGCGAACCACCGCACCGCCGTGTTTCCATGGCGCGTCCCATTCACGGCCCATGAATTCCAAGCCATAGGGCGGATCCGTGACAACGGCGTGCACCGAGTTGTCCGGAAGGGCAGCGAGCAGATCGAGACAATCCGCGTGATACAAGGTCACGTGCTCGTCACGGTAGTACGGTTTCATGCTGCCACGCCTTCGACATCGAGTAGCGACAGCAACCAGCGGAACGCGGTAACCGCCTGGTCATGCGCACCGGCGAAAAAGGAACCCAGCCGCATCATTTGCCCACCTCGGCATGATCGAGCAGCCATTGCCGAGCGACGGCCATCGCTTGTGCGTGTGCGGCCATGTTGCGCCCCTTGGTGTGGCTGATCCGGTCGCGCAGATCGAGTGGCAGCCGAAACCAGCACACGCGGCACGCGTAGTAGCGGTGCGGTACCGAACGGCCGCACTCTCCGGGGCACTCGTGCCACCACATCAGCTTCGCCCCCGGTTCAGCGTGTTCATCCGCTCGGAGTGATCGCGGTAGGTGCGCAGGGCGGTGTGGTTCAGCGCCCACCGGACAACGCGCACGACGTCGAATCCCTCGTGGGCCAGTGCTCGGCCTTCGCGGCGCGCGGCACTCTGAGTCGCGAATCGGCACGCACCCCACACGTCCCCGTCGGGCATGCGCACGATCACGGTCCAGAAAGTTTCAGGTAGCACTCGCGGGTACCTCCTCACTCGGGCTCACCAACGTGCGGATGCGACGTTGCGGTCGCGGGAAAAGTCCATCCATGCCGCGCGGTTCCGGACGTGGCCGCGACTGACCACCGTCGCCGGGCGCACGGAACTCGACACACACGTATTGCTCGGCGAGCGAGTACCTGCCGCGTTCGTCGCGCGGACCGTCCAGCCATTCGGCCGGGGTGCGGTTGGTGAGCGCGACAAGCAGCAGTGGACACCCAGAACCCTTGCCCATGCGCCGAAATGGCGCATCCCGCAAACAGCGCGCACACCAGTTCGCCTGCCACTGTTCGCCTTCCACGGAGTTCGCGAACGGCATGCGATCCCGCGCGTGGGCTGCGATGTCGTTGTCGGTACGCATTAGTGAGTCATCGCCCATGCCACACCGACCATGACGAACACCACGACCGCGCAAGTCAGCACCGAGGCGAGCGCGGCAACGATATTCCAGCGCGACCGGGACGCCTTCGAGTGAACCTCCGCGTCGAACCACGCCGCAGGCGGTTCCGGTGCGGTCAAGGACTGTTCAAGGTGGAGCGCCGCATTTTTCACAACCGGACCGGCTGGCTGGTGTGTGGCCCACAGCAACAGTTCAGCCAGATGCTCACGTTCGACGAGCACCACATCTTCGCATGTCGAAGCTTCGCGGGGACTGGTCATGTCCACACACCCCGCAAGCGGCATTGCAGCCCACACATGTGCAGCAGCGCCAGAATTCCGGCGGTGAGAGCAGCGTCGTCGTCAACTGAGCGCACCAGCGCTTGGCACTGCTCGCGGTCGTTTTGCGCTCGGGCGAGCATGAACCTTCCCGCCCACCGCACCGGAGGCGCCGCGTCATCCGCGCCGGTTACTGTCCCGTCCGGCCCAAGGAACGACAAGGTTTCGTACTCGTGGGCTGGTGGCACGGACGTGTCTACCCAGGCTTGCATCGCCAGCCACAAACCGCGCATACCGCATTCGGAGAGGATCAGGCCCACATTGATCGTGTCCTCGAACGCGTCGGCGTGCTGCGCTTGTCGCAGGGCGTAGGCGGCCAGCGTGGTCAACCTCGAATCAAGTTCGATCATCACCCCACCCCCAATGCGACCGCCAGCAGCGCGACTGCGGGAACCAGCACTGCCGCCAGGATCCAAACCAACCGGACTACGGTCGGTCGTCCAGCACGGCGGATCCGCGCCAACAGTCGATGCCGTGCTCGCCATTCGCCCCGGCGGAGCGCACTAGCGGTCACAACATCAAGCAAGTCAACGCCGCCGTCATGCGCGAAAACCACCACAGCATTTGGCCCCGGCCGGTGCCGGTGCCTAGCTGTCACATGAACAGTGCCCACGGAAGCCTCCTCGTCGTCGTGTTGCGTTGGGGCTGTCTCAGTCGTTCGCGTCGAGGCGGTGCGCAACGTCTTCGACAAGTCGCGCGAACGAGATACGGAAGGCGCGCGCCAGCACTCCGCGATGGTTCGAGGTTCGGTGCAGCCAGAGCGCAAACCGACGCAGGGAGACGGAATCACTGGTCGTCAGCGGAGCTAGATCATCGGGGCGCCGATCAGGGCTCATGTTGTGCCCCGGAGGTAACGCCCGACCCGGCAAGTGTGCTGACGGTAGCGCGCTCGGGAACGCTGCTCGCCGGGTCGGGCGCACGGTCCCCATCGGCAGAAGTAAGACCGCCGTCCGGGGAAGTATTGTCGGGACCGATCGCCGGATCGGGGAACGGGTCGCCGAGCTCGGCTACCAGCGCATCCCACACTGGCGTCTCGTCGAACGGTCGGTCGTTGACGTCGGCCCGCGCGACTTTCGGCGGTTCGACATTGCTGCGGCTGGTCAACGCTTCGGCTTTCTCGGGCTCGCTCGCCATCGTGACTTCTCCCTACTGCTGCGTACCTACGCTGTTCGTCGGGTTCTGTTACGCGCTACCGACCGCCTGGTCGCTTGGAACGCCAGTTCGTCCGTCGGCGATCGCGGCTCCTCGACGTCCGCGTGGCTGCCATCGGCTGGGCGCTTCTCAAGCGCCTTCGCGATCTCCGCGACGTGTTCATCGGTGAACCTGAATTGACGACCTACGACCAGGTACGGGAAACGGCCCCGACGACAGCCTTCCCTCAGCCACCAATCGGACCGAGCCCCGAACAGGTCTGCGACTTCAGCGAACGAATAGGTCTTCATGCGACCGATTCCTTCGCCCTCGTGGCGCCAACCGGCACAAGCAATGCGCCGTAGTTCTCTGGACCGATTCCAAGCCGGTTCAACATCAGGGCATAGGTGTCACGAGCGCATGTCTGCGTCACGCTCGTTTCGAGTCGCGACAGCGTCGATTTCGAAACGCCGCACGATTTCGCCAACTCGGCAGTGCTGACATTGCAGAGTTCACGCACCACTCGAAGTGCTGCCCCGTGAATGACGACGCGGTCGGTGTCGTAGCAGCTCCTCATAATCTGCAACCATATGCACTCTATCGCACTATCATCAAGGGTTAAAGTGCAAATTGCAACGCCTGTTTCGGTTCAGGCCGTAGACGAAAACGCATCAACATTATGCGCTACCTGCAAAAATAACGATCGCGCCCCCGCGCTTGCCGTTGCACAGCGTTGCTGCAAAACTATGCGCATGATGACGCCCGGCACCCGAGCGCGGATCGCGGCGGCACTACAAGCGGAGATGGCCGCCCAACACGTGACCGCAACCCAGCTGTCGAAAGCCGCAGGAGTCAACCCGCGAACCGTCAAGCGAATCCTCGACGGCGAACCTGCCTACGACCACAACGTCGGCAAGGTGGCAACGACACTCGGCTGGAGTAGCGATCAGCTCACCGAGCTGTTGAACGACCGTGACCACCCGGCCACCGAACACACCCCCGACGGGATCATGCGCGGCTATCGCAACGTCTTGGCGTTCGCCGAGGAAGCGCGAGACATCGGCGTCAGCGCCGAGCGCATCCGGGCCATGACAACGGCCGCGCTCGACATACTCGAAGAGTCGAACCGTCCAGGATTTAGACCGAGCGCCGACCAAGGCGCGCCCCCATCCTGACCCAGCATCCGCGTAGACCCGCGTAGACCCGCCGGGTCTACGCGGGTGCATAAACGTGCCGATCCATACCAACAGTAACCAACCGAGAACAGCCGTGACCAGGGAAGACACGCCAGAAACGCACTCTATTGCGGTTTCAAGTCCCGTCACTCACCCCAAAGTTTGTGCAGGTCTCATGGGGACATCCTGGTCAGGCTGTCCTCAAGAGACACGACATTCGATGCTCCAAAGCGCCCACTTCTGACATCAGTCGGCGCGAAACCATCCGCAACGTCCCTGTATTGCTTTCGGCCGCGATGACGACGGCTGTCGATTCGGCACCGCTGGCAGCTCGCGTATGCCGGCACCGAACGGAAGGGGTCGCCCAGGGGCCGAGGCATGCTCGGCGAGCAGCACTGTCCTGTTCAGGACAATGCCGAGCTCGTTTTCCGGGCGCGCAGGGCATACAGAGTCGGCACGCGTGGCTGCGCGCCTGCTCCGACGTGCCACCATCCATAGTCGGTTCGGGACATCGATGGCCAGCGAGGCCATGGCAAGACATCGAGTTCGGTCAGATCATCGAGCACGAGTCCGGCCCCGAGCAAGGCGGTCACTACTTCGCCGATGCCATGTGACCATTCGTAGTGCACGGTGTCGTTTTCCAGGGCCGGACCATCGGTGTAGGTATGGCGGCTGTCGTGTTCGATGGCGCCGCGACCCTCCAGATAGTCCTGGCGGATCGTCAGTCCCGTGGGGTCATCCGGGTCGGCGTTGGCGCCGAAGGCCGTCAGCAGTGGGTGGAATTCCACGACGTACACGAATCCACCCGGGCGGAGCAGTCCGGTGACAACCTCAGCCCATCCGGATAAATCGGGCAGGTAACACAAAGACCCCTTGCCGGTATAGACGATGTCGAAGCGTTCCGCGCCGAGCACCCCGACCGCGTCGTACACATCCGCCTTCGCGTACTCGATGTCCAGGCCCGCGGTCCGGGCGGCACCGGCGGCTTGCTCGACCGACCGCGCCGAGATGTCCAGCCCGACGACGCGGGCGCCCGCTTGCGCCAAGGCCATCGTTTCGACCCCGAGATGGCACTGCAGGTGGGCCACGTCCACACCGGCGAGCGCGCCGAGCGCTTCCCACTCGAACGGCGCGATCCAATCCTGAGGATCCCGCGTACCGAGCCCATAGAACTCACTCTGCACATGGATCGGAGTACGCGCGTCCCAATTCCGCTCGTTGAGGGTGATCCGGTGCTGTGTATCCACATCGAAAGTCACCACTCAGACCTACCACACCAGAGCGGGCGACGGGCAGCTGTCAACGCAGCACAGAAACCGGATCGCAGCGGGGAACCTCCAGCAGATCCCGGACAGATCGGCGAAATTCGAGGCCGTGCACCGAGCACTCCCGATGTTTCACCGCAGAACCGCTAGGCACCAAGCGGTCAGCGTTGGACAATTTCGCTGCCGTGCATTGCCATTGATCTCCCGGATGGACACCGCGCGTGGCGCCCGGCCAGCGCACAATCGATGCGCGAGTCCAGCGGCGTCATCACTGCCCGATCAGCACTGCCCCGCGGATGCCCGTCATCCTCGAAACGATCAAAGCGCTCCAGAAATCACTGGCTCGGATCCGAGCTGGTTTTCGCGGTGGTTGAGCCAGGTTGGCTCGCCACGGCGAATCGCAGCGTATTTCCCGAAAGATCCTGGACCGTCAGCACTCCCTCGGCCAGTTCGGCCGGATGATCCGCCGAACGCAGCCGCCCGGCGAGCTCTTCGAGGTCCCGCGTCCCGGGCAGCGTAAGGTTCACCGCGAGCAGCTGGGCGCTGTCCTCCGGGGCGGGCTCGCTGTCGGCGGTGCTGAACCGGTTGGTGACCACGATCATGCTGCGCTGTTCGCCAGGGCCGACGCCGAGGAACTTGCGCCCCATCCGGGCACCGACCTCGAACCCGAGCACGTCACAGTAGAACGGTTCGCTGTCCTCCAGCTCGGCGTCGGTGACCTTCAGCTGGACGTGCCCGAGTTCCGTGGCCGGGGCGAGCCCCTCGAACGGCGCCTCCGCTTCCGGATCGGCCGTCAGCGCGGACAGCTCCATCGGGTGAGCGACCAGCACCGGCAGCCCGTCCGCCCACCGCCATTCCGCGCGCGGGCGCGCCGCGGTCAGTTCCACGGTATGTCCGTCCGGATCGACCACATAGCAGGACTCCGAGACCTCGTGATCGATCAGCCTGGCTTCGGAGTGCGTGCCGAGAAAATGCCGGGCGAACCGGCCAAGATCGGAGCGGCGCGGCAGCTGCGGCGCCACGTGACTGAGCCCGGGACTGGATTCCGGCGCGGGCCGCGCCCCCGGAAGCTCGTGCAGCACCAGCAGCGTGCGTCCGGAAACCCCGAACCGCGCCCGACCCCCGTTCCTCTCGATCAGGTCCAGACCGAGGGCGTTCGTGTAGTACGCCGTACTCCGCTCGAGATCACCGACGGTCAGCTCGACCGAATCGAGCACGACCCCGCTGCTGATCCGAAACCTGCTCATCTTCACTCTTGCCTCCGTGCCGTTGTCTCGGTGTCACTTTCAGTGTAACGAACATGTTCGTTACGAACAAGTTCGAACTGTTCGGATCGTTCGGATTCGCGCTCACGCAGTGACCGCGACTAATATCCGCCCGTGACCGCCAACCTGACCGCGCTGCACTGCGTCAACTCCTGGGAAGCCGCCTATCTGCGCGATGAGGTGAACGGCTACTTCGCCAACGGCATCGAGCTCGCCCCGGGCGCGACCGTGCTCGACGTCGGCGCCAATATCGGGGTCTTCTCCGCGGCCGTGCACGAACGATCGGCCGGCGAGGCGCGAATCTATGCCTTCGAGCCGTTGCCGCCGCTGCACGCGATACTCGAACGCAACGCCCGTGAGTTCTTCGGCGGACGCGTGACCACCTTGCCCTACGGACTCTCCGCCAGCGAGGCGGAACTCGAGTTCAGCTATTTCCCCGCCGCCACGATTTTCTCGTCCTCCTTCCGGGACAAGGGGAATGTCGATGCCGAACGGCGGCGCATCGCCGCAAGCATCGCCGAGATGATGCGCCGTGAGGAGAACGGATCGGCGGTTTCCCGGATGCCCGCCCCCATCCTGCGCGCCCTCGTCGGCCGCCAACTGCGTTCGATGCGGCAACTCGAGACCCATCGGGTCCGGGTCCGACCGCTGTCCCGGGTACTCGAGGAACACCACATCGAGCACATCGACCTGCTGAAAGTCGATGTCGAGGGCGCCGAACTCGAGGTACTGCACGGGATCGAGGACCGGCATTGGCCGCTGATCCGCCAGGCCGTCGTCGAGGTCGAGGGCTGGCGGCGAAACGGTGCGGTGATCGCCGAACTCCTCGGTGAACACGGCTTCTCGATCAGCACCGAACAGGGGCCGGTCCAGCGGGCGGCCGATGTCGGCATGGTTTTCGCCATCCGCTGACCGAATTCGATCCGCGCATTCCGTGACGGGAATTCCGAATGACAAGACCACACCTTTTCGGAACCTTCGTCAGTTGAAGTTCAATTGAGCAATAATGGTGAGCTCTCTCTTTTTTCTACCGCGCCGTTCAATCTCGATGGAGCTTGAACCGGATGCGGGCCGATAGCCGAGGGTAAGCGATCGGCCCCCTGACCCGGCCGGTTGCACACATCGAGCCGCCAGGGCACGCGGTTTCAATGAAAAGTACAAGACGATGATTTAGCCTTCCTGTATCGCGTCTTGAGTATTTTATTTCGATGTCTCATTTCGAAGACGGCGTCTTGTCAGGAGCCGTGCTTTCAACTTAATCTGCTAGCTGTCCTTGGTTATGAGAGGCATTCTCACAGAATGAGAGGACACGAAAATGAGTCAGGCAGCAGACAAAGTGCTCGTGGTTCTGGATCACGTGGCTGCCAGCGGGGAACCGGTCAGCGCGATGTCGGTCGCGGGTCAGCTCGGCCTGGACAAGTCGACGTGCTCGCGGTTGCTCGCCCTGCTCGTCCAGCGGGGATGGCTGGTCCGGGATCACCGCTCGAGGCTGTTCAGCATCGGACCGATCCTCGCCCGGCTCGGTGCCACCGCCGTGCTCAACAACCGTTTTCAGTCGATACTGCTGCCCCTGTTGACGAAACTGCGCGACCAGACCGGCGAGACCATCGGATTCAATCGCCGCACCGGGGATCACCGGGTCACCGTCGCCGGACTGGAGAGCCAGGAGGTGATCCGCCGGATCCTGCCGATCGGTGAATCCTTCTTTCTCCCGTACGGGCCATCGGGAAAGGCGATCATGGCGTTCGTCGACGGTCCGCAACGGGATGCGCTGCTGGCCACACTCGATCCGCCCGAGGCCGACATCCTGGCAGCACAGCTCATCTCCGTGGCACGGATCGGGTACTTCTCCTCGGATGTCGACCATGTTCCCGGCGCGAGCGCGGTGTCGGTTCCGGTGTTCGACGCCAACGGCATCTTCGGCTCGCTCACCATCGCCGGACCGGGCCAGCGCTGGACCGCCGCCCGGCGGGAGCGCGCGACACCCGCGCTGCTGGCCGCGGGTCAGGCCCTTTCCCAGAGCATGGGCTACTGCGAGAACCGCTACCAGCAATGGCGGCGCGCTTTCGACCAATCGAGACAGGAGGCGGCGGTATGAGATATCGGCCGCGGGCACGCTAGACCCGCACCACTTCGGTCCCCGATCAACCGGCCGCACGGCTCGGCAACCAAAGCCGTTTCATTGTTCCCGGCATTCACCGAAGGGCGCAGCCATGCCTTGATCCGGCCGGACCCTGATCCGTTTCCCGCACATTCCCACTGCCGACAATGGAGTCGTCCTGATGACATTCACCTCGTTACCCGATCGCGAAATCTCTCCCGTGCTGCAGGATCTCAGCCGCAGGCGGGTACTCCGGCTCAGCGCGGCCACCGGTGCAGGGATCGCGGTCGGCGTTCCGGCGCTGTCCGGATGCTCGCTCGGCAGTGCGCCCGCGAACCGGCCATCGAGCCCGCCGCCGGGCAAGCCGACCGGGGTACTGCGGATCGCCAACAACGCCGAACCGCAGAGCCTGGATCCGACGATCGTCTCCAATATCGCCGACCTCGGCATCCTCAAGCACAATATCTACGAGAGCTTGGTGCACTATCGCACCGGAACGAACAAACTGGAACCACAGCTGGCCGAAAGCTACGAGTCCTCGCCCGATACCCGCGAATGGATCTTCCGGCTGCGGCGGGGAGTGAAGTTCCACGATGGCTCGGATTTCACCTCCGCCTCGGTCAAGGCCTCCTTCGAGTACGCGAAGAACAGCGGCGGATCCACCGGCCGGTTCCTCCCCGACAACGCGACCTACGATGTGTCCGATCCGCATGTCCTGCGGGTCACCATGCCCACCCCGTTTCCCGATATGGCCAGGAACGTGGCGGCACAGAAACTGCTCTCCCCCAAACTGCTCGCCGCCGGGGAATCGGCGATCAAGCAGAAACCCGCGGGCACCGGACCGTTCCGGTTCGTCAGCTACCGGACCGCGCAGAGCGTCATCCTGGAGGCGAATCCGGACTACTGGCAGCACGGCGGAGGCCCCTATCTCGAGCGGCTGGAATTCCTCATCATTCCCGACCAGGACAGCCGGATCGCGGCGCTGCGCTCGGGCAGCGTGGATCTGGTCCTGCAGCTCACGCCCACGGATTCGGTCACCCTGCAGGGAGATCCGAACATGGTGGTCACCAGGAACCAGGCGTGGACGACGAGCAGGCTGTTCCTGTTCACCAAGACCCCGCCGATGGACAACGTCAAACTGCGCCAGGCACTGGCCTGCGCCATCGACCGGCAGGCGCTGATCAAGAGTGTGCTGCGCGGTGTCGGCGGCAAACCGAGCAACAGCTGGGTCGCGCCCGGCGTCTACGGCTATCAGGAACCCACGGACGCCAACACCTACGACCCGGACCGTGCGCGGAAACTGATCGCGGAAAGTGGGCTGCGCACACCGGTGCCCATCACCATCGCCTTCTCCAAGGACGTCATCGGGCCGGGCGAACAGCTCGCCCAGGCGATTTCCGGAATGGCCAAGAAAGTCGGCATCGACCTCACCGTGCTCTCCAAACCTGGCGGTGAACTCACCAAGGTGATGACCAACCAGGCGCCCGGCCCCCGGCCGTGGCACGGCATGGTCGGCACCCGGACCTTCGTCACCGGCGGGGCCGCGCACTGCATCGCGCTGAAATGCCTTCCGCGGGAGAACCAGCTCGACGATCCGCAAATAACCGATCTCGGCAAACAGGTGCTCAACACGCCGGACGGGCCCGCGCGGGAACGGTTGTTCGAGGATATCGAGAATCGGGTGGCGGGCCTCGAACCCGTGATAACGCTCTACGCGCAGACGGCGCTGAACGCGCATCGCGCCAACGTCCGGGGATTCGTGCCGCCGCAGGACGGGCTGATCCCGGAGTACCGCTCGGTCTACCTTTCCCGTTGAGCGCGGTTCGGCTCCTCGATCCGTGGCATGGCCATGCCTAAGGAACCCCACCATGATCAAACGTTATGTGCTCGGCCGCCTCACCCAGGGAATCATCGTCCTCTTCGGCGCGGTCGCGATCAGTTTCCTGCTCACCAACGTGATCGGCAAACCCGCGGATGTTCTCGGTGGCGATTCCCTCACCCCGGCACAGCGCGCGGTCCTCAACGCGAAACTCGGTTATGACCGGCCGATGCCGGAACGATTCCTGAGTTTCCTGAAGGGAGTGGTGACCGGGGATTTCGGGAAGTCGTACCGCACCGATGACAGTGCGATCGGCCTCGTGCTCCGGGCCCTGCCCAACACCCTCGTGCTCGTCCTGCTCGCGATGGCCCTCGCGGTGCTCATCGCCGTGCTGCTGGCGATCTTCAGCGTGCGGCACCGGGAACGGCGCTCCGATCGCCTGCTGCGCCGGGTGATCGGAGTGCTGCAGGGAATGCCCGAGTTCTGGCTGGCGCTGATGATGATCCTGCTGTTCTCGGTGCAGCTGCGGCTGTTCCCCAGTTTCGGTTTCTACAGCGCTTCCTCGCTGATACTTCCGGTGGTCTCGCTCGCGATTCCGATGGTGCCGATGCTGTTCCGCATCGTCCGCGGCCAATTGCTCGATGTGCTCTCCGGTGAATTCGTGGACGCCATGCGTGCGCGGGGGCTGACCGAACGGTTCATCCTCTACCGGCACGTGCTGCCGAACACCGCCGGTCCCAGTGCGACCTTCGGTGCCCTGCAGCTTGGCCACCTCATCGGCGGCAGCCTCATCGTGGAAACCATCTTCTCCTGGCCCGGAATCGGCAACCTGACCGTCTCCGCGGTCCAGGCGCGCGATTTCACGGTCGTGCAAACGGTCATCATCATCGTGGCCGCGTTCTACGTCCTGCTCAACCTCGCCGCGGACCTGATCGTGCTCGCGGCCGACCCACGTGTGCGGGTAGGTGTCTCATGACGGCGATTCCCCTGCGTCTGTTCCGTCTCCCGGCCAGAGCGGGTGCCGCTTCGCTGCGTGCGGGAGGAATTCTGCTCGGCGGGCTGATCCTGCTCTCCCTGATCGCGCGCTTTTTCCTGCCCGATCCGAACAGCCAGCAGCTGACCAGTGGCAATCTTCCGCCGTTCTCGGCGGGGCACCCGTTCGGCACCGACCTGCTCGGCCGCGATGTGTTCACCTGGTGCGCGAGCGGTATCACCACCTCGCTGTCGGTCGGGCTGGCCGTGGTCGTGGTCAGTGCCCTCGTCGGGGTGCTGGTCGGCACCTTCGCCGGATACGCGGGCGGCTGGGCGGACGCGGTGCTGATGCGGTTGGTGGATCTGCAGCTCGCGGTGCCGCCACTGCTGATCTTCCTGGCCGCCTCGATGGTGATCACCCGAAACATCCCGGTGCTGATCGTGCTGCTTGCCTCGGTGAGCTGGGTTCCCTACGCGCGGCTGGTGCGGGCGCGGGTACTCACCGAACGCGAGCGCGGATACATCGCGGCCGCCCGGCTCGCCGGTACCCGAAGGCTCGGTATCGCCTTCGGCCACTTCGTCCCGGCCTGCACCACACCCATCATCGTGTACGCCTCGCTGCACATCGGATTCGTCATGCTGGCCGAATCGGCGCTGTCCTTCCTCGGCCTCGGCCTGGAACCGCCGACCATCAGCCTCGGATACCTGATCTCCCAAGGGCGCAACGAACTCACCAGCGACTGGTGGATAGCGACCTTCCCCGGCGTGATGATCGTGCTCCTCGTGGTGGCCACCAATCTGATCGGCGACGGCCTGCGGGACCGCTTCCACCTCGACTCAGGAGACGTGTGATGACCACCGGAACACCGCACACCGAGGCACTCGGCGTGCAAGACCTCACCGTGCTGACGAACGCGGGCACCCGGATCGTCACCGAGGTGAATCTGTCCGTGCGCGCCGGAGAACTGCTCGGCCTGCTCGGCGAGACCGGTGCGGGGAAAACCATGACCGCGCGCGCCATCCTCGGCCTGCAGCCGCGCGCGCTGCACGCCACCGGACGGGTCCGGTTCGGCGGCGGGGAATGGCTTTCCCTTGCCCAGCGGGGAGAACTCGCCCGGCATCGGGGCCGGACCGCCGGGCTCATGCTGCAGAACCCCATGGGAGCCTTCGATCCGATCAAACGGATCGGCCCGCAACTGATCGAAGCGGTGGTGCACAACGGGATCATGACCAGGGAACGGGCCATCACCCGCGCCAGGAGTCTGTGCCACCATCTCGGGCTCGAGGAGACGGATTCCGTCTTCCGGCTCTACCCGCACCAGCTCTCCGGCGGGATGAGCCAGCGCGTCGCCCTGGCCCTGACCCTGATGCCCGCGCCCAAGGTACTGCTCGTCGACGAACCGACATCCGCGCTCGATGCCAATCTGCGGGTCGAGGCGCTCAACCTGGTGCGTTCCGTCGCCCGCGAGGACGGCACCGCGATCGTGCTGATCTCCCACGATCTCGGTCTGGTCAGCCGGTTCTGCGACAGCATCGCCGTGCTCTACGCGGGCCGGCTCGCCGAATACGGGCCCACCGCGGACATCCTCGGCGCACCCGCGCACCCGTACACGAGCACGTTGATCTCGTGTTCCCTCGGCCTGGACAGCCCGCGCCGCACCGCCTTGCCCACGGTCGGCGGGGAACCACCGTTACCCGGTCAGCTGCCGAACGGGTGCTGTTTCCATCCGCGCTGCCCCGAGGTCCGGGAACGGTGCGCACTGGAACAGCCCGAATTCATCGCCGGACCCGAACGCGGGGTCGCCTGCCACTTCGCCACCCAGGAGGTGCACTGATGTTCATCGACACACCCGCCATCGAAGTAGCCGGGATCACGAAGACCTTCGGTTCCCGCGCGGTCCGGCCCGCACTGGACACGGTGTCGTTCACCGTGTTCCCGGGGTGCACGACGGCCGTCGTCGGGGAAAGCGGTGCCGGAAAGACCACGCTCATCCGCTGCGTCGCCGGTCTGGAGAAACCGTCCTCCGGGGACATTCTCATCCACGGCAGGCCACTCCTGTTGCGGCCCGGCCGCACCAGCCCGGTGCAGATGGTCTTCCAGAATCCCTCGGATGCACTCGATCCCATGCGCAGCATCGGTTCGAGCATCGCCGAGCCACTGCGCGGTACCGCTCGCGGGCAGCGGCGGGCCCGGGTGCGGGAGCTGCTCTCGCTCGTCGGCATCAACCCGTCCCGGGCCGGGGAACGGCCACGTGCCTTCTCCGGCGGGCAGCTGCAACGCGTGGTGGTGGCACGGGCGCTGGCCCCCGCACCGGATGTGCTGCTCTGCGACGAGCCCACCTCCGCACTCGATGTCTCCGTACAGGCACAGATCATCAATCTGCTGCTCGAACTCCAGGAACAGCACAGCTTCGCCATGGTGCTCGTCACGCACGACCTCGCCGTCGCCAAGGTACTCGCGGACGACATTCTCGTGCTGCGCAAGGGAACCGCCCGGTTCCACGGGGATGTACGCGAGCTGCTCACGCCGAGCGAACCACTCGAGGAATACGTCGCAGGCCTCGTGGACACCTCCCGGGCGAGCGAACTCAGCTGTGCAAAACCCGCACCACCGCGGCCTCAGGACCTGACCTTCCTCACCGGGGCCTGAACGAGCGCCCGGGTGCCGGTTATCGGACAGGGTTTGTCGCTCGCGGGCCCCGTCCGGGATCCCGGTCTCCCCTAGTCTCGCGGATATGACCGCTGTCCTCAGCCGCACCCGGGATCCCGAACTGCTCGACGAGCTGTCCCGGCGACTGGTGCCGGACGAGATGTGGCTCGTGATCGAACCGATGCTCCCGGCGGGGCACCCACGCCCGCAGGGCGGCGGACGGACCCGCGTCGGAGATCGCGCCGTGTTCACCGCCATCGTCTTCGTCGTGACCACCGGCTGCGCCTGGCGGCACCTCCCGCCGTTGTTCGGGGTCACCGTTCCCACCGCGCATCGCCGGTTCTGCGAATGGACCGAGGCCGGGCTGTGGCGCGCGCTCGAGCACGCGGTGCGCGAGGAACTGAGCTGCGCCTGCCTCATCGACTGGTACCGGACGATCCTGGACAACGTCTCCGTGCGCGCCGGGAAGCACCCGGCCTGCTGACCCGAACGGCGGTACCACCTGTCGACCGTTTACGCAGGTCACACGCTTCTCGCGGGCGCGAGCGCGCCTTGACACCCCACAGAGAACAAGGTAAAACAACATGAGCGGTCACGCCCTGATCGAGAGGTCCCGGGGAGGTCGCGAGCTTCCGTCCGAGATTGGGGGACGACGACATGTTCGCTCTCGAGCGTCGGCAATTCATCGTCCGGGAAGCACAGAAACGCGGCAGCGTCGACGTTGCCGATCTCGCTGCCACCATCGGGGTCACCACCGAAACCGTCCGCCGCGACCTCACCCTGTTGGAACAGCAGAACATACTCCGCCGCGTGCACGGCGGAGCCGTACCGGTCGAATCCGTCAATCCCGTTCCCGGCCTTGCCGAGGGCCCCGACCTCATGGCGAGCGCGAAACGTGCCATCGGAAAGCGCGCCGCCGCCCTACTTCCGCGAACCGGCACGATCCTGATCGACTCGGGCACGACGACCGCGCAGCTCGCCGCGGCGATCCCGGAGGACCGGGAACTCACCGTGATCACCAACGCCCCGCCGATCGGCGAGTCCCTGGTCCGGTTGCCCCTGCTCACGGTTCACCTGCTCGGCGGTCGGCTGCGCCCTTCGCCGCTGGCCACGGTCGATCACTGGGCACTGGAGCAGCTCGGTTCCCTCGATGTGGATGTCGCGTTCATCGGCACCTACGGGATTTCATCGGCCAGGGGGTTCTCCACCCCGGATTCCTTCGAATCGGCCGTCAAGCGCGCCATGGTCAAGTCCGCCAAGAAAGTGGTCGTGCTCGCCGACAACACGAAGATGGAGAACTCGTTCATGTCCGTGTTCGCCCCGTTGGACAGTGTCGATGTGCTCGTCACCGACTCCGGCGCACCACGGGAAAAGGTCGCCGCGTTGCGCGAGAGCGGCTTACCGGTCGAACTGTCCCGCCGTCTCGGCCGCGGGGAAGCCGGGGAAAGGGAGAATCGGGCACCCGGGCGTAGTCTGACCGGATGGCCGACCAGTCCGCGGTTCCCGAAGCCGTCCGAGCACCGGTCCGGTTCGGCACCGCGGAGCTGAGCCCGGACGAGACCGCCGAGCACCGGTGGCGGGTCCTCGTCGACGGTGTCCTGCAGTCCTATGTGGACCTCGCGGATCCGGAGAACCTGGTGCTGCCCTACACGAACTGGATGGCCTCGACGATCGAGGAACACTGGGCCGGGCAGCGGCCGCTGACCGCGGTGCACATCGGCGGTGGCGGTTGTTCCCTCGCCCGCTACCTCGCCCGGACGCGCCCCGGATCGGCGCAGACCGTGTTCGAGCTCGACGAACCGCTCACCGGGCTCATCCGGGAACACCTCGGCCTCGACGATGTTCCCGGGCTGCGGGTCGAAGCCATCGACGGGCGGGCCGGAATCGAGCGGTTGCCCGGGCGATCCGCGGATCTCGTGGTGCTCGACGCCTTCCGGGCGGGTGCCCCGGACACCGGAATGGCCACGGTGGAATTCCTCGAGCGGATCGCGCGCGTGCTGCGCCCCGGCGGGCTGTACCTGGCCAATGTGTGGGGCGCGGGCGAACTGGACTTCCTGCTCGGTGCGGCCGCCGGGATGGATGTGGTGTTCTCCCGGATGGCCGCCCTCTCCGAGGCCGGGGTCTTCATGCGGGTCCGGCCGGGCAATGTGGTGCTCGCCGGGGTGCGGGCTCCGTCGCCGGACCGGGAACTCGGCGGCTGGGCCGCGGGCACCGGTGGCGAGGTGTTCTGCCTGGATCCGGCCACCCTGGCGGCCGCCTGCGGAACGGCCGCCCCGCTGACCGGTGCCGGGGACGGCTACCCGGAACCGCCCCCGGTGCGCCCCTGGCCCCGGCTCGACACCTGAATCGGCTTCAGACGCTCAGTCGAAGGGCATCGGGGCGAGGTTCTTGTTCGCGGGGCACGGATTCGGGAAATCGGGCAGCCCGACACTCGGTCCGTTCGGGATCCCCATCGACAGCATCCACGAATAGAGGCTGTAGACCACCGCGTTGAGGTTGTCGCAGAACGGTCCCAGCACCGTGCCGGTGACATCGGCCTTGCGCTGGATCATGCCGCGCAGCTCGTTCTCGTAGGGCTGCAGGTTCTTCCGGATCTCCGCGGAGTTCGGAAGCCGCGAGCGGTCCACGGACTCGAGGTAGTCGTGCACCTGGGTGCGTACCTGCTCCGGGTCCCGTTGGGTCAACGGCACACCGGTCTGCGCGCTGCCCGGCTCCGGAGTGGCCTTCGGTTGCCGCGGCGCCGGTGCCGGGGCCGGGGAACGCTTTGCCTGCTCGTTCTGCACCGCGGCGCGAACCTGGGCCGAGGACTCCGCCGGTGACTCGGGCGCGGCCTGCTTGACGTGGCCCCCGCCCTGGATCCCGGCGAAAATCACGACGAGCGCGACCAGTGCCGCCACCGCGAGCGCCGCTATGCCAGCTCTTTTCACCATGATGTTCTTCCCTGTCGGTCGGCTCGTATCACCGGAAGCCTCAGAAGCCCTTGGTCAGCAGGGGCCAGGCACGTTTGAGTTCGTGAATCCAGTAACCCCACATGTGGGTTCCCGCGCCGTAGAAGTGCGTCGTGACCGGGATGTTCAGCCGGTTGAGCTTGTTCACGAACATCAGCGAGTTCGGCAGGGTCGGCATCTCGAACATGTTCAGCCCGTTGTCGGTGATCAGGTGCAGCGGGCCGGGGAAACCGTTGCCGGTGGCGATGTAGAGCCGCGTTCCGCGCAGGTTCTCCGCATTGTCATAGGGATTGTGCGCTTTCCAGATATCGGCCTGCGCGACCGGATCACCCCAGAGCGCTTCCTGCTTCTGGCCGGTACGGAAATTTCCGACCATGACCCCGAAGTCACCGAACATCGAGCGAACGTTCGGTGTGCCACTGAAGGCCGCGGCCGCCTGGAACATGCCCGGCCGCCGGGAGGCGTACTCCATCGCACCGTAGGCACCCGCGGAGAGTCCGGCCACCGCGCGCTGCTGCCCGGCGTGGTAGTTGCGCTCCAGAATCTGGCGCATCTCGTCGAGGTGGAACTTCTCCCAGTTCGGTGGCCCGTATTTGCCGTAGTTCCACCAGTCCGAGAAGTTCCCGTTCGCCCCGTCGGTCGGCATCGCGATGAGCACGTTCTTGTTCTTCGCGAAGGCGGCGATATCGGTCAGTTCGGTCCAGGCCCGGAAGTCCTTGGGTTCGCAGCACCCGGGAAGCAGATAGAGGACCGGCCAGGTACGCGTGGCGTTCGGCGTCCATCCCGGCGGAAGCAGCAGGCGCATCCCCACATTCGTACCCACCGCGGGCGACTGCATGATCACGTCCAGCATCTGCCCATTCGGCTGGGTCTGCTGGACCACCTTCGCGCCGTCATCGGCCGCGCTCAGCGTGCGCGGTGCCGCACCGGCGAAATTGGCCGATCCGATGGACAGCACCAAGGCCCCCAGCAGAGCGCACGCGAGCTGCACAGGTCTTCTTGGCTTCATGGAATCGAACGATAACCCCGAAATCCGTGCGGCTGACCCGAAAACCACCTGCAACGGGGAACTTTCCGCGGAACCCGTAACGAACCGCGGAGCGAAGCTTTATCCGAAAAGCGTAGTGTCGAAACGGTAGCCGAAAACCGTGGCCACGACTACCCATCGCGACCACGGTGGGCCGTCAGACCACGAGCCAGTCCCGCACGGCCGCGGCCATCGCGGACACATCGGCTTCCGGAACCACGCGCGCGATATGCCCGTCCGGACGGACGAGCAGTCCCGCGAACGTGTTCGAAGGCGGCACCCGGCGCACATCGAGGTGTTGCCCGCCGAAGCTCGTGAAGGCGCCCGCGGGCGTGGCATCGGCGATCAGGAACCGGTCCGGCCGCAGCAGGCGGAACACGCTCTCGCCGTCCGCACGCAGATCCGGCACCCGCTCGCCGCTCGTCGCCGTGCCCGGATAGCGCACATCGAGCCCGGCAAGCCAGCGGGCGAGGGTTTCCCCGGTGCCGCCCGGCCCGGTGATCAGGTCGGTGAACAGCTCGCGCAGCGCCGATCCCGCCGGAGTGAAGGTGGTCATCAGGCCGGACTGGGCCAGGGTGTTGCGCGCCAGCTGGGCGGACTGCCGCGCACGCTCGCTGTGGTAGTCGTGCTCGCCCTCGGTGATCGCGGCGGGCGCACGGCCACCGAGTTCCGCGGCGAGTTTCCACGCGAGATTGGCGGCGTCCTGAATCCCGGCGTTGAGCCCCTGACCTCCTGCGGGGAGATGGATGTGCGCGGCGTCCCCGGCGAGGAACACCCGCCCGCTGCGATATCGCTCGGCGCGGCGGGTGCCATCGTTGGCGGTGGACTTCCAGGTCACCTCGCGCAGCCCGAAATCGGTCCCCGCGATGCCGTGCAGGATCTCGCGCAGCCCGTGCTCGGTGAGCCCTTCGGACTGGCGTGCACGGACCTGTTCCGGGCTCAGTCCCGCATCGCACGGCCGCGCGCCGAACACCCGGTGCAGCCCGTCCGGCAGCGGGGTGATGCTGACCCATCCGTTCTCGTGCGTCCAATGGTGCAGCACCTCCGCCGGCGGATCGGCCAGCCGCACATCGGCGACGAACCCGCACAGCGAGGGCAGCGTTCCGGGGTAGTCGATCCCGGCGCAGCCGCGGACCACGCTGCGCGCACCGTCCGCCCCGAGCACATACCGGGCCTCGTGCACCTGCGCACCGGCATACACCCGGACACCGTCCGCGTCCTGCTCCACCGCGGTGACCTCGTGCGTGTACCGCACATCCACCCCGCGCGCGGACAGGTGCCGGGCGAGTACCGCTTCGGTGTGGTGCTGGCCGAGCATCAGCACGAACGGATAGGGCGTCGGCAGTTCGCGGTAGTCCAGCAGTTCCGGCAGCACGGCGAAGTGTGCCCGTCCGGTCGGCCGCCCGAGCGCGAGCAGCTCGTCGGTGACCGTGCGCCCGGTGTCCGTCCGGATGGCGTCCAGCAGTTCGAGGGTGCGCGGATGAATGGTCGTCGCCTTGCCCTGAGCCTGGCGCGGCCCCTCGGGACCACGTTCCAGGACCCGCACCGTGACCCCGGCCGCGTCCAGTAGCGCGGCCGCGGTCATCCCGACCGGTCCGGCTCCGACGACGATGACCTCGGGGTTCACTCGCCACGCCCCGGCCGGAGCAGCCACATGCCGGTGGCGAGCCCCGTGGTCGATGCGATGTGGATGGTCAGCGCTTTCCGGTTCGGCGCCCAGGTGCCCGTGGTCGGCCCGCCGGACCACATCGCGGCGACGAATCCGCCCGTGATGCTGGCCATCGCGGCCCACATCCGCCGGTCCCGCTGCTCGGTGAGCAAGCCGATCCCGAGCGCCCCGAAGGCACCGAGAGTGATCAGGGCTTCGCGCGCCATGTGGTACTGCACGTGCCCTGCCCCGTGCCGGGCCTCGGGCGCGCGGTAGCTGCTGTCCCGGATGTGCGTGACGGTCTGCCACACCGAGGGTGCCGCGGCTGCCAGTCCGAGCACCGAGGTGGCCAGTCCGATCCGCTTACGCATCTCCATCATCTCCAATAGTTGAACCTTAAGAAGATTAACGTTAATATACTGAGTCTTCATGTTCTGATCAAGGCCTGTTACTCTTCGTGGTTGTGACCTCCGGAACCGATCGCGACATGATCGACGCGCTGATCGAGGCCATCTCGGCCCCGCACGACGCCGGGACGCTCGAAGCCAAGGCGCTCAGCTATCGCATGCGCCGCATCGCACACCATCTGGAAACCCGGATACGGCGCGAACTCGCCCCGCAGGGCATCGAACTGTGGGAACTGGAGATGCTGGCCTGCCTGCGCAGGGCCGATCCCGACTGCCGGCTCAGCGCCGGTGAGCTGATGCGGCAGCTGCAGCTGACCTCGGGCGCGGTCACCAACCGGGTGTCCCGCCTCACCGCGAAAGGATGGGTCACGCGCGAGGTGGACGAGGCCGACCGGCGCAGCGTGAGTGTCGTGCTCACCGAAGAGGGACGGGCCCGCGCCAAGGCGGTGTTCGGCGGGAAGACCGAGACCGAGCGCGAGGTCTTCTCCCCACTCAGCCGGGAACAACAACACCGGATCAACGAGGACCTGCGCACCCTGCTGCTCGCGCTGGAGGGCCCCGTGGCATGAGCCGCCCCGGGCCGACCGTGCCCGGCGCCACACGGAGCCGCACCACACCGGCTCGCTGTTGCGGGGATCTCACCACCCGGTCTAGCCTCGATATGCGCAGGGTATCGGGATATTGCTGTCGTAGGACATCGTGGTGTCATTGCCGTAGGATCGCGTAGCGCGTGCACCGCGTATTCGCACCGGGAGCGCAACGATGAGCTCACTGACCACCCCGACGAAGACCGCCGGAGTCGCGCTGAAGCAGGCGGGCAAGGCCGCCGACGAGCTGGATGCCCGCCTGCGGTTCGCGGCGGGCATCCGCCGCCAGTTGAACAAGGTCTTCCCCACGCACTGGTCGTTCATGCTCGGGGAAATAGCGCTGTACTCGTTCATCGTGCTGCTGCTTTCCGGCACGTATCTGGCGCTGTTCTTCGACCCCTCGATGCAGGAGGTCACCTACAACGGCTCGTTCGCGAATCTGCGCGGTGTGGAGATGTCGCGGGCCTACGAGTCCACCCTGAACATCAGCTTCGATGTGCGCGGCGGGCTGTTCGTGCGGCAGCTGCACCACTGGGCGGCACTGTTGTTCGTGGCGGCGATGGTGGCGCACCTGTGCCGGATCTTCTTCACCGGCGCGTTCCGCAGGCCACGCGAGACGAACTGGTTCGTGGGCGCGTTGCTTCTCGTGCTCGGAATGTTCGAGGGCTACTTCGGCTACGGCCTCCCCGACGATCTGCTCTCCGGAATCGGCATCCGGGCGGCCATGTCCGGCGGAATTCTCAGCGTTCCACTGATCGGCACCTGGATTCACTGGCTGATCTTCGGTTCGGAATTCCCGGGAAACGAGCTCATTCCCCGGCTCTATACCATTCACATCCTCATTCTTCCGGGAATTCTTCTCGGCCTGATCGCGGTACACCTCGCCGTGGTCTGGTATCAGAAACACACCCAGTTCCCCGGAGTGCGCCGCAAGGAGAGCAACGTGGTCGGCGTGCGCATCATGCCGGTGTTCGCCGCGAAAGCCGGGGCCTTCTTCGCGGTCGTGCTCGGACTGCTCGCCGTGATCAGCGGGATCTTCCAGATCAACCCGATCTGGAATCTCGGCCCGTATTCGACCGGGAAAGTATCCGCCGGGGTACAACCGGACTGGTACATGGGCTGGACCGACGGGCTGATCAGGTTGTGGCCGGACTGGGAGATCTATCTCGGCAGTTACACGGTTCCCGCGGTTTTCTTCCCGCTCATGGCCTTCGGTGTGATCATCACGCTGACGATCATGTATCCGGTCATCGAACGCAAATTCAGCAAGGACACCGCACACCACAACGTGCTGCAGCGGCCGCGGGATGTTCCGGTACGGACCGGGCTCGGGGCGCTCGCCCTCACGTTCTACGCGGTGATGTTCATTTCCTGCGCGAACGACATCATCGCCTTCAAGTTCGACATCTCGCTGAACGCGATGACCTGGGGCGGGCGCATCCTGCTGCTGATCGGTCCGCCGATCGCCTACTACGTGACCTATCGGATCTGCCTCGGCCTGCAGCGCTCCGACCGCGCGATACTCGAGCACGGGATCGAGACCGGGATCATCAAACGGTTGCCGCACGGCGAGTTCATCGAGGTGCACCAGCCACTGGGCGGAACCGATGAGCACGGGCACGCGATCCCGCTCGAATACCAGGGCGCCTCGGTTCCCAAGAAGATGAACGAGCTCGGCTACACCGGTCGCGGAATGTCCGGGATCTGGCGTGCGGCCGACCCGCCCGAGGAGATCGAGGCACTCGAGAAAGCACGGCAGGATCAGCACGAACCGCACTGAGCGGTCAGCGCTGCGCCGGCGGCCTCCTGCGCAGTGCGGCATCCGCGAGATGCGGTGGTGTGTAGTCGGTGTCCCCGGGATTGAGGTCCGTCGCCGGCGCCACGATCGCATCGATCCGGTCGAGCACCTCGTCGGTCAGCTGGATCTCCGCCGCGGCGAGCAGATCGTCGAGCTGGGCACCGGTTCGCGGCCCGAGGATCACCGAGGACACATCCGCGTGGCTCGCGGCGAAGGCGAGCGCGAGATGGGTCAGCGAGATCCCGCTATCCGTGGCGAGGGCGAGCAGTCGTTCCACCGCTTCGAGCTTGCGCCGGTTCCCGGGAAGGTCCAGATCGAACTTGTGCGCGATCAGTTCCCGGAATCCGCTGATCTCGATCCGCTCATCGCGAATGCGGCCGGTGAGCCATCCGCTGTTGAGCGGGCTCCAGGTGAGCACCCCGAGGCCGTATTCGCGCGCCGTGGGCAACACATCGCGTTCGATCCCGCGCACGAAGATCGAATAGGGCGGCTGCTCGCTGCGGAACGGGATGTGGTTGCGCTCGTGTGCCACCCATTGGGCTCGCACCAGCTGCGCGGCGGAGAAATCCGAGGAACCGATCGCCATGATCTTGCCCGCCCGCACGAGATCGGAGAGCACCGAAAGGGTTTCGTCGATATCGGTGTCCGGGTCCGGGCGGTGGATCTGGTACAGGTCGATCCGGTCCGTACCGAGCCTGCGCAGGCTGTTCTCCACGGCCCTGGTGATCCAGCGGCGGGAATTCCCACTGCTGTTCGGGTCCTCTCCCATCGGAAAATGTCCCTTGGTGGCCAGCACGACGTCATCGCGCCTGCCCCGGATCGCCGCGCCGACGAGCCGTTCCGCTTCCCCGCCCGAGTACATGTCCGCGGTGTCCACGAGGTTGATACCGGCGTCGAGCGCGGTGTTGATCAACCTGCCGACCTCAGCGGGTTCATTGTTGCCCCACGGCCCGAAATGCATCGTGCCCAGCGCGTACTTGCTCACCGAGATCCCGGTCTTGCCGAGGTTCCTGCGCAGCATGATCCCCACTTTTCTTTGCAGAACTTTCTTTGCAGAACTATTTCCGTAATCGGGCGGGCTCGGTGTTCCGCCGCCCGGTCAGCCGCGGCGCTGTAGCTCGGCCGTGCGCGCCGAGACCGGCGCACCCTCGCAGTCCAGCCCGGCCTCGATCAGCTCGCCGTAATGCCCGATCTTGTGCTCCACCGTGGCAAGATCCGCCCGCAACTGCGCCATCTGATCCAGGATCCGGTCCCGCTGCTCGGTGAGCAGGGTCATCCGCTTCCCATGCGTGGACGCACCCCGGCGCACCAGATCCACGAATTCCCGCACCCTGGCCACCGGCATCCCGGTGCGCCGGAGACAGACGATCAGCCGGACGAAGCCCACCTCCGCCGCCGAGTACCGGCGCCGGCCATCGCTGCCCCGGTGCACCGGAGGCACCAGCCCCGCACGCTCATACCAGCGCAGGGTCTCCATGCTCAGCCCCGTCTGCTCCGCGACATCCCGGATACCGAACATCGCCGCCTGCCCGTTCCCAGCCATGCGGCAACCGTAGGCGTTGGAGCCCACTCCAAGACAACAATGCAGGTCACAGCCACACGTTCGGCGCGATGCTTGATATCCGGTCAAGTGGAGACCCGATACTGCCCGTATGACTCCATCGACCCCGAATCCGCCGGAGAGCACCGAGGCCACCGCGATCCGAGCTATCGTCACGGACCTGGAAACAGCCTTGAACACCGCCGACGCCGAGCTGATGAGCACCCACTTCACCGCCAACGCCATCGTGATCGAGGCGAACGGAACCGTGCTCTCCGGGCGCGCCGAGCTGCACGAGCGATACCGGCGCGGCTTCGCGGCCGAGCTGCACGGGATGCGCGCCCGCTATACGCCCGCCGAGCCGATCTTCCTTCGCCCCGATGTCGCACTCGTGCACCAGCGCGCACACGCGGTCGATGCCGACGGCGAACCGCTCGAGCTCGACCACACCATGATCACGTCATATGTCCTTGTCAATCAGGAGGGCCGCTGGTGGATCCGGGCACGCCAGGACACGCTCGCGCCAGCCTGAACGATCACACAGTCGCCGCAGGGGGTCCGAGCCGAGCTACTTCCCGCCCCGGACCCGCCGGAACTGCGAGCGGACCCAGCCCCAGAAACGACGGCGTATCTCATCGGAACGCTGGAGCCGATCCCCGTCGAGCCCGGACTCCATTTGCTGCTGCTGAACGAACCGTTTCGCGCTCTCCTCATTCCGGGTATTGACCCACGAACTTCCGCCTCCACCGAGGTACACCGAAACCACCTATTCCCAGATCCCTGGTCAACGGTCCATCACGAACGAAATCGACGATGACGCGCGCTCAGCGTGGCGCGGAGTAGGGATCCGAACCACGCGCGCGGAAACGGGCGATCATGCGGCTCCACCACGACCCGCGCGCCTGCCGGACACGGTCGATCTCCGCCTTCCGCGAAGCCTGCTCCGACGAGACCCGCTCGTTCGGCCGCACATGCCGCTCACCGCGGCGACCCGAGACCTGATGAAACTGTCCTGACCCGTAGAACATCATCGCCTCCCAGATTGGAACCAGTCATTTTACTATGAACAGCAAAGCGAATCGAACTTCACAATCCGCCCGAACCACGTTCGAAGAGCCGGTGCGCGACCAGCACGGACAAGAGCACCCCGGCGGCCACGCGATCCCGGTCCCCTCAGATCGGCCATTCGCATTAGGGTGCCGCTATGAGTGAAGACTGCCTGTTCTGCTCGATCGTCTCCGGGGACATCCCGGCGACGGTGGTGCACGAGACCGACGAGGTGCTGGCGTTCCGGGATCTGAACCCGCAGGCGCCGACGCATGTGCTGGTCATCCCGAAGGCGCACTATGCCAATGCGGCGGAGCTGGCGGAGGCGGAGCCGTCGGTGGCCGCTTCGCTGCTGACGGCGGCCAAGGAGGTCGCGGTGCTCGAGGGCATCGCGAAGAGCGGTTACCGGCTGGTGTTCAACACGGGCAAGGACGGGCAGCAGACGGTGTTCCACGTGCACTGCCATGTTCTCGGCGGCCGCGCGATGGTGTGGCCTCCCGGCTGAGCCCGCCGAACGCCGACCCCGCCGAGCGCTGGGCCTGCCCACCGGGCAACGGGGAACTCCCCGGCCCGTTCCTTCGTTGCACTCGGTGACTGCTGTTGATGTGCGCTGGAGGCCGCCGTGAACACCGCGATCGTGATTGTCGTGTTACTCGTCGTGGTGATCGCCGCTATCGTGCTGTTCACCAAGCGGGGCAACGACCGCAAGGCCGATGAGCTCGGCGATGCGAAGGCGGAGGCGCGGCGCTGGATCGAGCGGCTGGGCGGGCAGGTCTTCCAGCTGGAGGGCACGACGGAACCGGCGGCGAAGCAGGCGATCGCGGATGCCTCGGAGCGGTACACGGCGGCAGGTTCACAGATCGAGCAGGCGAGCACGACGCGGCAGTGCCAGCTGGCGACGCACACCGCGATGGAGGGCCTGTACTACGTGCGTGCGGCGCGTGAGGCGCTCGGCCTGGATCCGGGCCCGGAGCTGCCGGAGATGGACGGGCAGCGCGCGGCGGGCTCGGTGACCGAGAATCGCAAGGTTCAGGTGGAGGGCCATGACTACGCGGCCTCGCCGAACCCCGGCGAGGAGACGCCGCACTACTACCCCGGTGGCACGGTGGCCGGCCGCCCGGTGCCACGCGGCTGGTACTCGGAGCCGTGGTGGAAGCCCGCGCTGATCGGCGGCGCGTGGGGTGTGGGCTCGATGCTGTTGTTCGACTCGCTGTTCTCCGGCATGCACGGCTTCGGCGGCGGCTGGGACGCCGGTGGCTTCGACCCGGGAATGGGCGATATGGGCGGCGATTTCGGCGGTATGGACATGGGCATGGACGGCGGGGACTTCGGCGATTTCGGCGGCTTCGACCTCGGCGACTGGTGAGCCGCCCCGCCCGAGCACGCCCTGCCGTTCAGGACCGGCGCAGGAGCTCCGCGATCCGGGGCAGCGTGCGCGCGTCGATGGTGTGTCCGCCGGGATGATCGATCCGGGTGACCTCGGCCCCCGCGGCCCGCAGGTCCGCGACGAGCCGTGCGGTGTGCTCCGGAGTGGCCATGGGATCGGCGTGGCCGTTGACCACCGCCACACGCTTACCGCTCAGGTCCGCCTCGGGCGGCTGCCGGAAGGGCACCATCGCGGCGAGCAGCACGGCACCGGCCAGCCGCTCCGGCCTGCGCAGCAGCGTGGCCGAGGCGATGTTCGCGCCGTTGGAGAAGCCGATGGCGTACCAGGAACCGGGCGCGACACCGTAGTGCCGTTCCGCGGCCTCCAGGAACGCGGCGAGCTCGTCGACACGGGCACGCAGATCGTCCTCGTCGAACACGCCTTCGCGCAGCCGCCGGAAAAACCGCGGCATGCCGTTCTCCAGCACGGTGCCCCGGACCGAGAGCACCGGGGCCTCGGGCGCGAGCTGTTCGCGCAGTGCCAGCAGATCGTGCTCATTCCCGCCGGTGCCGTGCAGGAGCAGCAGCGGTGGTTGCCCGGTTTCCCCGGGCAACCACACGTGCGGGCGGTCCAGTACCGCGGTCATGCGGTCTCCCGTTCCGCGAATCCGGGGTTGTTCTCCTCCGGAACGGACAGGCTCGCCAGCTTGGCCTGGATCTGTTCGCGGGTCGGCTCCAGCCACGGCGGCAGCTTCAGCGCGCGGCCCAGCTCCAGCAGCGGCTCGTCGATCGCGAAACCCGGTTCATCGGTGGCGATCTCCAGCAGCGTGCCACCGGGCTCGTGAAAATAGATCGACCGGAAGTACTGCCGGTCCCGCACCTCGGTGACCTGCACACCCCGCTCGACGAGTTCTGCACGCCAGCGCAGCTGGGTCTGCTCATCCGGGGCCCGCCAGGCGACGTGGTGCACGGAGCCACCGGAGACCAGCCCATGCGGTGCGCGGGGATCCACCAGAATATCCACGAGCGCCCCCGGTCCGCCCTCGCCCGCGGCGAACCGCAACCGGTTGCCGTCCTGGCTCTGGGCGTGCAGGCCGAGCTCGGCCAGCATCGCGATGGTGCCGCCCTCATCGCCGGTGGACAGGGTCACCGAGTGCAGTCCACGGACTCCGTGCTCGGCCGGGATGATCCCGTTGTCCCACGGTGCACGCGGGTCGCCCTGGGGGTGCGCGACCAGGGCGAGTTCGAGTCCGTCCGGATCGTGGAAGGTCAGCGCTGCCTCCCCGTCGCGTTCGGTGACCTCGCTGACCTCGGTGCCGAGCTCACGCAGATGATCCCGCCACCAGCCGATCGAGGCGGCAGGTACCGAGAACGCCGTGGTCGTGGCCTGGCCGTTGCCGTGAATACCGGGCGCCACCTTGCCGAACGGGAAGAAGGTCAGCAGCGTGCCCGGCTGTCCCTGCTCATCCCCGTAATAGAGGTGATAGACGTCCGGCGCGTCGAAGTTCACGGTGGTCTTGACCAGCCGGAGCCCGAGGGTGCGCAGGTAGAAGTCCGCGTTCGCCTGCGGGTTCCCGGCGATCGCCGTGACGTGGTGCAGGCCGCTGGTCGCGAGTGTCATCGGTCCTTTTCGAATCGGGCGGGCCGGTCAGTTCTGCTTGATCGCGGAGAGTTCGAACTCGAGCACGATCTTGTCACTGACAAGTACTCCCCCGGTCTCCAGCGCTGCGTTCCAGGTGATGCCGAAGTCCTTGCGGTTGATGGTGGTGGAGCCCTCGAAACCGATCCGGCTGTTCCCGAACGGGTCGGTGGCCTGGCCCTCGAAGGACAGCGGGACGGTCACCGAACGGGTCACGCCCTTGATGGTCAGATCACCGGTCACCTCGAAGGTGTCCTGCTCGGTCCAGGTGATCTCGGTGGACCGGAAGGTGATCTCCGGGTACTCCTCCATGGCCAGGAAGTCGTTGCTGCGCAGGTGCGCGTCCCGGTCCGGGTTGCGGGTGTCAATGCTGTTCGCCGCGATCGCCAGTGCCGCCGAGGAGTTCGCCGGGTTCTCGCCGTCCACGCGTGCGGTGCCCTCGAACTCGTTGAACGCGCCGCGCACCTTGGTCACCATCGCGTGCCGCGCGACGAAACCAAGGCGGCTGTGCGCGGGGTCGATCGTGTACTCGCCGGTCAGCTGCGTGTAGTCGCTCGCCGTGGTCATCTCGGTACCTCCAATTAGTTGACGTGTCATATTGATACTGACTCCAACATAGGTGATGTGTCAACTATTCCGGTAGACTGGATTCCGTGACGCGATGGCTCAGCGATGACGAACGACGTGCCTGGCGGGGCTACCTGGACATGAACGCGCAGCTCAGCGCGCACCTGCACCGCCAGCTGCAGGCGGACTCCGGACTGTCCCTCGCCGATTTCGACGTACTCGTCCAGCTCACCGACCGCACCGAACCGCGGATGCGCGTCGGAGAGCTGGCCGATGCGCTGCAATGGGAGAAGAGCCGTCTCTCCCACCATCTGGCCCGGATGAACAAGCGCGGGCTCATCGCGCGTGAGGACTGCCCGGACGACGCCCGCGGCGCCTTCATCGTGCTCACCGAGAAGGGCAGGCAGGCGATCGAACAGGCGGCGCCCGCGCACGTGGACACCGTGCGGGACCTGGTCTTCGATCACCTCAGCGCCGAGGAGGTAGCGGCGCTGGCCGCGATCAGCGCGCGGGTGCTCGGCAGGCTGGGGCGCGGCGGACCGGAACCGGCATGAGCGGAAGAGGACGTGCCCCATGGACCCGCCAGGACTGATCCGGTTCCGCACCGGTGATCTGCCGCGCGCGCACCGGCTCGCGGCCTGGGAGGAGCACAACGCCCGCTCGCTGCTCGGACTGCGCGCCCGCGCGCTGGACGACCGGCCGTTCGAGGGCACCGAGCTGAATCTGCGCCTGCCGCGGCTGGGCCTGGCCAGGGTCAGCGGTTCGCCGCACGTGGTGCGCCGGGATCCGGACCAGATCGCACGCCACCCGGCCGAGGGGATCGTCGTGTACTTCGCCCTGGCCGGCGAGGGACGGTTCCGCGACCGCGAGGGCACCTGGGTGCTGCACCCCGGCCAGGCGCTGGTGTGCGATGCCGACCGGCCGTTTCGGCGCGGTTTCCCGCACGGGCTCACCGAACTGGTGCTCACGGCACCACGGACCGCGCTGCGCGAAACGGCGGGACGGTGCGCGCCTGCCGGTCCGCGGGTCTTCGGTTTCCGGGACGGCGTGGGGAAGGCGCTCGCTTCGGCGGTGACGGGCGCACTCGCGGGCCACGGCGACTGGGAGACGCTGGAGAGCACGGTGCTCGGCCTGCTCGCGGGGTTGCTCGGGGCACCGGCCACCGATCGGCTCGCCGCTGCGCGCGCCTATATCGACGCGCACTTGCACGAACCGGAGCTGTCCGCGAGCCGGATCGCCGCGGCGGCAGGTTATTCCGAACGGCAGCTGTCCCGGTTGTTCGCCGAGTCCGGGCAGAGCGTGCCGCAGGCGGTGCTGGCCGCGCGGCTGGACGCGGCCCGGAGCGCGTTGACCGACCGGAACCGGGCGCGAACCCCGATCGCCGAGCTCGCCACCCGGCACGGTTTCGCCTCCCCGGCGCACTTCTCGCGCAGTTACCGGGCCAGGTTCGGCAGTTCACCGCTGCGCGACCGCGCGCGCCGGTGATTTTTGCCTGGATCCGCCATCCCGGAGCATCGTGGTTCCCGGGCCGCACGGAACCTGTCACGGTGCTCCCGAGCTACCGGCGACGTGGCCGGTCCGGAAAAAGGAGGCCTCCGGCATGGTCGAGACGGATGTGCTGATCGTCGGTTCGGGGCCCGCGGGTGCTTCGGCGGCGCTTTTCCTGTCCACACTGGGCATTCCGAACATCATGGTCACCAAATACCGCTGGACGGCGAACACGCCCCGCGCGCACATCACCAACCAGCGCACCATGGAGATTTTCCGCGACCTCGGGATCGAGGATCAGGTACTCGCCGAGGCAACACCGCATCGGCTGATCGGCGACACGGTGTTCTGTACCTCCTTGGCGGGCGAGGAGATCGGCCGGATCCTGGCCTGGGGTACCCATCCGGCCCGGCATGCCGACTACGAGCTGGCCTCGCCCTCGCTGAACTGTGACATCCCGCAGAACCATCTGGAACCGATCCTGGTCCGCAATGCCACGACGCGGGGCACCCATACCCGGTTCAGCACCGAATACCTCGGGCACAGCCAGGACGCGGACGGCGTGGATGTGCGGGTGCGCGACCGGCTCTCCGGCGCCGAATACACCATCCGCGCGAAGTACCTGATCGGCGCGGACGGCGCCCGGTCCGCCGTGGCCGCGGATCTCGGGCTGCCGTACGAGGGCGAGATGGACATCGCGGGTTCGATGAACATCACGTTCACCGCGGACCTGACCCGGCTCTGCGGGCACCGTCCCTCCGCGCTGTACTGGGTCATCCAGCCCGGGGCCGAGATCGGCGGCATCGGAGCAGGACTGGTGCGCATGGTCCGGCCGTGGAACGAATGGCTGATCGTCTGGGGATTCGACATCGAGCAGGGTGTTCCCGAGGTGAGCGAGCAGGACGCCCTGAAGATCGTGCGCGATCTCGTCGGTGAACCCGAACTGCGCGCCGAGATCACCGGGATCTCGTTGTGGGGCAACAACGAGCAGTACGCCACGCGGCTGCACCGGGGCCGGGTCTTCTGCGCCGGGGACGCCGTGCACAAGCACCCGCCGAGCAACGGACTCGGTTCCAACACCTCCATTCAGGACTCCTACAACCTGGCCTGGAAGCTCGCCGCCGTGCTCGGCGCACAGGCGGGTACCGGGCTGCTGGACACCTACTCCGCCGAGCGCGCCCCGGTCGCCCGGCAGATCGTGGCGCGGGCCAACAAATCGGCCCGGGAGTTCGGCGCGCTGTTCACCGCGCTCGGCCTGGACGGGGCCGAGACCGAGGACCAGTCGCGCGCGGCCATCGCCGAACGCAAGCAGGACAGCGCCGCCGGTGCCGCCAAACGCGCCGCCGTGCGCGAAGCCATGGCGCTGAAGAACTACGAGTTCAACGCGCACGGCGTGGAACTGGGCCAGTGCTACGTTTCCACCGCCGTGCTCGCCGACGGCACCACTCGGCCCGAACCGAGCCGCGATCCGGAGCTGTACTACGAGCCGTCCACCTATCCAGGAGCACGGTTGCCGCACGTGTGGGTCGGCGACAGCGCACGGCGGTACTCGACACACGATCTCGCCGCCTACGGCCGGTTCACCCTCCTCACCGGGATCACCGGCCAGGCATGGGAATCCGCCGCGCCGCGGGTGGCCGAGCGCCTCGGCATACCGCTGACCGCCGTGGTGATCGGGCCGGGCCGCGCGGTCACCGATCTCTACTTCGACTGGGCACGGATGTGCGGTGTCGCCGAGGACGGCGCCGTACTGGTGCGCCCGGACAAACACATCGGCTGGCGCTGTGCCGCGCTGCCCGCCGATCCCGAAGCCGCGCTCGACGGCGCGCTCACGGCCATCCTGAACCGAGGAGATGAGCTATGAAACCGGAATTCGATCACGTCACGCTCGGCCAGCGGGTGCGGTTCGGCACCGGCAAGGTCGCGGAGCACCTGGCCGAGGAAGTCGCCAGGCTCGGTGCGGAACGGGTGCTGCTGCTGGCTTCCGCGGACCAGCCTGCCGAACGGGTGAGCGCGGCCATCCAGGTGGCCGGGCGCTGCACGGAGATCGCCCCGCACGTCCCGGTCCCGAACGCCGAACGGGCCAGGGCACAGGCCGCCGAAACGGGCGCCGACCTGCTGGTGAGTGTGGGCGGCGGTTCGGCGACTGGGCTGGCGAAGGCCGTCGCGCTGACCACCGGGCTGCCGATCATCGCCGTACCCACCACCTACGCGGGTTCCGAGGCGACCAACGTGTGGGGCCTGACCGAGTCCTCCCGCAAGACAACCGGCGTTGACGAGCGGGTGCTGCCCGGCACCGTCATCTACGACGCCGCGCTCACCCGGTCCCTGCCGGTCGAGCTTTCCGTGGCCTCCGGGTGCAATGCGCTCGCGCACTGCGTGGACGCGCTGTGGGCCCCGCGCATCGATCCGATCGATCAGGCGCTCGCGGGCGAAGCCATCCGCGCACTGGCCGCCGGGCTGCGGCTGATCCGGGCCGATCCCACCGGTATGGAAGGGCGCGAGCGCACCCTCTACGGCGCCTATCTCGCCGCCGTGGCGTTCACCTCCGCCGGTTCCGGGCTGCACCACAAGATCTGTCATGTCCTCGGGGGCGCTTACGACCTGCCGCACGCGCGCACGCACACCGCGGTGCTGCCGTACGTGCTGGCCTTCAACGCACCGGCGGCACCGGAGGCCGCGAACCGGATCGCCGCGGCACTCGATGCCGAGGACCCGGTCACCGGATTGTCCGCGCTCTACACCGATCTCGGCGCCACGCACACACTGCGCTCGGTGGGTCTCGAGAAGTCCGCGATTCCCGAGGCCGCGCGGCTGATCCTGGACGCGGTGCCGCCCGGCAATCCGCGCCCGGTCACCGAGGAGAACCTGACCGCCCTGCTCACCTCCGCCTGGGAGGGCCGGGATCCCGCGGAGCCTTCGCCCGGGAAGCAGCAGCGCGTCGAGCAGCGGCTGACCGGGGAAGTACTGGCCTCGTTCGAGGACACCCCGGATCCGCGGCTGCGGGAGCTGATGCGCTCGCTGACCGGGCACCTGCACGCGTTCATCCGGGAAACCCGGCTCACCGAACAGGAATGGCAGCGGGGCATCGATTTCCTGACCGCCGCAGGGCACATCACCGACGACAAACGCCAGGAATTCATCCTGCTCTCCGATGTGCTCGGCGCCTCGATGCAGACCATCGCGGTCAACAACGAGGCCTACCGGGACGCGACCGAAGCCACCGTGTTCGGCCCGTTCTTCGTCGAGGACTCGCCACTGATCGGCAACGGCGGGGACATCGCCGCGGACGCCTCCGGCACACCTTGCTGGGTCCAGGGCACCGTGCGCGACACCGAGGGAAATCCCGTCCCCGGAGCACGCATCGAGGTCTGGGAGGCCGACGAGACCGGACACTACGACGTGCAGTACCCGGACGGCCGGGTCACCGGTCGCGGGCACCTGTTCGCCGAGGACGACGGGAGCTTCCGGTTCTGGTGCCGCACCCCGACCCCGTACCCGATTCCGCACGACGGGCCGGTCGGCGCGCTCCTCGATGCCGTGCACCGCTCCCCCGTGCGCGCCGCCCACCTGCACTTCATGGTCTCCGCCGAGCGGTTCCGCACCCTGGTGACCCACATCTTCGTGCGCGCGGATCCACAGCTGGCCATCGGCGACGCCGTCTTCGGGGTCAAGGACTCGCTCATCAAGGACTTCACCGAACAGCCCGCGGGAACACCTGGCCCGGACGGCCGGGACCTCGGGAAGCGCCCCTGGCACAGGGCGCGGTTCGACATCGTCCTGGCACCCGCCCGCTGACGGGAGGGTGTGACACTGCATGTTGGCCATATTTGTGGCATGAGCGTAGGGTTAAAGCCTACGGAGGTGACACTTATGCCCCATACGCCCGCGCGAGTGCCACCGGAACTACTCCACGGTTCCTCGCGGGTACTCCGCCCCCGTGATGCCACCGGAGTGTATGCGCATCCGCGCCCCGAGTTCGCCCGGCTCGAACGGGCCGGCGCCCTGCACCGGTTGGCGACCGGGTATTACGTCCCCGTTCCCGACGACCAGCTCGGCCGCGACTGGCGCCCCGAGCTGGAGGCGGTCGCGCTGGGGATCGCCGTGGCCGACGAGGGCACCGCCTCGGTCGCACTGATGGGGCTATCCGCTGCTCGCGTGCACACGGCCATCCCACGCGGGCTGGCTATCGCGGTGGTAGCGACCAGCCGCCACCGTCCGCCCCTGCATCTGGCCGACCGGGATGCGATGGTTCTGTTCGCACGTCGCCGAGTCAGCTCCCTGGACGTGCAGCACCACACCGGTGAACTCGGCCAGGGATGGATCACCACGATCGAGCAGACCACACTCGATCTCGTTGCCCGGCCGACGCTGGGCGGGCTTCCCGATCAGGCCTTGAACGCCGCGCACGCCTTGCTCGCCCGCTGTGACCGGGACCTGTTGAACGAACTCGCCGTTACACAGCGCCGTCAAGCCAGTCTCTCCCGCCTCTACTCCGTAGCATGAATCATGCTCGATCCCAACGAAGCGGCCGCCATCGCCGAAGAATTCGGCGTCGCCCGCACACAAGTGCGCCGCGACCACCTGATCTCCCATCTACTCGCCGCGGTCAGTGAACACCTGCCCGGCGAGGTCCTGTTCTTCGGTGGAACCGCCTTGTCCCGCACCTTCGCCCCGCACGGCCGACTGTCCGAGGACATCGACCTGATCGCACACGGAAACCGTAGCCGTACAGCGAAGGCTCTCGACACCATCCTGCTCCGCGCCACCCGGCGCGAGTACCCGGGGCTGCGCTGGCAGCCCGCGCTCTCGGCGGTCAGCAACTCCACACCCGCCGTACTCGTCGCACCGGACGGCACGAGCGTGCGTATCCAGTTGCTCAGCCCGACCGGCTACCCTCCCTGGCCAGTCGAACCACAGGCAATCACGCAACGCTACAGCGACACCCCACCGGCCACCCTGAATGTACCCACCGCGCCGGCCTTCACCGCCTGGAAAACCGTCGCCTGGACACAACGTGCCGCTTCCCGCGACCTCTACGATCTCTGGCTGCTGGCCCGCCTCGGCCTCATCACCGCCGATGCCGCCGAACTCTTCAAACGCTTCGGCCCCACGAACAGGCCACCGGCCGACACACTGTTCACCGATGCGCCCGAGGAACCCACATGGACGCGCGAACTCGCCGGGCAAACCCGCCTGAACGTCACCGCCACCGCAGCACTGAATGAGGTACGCCAAGCATGGAGCACCGCTACTCAAGCACGCAGCGGACAGATCTGAACGGCTAACCCGCCTGGCAGCTCGGGCACCAGTAGAGATTGCGCCCGGCCAGCTCCGCCATCGCCACCGAGGTACCGCACACATGGCAGGGCATCCCCGCCCTGCGGTAGACGTACACCTCTCCCCCGTGCCGATCCTTGCGCGGCGCGCGACCGGCCACCCGCGGATCGTGCTCGGGCCGCACGGTGTCGATCCGCCCGACCCGAACCCCGTCCCGCATCAGCGCGACCAGGTCGGCCCACAGCACCGACCACAGCTCCCCGTCGATCTCCCGGCCGGGCCGATACGGCGGAATCCCGTGCCGGAACAACAGCTCGGCCCGGTACACGTTCCCGACCCCGGCGAGCACGCTCTGGTCCATGAGCAGCGCGGCGATGCTGGTCTTGGAGCGGGCGATCCGCGCGTGCGCGAGTTCGGGCTTGGCGTCCTTGCGCAGCGGGTCCGGGCCGAGCCTGGCGAGCATCCGGTCCACGGCGAGGACGTTGAGCAGTTCGCATTTGGTCGGCCCGCGCAGGTCGGTGGTGTGGGTCTCACCGGTCAGCCGCATCCGCACCTTGCCGACGGGTTCGGGCGCGGGGTTCTCGAGTTCGGTGAAGGCACCGTAGAGGCCGAGGTGCACGTGCACGATGCGCCGGTCGTCGTACCGGTGGAACAGGTGCTTGCCGTAGGCCTCGGCCCGCTGCAGCACCATGCCGTCGATGGACTCGGCCTCGAGCGCGAACCGTCCCTGCGGGCTGGAGACGGTGACCGGCTTGCGGGCGTAGCGGCGCTGGTGCAGCTTCGCGAGCCGGTGCAGGGTGTGCCCCTCGGGCATGGTTACGGCAGCCTTGGCGGCTCGCCGCTCGATTCGTACTCGGAGAGCATCGCGATCCGGCGCTTGTGCCGTTCCCCGTCGGAGAACGGTGTCGCCAGGAAGGCCTCGGCGATCGCGATGGCTTCCTCGGTGCTGTGCATCCGGGCGCCGATCCCGGCCACCTGGGCGTTGTTGTGCTCGCGGGCGAGACTCGCGGTCTCGGTGCTCCAGGCGAGCGCGGCACGGGCCCCGGGCACCTTGTTCGCGGCGATCTGCTCGCCGTTCCCGGAGCCGCCGATGACGATACCGAGGCTGCCCTCGTCGGCGACGGTGCGCCGCGCGGTCTCCACGCAGAACGGCGGGTAGTCGTCGTCCGGGTCGTAGGCGGCGGGCCCGACATCCACGACGTCGTGCCCAGCCTTGCTCAGGTGGGCGATCAGCTCGCCTTTGAGTTCGTATCCAGCGTGATCGGAACCAAGGTAAACGCGCACGGCCAAAAGTCTGTCACCTCCTGTTCCGCGGCTGCATTAGGGTCGCCCGCATGGAGGATTACCACCGTCAGCTCGACCATCCGGTTCGCTGTGATTGGGGCCCGGAAGGGCTCGACGCGCTCGCCGATTGCGCGGTGCTGATCATCGTCGACGTCCTCTCCTTCTCCACCTCGACCACGATCGTCACCGAGCGGGGTTCCTCGGTGCTTCCGCTGCGGATGACCGACGAGGGCGAGTTCGACGCGGCCCGGGCACGCGGTGCGGTGCTCGCCGGGGACCGGTCCTGGACACTGCGCCCGTCCTCGCTCACCGGTATGGAGCAGGGGGTGCTGCTCGGGCTGCCTTCGCCGAACGGTGCCACGCTGTGCACCCTCGCGGCGGGCACCGGGGCCACGGTGCTGATCGGGAGCCTGCGCAATGCGAGCGCGGTGGCCGCGGCCGCCGCACGGCACGGCGGGCCGATCGGGGTGCTCGCGGCGGGTGAACGCTGGGGCAGCCGCTCCGGACCGCTGCGCGTCGCGGTGGAGGATCAGCTCGGCGCGGGTGCGATCGTCAGCGCGCTCGAATCCGCCCGCTCCCCCGAGGCCGAACTGGCCGCTGCCGGGTTCGCCGCGTCGCGGCCCCGGCTCGCCCCGGTGCTGCGGGACTGTGTCTCCGGGCGGGAACTGATCACCAAGGGGCACCCCGGGGATGTGGAGCTGGCGGCCGAACACGATGTGACCGGGGTGGTCCCGGAACTGCGGGACGGGATCCTCGCGCCGCAGCGGGTGCCGGGCCTTGCTTGACCGGTGGGTGGAGCTCGCGGCGGGTGTCTGGGTGGTGCGCAACCGCGAGCTCGACCTGAACCTCGGCTTCGTGCTCGGTTCCCGCTCCGGTCTGGTGGTGGACACCGGTTTCGGTGCGGCGCACGGGGCGGCGTTCGCCGAGGCGATCCGGGAGCGCACCCCGCTGCCGCTGTCCGTGGTGCTCACCCACGCCCATTTCGACCACGTGCTCGGCACCTCGGCGTTCCCGGGCGCCGAGGTGTACGCGCATCCGGTGTGCGCGGCACGACTGGCCGAGATCACTGTTCACGACCGAGAACAGTGGTCACAGGAGTGTCCGGCGTTCACCGAGGAGATCACCGTTTCCCCGGTCGTGCCGCCGACCCACCCGACCGCGGACCACACGCTCGACCTCGGCGGGCGCACGGCGCGGCTGCTGCATCCGGGCCGCGGGCACACCGGAGGCGACCTGATCGTGCACATCCCGGACGCGGCCTGCGTGTTCGCCGGGGACCTCGTCGAACAGGGCGCCGAACCGCAGGCGGGCGAGGACGCGTTCCCCGCCGAGTGGCCCGCCAGCCTGGAGCGCCTGCTCGCGCTGCACCCGAAGGTCGTGGTCCCCGGTCACGGTGAACCGGTGGCCCCCGCCTTCGTGGCCGCTCAGCGCGAATCGCTCACAGCTGGATGGACTTGACCTCGGTGAACTCCTCGAGCCCGTAGCGCCCGAGTTCCCTGCCGATGCCGGACTGCCGGTACCCGCCGAACGGGGCGACCGGGTTGAACGCGCCGCCGTTCACGTCGACCTGTCCGGTGCGCAGCCGCCGCGCGAAGGCCAGTGCCCGGTCCGGATCGGCGGAGGACACTCCCCCGGCGAGTCCGTAGACGGTGGCGTTCGCGATACGTGCCGCGTCCTCCTCGTCCGCGTAGGGCATGATCGACAGCGCCGGTCCGAAGATCTCCTCGTTGGCGATGGTCATCTCCGGGCGCACCCCGGCGAAGATGGTGGGCGCGACATAGGCGCCGCGGTCCGGCAGCCCCTCGGCCTCGGCACCGCCGAGCACCACGTCCGCCCCTTCGCTGGCCCCGGTGCGGTAGTAGCCGAGCACCCGCTCGCGCTGCGCGGCCGAGGACATCGGGCCGACGCGGGTTCCCGGATCGGTCGGGTCACCGACGGCGTACTTCGCGGCCGCGGCGACGGCGAGTTCCACGATCTCGTCGTGCCGCGCGGCGGGCACCAGCATCCTGGTGAGCGCGGTGCAGGTCTGGCCGCCGTTGATGTAGCAGTTCGCCAGCCCCAGCTTGACCGCCTTGCCGAAGTCGGCGTCGTCGAGCAGCACGTTCGCCGATTTCCCGCCCAGTTCCAGGGCGACCTTCTTCACCGTGTCCGCGGCCGACTTGGCCACCAGTTTGCCCGCGCGGGTGGATCCGGTGAACGAGATCATGTCGATGCCCTCGTGCGCGGACAGCGCCGCGCCCACCACGTCCCCGGTGCCGTGCACCAGGTTGAACACGCCGGCGGGAAGGCCGATCCGGTCCAGGATGTCGGCGAAGATCCCCGCCGAGAGCGGGGCGATCTCCGAGGGCTTGAGCACCACGGTGTTGCCCGCGACGAGCGCGGGGGCCACCTTGTTGACCACCTGGTGCAGCGGGTAGTTCCACGGGGTGATCGCGCCGACCACGCCGACCGGTTCCCGCACCACCAGCGAGTTGCCGATCCGCTCCTCGAAGGCGTATCCGGCCTCGAGCAGGTCCGCGAGGCCCGCCGAGGTCGATGCGGGCAGACCGGCCTGCACCTTCTGCGCGAAGGTGATCGGCGAACCCATCTCGGCGGTGATGGTCGCGGCGATCTCGGAACCGCGCGCGCCGAGCTCCCCGGCCAGCGCGCGCACCACGGCGATCCGGTCGGCGAGCGGGGTGTCGGCCCAGGCCGGTTGCGCCGCGGCTGCCGCGGCCACCGCGTCGTCCACATCGGCGCGCGTCCCGGCCGGGACCGAGGCGATGACCTCTTCGGTCGCCGGGTTCACGACCTCGATGCGTTCGCTGCCACCGCGCTGCTGCCCGGCGATGACGTGCTCGGTACTTGTCGTGACTGGCGCGGCCATGGGGCTTCCTCCCGGTGGGCGGTGACTCGACTGATCACCGCCCACCTTGCCACATTCCCCGGAGTCAGAAATGCAGCGCGGGAAGCAGCGAGCGGTGCTCCTCGGCCGTGCGCTTCTGTGCTTCCGCGTTCTCCGGCTGTGGATCGGGCAGCGGGGCGCAGGTCACGTCCGACTGGCGGCCCGGTTTGCGGTCCGGGAGCTTGCCGGTGGCCAGATAGTCCGCGATCCGGTCGTCCACGCAGGCGTTGCCGTAGAGCGAATCGGCGTGCGCGGTCCCGCCCGGTTCCCCGATCAGCCGGGCACCCGGGTAGCGGGAACGGACCTCGAGGCTGCCCTCGAACGGGGTGGCCGCGTCCAGGGTCTCCCCGATGAGCAGCGCGCTCTTGGTCTTCGACCCGTCCACCTGCACCGGTTTGCCCGCTTTGGCCGGCCAATTCAGGCAGGGGGCGTTGTACCAGGTGTTCGACCAGGCGTTGAACGGCGCGGTGGCGTGGATCCGCCAGGCATCGGCCCGCCACTTGCCATACGAACGCGGCCACTGGATGTCGGTGCACTGCACCGCGTTGTACACCGCGTAGTTGTTCTCGCTGTCCGGTTCGGTGGTCGGGCCGAACTCGGAGATCAGCGGTTCCGCGTCACCCTTGTTCACCCAGGCCGAGAAGGCGTCCGCCAGTTCGGTCCACACCACCCGGTAGTACCCGGCGCTCTGGAAGATGTCGGTCCACTCGGCCGGGCCGATCTTGCCCCCAGCGGGCGCGCGCTTGAGCCGGTCCCGCTGCTGATACCACTGCGCATGCACGGCTTGTTTGGTCTTGCCGAGGTGGTAGACATCGTCGTGCTTGGCCAGCCACTCGAACCAGATCCCCAGATTGCGGTCGAAGGCGTACTCCTGGTTCAGGTTGGCCTGGTACCAGATGTTGCGCGGGTCCACATTGGAGTCGAGCACCATGCGCCGCATCCGGTCCGGGTGCAGCGTGCTGTACACCTGGCCGAGGTAGGTGCCGTAGGAGAAGCCGAGGAAGTTGATCTGCTCGGCGCCGAGCGCGGTGCGGATCGCTTCCATATCGGAGACCGAGTCGGTGGTCTTCATGTGCTCGAGCAGTTTTCCGCCGTTGCGCCCGCAGGCCTTGGCGTAGTCGTGCTTGTGCTTGCGCCAGTACTGTTCGATTCCCGGCCGGTCGGGTGTGTAGTCGGGCCGGTTGAACCCGGTTTCCTTCGGATCGCAGGAGAGTTTCGGCGTGGACTCGCCGACCCCGCGCGGGTCGAAGCCGATCCAGTCGTAGGCCTTGCCCACCCCGTTCGGCACCTTCTTGCCCTGGGTGGCCATCCGCAGCCCGGCCCCACCCGGACCACCCGGGTTGACCAGCATGACGCCCTGATAGGCCGAATCCGGCACGGTGTGCTTGATCCGCGAGACGGCGATCGACACCGTGCCCGCGCCGGGATCGGCCGGATCGAGCGGCGCCTTCACCGTGCCGCACTGCGCGCCCGCCTTCTGCAGATCGGCCGACGCGCACTTACCCCAGTCGATCCCGTCCTGGTGCTGTGCCGCGGCCGCGGGCGTGACGGTGAGTGCCGCACCGAGCAGCAGCCCGCACGCGAGCGTGGCGGTCCCGGTCTTGTTCATCGCTGTTCCCTGCCCATGTGTTCTGCCCAGCCCCTGCGTGAGTAGTCCTGTGTGATCGCAAGACCTTAACCGAGATTCTTGATCCGGGCATAGTTTTCACGGATAACTGATTCGGACTTACCCGTGAAGGTGGCCGCGGGCTCGCGAACATCCCATTGTGGTGGGCATTCGGCACCGGAGAGTGTCCACGCGGCCTGCCGCGCGGCGCCGAGCGCGACGTACTGCGCCGGCCGCGGCACCGTGACCGGGAGCCCGAACACGCTCGGCGCGATCCGCCGGACCGCCTCGGAGGCGGCACCGCCGCCGATGAGCAGCAGTCGCTTCGGCGTGATTCCCTGCTCCCGCAAGGGTTCGATGCCATCGGCCAGTCCGCAGAGCATGCCCTCCACCGCGGCACGGGCGAGGTTTCCCGGACCGGCGTTGGCCGTGGTGAGCCCGGCGAACATCCCGCTGGCGTCCGGCCGGTTGGGGGTGCGTTCCCCGTCCAGATAGGGCAGCAGCGTCATCCCGCCCGCACCCGGTTCCGCGCCGAGTGCCAGTTCGTCGAACTCCGCACGGTCCGCGCGCAGTAACCCGGCGGTCGCGTCGAGTACCCGCGCCGCGTTCAGCGTGCACACTAAGGGAAGGTAGCCACCGGCGGCGTCGGCGAACCCGGCGACGAATCCGCCCGGGTCCCCACTCGGCTCGCTCCCGATCGCGAAGACCGTCCCGGATGTACCGACCGAGACGACGACCTCACCCTCGGCGAGATCCATACCGAGCGCGGCTCCCATGTTGTCCCCGGTCCCCGGGGCGAGCAGGATGCCGTCCGGGGTCTCCCCCACCGGTTCGTTCGGCGCGGCGATCCTGGGCAGTTCCGGAACCGAGCCGAAGGCGAGCTCCACCAGATCGGTGCGGTAGTCCGGTTGCCACGGCGCGAAGTACCCGCTTCCCGAGGCATCACCGCGATCGGTGGCCGGGCGCTGCCTGCGACCGCCGAGCCGCCAGGTCAGCCAGTCGTGCGGCAGCATCACCCCGGCCACCCGGCGCGCGTTCTCCGGCTCGTGTTCGGCGAGCCAGCGCAGCTTGGTGATGGTGAACGAGGCCGGCGGCACCGAACCGATGGCTTCGGCCCAGCGCTGTGGCCCGCCGAGCTCCCCGATGAGTTCGGCGGCCGCTCGCGCGGAGCGGGTGTCGTTCCACAGCAAGGCATCGCGTACGACCTCGCCCTGCTCGTCCACGGCGACCATGCCGTGCTGCTGACCGGCGACCGCGAGCGCGCGCACCCCGTCCAGCAGGCCGTCCGCGGCCTTGCCGAACGCGGCGAGCCAGGCGTCCGGCGGGCATTCGGTTCCCGGCGGATGCGGTGCACTCGCCTCGCGGACCACCGCGCCGGTCTCGGCGTCACAAACGACGATCTTCGTTGACTGGGTGGAGGAATCCACCCCCGCGACGAGTTCGGTCATGCGGGGAAGCCTAATGCCTGGAAGAACCGGCGCGGGTCAGGGAACGACCTGGATCTTGCGCCCCGCCCCGGCCCGGAACCGTTCGATGGCGCCGTCGTAGCGCTCGAGCGGCAGCCGGTCGGAGATCATCGTGTCCGCATCGATCACCCCGGAGGCGAACAGTTCGACCGCGCGCCCGTAGGAATGCAGCACGGCCATGCTCCCGACGATGGTGATCTCGTTGTTGTAGACCGCGAACGGGGAAACCTTGGCCATCGCCTCCCCCGCGGCCACCCCGAACTGCTGGAACACCCCGCCTGGTTTGACCCGGCGGATCGCGTCCTCGATCGCGGGCACCGCGCCGGTGCAGTCGATCACCACATCCCAGCCGCGCGGGTGCGCATCGGCCAGTTCATCGGCACTGGCCGCGGTGGCGCTCGCCCCGAGGGCCGCCGCGGTGCTCAGCCGTTCGGCGTTCAGATCGACCACGGAGACCGAGATCGCGCCGCCGAGCGGGGCCAGCTGGGCCATCAACAGCCCCATCGTGCCCGCGCCGTAGATCAGGTAGTGCGAGCCCAGTTCCCGCGGAAGCAGGTCGAATCCGTGCACCGCACAGGAAAGCGGCTCGATCAGCGAGGCCTGGTCGAGCCGTACGGACTCGGGCAGCCGGTAGCAGTTGCGCACCGGGACCCGCACGTACTGCGCCATCGCCCCGTCCACGGTGTCCCCGATGGCGTTCCAGTTCAGGCACAGATTTCCCTTGCCCACCACGCAGTTCGCGCACTCGCCACAGAACAGCGAGGGATCGCAGGCCACCGCGTCCCCCTCGGCGAACTCGGTCACCGCGGAACCGAGCGCCACGATCCGCCCGGCGAACTCGTGCCCGGGCACCAGCGGATACGGCGCGAGCGGGAACTCCCCGTCGAGAATGTGCACATCCGTACCGCAGATCCCGCAGGAGTCGACCTCGACGATCACATCCCTCGGTCCCGGTGTCGGATCATCCACAGTGGACACCGCGGTCTTGGACGGTGTCTCGATCACCAATGCACGCAACTAAACGCTCTCCCTATTTCACGGCGCCCATGGAAAGTCCACGGACCAGTTGCTTCTGCGCGAACCACCCCGCGAGCAGGACCGGAATCGAGGCGAGCGTGGCCGCGGCTGCCAACCGTGCCCAGTATGCCCCTTCCGAGGTGATGAACGAGACCAGGAACACCGGCATGGTGGAGGCCCGGATCGTGGTGAGATTGAGCGCGAAGAAGAATTCGTTCCAGGTGAAGATCACACATATCAGTGCGGTCGCCGCGATTCCCGGGGCCACCACCGGAAGCAGCACGTGCCGGATCTCCTGCCCGAGCTTGGCCCCGTCCATCCGCGCGGCCTCGAGCATTTCCGGTGGCACCTCGAGGAAGAACGAGCGCATCATCCAGACCGCGATGGGCAGGTTCATCCCGGTGTAGAGCACGACGAGGGTCCAGATGTTGTCCAGCCCGGAAATGCTGCGCGCCGCCAGATAGATGGGAATGATCGCGGCGACGACCGGGAGCATTTTGGTGGAGATGAAAAAGAACAGCGCGTTCTGCACCTTGCGCACCGCGTAGATCGACAACGCGTAGGCGGCGGGAACCGCGAGCACCAGCACGAGCGCGGTGGAGACCACGGTGGCCAGCAGCGAGTTCACCAGATACGGGCCGATCCCCGAGGAGAACACCGAGGCGTACTGCTCGAAAACCGGCTTGAACACCAGATGCGGGGTGGTGGAATAGGCGTCGGCCTCGGTCTTGAACGAGGTGAGCACCATCCACAGCACCGGGAAGAAGAACAGGATCCCGATGATCCAGGCACCGATCGCCCAGATCGAGGTGCCGAGTTTTCCCTTGCGGCGTACCGCGATCTCGCTCATCGCACTCGCTCCCCGGGGGAGCTCGGCGCTTCGCGCACGCGCTGTATCAATGATTCGCTCGCAAGCTCGCTCATGCCCGTCCCTCCGCAGTCTTGAACACCGAGAACAGGCTGCGCAGCGCCACGGTGGCGACGATGATCGTGCCGATCACGGTCACCACGCCGAGCGCGGAGGCCTGTCCGATATCGAATCCCTGGAATGCGCGCTGATAGATGTAGTACGGCAGGTTCGTGGTCGCCGTCCCCGGTCCGCCCTGGGTCATCATGTAGATCAGGTCGAAGGTGTTCACCAGATAGATGGCGCCGAGTAGCCCGCCCAGTTCCAGGTAGGAGCGCAGGTGCGGCAGGGTGACCGAGAAGAAGGTGCGCAGCGGACCCGCCCCGTCCATGCTCGCCGCCTCGAGCACCTCGTGCGACTGGCTCTGCAGTCCGGCGAGGCAGATCAGCATCATGAACGGGGTCCACTGCCAGACGAGCACCACGATCACCGAGGTCATCGGGAAACTCGACACGAAGTCCACCGGTCCGGCACCCACCTGGCGCAGCAGGTAGTTGAGGATGCCGTAGACCGGATCGAGCATCGTGGTCTTCCACAGCAGCGCGGCGACCGTCGGCATGATCAGGAACGGCGAGATCAGCAGGGTGCGCACCACCGAGCGGCCGGGGAACTTCCGGTCCAGCAGCACCGCGAACAGGGTGCCGAGCACCAGCGAGACCAGCACCGCGAGCACGGTCATCAGGACCTCGTTGAGCAGCGCCTGCAGCGCGGTCCCGTCGGTGAACACCGAGGCGTAGTTCTGGAACCACACCCAGCGCGTGGATCCCGGGCGCAGCAGGTTCCAGGACTGGAAGGAGAAGATGATCGTGAACAGGAACGGGATCTGGGTGACGATGAACAGCAGGATCAGCGCGGGAAGCAGCGGCGCGCGCCTGCGCATCGCCGCGCCACGGGCACTGATCCGGCCCGCGTCAACGACCGCCATAGGAGGCTCCAACCGTCGCGGCGTACTCCTGGGACTGTGCGAGGGCGTCGTCCACCGACTTCTGCCCTGCGATCGCCGCGGAGAGCTGCTGGCTCACCCGCGTACCGAGATCGATGAATTCGGGAATGTCCACGAACTGTCCTCCCGTGTACGGCACCGGTTTCGCGGTGGGATGCTCGATCGTCGGTGAATTGATCGCGTCCAGCGTCGGTTTCGCGAACGCGCCCGCGAGCTTGCGGTAACCGGGACGTTCGTAGGTGGACAGCCTGCTCGCCGGGGGCACCCGCGACCAGCCGAGCGTTTTGCCGACCTCGCCGATGTAGTGTTTCGAGGTCGCCCAGGACACGAATTTCCAGGCCGCGTCGGCATGTTCGCTCGTCTTCGGGATACCCAGCGACCAGGAGTACAGCCAGCCGGTTCCCGGATGCCGCTGCACCGGGGCCGCCACATAGCCGACCTTGCCCGCGACCTTGCTCGATTTCGGGTCCTCGAGGGTGCTCACCGCCGAGGTGGAGTCGTACCACATCGCCGAGTTCCCGGCCGCGAAGTTGTTGAGGCACTGGGTGAATCCGGCCGCGGCGGCACCCGGCTCCCCGTATTTCCGCAACAGGTCCACATAGAACCGCACGGCCTCACGCACCTGCGGGCTTTCCAGCTGGGCGCGCCATTTCGGATCGAACCAGCGCCCGCCGAAGGTGTTGATCACCGTGGAGAGCGGGGCCATCAGCTCACCCCAGCCGGGCAGCCCGCGCAGGCAGATCCCCGCCGTGTCGCTTCCCGGATCGTTCAGCTTCGCCGCGAGCGCCGCGACCTGCTGCCAGCTCGGGTTCGGCGGCATGACCAAGCCCTTCTTCGCGAACAGATCCTTGCGGTACATCAGGAACGAGGATTCGCCATAGAACGGGACCGAGTACATGTTCCCCTGGTAGGAGAGCGCCTTGCGCACCGTGGGCACGAAATCCTGCTGGTCGTAACCGGGTGTCCGGGCGATGTCCGGACCGAGATTCCGCAGCCATCCGTTGCGTGCCCAGATCGGCGTCTCGTAATTGGAGATCATCACGACATCGAATTCCCCGGAACCCGTGGAAACCGACTCCGCGGTCTTCTGCCGGGATTCGTTCTCCGGAAGGCTGACGAACCGGACATCGATTCCCGGGTGCTCCTCGTGGAACCGGCCGATGAGCTCCTGCATGTCCTGCATCTGCGGGTTCGACACGACCGCGACGGTGATGGACTCACCCTTGCCGCCACCGCCGCCCGCACCGGCGAACCCGCATCCGGTCAGGGTCAGCAACGCCACGAACAACACGCAGATCCGCCGCATCATGCACACACCAATCGTGCTCCGGAATCCTCGATTTCCTTGGCCACATCCGGATCGAGCTGTTCATCGGTGAGCACCACATCGATATCGGCCAGCCCGGCGAACCGGCAGAACGTGTCCCGGCCGATCTTGCCGTGGTGCGCGAGCAGCACCCGTTCGCGCGCGCAGTCGAGCATGGCCGCTTTCACCGCGGCCTCCGCGGGTTCCATCGCGGTAAGTCCTTTGTGGACGGTAAGCCCGTCCACACCGACGAAGGCCAGGTCCACGGTGAGCGATTCGATGCGCGCGCGGGCCCATTCGTCGACACAGGCCAGCGTGCTCTCGCGCAGCCGCCCGCCGAGGCACCAGGTGGTGACGTTCGGCTTCACCGCGAGCTCGGTGGCCACCGGGAGGCCGTTGGTGACCACGGTCAGCGCGGGCCCCTCCGGGAACGCGCGGGCGATGGCCTGCGGCGCGGAGCCGGAATCCAGCAGCACCGTGGAGTTCTCCGGGAGCCGGGCGACCATCTCCGCCGCGGCCAGCGCCATCCGCTCCTTGTCCGCGACGTGCTGGGAATTGCGCCGTTCGAGCAGCGGTTCGAAGGTGTTGTCCCCGACGAACACCGCTCCGCCGTAGACCCGGTGCAGCTGCCCCTGGCGTTCGAGCACCCCGAGATCGCGCCGGACGGTTTCCGGGGCGACGGTCAGCCGGGAGACCAGATCGGTCACCTCGACCCGGCCGATCTCGCGCGCGAGCGAAAGAATCTGCTGTCTCCGCTCATCCGGATACACCGGGGGCACCTCCGAGCTCCATTGCCGCGCTGCCGCGTTGCCGACGAAAACGCAGCAATAATGTGCCCGAAGATGCCCGGTGTCAAGCTCACATCGGGCATAACTAGGCAAACAGACCGTGACACCGCCCGTTCATGCCCGGTTCGCGGCCCGGTTACCGTTGTCCGAATCGGGCACGCACGGCCACCCCGGCGCAGCCGATCACGGCGAGCCCGCCGAGCACGGTCGGCCAGGTCAGCCGTTCGCCGAGCAGCAGGGCCGCCCAGCAGATGCTCAGCACCGGCTGCACCAGCTGCACCTGACTGACCCGGGTCATCGGGCCGATCGCGAGCCCTCGGTACCAGGCGAAGAACCCGAGGAAGGCGCTCACCACGGCCAGATACGCGAACGCGGCCCACTCGGGCGCTCCACCACTGGGCGGCCGCCCGGTCATCGAGACCGCGGTCAGGGCGATCATCAGCGGCGCCGCGAGCACGAGCGCCCAGGACATGGTCTGCCAGGCACCGAGTTCGCGCGCCAGCAGCCCGCCTTCGGCATAACCGATCGCGCAGGCGAGCACCGCGCCGAACAGCAGCAGGTCCGACCAGTGCAGCCCGGCGAACCCGCCACCCTGCAGCGCGGCGAACACCACCGCGGCGATCGCGCCGAGACCGGCCATGATCCAGAACGGTTTCGGCGGCCGTTCCCGCCCGCGCAGCACGGCGAGTACCGCGGTCGCCGAGGGCAGCAGGGCGATCACCACGGCACCGTGGCTGGCCGGTGCGGTGGTCAGGGCGAAGGAAGTCAGCAGCGGAAAGCCCACCACGGCACCACCGGCGACGACCGCGACCCTGGCCCACTGCACCCCGCGGGGCAATCGCTGCCTGGTGAGCGCGAGCGCAGCGGCCGCGAGCACGGCGGCGATCACCGCCCGCGCCGAGCCGATGAACAGCGGCGACATGCCCCCGCTCGCGACGGCGACCCTGGTGAACGGGACGGTGAAGGAGAACGCGGTGACGCCGAGCAATCCCCACAGCAGCCCGCTCCGAGGCGAGGATAGCGCTGGCGGGTTTTCGAGGATAGCGCTACTATTCTGTCTCATGTTCGACGATAGCAGTTCGCGAATCGTCGCGGAGCTGCGCACGTGGATCTCCACCGCGGCCCCGGGCGCGAGGCTGCCCGCCACCCGGGAGCTCGTGGCGCGCTACGCGGTGAGCCCGGTGACCGTGCAGAAGGCGCTGCGCACCCTGACCGCACAGGGAATGGTGGAAAGCCGCCCCGGTGTGGGCACCTTCGTACGCACGGTGCGGACCGCGAAACCGAACGACTACGGCTGGCAGACCGCGGCGCTCGGCTCGCCGGACCACCGGATCCCGCGGCTGCCCGCCTCGCTGCGCCCGGCCCCGAACGACGCGATCGCGCTGCACTCCGGATACCCGGGAAGGGAACTGCTACCCGAACGGCTGCTGCGCGCGGCGTTCACCCGGGCCGCGCGCTCCGAAGCGCTACTGGGCAGGCCCCCGACGGCGGGCCTGCCGGAACTGCAGTCCTGGTTCGCCGCGGAACTGGAATCGGCGACCCCCGCCGGGATCACGACGGCCTCCCCCGGCGAGGTTGTGGTGATTCCCGGCAGCCAGGTCGGACTGATCACCGCATTCCGCTCGCTGGTCGGGGCGGGCGGGCCGCTGCTGATGGAATCGCCGACCTACTGGGGCGCGATCCTGGCCGCCGCGCAGGTCGGGGTGGAGGTGGTTCCGGTGCCGAGCGGGCCGGGCGGCCCCGATCCCGAGGCACTGGAACGAGCCTTCGAACGGACCGGGGCGCGCGCCTTCTATGCCCAGCCGACCTTCGCCAGCCCCACCGGCGCGCTGTGGACCCCGGCGCTGACCGATCAGGTACTGGACACGATCCGGCGGCACGGCGCGTTCCTGATCGAGGACGACTCGGCGCACGATTTCGGTATCGACGCGGATCCGTTCCCGGTCGCGGCCCGGGACGGTGGCGGGCACGTGGTCTACATCCGTTCGCTGAGCAAGAGCCTGTCCCCCACGGTCCGGGTGGCCGGGCTGATCGCGCGCGGACCGGCGCGCGACCGGATCCTGGCCGATGCCCAGGCGGAGTCCATCTACGTCAGCGGGGTGCTGCAGGCGGTCGCACTCGACGTGGTCACCCAGCCTGCCTGGCGCACCCACCTGCGCCGGTTGCGCCAGCAGCTCAGGAGCAGGCGGGACCTGCTCGCCAAGAGCCTGCTCGAGCACGCCCCCGCGGCGCAACCGGTGAGCGTTCCACAGGGCGGGCTGAACCTCTGGGCCCGGCTGCCGGATTCCGTGGACCTCGCCCGGGTCGTGCGCGACTGCCAGGCGGCGGGCGTGATCATCGGCCCGGGAAGCGAATGGTTCCCCGCGGAACCGGCCGGCCAGTTCGTCCGGCTGAACTATGCGGGCCCCAATCCCGGAGCGTTCCCGGAAGGGGCCCGCGTGCTCGGTGCGGCGCTTGGCTGAGCCGCCGAGTCGTCAGTCGAAGTTCAGTTCCCCGGTCCGGGTCCGCTTGAGCTCGAAGAACTTCGGGTAACCGGCCAGCAGCCGGGACCCGTCGAAGACATCGAGCGCAGCCTGGCCACGCGGGATCTCGGAGAGCACCGGACCGAAGAAGGCCACCCCATCGATGTGAATGGTGGGTGTTCCGACATCCATCCCGACCGGGTCCATACCCTCGTGGTGGCTCTTTTTCAGCGCCTCGTCGTACTCGGTCGAGGTGGCCGCCTCGTTGAGTTCGGCGGGCAGGCCGAGTTCGGCGAGCGCGTCCACGACCACCTCGGCGCGGTCCTTGCGGCCCTGGTTGTGGAACCGGGTGCCGAGCGCGGTGTAGAGCTCGCGCAGTTTCTCCTGGCCGTACTGCTGCTCGACGGCGATCGCCACCCGCACCGGTCCCCAGCCGCTGGTGAGCAGCTCCTTGTACTGCTCGGAGAGCCCTTCCCGGCCCTCGTTGAGCACCGAAAGGCTCATCACCCTGAACGTGAGGTCGAGCTCCCGCTGGCGCTCCACCTCGATGATCCACCGCGAGGTGATCCACGCGAACGGACAGACCGGGTCGAACCAGAAGTCGACCTTCGTGCGCTCGGCTGAACCTGTCATACCTCAAACTCCCGTCCGTGATTCCTACCCTTCCTGATGAGCAGAACATCCCCGGAGCCCGGAGTGTTCCACGGGCACGGTGAACTCGGTACCGATCTTGACGAGCGACGTGATTGGATGCGGTGGAACAGGGAAAATTCCCAGGCCGACGTAATGGAGAGGTGATCCGTGGCCGCGCCGAATCTCACTCGCGACCAGGCGCAGCAGCGCGCCGCGCTGCTCGATGTCGAGTCCTACGCGATCGAGCTCGATCTGACACCGGACGCGGACACCTTCCGCTCGCGGACCACGGTGCGGTTCTCCAGCACGACCGCGGGTGCCTCGAGCTGGATCGACATCGTCGCGCCGCAGGTGCTGCGCGCCGAGCTCAACGGCGTGGAACTGTGCCTGGACGATTACCGCGAGGACGAGGGCATCGCGCTGCACGACCTCGCCGAGCGCAACGAGCTCACCGTCGAGGCCGACTGCGCCTTCATGACCACCGGCGAGGGCCTGCACCGCTTCGTGGACCCGGTCGACGACGAGGTCTACCTGTACACCCAGTTCGAGACCGCGGACGCCAAGCGGATGTTCGCCTGCTTCGACCAGCCCGATCTCAAGGCGACCTTCGATGTCACGGTCACCGCCCCGGAACACTGGAAGGTGATCGGCAACGCTCCGGAGGCCTCGAACACCGGCGGCAGGCACGTCTTCGAGACCACCAAGCCGATGTCCACCTACCTGGTCGCCCTGGTGGCCGGGCCCTACGCGCAGTGGACCGACGAGTTCCGCGGCGCGCACGATGAGGTCATCCCGCTGGGCCTGTACTGCCGCGCCTCGCTGGCCGAGTACATGGACCCCGACGACATCTTCACCATCACCAAGCAGGGTTTCGCCTGCTATCACGAGAACTTCGGGTTCACCTACCCGTTCGGGAAGTACGACCAGTGCTTCGTCCCCGAGTTCAACGCGGGCGCGATGGAGAACGTCGGCTGCGTGACCTTCCGCGAGGACTACGTGTTCCGCAGCAAGGTCACCCGGTTCTACTACGAGGCGCGGGCGACCACGATCCTGCACGAGATGGCGCACATGTGGTTCGGCGATCTGGTCACCATGCGCTGGTGGGACGATCTGTGGCTGAACGAGTCCTTCGCGACCTGGGCCTCGGAGTTCGCCAAGACCGAGGCCACCCGGTTCACCGAGGCCTGGACCAGCTTCGCGATCGCGGAGAAGTCCTGGGCCTACCGCCAGGACCAGCTGCCCTCCACGCACCCGGTCGCCGCGGACATCGCCGACCTGCACGCGGTCGAGGTCAACTTCGACGGGATCACCTACGCCAAGGGGGCGAGCGTGCTCAAGCAGCTCGTCGCCTTCGTCGGCCAGGACAACTTCCTCGCCGGGCTGCGTACCTACTTCGACCGGCACCAGTTCGGCAACGCGGTGCTCGCCGATCTGCTGCGCGCGCTCGAGGAGGCCTCCGGGCGGGATCTTTCCGACTGGGGCGCCCAATGGCTGCAGACCACCGGGCTGAACCTGATGCGCGCCCGCTTCGAGGTCACCGACGGCCGCTACGGCTCGTTCGCGATCGTCCAGGGCCCCGCCCGCCCCGGCGCGGGCGAGCTGCGCAAACACCGCCTCGCCGTGGGGGTCTACGACTTCGACGGCGAAGGCAAGCTGGTGCGTACCAACCGGGTCGAGCTGGATGTGGACGGTGAGCTGACCGAGGTGCCGGAGCTGGTCGGCGCGCAGGCGGGCAAGCTCGTGCTGGTCAACGACGACGACCTCACCTACTGCTCGGTGCGCCTGGACGCGGGCTCGCTGGCCACCCTCGTGGACCACATCGGCGATTTCGCCGACTCGCTGCCGCGCACCATGTGCTGGTCCGCGGCCTGGGAGATGACCCGGGAGGCCGAGCTCAAGGCGCGCGACTTCCTGTCCATCGTGCTCGGCGGGATCGAGGCGGAGACCGAGATCAGCGTGTTGCAACGGCTGCTGCTGCAGGCGACGACGGCGGTGAACTCCTACACCGATCCGCAGTGGTCCGACGAGGGCTGGCGGCGCCTCGGCACCCGGCTGCTCGAACTCGCCAAGGGGGCCGCTCCGGGTTCGGATCACCAGCTCGCCTTCGTCAACGCGCTCACCCAGGCCAAGCTCGGCGACACCGAACTGGGCGCGCTGCGCGGCTGGTTCGACGGGACCATCCCGCTGGAGGGTCTCACCGTGGACACCGATCTGCGCTGGCGGCTGCTCTACGCCCTGGTGGCGCACGGGGTCGCCGGGGAACCGGAGATCGCCGCGGAGGAACAGCGGGACAACACCGCCACCGGTGCCCGCGCGGGCAACCGGGCGCGTTCGCTGATCCCGAACGAGGACGCCAAGAAGACCGCCTGGCAGCGTGCCGTGCACGACGACTCGCTCACCAACGCCACCATCGACGCGGTCATCGCCGGGTTCTCGCACCCCGCGCAGCGCCAGCTCATCGCGGGTTATGTGGACCGGTACTTCGCCGAGGTGGCCGAGGTCTGGCAGCGCCGCTCCCCCGAAGCCGCCCAGCCGGTCGTGGTGGGGCTGTTCCCGAGCTGGGCCATCGAGGAGGACACGGTGCGCGCGGCCGACGAATGGCTCGCCGGGGAGCACCCCGCCGCGCTGCGCAGGCTGGTCTCCGAGGGCCGGGCGGGCATCCTGCGCGCACTGGCCGCGCGGGAGTTCGACCGCTCCTAGCCAAGGGCACGCCGGACAACTCCATGTCCTGCTGCGCTGCAACCTCGGCGAAGTACCTTCGCATGAACCTCGGCGAAGTACCTTCGCATGAACCTCGGCGAAGCACCTTCGCATGCCAGCGCGGCGCTGGTAGGGCCTCCAGCGCCGCGCTGGCACGGCGAGCGTTGCCCTCGATCACCGCAGAGACCCACTGCGGCTCACTCATCCGCCGCGACCTCGGGCGCGGGTGTACCAGCAGTGCACCGCATCCACGCTGGACACCCGCCCGCGACGGACGAGAGTCATCAGACGCGCTCCTGAAACGGACGGGTTGACCTCAACCTTAGTTGATGTTGCACGGTGGAAACGGGTCGAACGGAACACACCGAAAGTAAAAACCGTTCGAAACCGGACAGAAGTCTTCGTAGGCTGACCAGGTCTGCGGCGGCTTCTGCCACACCGCGCATCCATCGGAAAAGTCTTGGGGGAACCCGTGTCCACTTCCACTCTCGGTCACGCGAGTGAACCGGAGAATCCACCGGTAGCGATCCCGCGCCAGGCCTGGCTGAGCCTGGTCGCCGTGGTGTTCGGCGTGTTCGTCGTCATGCTCGACGGCACCGGGCTGTTCGTGGCCAATCCGGAGATCGCCACCGATCTGCACGCCGGGCCCGCGGGGATCCAGTGGGTCACCAACGCCTATGTGCTGGTGCTGGCCGGACTGATGATCCCGCTCGGCAACCTCGCCGACCGGTTCGGCCGCAAGCGGATGTTCCTGATCGGGGTCGGCGGGTTCTCCCTGACCTCACTGCTGGCCGGGCTCTCGGTCTCGATCGGGATGCTCATCGCGGTGCGGGTACTGCAGGCCGGGTTCGGCGCGATGCTGATCCCCGCGGGCATGGGCGTGCTGCGTGCCGCCTTCCCGCCGGACCGGCTCGCCCGCGCGATGGGCGTGTTCGCCGCGCTCTCCGGGGTTTCCTTCGCGGCCGGACCGATCATCGGCGGGCTGCTCGTGCAGTATGCGAGCTGGCCGTGGGTGTTCTTCATCAACCTGCCCTTCGGCGTGCTCGGTGTGCTGCTCGGGATGCGGATCATCAAGGAGTCCGGGGAACGGGCCCGGCAGGGCTTCGACCTGCTCGGCGCGGGCACTCTCACGGTGGCCGTGGTCAGCCTGATCTGGGGCATCACCCAGGCCCAGGCGGCGGGCTGGACGAGCGCGAACACGCTGGTGTTCATCGCCCTCGGGCTGGTGTTCGGCGCGGTGTTCGTGTTCGTCGAGGCCAAGGTGGCGAACCCGATGATGCCGCTGGGCCTGTTCCGCAGCCGTACCCTCGCGCTCGGTTCGGTGCTGATGGTCATGGTCATGTTCTCGATGCTCTCGCTGATGTTCTTCGTGACCTTCCTGGTGCAGGGCGTGCTCGGCCAGTCGGCGATCGTCACCGGGCTCTCGATGCTGCCGTTCTCGGTGATGTTCGCGATCATCTCGCCGTTTTCCGGGCTGTTGACCGAAAAATTCGGGGTGCGCAAACTGCTCGTGCTCGGCGCGGTGTTGTTCGCGGGCGGGCTGCTGCTGATGCTGCGCGTGAACGCGGAAGCGCGCGTGTTCGATCTGCTGCCGACCTTCGTGCTCGGCGGTCTCGGCCTCGGGCTGATGATGGTCTCGGCCACCCAGGCCATCGTGGGCAGCGCACCGGTGGAGAAGGCGGGCGTGGCCTCGGGCATCCAGCAGTCCATGACCCAGCTCGGCGCATCACTGGGCACCTCGGTACTGGGCAGCGTGCTGGCCACGGTGGTCGCGGGCAGTTTCGCGCGGAACCTGCGCGGCGCGTTCGGTGGCCGCGGCGGACCGGCCATCGATGCCCTCGGCGGCAGCGAGGCGGTACACAAGAGTGTGGAGCTCGGCTTCCCGCCCGCGGCCCGGTCCGGGCTCGCCGGGCAGCTGGCCGGGACCGGGATCCCCCGGCAACAGGCGGAGCAGCTCGCCGCGGGTGTGGCCCGCGCGGCGCACATGACCTTCGTGAACGGGTTGCACACCGTGTACCTCGTGGGCACCGTGGTGATCCTGGTCGGGGCCGCGCTCGCCCTGTTCATCAAGGATTCCGAGGCGGTCTCGAACACCGAGCAGACCGTGCACGTGTAGGTCCCCCGGGTGAGGGCCTTCACCGTCGACCGGGTCCGTGGCCGTCCGTAGGCTGTACGCCGAGTCCACGTGATCTTTCCCGAGGGGTACACCGATGTCCGCTGCACCGACGGACGAGCGCGCCGAGCCCGGCGGCAGCACGATTCCGCGCCACGCATGGCTGAGCCTGATCGCCGTGGTCACCGGGATCTTCGTGGTGATGATCGACGGCACCGTGGTCGCGGTCGCGAATCCGACGATCGCCAGTGATCTGCACGCCAGCCCGGAGGGCATCCAGTGGGTCACCAACGCCTATCTGCTGGTGCTGGCCGGGCTGACCATCCCGATGGGCACGCTCGCCGACAAGTTCGGCCGCAAGCGCCTGTTCCTGATCGGGGTCGGCGGGTTCTCACTCGCCTCGCTGCTGTGCGGGCTCGCCGGTTCGATCTGGCTGCTGGTGGCCGCGCGGGCGCTGCAGGCGGTGTTCGGGGCGATGATCGGGCCCGCGGGCATCGGCGTGCTGCGCGCGGCGTTCCCGGCGGACAAGCTCTCCCGCGCGCTCGGGATCTTCGGCTCGATCTCGGCCATCGCCACGGCGGGCGGGCCGATCGCGGGCGGGCTGCTCGTGGAGTACGCGAGCTGGCCGTGGGTGTTCTTCATCAACCTGCCCTTCGGCGTGCTCGGTGTCTCGCTGGGACTGGCGATCATCCGGGAGTCGAGTGAGCGGATCCGGCAGCGGCTGGATCTGCCCGGCGCGGTCACTCTCACCCTCGCCATGGCCAGCCTGGTGTGGGGCATCACGAAAGCTCAGGACAGCGGTTGGACGAGCACCACGACGCTCGTGTTCATCGCGCTCGGGCTGGTGCTGCTCGCCGCGTTCGCGGTCATCGAGCTCAAGGTCGAGAACCCGATGGTGCCGCTGACCCTGTTCCGGGACCGTTCGCTGTCCATCGGGGTCGTGCTGATGATCGTCGTGATGTTCTCGATGTTCAGCCTGATGTTCTTCATCACCTTCTTTCTGCAGGGCCCGCAGGAGCTGACCGCGGTGGCCACCGGAATCGCGCTGCTCCCGCTTTCCGCGACCTCGGTCGTCGCCTCCCCGGTCTCCGGCTGGATGACCGAGAAGGTCGGGGTGCGCAGGACGCTGGTCTCCGGGGCCGTGCTCCTGGTGATCGGCCTGCTGCTGATGCAGCGCATCGATGCCGGTTCGAGCGTGTGGGAACTGGTGCCCACCTTCGTGATCGGCGGCTTCGGCATCGGGTTCATGATGGTCGCGGCCACCCAGGCGATCGTGGGCAACGCACCCGTGGACAAGGCCGGGGTCGCCTCCGGGCTGCAGCAGTCCATGACCCAGCTCGGCGGGGCACTGGGTACCTCGGTGCTCGGCGGGGTGATGGCCGCGGTGGTCGGTTCCAGCTTCGCGGGGAACCTGCGCGGGGCGCTCGGCAGCGATCAGGCCGCCGAGCAGTTGGCCGCGGGGCTCGGCAAGACCGTGGAGCTCGGCTTCCCACCAGCTGCCAGGGACACGATCGCCGCGGGCCTGACCCAGACCGGCGCGCCCGCGGCCAAGGCGGACCAGATCGCGGGCACGATCAGCGGTATCGCGCACCAGACCTTCATGACCGGGCTGCACACCGTGTACTGGGTCGGCGCGGCGGTCGCGGTGCTGGCCGGGGTACTCGCCCTGTTCGTGCGCGACAGCTCCCCCGCGGCCGAGGTGCACGACTAGGGATGGGACAGCAAAAAGGGGCGGCCCAGCACGGGCCGCCCCTTTCCGGATGTCCTGGGTCTAACCGCCCGCCTGCTCGGTGAGCATGCGCAGCCCGGAGACCAGGCCACCGACGAGGTCACCCTCCTTGAAGGAGGCGACCATGCTCATCACGGCGAGCTTGCAGGAACGGTCGGTGAGCTGTTCACGCGCGCCGCCGCCGGTCACGATCTCGACCGCGCGCTGCCCCGGGGAGAGCGCGATCAGCACCGAGCGGGCCGGGTTGTCGGTCTCGGCGTGCAGCTCCTGCGCGCGGGCCCGTTTGTCCTCGCCGAGCTCGCCGAGGTACACGCTGAACACCAGCCCGGTTTCCCTGCTGGACAGCGTCAGCGCCTCGTCGAGCCTGCTCAGCTCGCGGGTGGAGAACGGCGTCGACGGTGTCGGGGTGGCGTGCTCGAGCGCGGTGGAGATCCGTCCACCGGGCATCTCCGCGGCACCGAAGGCGAGGTTCTCCGGCAGATCGGCCGGGCGTTCCAGCGAAGCGGTTCCCCCGCTCGCGACGACTTCACCAGTTGCCACTTGCGCCTCCTACCGTGGTCTGCGCCCCGGCACCGATTTCGGCGTGCTGCGCCGAACCGTGCGCGCCGTGTGCGTCGAGTCCGGCACCCACCGGGTTCGGGCCCCACCACACGGGAGCGAAGTTCCATTCCTTGCCCGGCCGGTACGCGGCGGCCTTGTTCCGCCGACCCGCGGTCGAGAGCAGAGCGATCAGGCCGTACAGCGCGGCCGGGATCACCACGTACACGAGGATGGTCTGCCAGACGGTCACACCGCCACGTTAGCCGATCGCGCCCATCTCATCGCGCGGGGCTCATGGATTCCCAGGTCAGGACCAAAGACATGCCCTGCGTACCCCTTTGGACGCACGTGTGGGGGAGGCGACCCACCCAAATGCAGCCTTGTTTACACCCGATAGTGGTTTTAATGTCACCTGTACGGGGCAAGGCGAACTCATATCGACTACCGACGGCAACCACTGTTGTCGTATTTGTTCGGTATTTAGCTGATTGTCCGTCTTAACGAGTGAATAAAGCTATTCGACGAAGGAGTGCTTCATGAACACCAACCGCGGCACCGGAGTCCGTATCAACCGTGGCGTCCGCATCAATCGCGGTGTGCGCATCAACCGGGGTGTCCGGATCAACCGCTGACCAGCGCGAACAGCGGGGAATACGCAACGGAGCCAGCCCGCCGCCATCGAGTGCCATGCACCCGGGCGGCGGGCTCCATGCGTTCGGTGACCGCTCCTACGCCGCTGGTTCGAGGTAGGGCAACCACAACGGGTCGGTGTGCCGCACGCCCGCGAGCAGCCGCCAGTGCGGCCCCTTCGGTGCGGTGGGCTTCCTCGGCAGGGTCCAGCCGAGCTCGGAGAGCAGCTTGTCCGACTTACGGTGGTTGCATCGGGCACAACTGGCCACACAGTTCGTCCAGCTGTGCGGCCCGCTCCTGCTCCGCGGGATCACGTGGTCGATGGTCTCCGCGCGGGCGCCGCAGTACACACACCGATAGTGGTCCCGGTACATCACGCCCGCCCTGGTGAGCGGAACCTTCGCCCGGTAGGGCACGCGGACATAGTTCTCCAGCCGGATCACCGAGGGAACGGTGACCTCCAGGCGCGCGGAGTGCAGCAGCGCGCCCGCCGGATCGTCGTGCACCACCTCGGCCTTGCCGCAGACGAGCAGCACGATCGCCCTGCGCAGCGGGAGCGCGGTGAGCGGTTCATAGGTCGCGTTGAGCAACAGCACCTGGCGCTTGCCCCATGGCCAGCCGATCGGGTCGCGGCACGCGTCCGTCCCCGCCGCCTCGCCGTCCTGCTGCGTGGCAGCGTTCGGGATCGGTTGTCGGTCTAGCACGCGACCACCTCCACCGGGTGCACGCACAGTCGACCACAGATGCGAGTGAAAAGCACGTACGATTTGGCCACATGTCGCGGAGTCGACAACGACAGTGACCAACCTGGCCTCGGCAAGTAGCCTCGATGGGGCCGCCAAGGGCACTGACCTGAACATCCCCTGAACAGACCCCGAAAGTTCGATGTCGCCTTCCGCCACCCCCGCCACGCCCCTTTCCGACGCGCTCTCCGGTGCCGGTACTCCGCCGGACTGCGTGCGCGATGCCGACAGCTGGTGTTCGAAGCTCTACAGCCTCACCGGAAGCAACTGGCTCGCCTCGAGCGCGGACTGGCTGGTCGCCAAACCGGCGACGATCCTGCTCATCCTGATCGTCGCGCTGCTGGTGCGCTGGCTCGCCCGGCGCGCGATCGACCGCGCCATCCAGGAGCGGCCGGACGGGAACAAACCCGCGCTGCTGCGCCCGTTCAAGGAGCGCGTCACCCGGACACCCGCGGCCACCGAACGGCGGCGACAGCGCGCGAAGACCATCGGTTCGGTGCTGAAATCCCTGCTGAACTTCCTGGTCTTCGGTATCGCGGCGGTACTGATCCTCGGCGAGCTCGGGGTGAACCTGACCCCGATCATCGCCTCGGCCGGGGTGATCGGGGTCGCGGTCGGGTTCGGCGCCCAGACGCTGGTGCGCGATTTCCTCTCCGGCATGTTCATGATGGTCGAGGACCAGTACGGGGTCGGCGATGTGATCGACACCGGTGAGGCGATCGGCACCGTGGAATCGGTCGGACTGCGCGTGACCACACTGCGTGATCTGAACGGCACCGTGTGGTACGTGCGCAACGGCGAGGTACTGCGGATCGGGAACTTCAGCCAGGGGCACGCGGTCGCCGTGGTGGATGTGCCGGTCTCCGGCAACGCGGATGTGGACGAGGCCCTCGCGGTCGTGGACCGGGTCCTGCGGGCCGAGGAGACCCTTGCCGCGCTCGGCGAGGACATGCTCGAGGAACCGCAGCTGCTCGGAGTGGAATCGGTGACCGCGGAAGGCATCGGGCTGCGCGCCACGCTGAAGGTCCGGCCCGGTAAGCAGTGGGCCATCCAGCGGTTGTTGCGGGCGCGCATCGTGGACGCGCTGCGCGATGCCGGGATTCCTGGCCCCGCGATCCGGATCGGCTCCGGCGAGACCCGGAACGGGTAACTAGACTCGGAACCGTGGCAGCACCAGAGCAACCGGAGCAGATTTCCTTCTACGAGGCCGTCGGTGGCGCCGAGACCTTCCACCGGATCGTGCACCGCTTCTACCAGGAGGTCGCCGAGGACGAGGTGCTCCGGCCGCTGTACCCGGAGGAAGACCTGGGCCCGGCCGAGCGGCGCCTGCGGATGTTTCTCGAGCAGTACTGGGGCGGCCCGCACACCTACTCCGAGGAGCGCGGCCATCCGCGGCTGCGGATGCGGCACGCGCCGTTCACCATCGGCCCCATCGAGCGGGACGCGTGGCTGCGCTGCATGCGGATCGCCGTGGACGAGGTCGGACTGCAACCGCGGCACCGTGACCAGCTGTGGCAGTACCTGGAGATGGCCGCCCAGTCGATGGTGAATTCCTGGCTGTGATGTTCACCCCGGAGTAGTTCTCAACTCACCGGTAGCTCGCACAGCCGTCCGGGTGGCATGATCTGCAAGATGCGACGGGGCGCAGCGAGCAGCACGCTGGTCACCGGGGACACCACCTGGTGGCGGGATGCGGTGTTCTACCAGGTCTATGTCCGCTCGTTCACGGACTCGAACGGTGACGGCATCGGTGACCTCGAGGGGATCACCTCCAGGATCGGCTATCTCGACCTGCTCGGCGTGGACGCGCTCTGGCTCACCCCGTTCTATCCCTCCCCCATGGCCGATCACGGCTACGACGTTGCCGACCCACGGGATGTGGATCCGCTCTTCGGTGATCTCCCCGCCTTCGAACGGCTGCTCGCCGAGGCGCACGCGCACGGCATCCGGGTGACCATCGACCTGGTGCCCAACCACACCTCGGCGCAGCACCCGTGGTTCACCACCGCGCTGGCCTCGCCGCCGGGCAGCAAGGAACGCGAGCGCTACATCTTCGCCGAGGGCAACGGCTCCGAACCACCGAACAACTGGGTCTCGGCGTTCGGCGGTCCGGCCTGGACCCGGGTCCCGGACGGGCAGTGGTACCTGCACCTGTTCGCCCCGGAGCAGCCCGACCTGAACTGGGACAATCCCGAGGTGCGCGCCGACTTGGAGCGGACACTGCGGTTCTGGCTCGAACACGGCGTGGACGGGTTCCGGATCGACGTGGCGCACGGTATGGCGAAACCGCCGGGCCTCACGGACATGGATCCGCGGATCATCGAGGCCCAGCAGCGCGGGGAGGACGTGTTCGCCACCGATCTGCGCACCGATCCGCGCTGGGACAACGAGGGCGTGCACGACATCCACCGCGGGATCCGCAAGGTCGTGGAGGAGTACCAGGGCACCGCGACCGTCGGCGAGGTGTGCGTGCACGACGACGAGCGCTTCGCCCGCTACGTGCGCCCGGACGAGCTGCACCTCGGCTTCAACTTCCGGTTGCTGCAGGCCGAGTTCGGGGCCGAACCGGTGCGCGCGGCCATCGAGCACACGCTGGCCGCCGTGCAGGACACCGGCGCGCCGCCCACCTGGACACTGTCCAACCACGACGTGTCCCGGGAGGTGACCCGCTACGGCGGCGGCGCGCTCGGCCGCGCGCGGGCCAGGGCGATGCTGCTCGTCGAACTCGCCCTGCCGGGGGCGGTGTTCATCTACAACGGCGCCGAACTCGGCCTGCCCGATGTGGACCTGCCCGACTGGGCGCTGCAGGACCCGCGCTGGGAACGCTCCGGGCATACCCAGCGCGGCCGGGACGCCTGCCGGGTTCCGCTGCCCTGGGAAGGTGAGGCACCCGGCTACGGGTTCACCAGCGGGGAACGGAGCTGGTTGCCCATGCCCGAGCAGTGGGCCGGGCTGACCGCGGCCGCCCAGCTCGAGGACCCGGATTCCACCCTTTCGCTCTACCGGCAGGCCATCGAACTGCGGCACACCGATCCGTCCTTCGCCGGAACCGAGATCGAGTGGTACGGCGCCCCCGAAGGCTGCCTGGCCTTCCGGCGCAAGGGCGGCGGACTGACCTGCGCGCTGAACACCACCGGCGCACCGGTTCCGCGGCCACCGGGCAAACTGCTGCTGGCCAGCGGGCCGTTCGACGGAGACGAGCTCGCGGCGAACACCGCCGTGTGGCTCACCGCCTGAATCCGGGCCAACCGAGAACGGACATCGCGCGTATACCAAGTAGATTCGGCTCACCGGCTCGACTACCTGGGGTGTCGCGATGCAGGCTAGGCGAAGACAGACGGTACTGCGCATACATTTCACGCCGGAGGACGTCCTGCGCACCCGGGTGCTCGCGGCACCGGATCCGATGTGGGAACTCGTGCTCAGCAGCCATCGGTTACGCAAACCCGCCCAGTGCGCCGCGCACGCCCGCTGGCGCGGCATGGTGACCGGCGCGCTCGCCGATGAACGCACCCGGACCAGTTTCCGGATCGTCACGCGGCTGATCCCCGATGCGGGCAACTTCCCCGATTTTCTCACTCCCTATCCCAGCCTTACCGCGCATCCGGACGGTACCGATTTCGCCGCCGAACTCGAAACCGTCCGGGCCACCCCGCGCGCAGTACTCGCCCGCGATATGCACCCGGACAGGCTCGGCAGGAACACCGGCGGATTCGGGCGCGCCCTCGCCGAATCCGATCGCACCGCGCTCGAGGAACTCGGTACGGCGCTGCGGCACTACTTCCGCACCTTCGTCCAGCCCTACTGGGCCGAGATCGGCGCCACCATCACGCAGAACGCCGAGCGGCACGGGCGCCGCCAGCTCAGCGGGGGCACCGAAGCCCTGCTCGCCAACCTCGGGCCGACCTTCCGGTGGAACTGGCCGGTGCTCGAGACCGACTACATCCGCGACCGCGAGCTGCACCTCGGCGGCCGGGGACTGCTGCTCGTGCCCTCCTACTTCTGCCGCGGCACCCCGGTCACCATGATCGACGCCGAACGCAGGCCCGTGCTCACCTTCCCCGCCGTACACAGTCCCGTCGCACACAGTCCCGTCGCACCCGCTCCCGCCGCGCATCCGGCCGTCGAGCGAGGCGAGCACCTCGACGGGATCCTCGGCAGCACCCGCGCGCGCATCCTGCACGCCCTCCAGGAACAACACTCCACCAGCGCGCTCGCCGAGGCCATCGAGCTGTCCGCGGCCTCGGCCAGCCAGCAGGTCACCCTGCTGCGCAAGGCGGGCCTGGTCAGTTCGCGGCGCACCGGACAGTCGATGCTGCACTCGATCACGCCACGGGGCCGGATGCTGCTGGCCCGCCCCTGAGCGGCACTACAGAGCGAGGTGCACCCGGAGCGCGCCGTCGAGCTCGCGCAGCAGGGAAGCAGACGCCTTCCCGCACTGCGCTTGAACACGTTCGACGGCGACGGCGCGAACCTGCTCCGCCTGCGCCTTCGAATCACGCGGCAAACCGGTTTCTTCGGCGGGAAGCAGGACCTGAAACGGATAGACACGGTCGATGTTCGAGGTCACCGGCACAACCGTGACCACCCCACGGCCGAGCCACACGGCGGTGGCATTGGCCGTGTCATTGCTGACCACGACGGCCGGCCGGATCTTGTTCGCCTCGGCACCCCTGACCGGCTCGAACTCCACGAGCCGGATATCCCCACGGCGCATCAGTCGCCCAGCCCGTCACCGGAAACGGTCTCCCACACCTGTGCGTCCTCGGACTCGCTCCAGGAACTCCAGGCGTCCTCATACGCCTCGGCGAGCTCTTCCGAGCGCAGCAGCTGGACGGCCCGCTGCAGAGCGGCCGAACGCGAAGAATAGCCCTGCTTGTCCGCGTACTCCTCGAGGAAGCGGACGTCCTCCTCGGACAGGCTCACACTCATCTTCACACCCACGATACTACCCAAAGTGGGACTCGTGATGCTACTCCGCGAGCTACAGCAGCAGCGGGAGCTGGGCGTGCCTGCGCCGCACGATGGCACCGAACCGGGCATCGACCCGCATCCAGGCGTCGGTCGCGGTGACCTTGACCCGTTCGCCGTCGGGAACCTCGCGATCCAGGAATCCCATGCCGGACATGGCGAACAGGGCCCGCATGGGGATCTCGACGCGCAGTCCGGAGCCCTCGACGGTGAGCACGGACTGGTCGAGCAGGGAGGCCGGTGGGTTCCCGGTCGGCCCGGTGTTGGCCTTCGCGAGTTCCACGCCTTTCTCGGCGAGTTCGGCGAGCACGCTCGCGGGCGGGGTGTCCAGCGCGGACCAGCCCTGCTGCGGGGGCAGCGGCGCGCGCCACAACAGATCGCGCGGCGGTCCCGCGTCCAGGTGCGGACCGCCGACCACGGCGAGCGCGGCGAGCAGTTCGTTCCCGGAGACGGTGGCATCCCCCGGTTCGACGGTTCCCGCGACGGTACGGGTGGCGAGCACGTCGAAGGGGGTGGCGAACCAGGCCTCGACCAGTCCGCCCTCCCGGTTGCGCAGCCGCACCACACCCTCGGTCTCCAGGCGCACGGCGCGCGCGACGAACGCGCCGAGGGTCTCCCGCTCGGCGCGTTCGGGGATCTCGATGCGCACCGGTTCAGGCACTGCCCCTGCCCGGGGTCTCGGCCAGCCATCCGGCGAGGAAGTCCCGCTCGGCATCGCTGAGCCTGCGCGGACTCGACTGCTCGAGATCGTACGGCGCGATCAGGGTGTGCGCGGTGGCCACGGTCCGCGCGCGCTCACCCCGCCCGGAGATCACGGTGTAGTCCATCGCGAAGCTCGCCGCGCGCAGATCGCGCACGGCGAGCTCGATGCGAACCGCGGAGCCGTCCACCACGAGCGGTGCCCGGTACTCGATGGACAGCTTCGCCACGACCACGCCCTTACCGAGCTCGGTGACGCCGCGGCGCACCGCTTCCTCGAACAACAGCGCTACCCGCGCCTCCTCGAGGATGGTGACCAGGCTCGCGTGGTTGACGTGCCCGAACGCGTCCATATCGGACCAGCGCGGCCGCACCTCGGCCACGAATACGCCCACAGTGAACTGCCCTTCAAACTCCGGAAAAACGATCAGCGGACCATGTTACGCACCTGGCGCGCGGCGACCGACAATGTGGCCAGATCATGGGAGCCGGACTCCGCGATCTCGGTGAGCGCACCCCGCGCGCGGGCCAGCCGCGAGGAGTTGGAGCGCTCCCACTTGTCGATCTTGACCGCGGCCTCGTCACCCGGATCGGACTGGCGGAGCACATCGAGGGTGATGCTGCGCAGCGAGCCGTACAGGTCGTCGCGCAGCGCCAGCCTGGCCAGTGCGTGCCAGCGGTCTCCGCGGTCGAGCTCGGAGACCGAGGTGAGCATGTCGTCCGCGGACAGGTGCTCGGAGAGCGCGAAGTAGAGCTCCGCGGTCTCCTCGACGGGCCGGTCGGCGGCGAACCCGGCGTCCTGCTCGGCGAGCTCGGACACCTCGATCACGTCCAGGAGTCCGTAGCAGTTGAGCAGTCCGCCGATCGCACTCGCGAGTTCGGCGGGCACACCCGCCTCGGTCCAGCGCCGTGCCCGCTCCTCGGCGAGCTCGCGCTCCCCGCCGCGCAGCAGCTCCATCGCCCGGGGCAGCAGCGCGCCGACCGGTTCGGCGAACCGGCTGATCTCCGCACCGACCGCGATCGGCTGCGGGCGGTTGGACAGCAGCCAGCGGCAGGCCCGGTCGAGCAGCCTGCGGGTCTCCAGGATCAACTCGTCCTGCACCGCGCTGCTGACCACGTTGTCCAGTGCCTCGATCTTGCGCCACAGCTCGGGGAGCCGGAAGATCCGGGTCACCGCGGTGTAGGCGCGCACCGAATCGGTGGTGGTCGCGCTGATCTCCTCGGCGAGCCGGAACGCGAAGGAAACCCCCGCCCCGTTGACGAGTTCGTTCACCAGTGCGGTGGTGGTGATCTCGCGGTGCAGCGAGTGCCGGTAGATCGAGTCACCGAACCGCTCGCGCAGTTTGCTCGGGAAGTACTCGGGCAACCGTGCGGCGAACACCTCGGCGTCCGGCAGGTCGGAGTCCAGTATTTCCTGTTTGAGCGCCAGCTTGACATGCGCGACGAGGGTGGCCAGTTCCGGCGAGGTGAGACCCTTGCCTTCCTTGTCCAGCCTGCGGAACTCGGCCTTGCTCGGCAGCGCCTCGATCTCCCGGTCCAGTCCGTGGTTCCGGACCAGATCGTTGACCAGGCGTGCGTGCACGGTGAGCATGTTCGCCGCGTGCGAGCGGGAAACCCCGAGCAGCTCGTTCTGCGCGTAGTTCTCGCCGAGCACGAGTTCGCCGACCTCGTCGGTCATCTCGAGCAACAGTTCGTCGCGCGCGGCCGGATCCAGGGTCTGATCCGCGACCAACTGGTCGAGCAGCACCTTGATGTTGACCTCGTGGTCGGAGCAGCTGACCCCGGCCGAGTTGTCCAGCGCGTCGGTGTTGATCTTGCCGCCGTTCCTGGCGAACTCGATGCGCCCGCGCTGGGTGCAGCCGAGGTTGCCGCCCTCGCCGACCACCTTGACCCGCAGCTCGCCGCCGTCGACCCGGATCGCGTCGTTGGCCTTGTCGCCCGCGTCCGCCTGGGTCTCGGTGGCAGCCTTCACATAGGTGCCGATCCCGCCGTTCCAGAGCAGATCGACCGGAGCGCGCAGGATCGCGGTCATCAGCTCGGCCGGGGACAGCTCGCCCGGTTCGAGCCCGAGTGCCGCCGCCGCCTGCGGGGAGACCGGGATCGACTTCGCGGTCCTCGGCCAGATCCCGCCGCCCTCACTGATCAGCGAGCGGTCGTAGTCGTCCCAGGAGGAACGGGGCAGCTCGAACATCCGGCGCCGTTCGGCATAACCCGCTGCCGCGTCCGGATCCGGGTCGATGAAGATGTGCCGGTGGTCGAACGCGGCGACCAGGCGGATGTGCTCCGAGCACAGCATGCCGTTACCGAACACATCCCCGGACATGTCGCCGACCCCGACCACGGTGAAGTTCTCCCGCTGGGTGTCCACGCCGAGCTCGCGGAAGTGCCGTTTGACGCTCTCCCACGCACCCTTCGCGGTGATGCCCATGCCCTTGTGGTCATAACCGACCGAGCCACCGGAGGCGAACGCGTCACCGAGCCAGAAGCCGTAGGACTTGGAGACCTCGTTGGCGATGTCGGAGAAGGTCGCGGTGCCCTTGTCCGCGGCGACCACGAGGTAGCTGTCGTCGCCGTCGTAGCGCACGACGTCCTTGGCGGGCACGACCTCGCGGGCACCGTCGACGGTGCGCAGGTTGTCGGTGAGGTCGAGCATTGCGGAGACGAACATCCGGTAGCAGGTCACGCCCTCGCGCTGGGCGTTCTCCCGGTCGATGCCCGGGTCCCCGGTCGGCGCCGGCGGGCGCTTGAGCACGAACCCGCCCTTGGCGCCCAGCGGCACGATCACCGCGTTCTTGACCTGCTGCGCCTTGGCCAGCCCGAGGATCTCGGTGCGGAAGTCCTCCCTGCGGTCCGACCAGCGCAGGCCGCCGCGCGCGACCGGCCCGAAGCGCAGGTGCACACCCTCGAACCGGGGCGAGTACACGAAGATCTCGAACCGCGGCCTCGGCTCCGGCAGTTCGGGGATCCGCCTCGGATCGAGCTTGACGGCGAGGTAGCCGCGCGGGTCACCGGACTCGTCGCGCACGTTGTAGCTGGTGCGCAGGGTGGCGGTGATGAGGTTGTGCAGGCTGCGCAGGATGCGGTCCTCGTCGAGGCTGGTGACCTCGTCGATGAGGGCGAGCACCTCGGTGGTCAGGTCCTCGGCGGTGCTCTCCCGCTCGCGCTCCGAGCGGTTCGGGTCGAACCGCGCCTCGAACAGCTGGATGAGCAGGGTCGCGATCCGGGTGTTGCGCAGGATCGCGGACTCGATGTAGTCCTGGCTGTACTGGATTCCCGCCTGGCGCAGGTATTTCACGTAGGCGCGCAGCACGGCGGCCTGTTCCCAGTCCACCCCCGCGCGCAGCACGAGCGAGTTCAGCCCGTCGACCTCGGCGTTGCCGGTCCACGCCGCCTCGAAGGCGCGCTCGAACCGGCCGCGGACCGCGGCGACATCTTCCTCGAGCCGGTCCAGCACGCCCGGCGGGACGCGCAGCCCGAAGTCGTAGATCCAGCAGCCGACCCCGTCCTCGCGGAACACCTGGTACGGCCGTTCGTCGACCACCTCGACGCCCATCCGCTGCAGCACTGGGAGCACCTGGGTCAGCGTGATGCGCTCACCGGCGTGGTAGATCTTGAACCGCCGCTGCCCCGCGTCCGCATCACGCGGCACGTAGAAGGACATCTCCAGGGTGTGCGAGAAGTCCTTTGTGGACAGATTGTTCAGCCGGTGCAGGTCGTTCAGGCCGATCTCGGCGCTGAAGTCCTCCTTGTACGCGGCGGGGAACGAGTTCGCCAGCCGCGTCACCTGCTCGGTGAGGGTGCCGTTGGCCAGTTCGACCCCGTTGCCGTTCCCGTCCCCGGACTGCTCGGCGAGCACGGCCTCGGTCATCAGGTCGTCCCAGGTCCGCGTCGCGTCGATCAGCTTCTGCTGCAGCGCGGCGACATCCACCTCGGGATGCTCGGCCGAGGGATCGGTGTTGATCATGTAGTGCACGCGAGCCAGTTCGGACTCGCCGATGCTCACCCCGTACTCGAGCTGTTCCCCGCCCAGTTCGGATTCCAGAACTTCCTGGATCGTGCGCCGTCCGCGCGTGGTGTACCGATCCCTTGGCAGGTACACCAGGCAGGAGTAGAAACGCCGGTACGGATCCCTGCGCAGGAACAGCCGCAGCATGCGCCGGTCGGCGAGGGCGAGCACCCCGGTGACGATGCCGTAGAGCTCGTCCTCACTGGTGGACATGAGCTCCGAACGTGGATACGTCTGCATCGTGTCCAGCATCCGCTGCCCGGAATAGGAGTTCAGCGGGAATCCGGCGCGCCGGATGATGTTGCGCACCTTCCGCTCGATCACCGGAATGTCGAGCACATCCTCGTGCAGCGCGTTCCCGGTGAGCAGGCCGAGGAAGCGGTGTTCCCCGTCGACCTTTCCGTTCTCGTCGAAGGTCTTGAGCCCCACGTAGTACGGGAACACGTTGCGCCGCACGCTCGCCCGCGCGCTCGCCTGGGTGAGCACGAGCAGTTCGGGGGCCAGCGCGGTGTCCGGCCCGGAAAGCAGTTTGCGCGAGGAAAGCGAATCGGCGCGCAGCACCCCGAGCCCGGTGGACAGCACTGCGCGCTGGCCCGGCTCGCCGTCATCCTCGGTGACCAGTTCGTAGCGCCGGTAGCCGAGGAACACGAAGTGCCGCTCGATCAACCAGCGCAGGAAGTTCGCCCCGTCGGCGACCTCCTCGGACTCCAGCTGCGGTGGATTGGTGTCGAGTTCCTCGGCGAGTTCGAGCGCCTTCTGCTTCATGCGCGCGGAGTCCTCGACCACCTCGCGCACATCCCCGAGCACCGCGACGAGCCGGTTCTCCACCTCGCGGGCCCGCTCGTGATCGGTGATCAGGTCGACCTCGAGATGCATCCAGGACTCCGCGGTCGCCCCCTCGGGCACCTCGTCCGGGTCCACATCGGCGAGCACCTCGAGGAGATTGCCCGTCGCATCACGGCGCACCACGACGATGGGGTGCACGATCCGCTGCACCGAGGCGTCCGCCCGGCTCAGTTCCGCGGCGACCGAATCGACCAGGTACGGCATGTCATCGGTGACAACCTGTACAACCGTGGTCGCGGAACGCCAGCCGTCCTCGGCGCGGCTGGGATTGAGAATGCGCACCACCGGCCTGCCCGGCGCGCGATGCTCGGCGAGCGCACGGGACGACCGCACCGCGCCGACGAGATCCGCGGGGTCGTCACCGGCGAACTCCTCGACCGGCACATAACGGTAGTACAGCCGGATCAGCTCGCTGAGATCTTCGTCACTCGCCGCGGCTTCGGCGATCAGCCGGTCCCGGAACCGTTCCGAGTCGGCGTCCACGACGTCGACTCCCCCTTGGTCCCGGCCGTTCCCTTGTCGTGTAGTTGAATCCGTCCCTGAATGCGTGGCCGCCATCTTCACCTATCTCCGCCTGAATCTCCGGCACGTCCATGTGCCGGGCCATAGCCACCATATGCCGGTACACCACCCCCTGACTGCCCGGGTGCCGGGCGTGTGGCCTTGCTTTCCAGGGGGTTGTGCACTCGCCCGGTGGGCTACTCGGATGATCCAGCCGAGTTCGGCCAGTCGGCCTGGAAGTAGTCGGCGTACCACGGCTCGTTCGCCGGTTTGCCGTGCTTGCTACCGCCCGAACCGTTGCCCGCACGCCGGGTGCCGAGCCCATTGGCCTCGGGTTTGCGATGCCGCGCCGGCCGGTGCTCGTCCAGGCTCGCCAGTGTCGCGCTGAGACCGAGGCCGGTGCCCGGATCGAAACTGGTGTCGGTACCCGGATCGAAGCCCGACGACGGTTCCGAATCGAAACGGGTCTCCGGATCGGCGTCGTCGTCACGGGCTTGATCGGTACCGTTACGCCCTTCGCCGGTGTTCTCCTCGGCACCCTGCTCCGGCTGATCGGCGTGATAGGCGTCCATCGCATTGGCGAGCAGATCGGCGAAGCCCAGTGAGTCGTCGAAGTCCGGACCGGCCGGGGTCGCCTCCGCCTCGCTGCGCGGATCCGGGATCGGGCCCGAGTGTTCACCCGGTGTATCGGAGAGCCGCTGCGCGCCTGCCGTCTCCGGAAGGTCAGGGGGGTTCGGCTCCGTCTGCTCCGGCACCGTGTGCTCCGGTGCTGACTGTTCGGGTGCCGACTGTTCGAGTGGCGCCTTTTCGGGCGTCGTCCGTTCCTCGGGCGTGGCTTCTTCGGCGGCCG
>NZ_JALM01000018.1 GCF_000737195.2 Sciscionella sediminilitoris
GGGGGGGGAGCCGCTGAACTGGCGGGTGGTCATCGGCATGGTGATCGTGCTCGCCGGGATCCTGCTCACCCGGCTCGATCAGCTACTCCCCGGCCGGGCACTCACACGAGGCGCCGGTCGCTCGCCCAGCGGGACAGCTCGTACCGGTTCGACAGCTGAGTCTTCCGCAGCACGCTCGACACATGCGTCTCCACGGTCTTGACGGAGATGAACAGCTCCGAGGCGATCTCCTTGTAGGCGTATCCGCGGGCCAGCAGCCGGAGCACATCGCGCTCCCTCGGGGTCAGCAGGTCCAGCTCCGGATCGGAGATCGGGGCCGCGCCCGGCCGGTCGGCGAACGCGTCGAGCACGAATCCGGCCAGCCGCGGGGAGAACACCGCGTCCCCGTCCGCGACCCGCTTGATGGCCCCGACCAGATCGCTCGAGGAGATCGTCTTCGTGACGTAGCCGCGCGCGCCCGCCCGGATCACGGCGATCACATCCTCGGCGGCGTCCGAGACCGAGAGCGCGAGGAACACGACATCCGGCTGCTCGGTGTGCACCCTGCGCAGCACCTCGGCCCCGCCCCCATCGGGCATGTGCACGTCGAGCAGGACCACCGCGGGCGCGAGCTTGGCGATCCCGGCGACGGCCTCGGCCACCGAACCGGCCTCCCCGATGATCTCGACCTCGCCACCGGAGATCGACTCGAGCTCGGCGCGCACCCCGGCGCGGAACAGCGCGTGGTCGTCGACCAAGAATACCCGCACAGCGTCAGTCATGCCCCGTACTGTACCGCCCGGCGCACCTGGCCCGGAGGAATTCACCTCCCCGCGACGGCGGCGCGCGGCATCCGCAACTGCACCTCGGTGCCCTCGCCGGGACCGGTGCGAATACGCGCCTCACCCCCGTTGCGCGCCATCCGGCCCTTGATGGAGTCGGCGACCCCGTGCCGGTCCTCGCTCACCGCATCCGGATCGAAGCCCGCTCCCCGGTCGCGCACGAACAGGGCCACCGCCTCGTCCTCGACCTCGGCGTACAGGCTCACCTGGCGCACCCCGGCGTGTTTGGCGGCGTTGACCATGGCCTCCCTGGTCGCCTGCACCGCGGCCCGCAACCGGTCGTCGAGCTCGCAGTCCCCGACCGCGACCTGTTCGACCTCGATCGCGAAGGTGTCCTCGACCTCGCTGACCGCCTGCTCGAGCGCGGCACTCAAGGTGTCCGGCTCGGATCCCTCGGCGGCACCCGGTTCGGTCGGCACCGATTTGCGCCCGTAGCCGTCCGGCCCGTAGAGCCAGGTGCGCAGTTGCCGCTCCTGTCCCCTGGCCAGCCGGGCCACCTCGCGCGGGGACTCCGACTGCTTCTGGATGAGCGCGAGCGTCTGCAGCACCGAATCGTGCAGGTGCGCGGCGATCTCGGCGCGTTCCTCGGTACGGATCCGGGCCCGGCGCTCCTCGCCCAGTTCCCGGACCATGCGCAGCCACCACGGCAGGGTCAGCACCGCGACCCCGAGCAGCGCCACGACCACGGCGAGCGCGACGAACTGGGTCAGCCCCAGGCTGCGCCCGTTGACCAGTACGAGCACCAGCCCGCCGAGCACGAGCAGGGTGCCGAACGCGACCCGCAGCGCCCCGCTCGTGCCGCCCTTGCCGACGACCCCGCTCGCCCACCGCTTGCGCTGCGCGGCGTCCGCCTCCCGCCAGACGACGGCGGCACCGGCGAGCACGATGATCAGCGGCGCGCCGTACCTGCTCACCGTGACCCCGGCGAAATCGCTCAGCGCGAAGGCCAGCGCGCAGGCGAGCACGAGCAGCGCGATCGCCTGCTGGCGGCCACGCCCGGAGTCCTCGTGCACCGGGGCGTCCTGGCTCTCCTGGCGCACGAACAGCCACAGCATCGCGTAGGCGGCGATCCCCGCTCCGCCGAGCGCGACCAGGACCGCGAACACGGCGCGCACCCACAGCACGCGCACCCCGAGGTGTTCGGCGACCCCACCGGCGACCCCGCCGACGATGCGCCCGGTGCGGTGCCGGTACAGCTTCGGCGGGCCGGTGTTCTCCTCGAACTCGCGCGCCGGTGGCGGCACACGCAGGTCATCGGCTCCCGGACTCACGATCGCATCGTCCCACGCGATCGGCGGGTGTTTCATCGGGGAATAACCCGGAGCCGGGATTTCAGGGGCGTCCCCGATACCGCGGCCGTGCGGTCTTCCCGCATGCTGGGGGCCATGGAATCCAGCAAGCCGGCCGGGCGCCGCCTCGAGGAGGTCCTGCGCGATTTCTGGGCGACCCGCCCGGAGCGGCCGCTGGTCGGGCGCCGGTTCGCCGGGGTCGCCGCCGCCCTCGGCAATCGGTACTCCATCGATCCGACGCTGATCCGGGTGGTCTTCGTGACCTGCACCGTGTTCGGCGGCTCCGGGCTGGTCTGCTACCTGCTCGGCTGGCTGCTGCTGCGCAAGCAGGGCGATCGGGCCTCGGCATTCGGTTCCATGGTCGGCCGCGGAACGAGCTCGGTGTCCAGCCTGTTCACCCTGCTGCTGTGCCTGGCCCTGATTCCCGCGAGCGGGGTCATGCTCGGCGGGGACTTCCTGCTCGGCGGACCGCTCGGGGGCCCGATCGGGTTCGCCGGGCTACTCGTGGCGCTCTATCTGCTGCACAGTTCGCGCGCGCACCTCGCCGTGGCACCGCAACCGGTCGGCTGGGCCGAGGAGACCGGTGCGCGCCGGGGCAGCGTCACCGCCCCGGTCACCGATCCGGCGTCCTGGGACGCGCTCGGGGCGGCCCCGTTCGCCTGGGAGCTGACCGAACCATCGCGGACCCCGCAGCAGGCGCCCCCGCCGCCGCGCAAGCCGCGCAGATCCAAGAAGGTCGGGCTCATCGGGCTCGTCGTCACGCTGTTCGCGATCGCCGGTTGCGTGCTGTTCGCCGACGCCTCGGACGGCTGGATGACCCCGGCGCACGCGGCGGCCATCGTGCTCGCCGCGGTGGGCACCACGATGATCCTCGGCTCCTTCGCCGGTGGCGGACGCGGGCTCATCGTGCTAGCCGTGCTGTTCGCGGCCGGTTCACTGCTGGCCATGCGCGCCGACCTGAGCGGAACGCAGAACGAACGGTTCACCCCGACGCGGATCGACCAGGTCCAGGCCGAGTACCGCAACGATCTGGGTTCCCTGCATCTCGACCTGACCCGGCTCCCGGAAAGCGGAACGGTGCACACCTCGGTGACGACCAAACTCGGCGCCGCGACGGTGACCGTGCCGCGCACCGCGGACGTCACCGTCGACTGCGAGACACGGCTGGGCAAGCTCGACTGCCTCGGCACCAAGAGCAGCGGCACCGACCCCAGCCCGGTGTCCAAAGTGGACAACGGAACGAACGGAAAGGGCGGCCTGGTGATCGACCTCGACGCGAACACCGACCTCGGCACCGTGGAGGTGCGCCGTGGCTGACCGGAACACCCCGGAGCACGCACCGGAACGCAGGCGAAAGCTGGACCCGGTGACCCTGGTCGCGGGGATCGCCTCGGTGCTGATCGCGGCCTATGTGCTCACCGACGGGCAGTTCGGGGTGCCGTTCCTCGACGGCCGCTGGCTGCTCGCCGGGGGAACCGCGGTCGTCGGCGCGCTGCTGCTGCTCAGCTCACTGCGCCGGAAACGGTGACGCTCACTCCCACTCGATGGTGCCCGGCGGCTTGCTCGTCACGTCCAGCACCACCCGGTTGACCTCGGCGACCTCGTTGGTGATCCGGGTGGAGATGCGCTCGAGCACCTCGTAGGGCAACCGCGTCCAGTCCGCGGTCATCGCGTCCTCGCTGGACACCGGACGCAGCACGATCGGGTGGCCGTAGGTACGCCCATCGCCCTGCACCCCGACCGAGCGCACCTCGGCGAGCAGCACGACCGGGCACTGCCAGATGCTTCCGTCCAGCCCGGCGGCGGTGAGCTCCTCGCGGGCGATCGCGTCCGCGCTGCGCAGGACCTCCAGCCGGTGCTCGGTGACCTCTCCGATGATGCGGATCCCCAGCCCGGGCCCGGGAAACGGCTGCCGGTTGACCATCGGTTCGGGCAGGCCGAGCTCCACACCCACCTTGCGCACCTCGTCCTTGAACAGCGCGCGCAGGGGTTCGACGAGGGAGAACTGCAGATCCTCGGGCAGCCCGCCGACGTTGTGGTGGCTCTTGATGTTCGCGGTCCCGGAACCGCCGCCGGACTCGACCACATCCGGGTAGAGCGTGCCCTGCACCAGGAATTCCACTCCGCCCTCGCGCAGTTCGCGTGCCGCGGCCTCGAAGACCCGGATGAACTCCCGGCCGATGATCTTGCGCTTCTGCTCCGGATCGGTGACCCCGGAAAGCGCGGTGAGGAATCGCTCGCGCGCGTCGATGGTGCGCACCTCGACCCCGGTCGCGGCGACGAAGTCCCGCTCGACCTGGGCGCGCTCCTCGGCGCGCAGCAGGCCGTGGTCGACGAACACACAGGTGAGCCGGTCCCCGATGGCCCGCTGCACCAGCGCGGCGGCCACCGCGGAGTCCACCCCGCCGGAGAGCGCGCAGATCGCGCGGGCATCCCCGATCTGCTCGGTGATCCGCGCGACCTGTTCGTCCACAATGGACGCAACCGTCCACTGTGGACGAATCCCGGCGATCTCGTAGAGGAAGCGGTGCAGCACCTGCTGGCCGTGCGGCGAGTGATGCACCTCCGGGTGGTACTGCACCCCGGCGAACCGGCGCGCGGTGTCCTCGAAAGCGGCGACCGGGGCACCTTCGCTGGCCGCGGTCACGGTGAACCCCTCGGGTGCCTCGGTCACCGAGTCCCCGTGGCTCATCCAGACCGGCTGACGCTCGGGGAGCTCGGCGTGCAGCACCCCGGCAGCGGTTTCGCACCGCAGTTCGGTGCGGCCGAACTCCCGTGCCCCGGTGTGCGCGACGGTCCCGCCGAGCGCGCGCGCCATCACCTGGAAGCCGTAGCAGATACCGAGCACCGGGACACCGAGCTCGAACAGCTTCGGGTCCAGTGCGGGCGCGCCGTCCTCGTAGACGCTCGACGGGCCGCCGGACAGGATCAGGGCGAGCGGTTCCCGTTCGGCGATCTCGGCGACGCTTGCCGTGTGCGGCACCACTTCCGAGTACACCTGCGCCTCGCGCACCCGGCGCGCGATGAGCTGGGCGTACTGGGCGCCGAAGTCGACAACGAGCACGGGGCGGGAGCTGGTATCCGTCACGGCCCTCAGTTTAAAGCAGCCCTTACCTGCGCTGATTACCTGCCCGTTCACCTCGGCACCCGGTCCACGAACCGCGTCGTGTAGGTCTTGGCCAGATCGATCCGGTCCTTGCGCGGTTTGACGTTCACCGAGAACTCGGACAGCACGTTCAGCACATTGCGCGCACCCTCGGGGTTCATCCGCCCGTCGCCGTTGAACATCCGCACCGAATCGGCGATCGAGCGCTCGTAGAGCTCCTTGCCGCCGGAGGCGAACGAGGGCGGCATCTTCGCGGCGATCTGTCCCGGGGTGTGCGTCTTCATCCAGCGCAGCGTGCCGACCAGGGCGTTCGCCAGCTTCTGGGCGATCTCCGGATAGCGCTGCACGATCTGGCAGCTCATGTACAGCGAACTCGCCGGATAGAGCCCGCCGAGCGCGGCCCGCGTGCCCTGCTCGGTGCGCAGATCGGTGAGGATCCGCCCCTTACCGGTGCTGGTCAGCCTGGCCACCGTCGGATCGGTGGTCATCCCGGCGTCGATCGCCTGGTTGTCCATATTGGCGATGAACGTCTGCCCCGCCCCGACCTTGACCGGGGTGAACTCGTCCGGGTGCACCCCGGCCCGGTTGGCCAGCGCCTTGGTGAGGAAATCGGTCGAGGAACCGAGCGAGGTGATCCCGAGGTTGTGCCCGCGCACATCCCGCCAGCCGCGGATCCGGCCCGCCTTGTTCGCGGCGACCATCTCCACCTCCCCCGGCACGTTCGCGAACTGGACAACGCTTGTCAGGCATTGGTCCTTGGCCTGCAGGTCGATCGTGTGGTCGTAGAAGCCGACCACCCCGGCCACCTCACCGGCGAGCAGGGAGGTCTCCGCGGTGGCCCCGTCCGGTTGGGACAACAGGCTCACATCGATGCCCTGGGCGCGGAATCCGCCGAGCCGCTCGGTGAGCATCGCGGGCAGATAGATGACCTTGTCCAGGCCGCCGACCATGATGGTGATCTTCGGTTTGCCGTCCGCGCCCATGGGCAGGGTGCGGGAATCCCGGCAGCCGGCCACGCTCGCGCACAGGGCGAGCAGCACGGCACACAGTGCGATCGTCCGTTTCATGTCACAACTCCGATACCGCGCTGCCGGAAACCTTGGGGCGCCAGCGCAACAGCCGGTTCTCCGCGGTCCCGATGAGCCATTCGGCGAGCAGGGCCACCACGGTGATCACGATCATCCCCGCGTAGATGCCGGGGGTGTCGAAGGTGCCCTGCGCGTTGGCGATCAGGAAGCCCATCCCGGACTTCGCGCCCGCGTACTCCCCGACCACCGCGCCGATGAGCGCGAAGCCGAACGCGATGTGCAGCGAGGAGAGGATCCAGGATGTCGCGCTGGGCACCACGATGGTGCGCAGCACGGCGATCCGGCTCGCACCCAGGATGCGGGCGTTGTCGATCAGATTGCGGTCCACCTCGCGGGCACCGGTGAAGGCGTTGAAGAACACCGCGAAGAACACCAGCACCACCACGGTCGCGACCTTGGAACCGAGCCCGAGGCCGAACCACACGATGAACAGCGAGGCGAGCACGATCCGCGGTACCGCGTTCGCCGCCTTGATGAACGGATTGAGCACCTCGGCGAGATAGGTGCTCCGGCCGAGGATCACCCCGAGCAGCACCCCGAGCACCGCTCCGATGAAGAATCCGAGCACCGATTCCTCCACGGTGGTGAGCAGATTCGCCCAGATCGAACCGAAATCGGTGCCGATGGTGAACCACTCGTAGAGCCGGTTCGCGATCGCCGAGGGTTTCGAATAGAAGAACGGGTCGATCCAGTAGGTCGCGGCCAGTTCCCAGCTGCCGAGCCAGACCACGATGATGGCGAGCCGCAGTCCCCACACCTTCACGGCCCGTTTGCGTTTCGCGGCACGCACCGAATTGGTGAGGAATTCCTCGCTCTGCACGGTTTCGATCGTCATTTCCGCGCCCCCATTTTCCGGGTCTTGTCCACTTCCTCGGAAAGCGAGGACCACACCTTGCGATAGATGGCGAGGAACTCCTCGGTGATGCGCAGCTGTTCGACATCCCGCGGTCGGTCCAGCTCGATCCGGAATTCGGCCTTCACGGTCGCCGGTGCTGCGGTCATGACCACGACCTTGTCCGCGAGCGCGATCGCCTCGTCCAGATCGTGGGTGACGAAGATGACCGCCGCACCCGTGCCCTCCCACAGGCGCAGCAGCTCGCCCTGCATCAGTGCCCTGGTCTGCACGTCCAGCGCGGAGAACGGCTCGTCCATCAGCATGATGGCCGGCGAGGTCACCAGTACCTGGGCGAGCGCCACACGTTTGCGCATCCCGCCGGAGAGCTGATGCGGGTAGTAGTGCTCGAATCCGGCGAGCCCGACCCTGGCCACCCAGTCCCGCGCCTGTTCGCGGGCCTCGCGTTTGCTCGTGCCCCGGTAGCGCGGACCGGTGGCGACATTGTCCAGTACCGAACGCCAGGGAAGCACCGCGTCGGTCTGGAACATGTAGCCGATCCCGTCCGGGATTCCGGTCACCGGGGCGCCGCGCACCGAGACCGCGCCCGCCGAGGCGGGTTCGAGCCCGGAAACCAGGGAAAGGGTCGTGGATTTTCCGCAGCCGGTCGGCCCGACGACGGCGACGAACTCACCGGAATCGACGGACATACTCAGCTCGCGGACCGCGGTGTGGATCCCGCCGGTTCCGGTGGGGAACCGTTTGGTCGCACCGCGCAACTCGATCAACATCTCGCTCTCCTCGTTGAGGGCACTGCGGCACCGACGGCGCTGCGGCCCGCCGGTCTCCGGCGACCGTAGGGAACCGGGGCCGGGTAGCCAAGTTTGTGCGCGATCTCCGCGGACAACTGAGCATTACCCGCGTTCTGCGCATTGTGCGCGCCCCCGGGCACGACCGGGTACGGTTCGCCCGTGGCAGGACTGCAGGCGCGGAAACCGGTGCGGTTCACCTGGCAGATCCTGCTCCTGCAACTGCTCGTAGTCCTGGTGTTACTCGGCGCAGGAATCGGGTTCGCCTTCCTGCTGCTGGGTTCGGAGGCCTCGCACGAGGCGGGCACCAAGGCGCTGGCGATCGCGCGCACCGTGGCCAGCGCGCCCGGGGTGCCCGATGCGGTGGCCGAACGCCGCTCCGCCGGTACCCTGCAGCGCTACGTCGCCGCGCTGCGCGACCGGTCGAACGTGCTGTTCGTGGTGATCACCGACGACAAGGGCATCCGGCTGGCGCACCCGAACCCGGAGCGGATCGGCAAACCGGTGAGCACCGATCCCTGGCAGGCGCTGGCGGGCAAGGAAGTCGTGAACGTGCATCAGACCGGTACGCTCGGCGCCTCCATCCGCAGCAAGGTTCCGGTGCGCTGGCAGGGCCGGGTGGTCGGCGAGGTCAGCGTGGGCTTCGACAGCGATGTGCCGCAAGAGGTGCTCTCCCGCAGGCTCGGCGTGTTCCTCGCGTTCAGCGCCGCGGCCCTCGCTCTCGGGCTCGGCGTGGCCGCGTTGCTGACCTGGCGACTGCGCCGCCAGACACTCGGCCTCGAACCCTACGAACTGACCGGGCTGGTCAGCGAGCACGAGGCGGTGCTGCACGGGATCGGCGAGGGGGTGCTCGCGCTGGACCCGGCGAAGCGGGTGACGGTGCACAACGCCGAGGCGGCCGAACTGCTCGGGGCCCAGCCGCGGGACGGCGCCCCGTACCGCGAACTGGAACTGCCCGCCAGGCTCGCCGCGGCGATCGAGGACGGCCGGGAGATCGACAATCTGGTCACCATCGCGGGAACCCGGGTGCTGCTCGCCCGGCTACGCACCGTCCGCAGGGGCACCCGCGAACTCGGCATGGTGATCACCCTGCGGGACCGCACCGAGGTGGAAACACTGACCAGGGAACTGGATTCGGTGCGCGGGCTCACCGACGCGTTGCGCGCGCAGCGGCACGAGTTCACCAACCGGCTGCACACCCTCTCCGGGCTGCTCCAGATCGGGCACACCGAGGAGGCCGCGGACTATCTCGGCACTCTCACCGAAGGCGCCACCGCGGGCGAGGCGGTCGATGCCGAACGGGTCGCCGATCCGCATCTGCGTGCCCTGCTGTACGCCAAAACCGTTGCCGCCCAAGAGAAAGGCGTCACGCTCGGGGTCGGCGAGGCGAGCCTGGTGCTCGGCCGGGTCACCGATCCGCTCCGGGTGACCACGGTGCTCGGCAATCTGGTGGACAACGCGATCCGGGCGGCCGCGCTCGGGCACAGCCGCCCGTGCCGGGTCGAGGTGGATGTGCTCTCCGAGGGGGCAACACTGCATCTCGCGGTCGCCGATTCCGGTGACGGGGTACCGGAATCCTTGCGGGAGTGGATCTTCGAGGAGGGTATGTCCACAAAGGACGGTCCGGGGCACGGTATCGGGCTGGCCATCGCGGCACGCGCGGCCGCCGGGCACGGGGGAACACTGCGGCTGGCCGGACCCGATTCCGCGAACGAACCGGGTGGCGCGCTCTTTCTCGCCGTACTGCCGAATATCCTGGCCCCGGAGGTACCGAAATGATCAGGGTGCTCGTGGTCGACGACGATTTCCGGGTCGCCGGCCTGCATGCCGAGTTCACCGCGAGCGTGGCCGGGTTCCACGTCGAGGGTGTGGCGCACAGCGCGGCCCAGGCACGGGCGCGAATCGCGGAGACCCGCCCGGACCTGCTGCTGGTGGACATCTATCTGCCGGACGGCTCCGGGCTCGAACTGGTGCGCGCGCACCAGGGCGACACGATCGTGGCCTCCGCCGCCGATGACGCGGACACGGTGCACGCCGCACTGCGCGCCGGTGCCGTGGGCTATCTGATCAAACCGTTCGCCGCCGAAGCGCTCACCGCGCGGCTGCGTGGCTATCGCGCGTTCCACGAACAGCTCACCGGCCCGCGCCTCGGGCAACAGGACGTCGACGCCGCACTGCGCAGCCTGCACGCCGGTGAACCGAGCCCCCGGCGGGCCTGTTCCGCGACCACCGGACTGGTCGCGGAACTGCTCGAACGCGCCGGTGCCGCCCTTTCCGCCGCCGAGGTGGCCAGGGAACTCGGCATCGCCCGGGCCACCGCACAACGCCATCTCGGCTCGCTCACCGAGCAGGGCACCGTCCGCATGGGGCTGCGCTACGGTTCCACCGGCCGCCCCGAACACGAATACACCTGGACCGGTGCGCATGGGTGAATCCAGCGATGTGCCCGCACTGCGCCGGGGCCTGGCCATCCTGCGCCTGCTCGGCAGCCACGTGAACCCGATGACCGCCTCGGCCATCGCGGGCACCCTCGAACTGCCCCGGTCCACGACCTACCACCTGCTCGCCGAACTCACCGAGGCCGGATTCGTCACCCACCTCCCCGAGGAGAACCGCTACGGGCTCGGCCTGGCCACCTTCGAACTCGGTTCGGCCTACGTGCGCCGCGATCCCCTCGAACGGCTCGCCCGCCCCCTGCTGCGCGGGCTCGTCGAACGCACCGGGTACACCGCGCACCTCGGCATCCTGCACGGCGCCGAGGCGCTGTACCTCGCCCGCGAACAACCGGCCACCACCCAGGGACTGGTCACCGCCGTCGGGGTGCGCCTGCCCGCCGCGCTGCCCGCATCCGGTCGCGCCGTGCTCGCCGGGATGCCCGCCGCGCAGGTGCGCGCCCTGTTCCCGAACGCCGATGCCTTCGTGGACCGCACCGGGCGGGGACCCAAGACCCTACCCGCCCTGCGCGCCCTGCTCACCGAGGAAGCCAGGCGCGGCTGGTCCATCGAGGACGGCTTCGTCAGCGAGGGATACGCCTCCGTCGCCGCGCGGGTACACGACCACGACGGTCGCCCGGTCGCCGCGATCAGCGTGACCTTCCGGCACGTCTGCGCCGGAGACTGCGCGAACACCTGGCCGGAACTGGCCGCCGAGGTCCGCGCCGCGGCCGGTGAGCTCACCGCGCGGATCGGCGGGCGCGGTTGAGTTCTGCCCAGTGACTGCGATTCCGGTTTCACCGATCATACGACGACAGCGTAATACGATACGTGATACGATTCATGTCATGACTGGAGCTACGGTGAGTTTCCGGGCCGACGAATCCACCGTCGAGGCAATCGAGTGGCTGCTGGAGAACACGGATGGCAGCGATCGCTCCGAGGTGATCCGGCGTGCGATCCTCGACGAGGCGCGCCAACTCCAGAACGACCGCATTCGCGCCCAAGCCGAGGCGATCGCGGCCGATGAGGACGACCGGGCCGAAATGCGTGCGGTCCGCGCCGACCTGGACGCCATCCGTGCGTGGTGACGTCTACCGGCTAAGAGCCCCCAAGAACACCCGGGGACACGAACAACGCGGCCAGCGGTACGCGGTCGTATTGCAATCCGACCTCCTGCCGTTGTCGACGTGGTTGGTCGCACCGACATCGACCAGCGCACGCGCAGCCGATTTTCGGCCCGAAATCGAGATCAGCGGAAAACCCACCCGCGTACTCGTCGAGCAGACCACTGCGGTCGATCCCGAGCGGCTCGACGACATGGCCGGGCACCTCACAACCGCCGAACTGCTCGCGATCGATCGCGCCGTCCGAATCGTGTTCTCCCTGACCTGATCGCGCCGCGGCCGGTGAGCTCACCGCGCGGATTGGGGGCGCGGTTGAGTTTTTCCTCCCTGGCGAAGAACGCGCGCGCCGGGCGGCGGCGCAGCAGGACCAGCAGCGTCAGGGCGACCAGGGCCTGCGCCGCGAACAGCGCCGTCACCCAGGCCGGGTACTGGCCGGAGAAGACGAGATAGCCGTAGACGACCACGCCGATCGCGGAGACCACGTGTGCCCGGATGTAGGCGCGGCGTTTGCCCCGGTACAGGTCGCGCACCACGAAGGCGTACACGAGCGTCATGACCGCGATCGTGCCCGGCCGGGACCACAGCTGGCCGGCGAGCACGTCATGGGTCTGCTCCCACTGCGCGGGTGGCACCGCGAGTGCGTGCAGCTGGTGGTTCAGGATCTGCTCGCGGAACAGGATCGTGAGCACCGCGACGACGGCGCCGATACCGAGGTTGACGAACAGCACGCGGACGATCGCGTGCGCGGGATTCGATTGTGTTGGCATGCCGCCATTGCACAGCGGCGCGCCCCGGCAGCGACACGGCGAAAAGCAGCCGCGGCCCCCTGCGAAAGTCGAACCCCCGCGACACTTTCGCCGCTGCCACACGGGACCGTCACATGAGGTTGTTGGCCCGCAGGAATTCCTCGGCGATGTCCACCGGATCGCGTTTGGCCACGGTGTACTCGTCGTCGAGCTTGGCGAGCTTCTCGGTGGTGAGTGCCGCGGAGAGCCGGTTCAGGATGCCCTGCTCCCGTTCGGTCAGCGCACCCTTGGCCGCGAGCGGGACGATGTGCTGGGCCGGGAACATGTGCTTCGGATCGGCGAGCGGAACGAACCCGTTGGCCGCGATCCGCGAGTCGGTGGAGAACATGTCGACCACCTGCGCCTTGCCGGACTTCAACGCGGCCACGGTCACCGGTCCCCCGGTGTCGGTGGTGGTGAGCTGGCGGAAGGTGCAGCCGTAGCGCTTCTTGATCTTGGCCTCCCACCGGTCCGGCCACTGTCCGGGCCCGCCGAACACGAAGTCCCCGCAGCGCGGCCCGAGATCGGCGAGCGAGCGGATCCCGGTGCCCGCGGTCTCTTTCTTCACCACCAGGACATCCTTGTCCTCGGCGGGCGCCTGCTCGAGGACGTCGAGCGAGGGCGGCAGCGCCTTGCGCAGTTCGCGGTAGACCTGGCCGGATTCGGTGGCCTGATTGGGTTTGTCGAAGTACTGCAACAGGTTGCCGCTGTAGTCGGGGGTGAGCGAGAGCGACTTGTCCTGCAGCGCCTTGACCACGACCTCGCGGCCGCCGACCGGCGGTCGGATGACCACGTTGCGCGCCCCGCCCTTGGTCAGCGCGGTCGCGTAGAGCTGCGCGATGACCAGGTTCTCCGGGACATCGGAGGAACCGATGATGATCTCGCCCCGGTTGCCGCCCTCGCCACCGCCCTTGAGCGGGTCCCCGCAACCGGCGAGCAGGGCGGCCGCGCACAGCACGGCGAACAGTTTGCGCTTCATGCGGGCGCCTCCGCGGTGGCCGGTTTGGTCTCCATGCTGCGTCCCGCGGCAACGGCCGCGGCGACCCGCAGCCCGTACGGCACCACGATGCGCTGGATCCCGGCGAGTACGAGATCCGCGGCCATCGCGAGCAGCGCGGTGAACAGTGCCCCCGCGACGACCTTGGGGTAGTCGAGCACCGCCAGCCCGTCGAGCAGCAGCCGGCCGAGGCCACCTAGCCCGACGTAGGCGGCGACCGCGGTGGTCGCGACCAGTTGCAGCATGGCGTTCCGGATCCCGCCGAGCAGCAGCGGAACCGCGATCGGGAACTCCACCTGGAACAACCGCTGCCAGCCGGTCATGCCGACCCCGGTCGCCGCGTCCAGCGCACGCTCGTCCGCGGAGGCGATCCCGGAGTAGGTTCCGGCCAGGATCGGCGGAATGGCCAGCACCACGAGCCCGATGATCGTGGCCGGTTTGCTCTCGGTGAAGATGAGGAACAGGAAGGTCACCAGGCCGAGGGTCGGCAGCGCGCGCACGATGTTCGCCAGGCCGACCAGCACCACGCCGCCGCGCCCGGTGTGCCCGACGAAGGCACCGAGCGGAACAGCGATCACGGTCGCGATGCCGAGCGCGAGCAGACAGAACCCGAGATGCTCCCAGAGCCGGGGCCAGATCCCGTCCGGCCCGGTCCAGTGCGCGGGATCGCCGAGCCAGGTGACGATATCGCCGATCATGTGCTCACACCTCGCTGCCAGGGGGTCAGGAATTTACGCATGGCCACGAGCACCAGGTCCACGACGAGCGCGAGCAGCAGGGTCAGCACGATGCCCACGATGATCGGGGCGAAGTACTCGCGCGCGAACCCGTCGGTGAACAGCACCCCGAGCCCGCCGGTTCCGATGATCGCGCCGACCGTGACCAGGCTGATGTTGCTCACCGATGCGACCCGGACCCCCGCGGCGAGCACCGGGATCGCGAGCGGCAGCTGGATCGCGAAGAACCGGCGCAGCGGGCGGTAGCCCATCGCGGTGGCCGCGGCGACCACGCTCGCGTCGATGGAGTCGAGTGCCTCGATCACCGGGCGGATCAGCAGCGCGGTCGTGTAGAGCGAGAGCGCCACGATCACGTTCACCGGGTCGAGGATCCGGGTGCCGATGATGCCCGGGATCACCACGAACAGCGCCAGCGAGGGCAGCGTGTAGATCAGGTTGGCCGGTACCAGGAAGAAGCCGCGCAGCCGCCGGGTCCGGTGCGCGACCGCGCCGATCGCGATGGCCAGCACCACCCCGATGACCAGCGGGAGCAGCGCCAGGTACACGTGCTGGCCGAGGTCACCGAGAATCGCGGCGCGGGTGTTCGCGCTGCCGAGGAATTCGCCTAGTTCATCAAACATCGGATACTCGTTCCGGTTTGCTGCCCTCGATGGTCTCCAGCACGGTCTGCGAGGGCACCACGCCCCGGAAGGTCCCTTCCCCGTCCACGACGACCGCGAAGTTCGCCGGGCTGGACAGTGCCGAGTCCAGCGCCCCGCGCAGCGGGGATCCCTCCAGGTACAGCGAACCGTTCGGGCTCAGCGCGGACTGGGTGACCACGCCGTCCGGCACCGTTCCCGGGGCCAGCCAGCCGCGCGGGCGGTTCTGTTCGTCGAGCGCGAGTGTCCAGTCCCCGGTCGGCCCGTCGAGTGGTTCGCCGAACCGGGTGGTCGGCACGGCCTGCAGTTCGAACGCGCCCGGTTCCACGAAGGACAGCCCGCGGTAGCCACGGTCCCGGCCGACGAATCCGGCGACGAACTCGTCCGCAGGCTGGCGCAGCACCTTCGAGGGCTCGTCGTACTGCGCGAGCTTGCCGCCCTCGCGGAACACGGCGACCTTCTCGCCGAGCTTGACCGCCTCGTCGATGTCGTGGGTGACGAACACGATCGTCTTGTCCAGTTCCGCCTGCAGCCGGAGCAGCTCGTCCTGCAGCTCGTCGCGCACCACCGGGTCGACGGCGGAGAACGGCTCGTCCATGAGCAGGATCGGCGGGTCGGCGGCGAGCGCGCGGGCCACCCCGACCCGCTGTTGCTGACCGCCGGACAGCTGCGCGGGATAGCGCTCGGCGAGCTCCTCGGAAAGGCCGACGACATCGAGCAGCTCGCGGGCCCTCGCGCGCGCCTTGGGCTTCTTCTCCCCGGAGAGCATGGGCACGGTCGCGATGTTGTCCACCACGTTGCGGTGCGGGAACAGCCCCGAATGCTGGATGACGTAGCCGATGCCCCTGCGCAGCAGCGCGGGATCGGACTCCATCACATCCTTGCCATCGACAAGGATCCGGCCCGAGGTCGGGTCGAGCATGCGGTTCACCATCCGCAGCGAGGTGGTCTTGCCGCAGCCGGACGGGCCGACGAACACGGTGATGCTGCCTGCTTCGACGCGCAGGTCGAGATCATCGACCGCCGTCGCGCCGTCGTCATAGCGTTTCGTGACGGATTGGAATTCGATCACTGGTGCCGTCCGAGGTCACGACGGCCTCCCTACAGCCGCCTGCGCTTCTTTTCCCGACCCTAACCCGAGCCACCGACAAACCGGGCCGATCCCACGATGTTGAGACCGGTTATTCCTGGATGAGGGCCCGGAACTCGGCCGCGGGCAGCGGCCGGGAGAACAACCAGCCCTGATATTCGTCGACTCCCTCGGCGCGCAGGGTCTCGAACTGCTCCACCAGTTCGACACCCTCCGCGACGCAGCGGCGGCCCATCGCGTTCGCCAGATCCACCACCGCGCGCACTACCGCGGTGTCCGAGGTGTCGTGGTTGACCCCGGCGACGAATTTCCGGTCCACCTTGATGATCTGCACCGGCAGATCCTTGAGCCGGGCCAGCGAGGAATATCCGGTGCCGAAGTCGTCCACGGCGAACTGCACCCCGTCCGCGACGAGTTCGCGCATCACCGCGATGCCCTCCGCGGGCAGGGTCACGAGCGAGGTCTCCACGAGCTCGAGCACCACCCGCGAGGGGTCGATCCCGGTCTCGGCGAGCACCGCGCGCACCGTCTCGTCGAATTCCTGGGTTCCGGGCAGCAGCGCGGAGAGGTTCACCGCGACCCGCACCGGGCGCCCGCTGTCCGGCCAGCGGCTCGCCTCGCCGAGCGCGCTGCGCAGCACCCAGTTGTCCAGCGCCCGCAACAGATCCGCCTCCGCGGCGACCGTCAGGAACTTGTCCGGGGACAGCATTCCGCGCTCCGGGTGGTCCCAGCGAACCAGTGCTTCGGCACCGACGACGACCCCCTGGGTGTCCACAATGGACTGGAAATGCAGCATCAGCCCGGAATGCGGGTCCGCGCCCGCCAATGCCTGGCGCAGCTGGGATTCCAGTTGCAGTTTGCCGCCCATGGACTCGATCAGCGCGGCACCGGCGACCGAGAAACTGCCGCTGCCCCCGCGCTTGCTCTCGAACATGGCCGCGTCGGCGAACCGCAACAGGTCCACCTCGCTGTCCAGGCCGTCGCTCGGCACAGCGGCCCCGATGGACACCGAGACCTGCACCTGCTGGCCGTGCACGACCGCGGGCTGCCCGAGCAGTTCGCTGATCCGCTCGGCGAGCCGGTCGAGCCCGCCGACCGCGCGCACATCCGAGCACACCACCACGAACTCGTCCCCGGAATGCCGCGCGGCGACGCAGTGCGGGGGCAGTTCGGTGCGCAGCCGCTCGGCGAGCGCGATGAGGACGTCGTCGCCGAAGTCGTGGCCGAGCGAATCGTTGATCCGCGCGAAATTGTCCACATCGCAGAACAGCACGGCCAATTGCGCGGCGTGCCCGTTCGCCAGCAGCGCCCGCAGTTCGGCCTGCACCCCGGCGCGATTGAGCAGCCCGGTCAGCTCGTCCACCCCGCGCGGCTTCGCGTCCATGCCCTGCTCGCCGACGTCGGTGTACATCATCACCCAGAACGTGCGGCCGTCGTCCTGCACCGAGGCCGCGGTGCGCACCTCGCACTGCACCCCGGAACCGTCCGCCCTGCGCACCGTGTACCGGCGGGGCTGGCCGCTCGAGGCCTCCGCGTACTCGAAGAAGGACTCGTAGGAGCAGGGCTGGTCGTCATCGTGGGCGAGCTCGGTGACCGCCATGCCGACCACCCGTTCGCGGGAGGTGCCGAGCAGCTCGCACAGCGCCTCGTTCACATCGGCGATCCGCGCCTGGTCGTCCACCAGCGCGATTCCCATCGGGCTGGCCGCGACCAGATCGGCGTAGCGCTGCCCGGACCGTTCCACCTTCGTCTCGGCCAGCCACTGCTCGGTGAGATCGTAGGCGGAACCGACCAGCCGCCGGTTCCCCTCGGCGTCGGTCTTGCGCTCGGCGAACACGTGGATCTTGTGCGGGTTCCCGTGCATATCGGTGAACCGGGCCTCGAACTCGGCGGACTTCCCGGTCCGCAGCACCGTCCGGCACTGCTGCCACACCCGCCTGCGGTCCTCCTCGTGCAGCCGCTCGAGAAGAGCCTCGGCGCCCGGCTGGTCGTCTGTCGCGAACCGCCACAGTTCCCGCAGCCGCGCGGACAGCCCCACGGTGCTCGCCCCGGCGTCCCAGGACCAGGTGCCGATCTCCAGTACCCGGTTGAGCCCGGCGAGCCGGGTCTCCCCTTCCTCGACGGCCTGCTCGAGTTCGCGCAGCCGGGTCAGGTCGTGCACGTTCCCGACCAGCCACTGCTCGCCGTTCTCGTCGGTGATGCGTTCCCCGTAGACGTAGACCCGCTTGTAGTGGTCCTCGCCGTCCCGGTAGCGCAGCTCCACCTCGCCGCTGCCCACCGGGCCGAGCACCCGGGAGATCGCCGCCTCGAGTTTGGCCTTGTCGTCGGCGTGGATCCGTTCGAGCGCCCGCTCGAAGGTGCCGACCCGCTCGGCATCCAGGCCGAACACCTCGTAGGCCTCCGCGCCGATCTCCAGTTCGGCGGAACCGACCCGCCAGGCCCAGCTGCCGATCCGGGCGGTCCGGCGCGCCTCGGCCAGCTGCACCCGGTCGTGCGCGACCTCCCGTTCCAGTTCGCGCAGCCGGGTCAGGTCGTGCACGGTGCCGATGATCCGCCGGTAGGTGGCCTCCGGATTGCTGGCCACCTCGCCGTAGACGCGCAGCACCCGGATCGCGCCACCGGGCTGCACCACACGACACTCCACATCGGCGCGCAGCGGTCCGTCGGTATAGCTGAGCCTGCCGAGGCTGTTCGCCACCGCGAGCCGGTCGTGCCGGTGCACGACCTCGTTGAGCCGTTCCCTGGTGATCGGGTTGCCGTCGTTCGCGATGCCCAGCAGCTCGCGCAGCGCGGGGCTGCACTCGACGGCTCCGGTCGCGCCGTCCCAGGACCAGGTCGCGACCCCGGTCACCTTGCCCGCCCCGGAAAGCAGCGCCTCGTGCTCGGCGAGCTGGCGTTCCAGGACCCGCTGCTCGGTCACGTCGTGGGTGGTCCCGATGAACCGTCGGGCACCGCCCGGTCCGATGGTGACCTCGGCGTGCATCCGCAGCATCCGCCACTGCCCGTCCGGCAGCGCGGCGCGGAACTCCAGATCGGTGACCACGGACTGGTCCGGATCGGTCGCGTTCGCCATGTACAGCGCGATCCGGTCGCGGTCCTCGGGATGGATCACGTCGAGCACATCCCGGGTGCGCACCGGTCCCGGCCGGTCCGGGAAGAACAGCCCGCGGAAACCGACCGAGAACGTGATGAGCTCGGCGATCGGATCCCATTCCCAGGTGCCCAGGTCCATGACCCGGCCCGCGCCGGGAGCCCGCAGCTCGTCCGTGATCGCACGCTGGCGCAGTTCGCGCAGGCTCGTCACGTCGTAGACGGTGCCGACCATCCGCATCGGCCCGCCCATGTTGTCGGTGACGATGGTGAGGTAGTTGCGCAGAGTCCGTACCTCGTCGCCGAGCAGGATGCGGAACTCCGTCTCCGGGGCCACCACGCGGCCCTCCCGCACGCTCTGCTCGTACTGCGCGGCGACCGTCTCGCGGTCCTCGGGATGCAGGATCCGCAGCACCCGTTCGAGGGTGATCTCCTCCGCGCGGCCGAAACCGAACATCTCCCGCAGGGTGTCGCTCGGCTCGATACGGGCGGTGGTGGTGTGCAGTGTCCATGCCCCGATCCCGGGAGCGCGGTCCAGGGAGAACAGCACGTCGTCGTCGGCGAGCCTGCGCTCGAGGGCCCGCTGCCTGGTGATGTCCCTTGTCAGGCCGAACACGATCCTGCGGCCCTGGTGCTCGAACCAGTCGATGTGCACCGCGAGGATCAGTTCCTCGCCGTCCGGGGTGATCACCGGGAACTCGACATCGGTCTTCGGCGGCCGGTCCCCCTCGAGCTGTTCGACGAGGCGGAACAGGCCCTCCCGCTCGGCCTCGGGCACCCGCTCGCCGAGGAACTGGTCGATGTAGAGCACATCCCCGCCGAGTTTGAGCATCGCGCGCAGCTCCGGGGAGACCATGATCTCGCGCTGCGTGGTGTCCCACTGGAAGGAACCGACATCGCCGAAACTGACCATGCTGCGCCAGCGCGCCTGATCCTCGCTGACCTTGCTCTCGAGCTTGCGCAGATTGGTCAGGTCCCGGCACACCCCGCGGATCACCCGGGTGCCGTCTTCGCGCGCGGTCGCGTGGATGCTCGACTCGATCGCCCGCTGCGCCTCACCCGCACCGATCCGCAGTTCGATGTGCGTCGGCGTGGTCACCGAAGGATCGACCCAGCGCCGGATGGTGTTGTCCAGCACCTCCCGGTCGTCCTCGTCGAGCAGCGCGTAGAAATCGCTGATCGGCAGCGGCTCGCCCTCGGCGACCCCGGTGATCATGCTGATCAGGCCCCAGGTGTGGCAGACCTCGCTGCCCGGAACCCACTCCCAGACCCCGGCCTCGATGTGACTGGCCAGCCCGCGCAGCCGCTCCTGGTCCTGGGCGTGTTCCCGCTCCAGCTCGCGTACCTCGGTCACATCCCGCACGGTCGCCCTGGCCAGCGGGATCCGGCCGGGCCGTTCGAGCACGCTCACCCGCACCTCGAGGGTGCGGTACCGCTGCCCGTCCCAGACCCGCATCTCGGTGTGTTCCACGGTCGGAGTCCCCGGCTCCGGCCACCAGTCGAACTCCGCGGCGATGCGCGAACGATCCGCCGGATGCACCGCCTCGAGCAGATCGCGAATGCCGGTGCGGCCCTGCTCGTCCGAGCCGAGCAGCTCGTGCAGGATCCCCCAGCAGGTGAAGCTGTCCGAACCGCCCTCGCGCTCCCAGAACCCGATCCGTGCGCTGGCGGTGAGCTCGTGCAGCCGTTCCCGATCCTGGGCGTGTTCGCGTTCGAGCGCGCGCACCTCGGTCACGTCCCGCACCGTGCCGCGCAGCAGCAGCACACCGTCGGCGCGCCTGCGTGCCTCGATGCGTGACTCGATGATGCGGTAGTCCCCGCCTTCCCGGACCCGCAGATCGAGCTGGCCGGTCGCGGGCGGTTCCCGGCCGCTCAGTTCCCCGATCAGCTCGGCGAGCGCGGCCCGGTCCTTGGGGTGCACGAGCGCGTAGTACACGTCGAGCGCGGCGACCCCGTTCTCGTCCGCCCCGGTGACCTCGCGGGCGAGCCCCCAGCAGCTGAAGCTCTCCGCGCCGGGAACCCATTCCCAGACCCCGATCCCCTCACGGCTGGTGATCTCACGCAGTCGCTCCCGGTCGTCGGCGATCTCGCGCTCCAGTGCGCGCATCTTCGTCACGTCCCGGCAGGTCGCCCGGACGAACCGGGGACCGTCCGCGGGCTCGTTGAACTCCAGATGGGTCTCGATCACATAGGTCCGGCCGTCGAGCACGCTCCGGAAATCGAAGGGGCCCGGGATGCGCTGGCCCTCGCGGATCCGCTGGAGGATCTCCCACGCGGTGTCCCGCTCCCCATCGGGAATGAAACCGAGCAGGGTCGCCAGTGGCACCACGCCGCTGCCGTCGGCGGAATCGCTGGCGCGCTCGCGCAGAATCCCGTAGAGAACGCAGTGATCCTTGTCGATCTCCCATTCCCAGCCGCCGACCTCGGAGTAGCGGGCGATATCGCGCAACCGCTCCCGGTCGTCCCCGATGTGCTCGCGGTCCTGCCCGGAACCGGTGATGTCGCGTACCGTACCGACCAGTCTCGGCGGGCCGTTCTCGTCCACGAACCGGCCGATGACCCGCAGCAGCCGCGTCGACCCGTCCTCGGCGATCGCCCGGAAGTCCAGTTCCTTGTCGTCGTTGCTGCCCTTGACCAGGCCGGCGCCGAATTTCCGTACCCGTTCGGCGTCCTCGGGGTGGATCCGGCCCTGGGTCACGGTGATGTCCAGCGGCCCGGACGGCAGCCCGAACGCCTCGAAGACCCCGCCGGTGAGTTCCACCAGCTCGCTGTCGAAGTTGACCGTCCAGGTACCGGTGTCCGATGCGCTGCCAAGGCCACCGGCGCGCGCCCGCTCGTCGGTGAGGTCGCGCTCCAGTTCCCGCAGCTCGGTCATGTCCTGCACGGTGCCGAACACCTGGTAACCGCCCTCGGCGGTCTGCCCGCCGAACTGGCTGTTCCAGCGCAGCCAGCGCACCGCACCGTCCGGGCGCACCAGACGGCACTCCACCTCGGGCGCCAGCACCTCCAGGTCCTCATCCGTCCGGTCGACCACCTGGGCCACGGCTTCCCGGTCGTCCGGGTGGATCATGGCCCGCAGCACCGACCGGTCCAGTGCCTCGGTCGGTTCGAGCCCGAGCAGCACGCAGGCCTGCGCGGAAAGGTGCACCACATCGCCCCCGGTCACCCGCTGCCAGGTGCCGATCCCGGTGGACTGGCTCAGCCCGCGCAGCTGCATCCGCTGCTCGGCGACCTGGCGCTCGAGCGCGCGCAGCCGGCTCACGTCCTGCACGGTCCCCCCGATACCGACCACCTCGCCGGTGTCGTCGAGTTCCGGGTAGGTGTGCACGAGCATGCACCTGTCGCCCTCGATCGAGCGCAGTTCCATGCGGTGCGGACCGGGCAGTTCCCCGGCGACGATCGCGTCGAGCTGGCGCTGCGCGGCCGGACGGTCCTCCGGATGCACCGCGTCCAGCATGTGCGCGGCGTCCTTGTCCGCCGGTTCGAGTGCCTTCGCCGCGCGGCCGCTCGTGCTCAGGGCGCCGGTGCGCAGGTCGACGTGCCAGTGCCCGACCTCGGCGGCCTCCTGTGCGCGCCGCAGCAGCTCACTGTCCTGTTCGGGCTTGCCGTAGAAGTCGTCGATCTCGGAGACGTATCCGACCGTCACCCCTTCCTCGACCCGTTCGGCCACGCAGCACACCCGGGTGATGCCGCCGTCGAAGGCGAGGCAGCGGGCCACGAACAGCATCCGCTCGTGGGTACGCAGGTGCGCGCGCCAGGCATCGCGGGCGCGGGCCACGTCGTCCGGGTGCAGCAGCTGCACCAGCGCGTCGAGCCCGGTGGAGAGCATGCCCGGCATGAGCCCGAGTACCGGGTAACCACTCGGCAGCCACTGGGTGGTGCGGGTGCCCGGCTCGTAGGTGAAGGCCGCGGTGTGCGAGATCCGCAGCAGCTCCAGATACCGCCGGAGCAGGGCGGCCCGGGCCGAGACCCGCTTGGACCGGTCGGTGAAGCAGACGTGGAACAGCTCGCCGCTCTCGGCGGGCAGCCGCGTGGCGCGCACCGGGATCCGGGCCCCGTCGGCGAGCTGGAGCAGCGGCGCGCCCCGATCGTCGGCGCTGAGCAGGTCCTCGAGGTGCTTGCCGCGAACCGTGTCCTCGTCCGCCTGGTAGAGATCGGTGAACGCCGCATTACAGCGCACGACCCGCCCATCGGCCGCGCAGGTGAGCGCGGCCTGTTCCGGCAGATCAACGGGCACGGAGACCCGAGTGGGAACATGCGCTCGCGTATCGGTCACCGTCACCTCGCTCTCGGCGCGCACACCTACGCACGTCGTCAGTCGATTAGAGCAGTTTGCCCCGCTCAGGGCTCCGATCGGGGGACAATACGTTAACTATGTCTCACTCGACTCGGTGACACCGTAGCGTCTTCATCGACGCCGCGCAGCTCTAATCGTGGGTCTCGATATGCATCTTGCGCGCACCGAGAGCTTAGTGACCGGTCACCGCTGGTGTGGGATCGCCCCATCCTCCTCGGCTGCCTCCGCGACCGCGCGCGCCACCTCGACCGACACCCGCGGGTCGAGCGCACTCGGCACGATCCGGTCGGCGGCCAGGTCCTCCTCGGCGATGGCCGCGATGGCCTTCGCCGCGGCCAGGTTCATGCCGTCGGTGATCCGCCGCGCGCCGGCGTCCAGCGCACCGCGGAAAATCCCCGGGAAGGCGAGCACATTGTTGATCTGGTTCGGGAAATCGCTTCGCCCGGTCGCGACCACCGAGGCATAGCGCCCGGCGATCTCCGGGTGCAGCTCCGGGTTCGGGTTCGACAGGGCGAACACGATCGGATCGGTGCCCATCCGGGCCAGGCAGCGCTCGTCGATGGTGCTCCCGGAAAGACCGAGGAACACGTCGGCGCCGTCCAGGGCCTCCTCGAGACCGCCGGTGAGCCCCCGCGGATTGGTCTCGGCCGCCAGCTTGGCCTTGACCTCGGTGAGCCCGTCCCGCCCGGGGTGCAGCACGCCCTTGGAGTCGAGCACCACGACCTCGGCGACCCCGGCCGCGGCGAGGATCCGCGCACAGGCGACCCCCGCGGCACCCGCCCCGTGGATGACCACGCGCAGGTCCCCGATGCGCTTGCCGACCACACCGGCCGCCCCGCGCAGCGCGGCGAGCGTGACCACGGCCGTGCCGTGCTGGTCATCGTGCATGACCGGGCAGTCGAGCGCCTCCACGAGCCTGCGCTCGAGCTCGAAGCAGCGCGGCGCGGAGATGTCCTCCAGGTTCACCGCGCCGAACGAGGGGCGCAGCCGCACCAGCGTCTCGACGATCTGGTCCACATCGTTGGTGTCGAGCACCAGCGGGATCGAGTCGAGCCCGCCGAAGGTCTTGAACAGGGCCGACTTGCCCTCCATGACCGGAAGCGAGGCCGATGCGCCGATGTCACCGAGCCCGAGGACCGCGGAACCGTCGCTGACCACGGCGACTACCCGGGAAGCCCACGTGTAGCGCTGCGCGAGCTCGGGCTGCTCGGCGATCGCGGTGCACACCTTGGCGACACCGGGGGTGTAGGCGATCGAGAGCGCGCGGGCGTCCGCGAGCGGGGCTGTTACCGAAACGCCGAGCTTGCCGCCCTCGTGCGCGGCGAAGATCTCGGAGTCGTCGGGCTGAGCCTTGGCGTGTTCTTCCATCGTGGTCATAGCGTCCCTCCCAGGGGAGCGAAATTCCTTCCGGCGCGCGCGGTGGCGGGAAATTACGCCGACAGTGGCGCCGAACAGCGGTTTCCGGGCGGATTCCCCTCGCGCCCGATCGGCGCGTGACCCGTCTCCGGCCGGCCGTGGGCACCGGTCGGGCACCACGACCATGGACGCATGGATCGCATCAGTGTGCCACCTCACGGCCGCGCTGTCTCGCTCCGGGGGTGCACGTCACACTTCGTAGCCGCTCGCCCCGCACCGGACCGGCCCCATTACGCTCTCCGATCGTGGCACGTCAGCTGAGCATCCCCGAAGCGTACGAGTTCACCCCGAAGGTCTTCCCGGACCAGCGGGGCGCGTTCACCTGCCCCTACATCGCCGCCGAGTTCGCCGAGGTGACCGGGTACGAGCTCACCCTCGCCCAGGTCAACCACAGCCGCTCGGCGCGCGGGGTGATCCGCGGGGTGCACTTCGCACAGTTGCCACCGAGCCAGGCGAAGTTCGTCTACTGCTCGCGCGGTTCCGGACTGGATGTGGTGGTCGACATCCGGCTCGGCTCCCCCACCTTCGGCCAGCACGACGCAGCGCTCATCGACGCGGAGCGGTGCAATGCCGTGTTCGTCCCCGAGGGTCTCGGGCACGCCTTCTTCGCGCTCGAGGAGGACACGGTGCTGACCTACCTCTGCTCCACCGGCTACGCGCCCGAGCGCGAGCACGGCATCGATCCGCTCGACCCCGCGCTCGGGCTGCCCTGGCCCTCGGACATTCCGATGATCCGCTCGGCCAAGGACGTCGAGGCGCCGAGCCTGGAACAGGTCCGCGAGCGGGGATTGCTCCCGGACTACCAGGCCTGCCTCGACTTCTACTCCTCGCTACGCGGCTGAACTACCCGCCCGGTCGCACATCCTCGGCGAGCACCCGCTCGATATTGCGTTCGGCCAGCGCGGTGATCGTGACGAAGGGGTTCACCCCGAGATAGCCGGGAACGAGCGCGCTGTCGGTGACGTAGAGCCGCTCGGCCCCGTGCACCCGTCCGTAGCCGTCGGTGGCCGAACCGAGCACGCAGCCACCGAGCGGGTGGTAGCAGAAATCGTCCGCGAAAGCCTTGTTCTGCCCGAACAGGTCGTGCCGGTACACCGTGCCGTTCGCCGCGTTGATCGAGTCGAACAGCGCCTTGGCCTTGGCCACGTGCACCTGGCTCTGTTCCGGGCGCCAGCCGAGCCGCAGTCCGTCGCTGGCCCGGTCGTAGCTGAACGCGGCGCGCTCCGGGCTGCGCACGATCGCCAGATACATGCTCACCCAGGTCTCCAGCCCGACCGGGATCGGTGCGATCTCGGCGAACACCGGGTTGACCGGATCGGCGGAGTTGTCGATGGCCAGGCTCGGCATGGTCGCCTGCAGCGCGCCGGTCGGATCCCAGACGTGGTTGGCACGCGCGGTCATCAGGTTGCCGTTCGGCCCCCAGCCCTCGCCGATCTCCCCGGAGAGCCCGGGAAGCGCGCCGGTCTCCCGCGCGCGCAGCAACAGTTCGGTGCTGCCGAGGCTGCCCGCGCCGAGGAACAGATAGCGGCAAGCGAGTTCGGTTGTGGCGACCGTGGACCCGTACTCGTCGATCTCGCGCACGGTCAGCACGTAGTCCCGGCCCTCTTTGCGGATCGCGGTGACCTTGCGCAGCGCACGGATCCCGACCTTGCCGGTGCCGACCGCGTGCGCGAGATAGGTCTTGTCCAGGCTGCGCTTGCCGTGATTGTTGCCGTAGATGACCTCACCGGCCAGCGCGGAACGCGGCGCGGTCTTCGCCTGTTCCCTTGCCATATAAGAGAAATCGTAGGTGCTCGGAACGAAGGTGGTGGACAGTCCCGCCTTGCGCGCCGCCTTCCGGGAGACCCTGGCGTACTGGTAGCACTCGGCGTCCTCGAACCAGTCCGGCGCGATGTGGTTGACCCCGAGTCCGGCCCGGGCGCGCGGCAGATAGCGAGCGTAGAACTCGTCCGCGTCGATTCCCGGGAACGCGGCCTCGAAGTTCTCCCGCTTCGGGGTCACCGCCATGGCACCGTTCACCAGGGAGCCGCCGCCGACACCCCGGCCGACATAGACATCCATGTGGTCGAAGTGCACCCGGTCGAGCACGCCCGCGTACGGGGTGATCGGCCGATTGACCACATCCAGCCACAGAAAACTCGCCAGCGGGGCCGCGGTGCGGTCCCGGAACCAATAGGCGCGCTTGTCCGGGGCGAGCGTGCTCGGGAAGAGCTTGCCCTCCGATGCTTCGCTGTCCCACAGCTTCCCCATTTCCAGCAGCACCGTATCCACCCCGGCCTCGCCGAGTCGCAGTGCCGTGGCCGCCGCTCCGTACCCGGTCCCGATGACGACGGCGGGGACCCATTCCCGTCCCGCGGCCGCCGCCGGCCCCGCGGACACCAGGCTGGATCCGGTTGCGGCCGCCGCGCTCATCGCCGCCATTCCCAGCGCCGCTCTGCCCAGGAAGCCGCGCCGTGTGCAGTTGTTGATCATGAACCGAAAGGTTTCCCCAGGTGACGATGCATTGCCAAGTCCCTAAATGCAGCAACCTGGCCACCCGTTCGATGCAGCGCGCACTACCGGGACGTGGCGCGGCTATTTCTTCTCCGTCACATAGATGGTGATCGTCGCGCGCACCACCTCGGTCCCGGCGGTGTCGTAGACCCGTACCAGAACCGGGATGTCCTGTGCCGCACCGAAAACCGGCGGTTCGGCCGGTTCGGCGACCGCGCGCAGGCTCGTCTTGGCCTTGGCGAGGTATTCCACGGTCATCCCGCGTGGCAGCCAGCGATGCGTGCCCGGAACCGTCGCCTCGGCGAGCATGCCCATGGCGACCTCGGCGAGATTGCACGCGGCGATCGCGTGGAAGGTGCCGATGTGGTTGTGCACGCCCCACCATTTCGGCGCGCGCACCTCCGCGTGTCCCGGGCGCAGTTCGGTGACCGTGGGCAGCACCGTGCCGAAGTACGGGGCGCGCAGCGAAATGGCCGCGGAGAACAGCCGGTTGCCGAGCGGGAGAGCGGACAGCCGCTCCCACAGGCGAAGCGTCGATACCATGCCTCCGAGACTACCCTACTCGCTAGTAACCGGACTTATCCCACAACGCACTGCGCGGCCGCCCCGACGCTCGTACGATGCGCCGCATGTCGCACGAATCGGCGGTCTACCTGCTCCGGCACGGGGAGACCGAATGGTCGCGGTCCGGCAAGCACACCGGGCGCACCGATATCGCACTCACATCCGAAGGCGAGCAGCAGGCGCGCAGGGCAGGCGGTGTCCTTTCCGCGCTGCGCGCGACGAGCGTGCCGCCCGCGCTCGTGTGCAGCAGCCCCCGCTCGCGGGCGGTGCGCACCGCGGAGCTCGCCGGGCTCGAGGTGGACAACCGGACCGAACTGCTCGCCGAATGGGACTACGGCGAGTACGAAGGCCGCACCACCGAGGAGATCCGGGAAAAGGTGCCGCACTGGACCGTCTGGTCGCATCCGGTCCCCGGCGGGGAGAGCGCCCAGGACGTGCACAAGCGCGCACTGTCCATTGTGGACAAAACCAGGGCGATCCTGCCGCGCGGGGACGTCGTGCTCATCGCGCACGGCCACTTCCTGCGGGTGCTGATCGCGACCTGGCTCGGCGGGCAGCCCGAGGACGGGGTGCGCTACGGACTCGGCCCGGCCGCGGTGAGTGTGCTCGGCTACGAGCGCGGGGTCGAGCAGATCAAGGCACTCAGCGTGCCGCCACTGGAGACCGTGGACTAGAAGCTAGGAATCCTGCTCGTCCTCGCGCGAATCCTGGTTCGACGTCCCCTGGTTCGGCGTCCCCCAGGCCCATTCGCGCGAGACGCGCACGAACAGCAGCACGATCACCGCGATCGCGAAGGCGACCACCGGAAAGGCGATCTCCGGCCGGGACGCGCCGTTGAGCGCGTAGTAGGCGACGCCGACCAGCAGGATCTGCAGCACCACCGCGGGGGTACGGGCCCAGCGCGCGCCGCGCAGCAGCCCGACCGCGACGGCGATCACGCCCGCCGAGAGCAGCGCGAAGTATCCGGCCTCGGCGAGCCGGTTGGTGATCGACTGCGCCCCGCCGGCGAGCACCCCGACGATGAACGCGATCCCGGCCAGCCCCTCCACGGCGACGAGTACGCCCGCGAGGCGCACCGTCCTCGGCACGGCTGGTGCGGACTCGGCGCTGGCCACCACATCTCCTCCTAGCAATGCAATTGCGCTGCTCCCATCGTAGGCCAGCCACCGCAGCGGCCGCCGCGTACCGTATAGCTCATGCGCGCGCTGCTCATCGTCAATCCGAAGGCGACCTCGACCAGTCGTGGCGGCCGGGATGTGCTCCGCCACGCGCTCGCCTCGGACACGAAGCTGGAGGTCGTGGAGACCTCGCATCGCGGACACGCCACCGCGGCCGCCGAGTACGCCAGGGGCAACGGGACCGAGCTCGTGGTGGTGCACGGCGGGGACGGCACGGTCAACGAGGTGGTCAACGGGCTGCTTTCCGCGGGACCGGGTCCGGATGTACCGATGCTCGCGGTCGTCCCCGGCGGCCAGGCCAATGTGTTCGCCCGCGCACTCGGCCTGCCCAGTGACCCGATCGAGGCAACGGCGCACCTGCTCACCTCGATCGAGGAGGGCAGCCGCCGCCGGATCGGGCTCGGCAGGGCGGGCGAGCGCTGGTTCACCTTCAACGCCGGGCTCGGCTACGACGCCGATGTGATCGCTCGCGTGGAACAGCGCCGGAGCAAGCGGGCCAGCCAGCTGCTCTATCTCCAGTCCGGATTCGCCAACTATCTGCGCGAGTCGCTCGGCGGCCGGGCGAGCCTCGAGGTGCGGATGCCGGGCAGCGAACCGGTGCGCGATCAGCGGCTGGTCTTCGTCTCCAACACCGATCCGTGGACCTATCTCGGCCCGCGCCCCGTTCGGCTGAATCCGGGGGCCTCGTTCGATACCGGGCTCGCGGTCTTCGCCACCTCCCGGCTCGGCCCGATCGATATCACGCGCACCGTGACGCAGGCCTTCCTCACCAACAATGGTGTGGCTGGCAGGAACTTTTTACGTACCGATGACGTTGATTGGGTACGTGTGAGCTCGCGGACTCCTGTTCGTCTGCAGGTCGATGGTGACCTCGTCGGGGAACGGACCGAAGTGCGCTTCGAATCGGTGCCGGACGCACTGACAGTAGCGGTATAACGCGGACTCACCGGCGCAGAACCGAATAGGTGGCTAATTCGCGACCTGAACCGCGGCTATTACCCGGAGCTGACACGCGCACTGGTAACTGGGTGAAACCGCTGGTCAACGATCGTCTCCCGAATGGGTGAGTTCGCTCACCGATCTCTGGAAACCCCCTTGACATCCTGCGCGATCGTGAAAGTATTCACGGGCACCCCGAATGACTGTAGTAACGACTGGCGCACTCTCGCGCGCCTATTGAGGAGCATGTAGCAATGGACTGGCGCCACGACGCGGCCTGCCGTGACGAGGACCCGGAACTGTTCTTTCCCGTTGGAACCACTGGGCCCGCACTGCTGCAAGTCGCCGAAGCAAAAGCCGTTTGCCACCGCTGCCCGGTCGCTTCCTCCTGCCTGACCTGGGCATTGGACAGCGGCCAGGACTCCGGTGTGTGGGGCGGTATGGACGAGGACGAGCGGCGCGCGCTCAAGCGTCGCACCCGGATGCGTACCTCGGCGAGCGCCTGAGCGCTCACACCGAATAGGCACAAAGAAAGGGAACCCGGCCGGGTTCCCTTTTTTGTGTGCCGACTCAGTTGTGCCCGGCACAGTGCCCTCGTCCGGGAACGCTATTCAATGTGACCGATACCGTTGTGAGCGCGATCGCTGTGGCCGCGCTCAACCGAATCGGCACCGCTCAGTTCGACCGTAAAGGAATGCGCAAGCTCGCCTCGGTTCCCTTGTTTTCCTTGCGCCCCAAGGAGATCGAGCCGGACAGCTCCGATTCGACGAGAATGCGGACGATCTGCAGACCCAGCCGATCGGTGCGCTCGATGCTGAATCCCTCCGGCAGCCCGATTCCCTCATCGGACACCGCGATGTTGAGCCATTTCGCGCTGCGGTTCACCCCGACCGTGACCACCCCGCCCGCCCCCGGCGGGTAGGCGTGCTCGAAACAGTTCTGCACGAGTTCGGAGAGCACGAGAACCAGCGGGGTGGCCACCTCGGCGCGCACGATTCCGAATTCGCCTTCCCGGCGCACCGTCACCACGGTCTCGGTGGTGGACACATCCCCGAGGATCGGGAGCACCTTGTCCAGCACCTCGTCGAGGTTGACCTCCTCGTTGACCGACATCGCCAGGGTCTCGTGCACGGTGGCGATCGCGTCCACCCGGCGCACCGATTCGGCAAGCGCCTCGCGGGCCGGATCGGTGTCCATCCGCCTCGACTGCAGCCGCAGCAGCGCGGCCACGGTCTGCAGGTTGTTCTTGACCCGGTGGTGGATCTCGCGGATCGTGGCGTCCTTGGACATCAGCGCCCGGTCCCGGCGCTTGACCTCGGTGACGTCCCTGATCAGCACGAGCGCCCCGGAGGGCTTGCCGTACGGGGTGAGGGCGAGCGCGCGGAACAGCACGGCCGCTCCCCGGCCCGCGTCGGTCTCGAAGCGGTTGCTGGGTTCCCCCGCGAGCGCGGTGGAGATGCGCTCGGCCACCTCGGCCGCGTCGAACGGGTCCGGAATGAGGCCGCGGGTCAGCGGGATCAGTTCCGCGCCCAGCAGATCGGCGGCCGAGCCCATGCGGTGATAGGCCGACTGCGCGTTGGGGCTCGCGAACACCACGAAGCCGCGCTCGTCCACCCGGATCAGCCCATCGCCGACCCGCGGGCTGGTGTGCACATCCGCGGCCAGCGCCTCCGAGGGGAAGGTCCCGTCCACCACCATCTGGCACAGGTCGGTCGCGCAGCCGAGGTAGGAGATCTCCAGCTTGCCCGGCACCCGCGGGGTACCGAGGTGGGTGTCCCTGCCGAGCACCGCGATCAGCTCGCCGCGCCAGCACACCGGGATCCCCTCCCGGCGCACGGGCACCGTGTCGTGCCACTGCGGGCTGTCGTCCTGGCTGATCGTGCGCTCCGTGCAGGCCCGGTAGAGCTGCGGTTCGTCGACCACGAGGGCGCGCTTGCCGACCATGTCCCTCGGGTGCGCGGTGGCCGCGGTGGTCGGGCGCGCCTGCGCCACGCAGATGAACTCGGAGCGTTCGCTGAGCTCTTCGACCCCGCCGACCGGGATCCACATCAGGAAGTCCGCGAAGGACAGGTCGGCGAGCAGCTGCCACTCCCCGACGACCCGTTGCAGCTGGCCGACCTGAGCCCCGGACAGCGTCGTGTACTCGTCGAGCAGATCCGCGAGTGTGGACATGGTTACCCGCGCACCTCCGCCCCTGTCTGCCCGCTCTCCCTGGTCAAGGCCGCCCTCCCAGACGCACTCTGGCTCGATTCCGATCGGTCTCCATCCAACCATGACCGGGGGTGCGCATCATCGCCAGGAGAGCGCGTGCGACACTCAATCTGCGGAAGCTGTGGCCGACCGGTCTTCGTGGGTGCGCACGTCAGAACGTTCGTTGGCCACAGCTGCCGCGTATGTAGCCGGGGACGGCTGAACGACCAAGGAGCGAGCATGTCCAAGCGCGCACGCAAGCGCCGCAGCAGGAAGAAGAACGGCGCCAACCACGGCAAGAAGCCGAACTGCTGACCTGAAAGAACCCGGCAAGGCGATCCGCCCGGCCGGGTTCTTTTTCGTGCTCAATCGCTACGGAAAGCAGCTCAGCCCTCACGCTCGATTTCGATCGAGGTGAACGAGGTGTATTCGCGGATCGAGGCCTTCAGCCGGTCCCGCAGCTCGCTCGGTGCGTGATCCCCACCGCATTTGCGGTGCAGCAGCTCCTTGAGCTGGCGTTCGATGCCGTACCGCTCCAGGCAGGAGCCGCAGTCGTCCAGGTGCCGCTGCACCACCTCTTTGCGCTGGCCGTCGCACTCGTGGTCGAGATAGACGTAGATATCGGCGAGCACCTCGGCGCAATCGGCCTCGGTCGGCTTGCGTTCCTCGTTCATGAGCCGGCCACCTCCTTGGCTTTGCCCCGGCGGATGACGCCGCGTTCCACCGCCACATCGGCGAGCAGGTCACGCAGCTGCCGCCGGCCGCGGTGCAGGCGCGACATCACGGTGCCGATCGGCGTCTCCATGATGTCGGCGATGTCCTTGTAGGCGAAGCCCTCCACATCGGCGAGGTAGACCGCCAGGCGGAACTCCTCGGGCAGCTGCTGCAGCGCCTGCTTCACGTCGGTGTCCGGCAGGTGGTCCATCGCCTCGACCTCGGCCGAGCGCAGGCCGCGCGAGGTGTGCCCGGCGGCCTGGGCGAGCTGCCAGTCGGTGATCTCCTCGGTCGGCGACTGCTGCGGCTGCCGC
>NZ_JALM01000019.1 GCF_000737195.2 Sciscionella sediminilitoris
CAGACGGTTTCCTGTTGCGATGCGCAGAACCGGGTGCTGGTGGACGGTAAGCCGCTGAACGAGCCCTACATCTACTACCAGCAGGGCCTGGGGAACAAGCAGGCCCCGTTCAAGCCGGTCAAGATTCCGCAGGGGCAGTTGTGGGTGATGGGGGACAACCGCAACAACTCCTACGACTCGCGGTATCAGAACGGTGCGCAGGCCGACCCCGTGCGCGGCACCGTTCCGGTGGACAACGTGATCGGCAAGGCGCGGTTGATCATCTGGCCGCCCTCGCGCTGGCAGGGTGTACGCACCGATGATCCGCATGCGATGTCGATGCCCGCTCCGCCGATCGAGCACTCGAACGTGCCACCGGGTGCGCCGCTCGGGGCCGGTTTCGTGCTCGCGGTCCCGACCGTGTGGACCGGACGAAAGGTGCGCGCGCTCGTGCGTGACAAACGTGGCAGGCGGCGGTGACCACACTCGCGCCCGCACTTCCCAGGCCGCCGCGCGCGGTGCTGCGCGGGTGGCCCGGTAGCTGGACCCTGCAGTCCGCACTCGAACGGCGTGGGCTCGGCCCGGTCGCGGGAGTGGACGAGGCGGGGCGCGGCGCCTGCGCCGGTCCACTCGTGGTCGCGGCGGCGACACTGCGCCCCGGTGATGCGGGCAGGCTCTCCGAGCTCACCGACTCGAAGCTGCTCACCGCGGCCGCGCGGGAGCGGATGTACGAGCTGCTGCTCCGCCGCTGCGCGCAGACCTCGATCGTGGTCATCGACGTCACCGAGGTCGACGCGACCGGGGTGCACTTCGCGAACATCGAGGGCATGCGCCGTGCGGTGGCGCGTCTCGAAACCCATCCCGGGTACGTGCTCACCGACGGGTTCCGGGTTCCCGGACTGACCGCGCCGAGCATGGGCGTGATCAAGGGGGACCGGGTCGCCGCCTGCGTGGCCGCCGCGTCCGTGCTCGCCAAGGTCACCAGGGACCGGATCATGGCGGGGCTGCACGAGCAGTACCCGCAGTACGGTTTCGAGGAGCACAAGGGTTACTCGACCGCGAGCCACAAGGCGGCGCTGCGCGAACACGGTCCCAGCGAGATGCACCGCTGGTCGTTCGTCAACGTCACCGCCTACGCGGCCGAGCACAACATCACCCCGCCGAGGCGGGTGCAACGCAGCGCCGCGGCGGGGCGCATGGTTCACAATGAGGGTGGTGGCGATGAAGATGGCGGGTAATCGCAGCGGAGGAGAGCTCATGAGCGAGCTTGCGAGCGAACGGAAGGCACGGCGCCAGCGCGAAGCGCCGGGCTCCCGCAGGGAGGGAGAGCGATGAGCGCGGAAGACCTCGAGAAGTACGAGACCGACATGGAGCTGTCGCTCTACAAGGAGTACCGCGACATCGTCGGCCAGTTCACCTATGTGGTCGAGACCGAACGACGGTTCTATCTCGCCAACGCCGTGGATGTCGCGGTGCGCAACGGCGACGGTGAGGTGTACTTCGAGGTACGGATGTCGGATGCCTGGGTCTGGGACATGTACCGCCCGGCCCGATTCGTCAAGCAGGTCAGGGTGATCACCTTCAAGGACGTCAACGTCGAGGAGTTGGAGAAGCCCGATCTGCGCCTCGAGGACGGGCCGTTCAACGGCTGAGCACAGGCTTCGAAGGAAACGGCACCGGTGATCGCACCGGTGCCGTTTCTCGTCTGCGCCGGTCGTTTGTATGCCGGACCATCCACAGCGAGCCCGCCCGTCCACAGATTGCCCGCGCCACCTTGCCGGGACGCGAATCGCGGGCAGACTCGGTCCCCAGGAGATGACCGATGCGACTGGGGGTCGAGGGCATGCCGGTACGGAAGCCACCGCGGAGAGCGGGCGGGCAGCGACTGGGAAAGGCGGGCGAGGACCACGCCGTGGAGTACCTCCGGGGAAAGCACTGCGTGATCCTGCACCGGAACTGGCGATGTCCGCGAGGTGAGCTGGACATCGTGGCCACCGACGGGATCCGGCTGATCGTGGCCGAGGTGAAAACCCGTTCGGGAACCGGTTTCGGCGCACCCGCCGAGGCCGTGCCACCGGCGAAGGCGGAGCGGATCCGGGAACTCACCCGTGCCTGGCTCGCCGAGTATCCCCTGCCGCTGCGGGAGATCCGCTTCGACGTGCTCGCCGTGCTGTGGCCACCGGGGCGCCCTCCGGAGGTGGAACACATCGAGGGGGCGTTCTGATGGTGCTGGCGCGCGTGTGGTCGGTCGCCATGCACGGCGTGGACGGGACCATGGTGGAGATCGAGGCCGATCTCGGACCGGGAGTGCCCGGCGTGCACCTGATGGGTCTTCCGGACGCCGCGTTGCGCGAGGCGAAGGAACGTGTCAGATCCGCGGTGCGCAACAGCGGAGTGGTCTGGCCGCAACGGCAGGTGCGCCTCGCGCTGTCCCCGGCCGATCTCCCGAAGGCGGGTGCGGCCTACGACCTCGCCCTCGCCTGCGGCCTGCTCGCCGCGGCCGAGGTGGTCTCCCCGGACTCGCTCACCGGCGTCGCCTTGCTCGGTGAACTCGCCCTCGACGGGCGCACCCGCGCCGTGCGCGGGGTACTTCCCGCGCTGCTCGCCGCGCACAAAGCGGGGTTCGGCACCGCGATCGTGCCTGCCGCGAACCTGGCCGAGGCCGGGCTGGCCGAGGGGATACGGGTGCTCGGCGCCGAGCAACTGAGCGAGGTCTTGGACTGGCTGCGCGGCGAGCCGCACGGTCTGCGCGAACCGGCTCCGGTCACCGGTGTCCCCACTACCGACGGCCCCGATCTCGCGGAGGTGGTCGGCCAGTCCGAGGCACGCTGGGCGCTCGAGGTCGCCGCGGCGGGCGGGCATCATCTCCTGCTCACCGGCCCACCGGGAACGGGCAAGACGATGCTGGCGAGCAGGCTTCCCGGGCTGCTGCCCTCGCTGTCCCCGGCACAGGCCATCGAACTGGCCGCGGTGTGCTCGCTCGCCGGAACCCTGCCCGCCGACGGCGGGCTGCTGGATCGCCCGCCGTTCGTCGATCCGCACCATTCGATATCGGTGGCCGCGCTCGTCGGTGGCGGCAGCGGAACAGCGCGGCCCGGTGCCGTCTCCCGCGCCCACAACGGGGTGCTCTTCCTGGACGAGGCAGCCGAGTTCGGCCCGCAGCGGCTCAACGCCCTGCGCACCGCACTCGAGGACGGCGAGGTGCGGCACGCCCGCCGGGAGGGGGTCGCCCGCTATCCGGCCCGGTTTCAGCTGGTGCTCGCGACCAATCCGTGCCCGTGCGCTCCGGCCCGCGATATCGACTGCACCTGCCTGCCCCGGGTGCGCAAGCAGTATCTGGGGCGGCTTTCCGGTCCGCTGCTGGACCGGGTGGACCTGCGGGTACAGATGCGCCCGATCACCGCGATCGCCGGTGGCGCCAGCGAATCGAGCGCCGTGGTCCGCGAACGGGTCACGGAGGCACGGGAACGCGCCGCGCACCGCTGGTCCGGGCACGGACTGCGCGCGAATTCGGAGATCCCCGGGCCGGTGCTGCGTGGTGAGCACGCCCTGTCCACGGCGGCGACCGCGCTCCTGGAACGGGGGCTGCGTTCGGGCGCGGTGAGCGCGCGCGGCGCGGATCGCTGTCTGCGGGTCGCGTGGACCCTCAGCGATCTGGCCGGTACCGCGCGGCCCACCCCGGACCACGTCGCGGCCGCGCTCGGGTTCCGGGAACGGAGTGCCGCATGACCGGCTCGAACCCGCGCACCGCCCGCGCCTATCTGCTCCGGGTCGCCGAACCGCCCGCGATCGCGCTGCGGGCCTTCGTCGCCCGGCACGGTCCGGAACGAGCCGCCGAACTCGTGCGCGCCGGGCAGGTTCCGGTCGCCGTGGACAAGGAGACCTCGGCGCGCAGGCACCTCGACCGGGCCGCGCGCGATCTCGAACACGCGGCCGCTGCGGGAGCCCGTCTCGTCACCCCCGAGGACGAGGAGTGGCCGAGCTGGCGGTTCCTCGCGCTCGAGCTCGCCGCGCGCCGGGGTGTCCGGTATTCCGGTGAACCCATCGGGCTCTGGGCGCGCGGGCGAGCGCTCACCGGGCTCGGCGACCGAACGCTGGCCGTGGTCGGTGCCCGGGCGGCCACCCGGTACGGCGAACACGTGGCCACCGATCTCGCCCACGGTCTCGCGCAGGAGGGCGTGGGCGTGGTCTCGGGTGCGGCCTATGGGATCGACGGCGCGGCACACAAGGGAGCGCTCGCCGCAGGCGGAACCACGGCCGCCGTCCTCGCCTGCGGAATCGATGTGCCCTATCCGGCGGGGCACGCGCGGCTGCTCGAGCACATCGCCGAACACGGCAGCGTGGTCAGTGAGTATCCGCCGGGCACCAAACCGGCCAGGTACCGCTTCCTCGCCCGCAACCGGCTCATCGCCGCGCTCGGGGACGGCACCCTCGTCGTCGAGGCGGGCAGGCGAAGCGGCGCCCGCAACACCGCGGCGACCGCGCACGCCATCGGGCGCCCCGTGCTCGCCGTCCCCGGACCGATCACCTCGGCCATGTCGCTTGGCTGCCACCAACTACTACGAGACGGGGATGCCGCGCTCGCCGGAAACCTCGCGGATGTGCGGGCGGCCATCGGACCGTTCGACGCGAGCGCGGGGGCCGAGCCCGCGGGCGAGATCGATCCGGTCGACGAACTCGATCAGGAGGCCAAACGGGTACTCGAGACGCTCGGCCGGACCGTGGCACGTGATCCGGAGCAGGTCGCGGCCGCGACGGGGATCGAACTGGCCTCCGTGCGCGCGAACCTGACCAGGCTCGAATTGTCCGGACTGGCGCGCAACGGGGAGCTCGGCTGGCAGCGAATCGTGGCCCTGTCGGCCGCCGATGCCGGACGGCACACCGCGCACGGTACTTGACCAAAAGTAGACGATGGCGCACTGTTCCTTGCGTGTCCTCGCAAACTCGTCCTACCGCTGGGCGGTCGAACCCGCGCGAGCGGCGTGCGGGTCTGCCGGTCTGGCAGCAGCGGCTTCTCGATGAGTACGAGCAGCACCTGCGGCTCGAGCGGGATCTCTCGGCGCACACAGTGCGCGCCTACCTCGGCGACGTGATGAGCCTGCTCGCCGAACTCGAGGACGAGGACGAACACCACGAGGTACCAGGGAACGGCTGTCTCGACGGGATCGACCTCGCCGGTCTGCGTTCCTGGCTCGCCGGGCAGCGCGAAGCGGGGGCGAGCCGGACGAGCATGGCGCGGCGGGCCGCGGCCGCGCGCGGTTTCACCGCATGGGCCGCAGGGCGTGGCTATCTCACGAGCGATCCGGGCCAGCGGCTCGCCGCACCACGTGCCCACCGCACGCTGCCCTCGGTGCTGCGGGCCAATCAGGCCGAGGAGGCCATGCACGCGGCCGCACTGGGCGCCGAGCAGGGAGACCCGGTCGCCCTGCGGGACAAGGCGATGCTGGAGCTGCTGTACGCGACCGGGGTCCGGGTCTCCGAACTGTGCGGGCTCGACCTCGGGGACGTGGACGAGCAGCGCAAGGTGATCACCGTGCTCGGCAAGGGACGCAAACAGCGCACCGTGCCCTACGGGGAACCGGCGCTCGCGGCCCTGCGGGACTGGCTCGGGGCCCGGCAGACGCTGGTCAACGAGCGCAGCGGGGCGGCACTGTTCCTCGGCAGCCGGGGCGGGCGCGTCGATCAGCGCGCCGTGCGCCGGGTGGTGCACGACGCCGTCGGCGCGGTGTCCTCGGCCGCGGACATGGGACCGCACGGGCTGCGCCACAGCGCGGCCACTCATCTGCTGGAAGGCGGTGCGGATCTGCGCGTGGTCCAAGAACTTCTCGGGCACGCTACCCTTGCTACGACCCAGCTTTACACGCACGTGACAGTCGAACGGCTGAAGGCCATCCATGACCGAGCGCATCCACGATCCCGCTGACCGCCCGAGGCCGGCGACGCGACTTCGGCTCGTCGATCCACCGCCCGAGCAACGCACCGGGGCTTACGGCCCCGGGCAGCCGGACGGTGTACTCGACGGCGACCGCCGCAGCGCGGACGATGTCGAGGCGGGCATCGTCGCCCTGTGGCAGTGGTTCGCGCGCGAACGCGACCGCGCCACCCGGGACCGCCTCGTCCTGCACTACGCACCGCTCGTGAAGTACGTCGCCGGCCGGGTCGGTGTCGGGCTTCCCGCGCACGTGGACATCGCCGATCTCGTGCAGTCGGGCATCTTCGGGCTCGTGGACGCGATCGAGAAGTTCGAACCCGAACGCGGGCTCAAGTTCGAGACCTACGCGATGCAACGTATCCGCGGCGCCATCCTGGACGACCTGCGCGCCCAGGACTGGGTGCCGCGTTCGGTGCGCGGCAAGGCACGCGACCTGGAGCGGGTACTCGAATCCCTCGGCGCCCGGCTGCAGCGCACCCCGACCGATTCCGAGCTCGCCGCCGAACTGGGGATCGGAGTCACCGAACTGCGCGAGCTCTACGGTCAGCTCCAGCTCACCAGCGTCATGGCACTGGACGAACTGATCGCGGGGGAGCGCACGACCGCGCTGGCCGACACCCTGCGCGACGATGCCGCGATCGATCCGGTGGCCAGCCTGGTCGACCGGGACACCCGTAAGCAGCTCGCCGATGCCATCGCGAAGCTCGCCGAACGCGACCGGGTCGTGGTGACGCTCTACTACTTCGAGAACCTCACCCTCGCCGAGATCGGCAAGGTACTCGGGGTGACCGAGTCCCGGGTCTGCCAGCTGCACACCCGGGCGGTGCTGCGGCTGCGCAACACCATGCAGGCGCAGTCCAGCGAGTAATCCGCGATCAGGGGCGGTACCAGGGCAGCAGCCGCACGTGCCCGCCCGAGAGCAGGCCGAGAGGATCGCGGTAGTCGGTCTCCCCGTACCGGGCGCCCCAGTGCAGGCAGGCCGCTACGCGCGGGGCTCCGCAGTCGTGCCCGCCCCGCAGCGTTCCGATCGGCTGGCCACCATGCACCTGGTCACCCTTGGCGACCGTGGCGGCGACCGGTTCGTAGGTGGTGCGCATGCCGTCCGCGTGCTGGATGGAGACCACACCGTGCCCGGCGACCGGTCCCGCGAACGCCACTACCCCGCCCGCGGCCGCGCTGACCCGGGAGCCCTCCGTGGCACCGAGATCCACGCCGCGGTGCCCGGGACCGTAGGGGTTCGCCGGAGCGTCGAATCCGCGCACGACCGGATGCGGGGGTGCGATCGGCCAGCCGTAGCCGACCGCGGCGGTCGCGGCGTGCGCGGAGGCGGTGACGAGCTTGCCCGGACCGGCGAGCGCGAGCCCGAGCAGCGGCACGAAGAGCACCACGGCGAACAGCTTGGCTATCGCCGCGTGCACCCGCGTCGGCGGGCTGGACCGGATCGGCATGCCACCAAGGGTGCATGCTCGGAACTCGGATGGGAAGTGCGCGCCCCCGTGTTGTGGACCGTTCACGGGTAATCCACAGGAACAGCGGCCATCCCGCATACCCATCGATACTGCGATGACGTGCGAATCGGGCCTGGTTTACACTGGTCGAGCGCCACGTCTCCGTACGTGGTGACTTCGCGTGCCGATTCTTCCCGCAGGGAGGGCACCGCGATCCGACGGTCCCCGGATGTTCCGGGGTTCGGATCGCCGATCGGCACCAGGGCCAGGTGGTCACCCGGCCGCCCGGCGAAGAACCGAACCAGCGTGCTCCGTCCGTTTCGAGCTGTCGGCCCGGCGGGGTGCGCGTGAGCAAAGACAGAGGTGTATCCGGCCATGGCCGTCGTCACCATGAAGGAGCTGCTGGACTCCGGTGTCCACTTCGGGCACCAGACCCGCCGCTGGAACCCGAAGATGAAGCGCTACATCTTCACCGAGCGCAACGGCATCTACATCATCGACCTGCAGCAGACGCTGTCCTACATCGACCGCGCCTACGAGTTCGTCAAGCAGACGGTCGCGCACGGCGGCTCGATCCTGTTCGTCGGCACGAAGAAGCAGGCCCAGGAAGCGATCGCGCGCGAGGCGCAGCGGGTCGGCATGCCGTACGTCAACCAGCGCTGGCTCGGCGGGATGCTGACCAACTTCCAGACGGTGCACAAGCGCCTGCAGCGGCTCAAGGAACTCGAGTCGATGGAGCAGACCGGTGGCTTCGCCGGGCTGACCAAGCGCGAGATCCTGACCCTGACCAGGGAGAAGAACAAGCTCGACCGCACCCTCGGCGGTATCCGCGACATGGCGAAGGTGCCGAGCGCGGTGTGGATCGTGGACACCAAGAAGGAGCACATCGCGGTCGGTGAGGCGCGCAAGCTCAATGTGCCCATCGTCGCGATCCTCGATACGAACTGTGATCCGGACGAGGTCGACTACCCGATCCCGGGCAACGACGACGCGATCCGCTCCGCCGCGCTGCTGACCAAGGTGGTCGCCGAGGCCGCGGCCGCCGGGCTGATGGCCCGTGCCGGTGCGCGCAACGGCTCCGGCGGGGACGAGAAGCCCGAGCCGGGAGTGGCCAGCGATGAGCCGCTCGCCGAGTGGGAGCAGGAGCTGCTCACCAGCCCCGAGACCGCCGAGGCGACCGTCGCGGCCGGCTCCGAGGGCGACCAGGCGTAACGCGCTCGAACCAGAGACGAGTCGTGCGGGTGGGTGTGCGCACCCACCCGCACGACTGAGCAGGCACTAACCGTAAGGAACGAGATTTCATGGCGAACTACTCAGCGGCGGACGTCAAGCGTCTGCGCGAGGCGACCGGGTCCGGCATGATGGACTGCAAGAAGGCGCTCGAGGAAGCCGAGGGCGACTTCGACAAGGCCGTCGAGATCCTGCGTGTCAAGGGTGCGAAGGACGTCGGCAAGCGGGCCGAGCGCACCACCGCGCAGGGCCTGATCGCGGCGGCCGGCCCCGCGATGGTCGAGCTCAACAGCGAGACCGACTTCGTGGCCAAGAACCCCGAATTCGTCGCGCTCGCGGACAAGATCGTCGCCACCGCGCGGGACAACAAGATCGGCGAGCTGGACGCCCTGCTCGCGGCCGACCTCGACGGCTCGACGGTCTCCGAGGCCATCGCCGCGCTGTCCGCGAAGATCGGCGAGAAGCTCGAGCTGCGCCGGATCACCCTCTTCGACGGCAACGTCACCAGCTACCTGCACCGGCGCTCCGCCGACCTGCCCCCGGCCGTCGGCGTGCTCGTCGAGTACACCGGTAGCGACGAGGAAGCCGCCCGCGGCGCGGCCATGCAGGTCGCCGCGCTCAACGCGCGCTACACCAACCGCGAGGACGTGCCGGAGGAGACCGTCGCGAACGAGCGGCGCATCGCCGAGCAGACCGCCCGCGAGGAGGGCAAGCCCGAGCAGGCCATGCCCAAGATCGTCGAGGGCAAGGTCAACGCCTACTACAAGGACTTCGTGCTCAACGAGCAGCCTTCGGTCACCGACAACAAGAAGACCGTCAAGGCCGTGCTCGACGAGGCCGGTGTCAGTGTCGTGCGCTTCGCGCGCTTCGAGGTCGGCGTCGCCTGACCTGCCGGCACGGTGTGCCACCCTTCGCGCGCGAGAGCGGAGGACCCGAGTACCGTGTGCCCCGCCTTCTTCACGAGGGCGGGGCACACGCATGTGAGGAGGGCCGAATGGGTTACAAGCGAGTACTGCTGAAACTCGGTGGCGAGATGTTCGGTGGCGGCGCTGTCGGAGTGGATCCCGATGTGGTGCACACCGTGGCTCGGCAGATCGCCGACGTGGTGCGCACCGGCGCGCAACTGGCCGTCGTCATCGGCGGCGGCAACTACTTCCGGGGCGCCGAGCTGTCCCAGCGTGGCATGGACCGGGACCGCGCCGACTACATGGCGATGCTCGGCACCGTGATGAACAGCCTCGCCCTGCAGGACTTCCTGGAGAAAGAGGGCGTGCCGACCAGGGTGCAGACCGCGATCAGCATGGGCCAGGTCGCCGAGCCCTATGTCCCGCGCCGCGCGGAACGGCACCTGGACAAGGGCCGCGTGGTGATCTTCGCGGCCGGGACGGGCATGCCCTACTTCTCCACCGATACCGGGGCCGCCCAGCGCGCGCTCGAGATCGGCTGCGAGGCGGTCCTGATGGCCAAGGCCGTGGACGGGGTGTACACCGCGGACCCGAAACTGGACCCCAAGGCCACCATGTTCGACACCATCACGCACCACGAGGTCATCGAGCGTGGTCTCAAGGTGGCCGACGCGACCGCGTTCTCGCTGTGCATGGACAACAACATGCCGATACTGGTGTTCAATCTGCTTACCGAGGGCAATATCGCCCGGGCCGTTCGCGGTGAGAAGATCGGGACACTGGTCAGTACTCCCGCATAGGCATGAGCACGCTGCACGCACGAAGGAGAAAGCAGTGATCGACGATACGCTCCTCGACGCCGAGGAAAAGATGGAGAAAGCCGTCTCGGTCGCCAAGGACGACCTCGCGTCGGTGCGTACCGGGCGGGCCACTCCCGCGATGTTCTCCAGGATCCACGTCGAGGCATACGGCGTGCCGACCCCGCTGAACGAGGTCGCGAGCGTGAGCATCCCGGAGGCACGGATGGTCGTGATCAAGCCCTACGACCCGAGCCAGCTGCGCGCCATCGAGAAGGCCATCCAGGAATCGGATCTCGGGGTGAACCCCTCCGATGACGGGCAGATCATCCGCATCAACGTTCCGCAGCTCTCCGAGGAGCGCCGCCGCGAGATGGTCAAGGTCGCCAAGGCCAAGGGCGAGGATGCGCGGGTCACCATCCGCAACATCCGCCGCAAGGGCAAGGACGAGCTGGACAAGCTGGTCAAGGACGGCGAGGTGGGCGAGGACGAGGGCGCCCGCGCCGAGAAGGAACTACAGAACCTCACCGACCAGTACATCCACCAGGTGGAGGAACTGGTCAAGCACAAGGAATCCGAGCTGCTCGAGGTTTAGCCGGGCTTGTTCAGGGTGACGCAGGTCAGCCGTGCCGTGCAGGTGCGGCGACCCTGCTCATCGGTGATCGTGATCTCGATGGTGCTCGTCGACCGCCCGGTGTGCACCGGCACCGCGACCGCGGTGACCTTCCCGTCCTTGACCCCACGGTGATGTGTGCAGGACAGCTCGAGCCCGACGACCGGGTGACCGGGCGCCGCGTTGAGCGCCGCTGCCTGCGATCCCACCGATTCGGCGAGTGAGGCGTTCGCCCCGCCGTGTATCAGCCCGTACGGCTGCCGGTTGCCGTCCACCGGCATGGTCGCGACCACCCGTTCCGGGCTCGCTTCGAGGACCTCGATGCCGAGTTTGGCATCGAGCAACTGTCCGGCCGGTTGCGCCGGGAACGGGTTGAGCTGCTGCTGTTCGGACACGGGACGGGGCCTCCAGACTTGTCGGTGCTTCACCATAGACTTCATCCGTGAGCGCGAAGACCGATACCGGAAGTGACCAACCTCGCTTGTTGCTGCTCGACGGCCATTCGCTGGCCTACCGGGCGTTCTTCGCCTTGCCCGCGGAGAACTTCAGCACCACGACGGGCCAGACCACGAACGCCGTGTACGGCTTCACCTCGATGCTGATCAACCTGCTCCGGGACGAGCAGCCGACGCATCTGGCCGTGGCCTTCGACGTGTCCCGCAAGACCTTCCGCAGCGAGGCCTATGCCGAGTACAAGTCGAACCGCTCGAGTACCCCGGACGAGTTCCGTGGCCAGGTCTCGCTGATCGAGGACGTGCTCGCCACCCTGCGCGTGCCGACCCTGCGCAAGGAGGGCTACGAGGCCGACGACCTGATCGCCACGCTGACCACCGAGGCCGTGGCCGACGGGATGCGGGTGTCCATCTGCACCGGGGACCGGGACGCGCTGCAGCTGGTCGACGACTCGGTGACGGTGCTCTACCCGCGCAAGGGCGTCTCCGATCTGGTCCGGTTCACCCCGGAGGCCGTGGAGGAGAAGTACACCCTCACGCCGAAGCAGTACCCCGATTTCGCCGCGCTGCGCGGTGACCCCTCGGACAACCTGCCGGGGATCCCCGGGGTCGGCGAGAAGACCGCGGCGAAGTGGATCAGGCAGTTCGGTTCCCTCGCCGATCTGGTCGACCGGGTGGACGAGGTAAAGGGCAAGGTCGGCGAGGCGCTGCGTGCGCACCTCGACTCGGTGCTGCTCAACCGCCAGCTGACCGAACTGGTCCGGAACGTCGAACTGGACAAGCACGCGAACGAGCTCGAGCTCCAGCCCTGGGACCGGGACGCGGTGCACCGGCTGTTCGACGACCTCGAGTTCCGGGTGCTGCGCGACCGGTTGTTCGAGACCCTGTCCTCCGCGGAGCCCGAGGCCGAGTCCGGGCTGGACATCGAGGGCGGGCGGATCGAGACCGGGGCGCTGCGGGACTGGCTCGCCGAGCACGCCTCGGGGCGCCGCACCGGCCTCGCCGTGCGCGGGAACTTCGCGATGGGCGGCGGTGACGTCTACTCGGTGACCCTCGCCGCGGGCGGGGTCGGCGGCTTTGTGGAGGTCGCCGCGATGGACGAGGCCGATGAGCGCGCGCTGGCCGCCTGGCTCGCCGATCCGGAAGCACCGAAGGCCGGGCACGACGTGAAGGGCGCGATCAACGCGTTCGCCGCACGCGGCTGGGAGTTCGCCGGGCTCACCTCGGACACCGCGCTCGCCGCCTATCTGGTGCGCCCCGGGCAGCGCTCCTTCGCGCTCGACGATCTGGTGCTGCGCTACCTGCAGCGGGAACTGCGCGCCGAGGCCGGGGAGACCCAGCTGTCCCTGCTGGACGGCGCGGACGGTGAGGACACCGCGCTGATCAACGCGGAGCTGCTGCGCGCGGTCGCGATCGCCGAGCTCGCCGACGCACTGGACGCCGAGCTCGCCAAGATCGAGGCGACCGGGCTGCTGCGCGATCTCGAGCTGCCGCTGCTGCGGGTGCTCGCGCGGATGGAGCAGATCGGGATCGCCGTGGATGTCGAGGCGCTCACCGCCCTGGAGGCGCACTTCGCCGCGCGGGTGAAGAACGCCGCGCAGGAGGCGTACGCGGTGATCGGCAAGGAGATCAACCTCGGCTCGCCGAAACAGCTGCAGGTGGTGCTGTTCGAAGACCTCGAGATGCCGAAGACCAAGCGCACCAAGACCGGGTACACCACGGACGCGGACGCGCTGCAGACCCTGTTCGAGCAGACCGAGCACCCCTTCCTCGCGCACCTGCTCGAACACCGGGACGCCACCCGGCTCAAGACGACCGCCGAGGGACTGCTCAAGACCGTCGCCGACGACGAGCGGATCCACACCACCTACAACCAGACGATCGCGGCGACCGGCAGGCTTTCCTCGACCGATCCGAACCTGCAGAACATCCCGATCCGCACCGAGGAGGGCCGCCGGATCCGCGAGGGCTTCGTGGTCGGGCGGGGCTTCGCCGAACTGATGACCGCGGACTACTCGCAGATCGAGATGCGCATCATGGCGCACCTCTCCGAGGACGCCGAGCTCATCCAGGCCTTCCAGTCGGGGACCGACTTCCACGCCGAGACCGCGGCCCGGGTGTTCGGGGTGGACGCCGGGGAGGTGTCCACCGAACAGCGCGCCAAGATCAAGGCGATGAACTACGGGCTCGCCTACGGGCTCTCCGCGTACGGGCTCTCCGGGCAGCTGCGTATCGCCGTGGACGAGGCGCGCGGGCTGATGGACGACTACTTCGCCCAGTTCGGCGGGGTGCGCGACTATCTGCGCGAGCTGGTGGACGCCGCCCGCAAGGACGGATACACCTCCACGATCCTCGGGCGGCGGCGCTACCTGCCCGACCTGAACTCGGACAACCGGCAGCGCCGCGAGATGGCCGAGCGGATGGCGCTCAACGCCCCCATCCAGGGATCGGCCGCGGACATCATCAAGGTCGCCATGCTCGGCGTCGGCAAGGCACTCGACGAGGCCGGGGTGCGCTCCAGGATGCTGCTTCAGGTGCACGACGAACTCGTGCTCGAGGTGGTCGAGGGCGAACACGACCGGATCGAGTCGATCGTGCGCGAGCAGATGGGGTCGGCCTACGAACTCCAGGTGCCGCTGGAGGTTTCGGTCGGCGTCGGCCGCTCCTGGCACGAGGCAGCTCACTAGGACCCATCGTGGCTGGTTTGCGTGGCGGTGCCAGCCGCTCGGGTGGAGCAGCGGCTCCGCCGCTGATGAAACTGCTCGAACCGAACGATGGGGGGCAAGGGATCCGGTGGATCGGGTCGGACCGCTCACGCACCTGCGCCGGGCGCGGGACGTGATCGATGCGCGGTTCGCCGATCCGCTGACCGCGCCCGAACTGGCGGGCATCGCCTGCTACCGGGAACCGAACGCTCACTGTCCGCACATTCCCGGCTGTTTCGTGCTGATGGCGACCGCGTCCCGGGAACGGTCACTCTCGGATAAGCCGGATACCGCGACGATTCCGGGAACTGGTTCTCCCTCGGCCAGCCGAACGCGGAACTCGATGCCGGCAAGCCCTGGGACGACCGCGAGGCCGAACAGGCCGGTGGAGACCGGTACGCCCCCGGTACAGCGCTAGCCGCTCGCCGACCAGCTCGCCACCCGGCTCACCCGCACGGCGATGACCGAACTGCCCAGCTCCACCTCGCCGTACTGCGGGTACTTCGCGCGCAGCAGCGCGTGTGCCTCGGTGGCCACCGCATCGCCGGAGTGCACCGCTGCCTCGCCGTCGACCCGCACCCACCACAGCAGCGACCAGTCCTCGGCGTAGCGGTCGGCGAGCAGGCTGACCCGCGGCTCGTGCGCGATGTTCGCCAGGCGCAGCAAGGGTTTCCCGCTCTTGGGCTTGCCGTCGACCGGGGTGTACACGAACTCCGCTGAGCAGGCGAACACGACGGGGACCAGATGCGGGCGGCCGTCGGCGCGCACGGTGGCCAGACTTGCGGTGCGTGCTTCGGTGAAACGGGAGTCCATGCGCCCAGTCAACACGGTTCCGCGCTTGCCTGTTCCCGTATCCTGTTGTCGATGTCACACGATCGGAGACAGCGGGCGCTGGTGATCGGTGGCGGCGGAATGCTCAGTGACTGTGTGGAGCAACTGCTCGCGCAGGGTTGGCATGTCGTGCTGCCGAGCAAGCGGTACCGCCCGCTCGGCAAGTGCCCGAAACTCGACGGCTCGGGCGGAACGGCGCGCTGGGTGCGCGCCGACTGGTCCGCGCCCGCCGCGCTCGCCCGCGATGTGGCCCGAGAGCTCGACGGGCCCGCCGATCTGCTCGTGGCCTGGCTGCCGGAGAACCACCGGGTGCCGGTACTGCGCGCAGTCGGCGGATCGCTGGCCGGTGGAGCCGGAGTGGTCGAGGTCTACTCCTGCGCGGAACTCCCCGGAGGGCTTCCCGAACCCGCGCTTCCCGAGCACGTCACCCAGCGAGTGGCGCTCGGCTACATCCCCCTGCGCCGGGGCAGGCGGCACGCCAACCACGCCGAGACGAGCGCGGCCATCACGGCGGCCGTGACGCGAGCGCTGCGGGACGCGCCGCCCGAGGCGGACCAGATCGGGGAACCCGATATCTGGCCGCACCTCGCGCAGCTGCGTTCCTGAAATCCCGGCTACAGGGCGAACTCCGGGCGCACCCGGTTCGCCGTCCACACCCGCTTGCGGCGGGCGGCGACCATGCCGAGCACCAGCCCGAGGATGCCCCACAGTATGAGTACCCCGACATCGATCGCGGTCGCGGTGAGCGTGCCGCCGTAGCAGAGCTGGCGTATCCCATCGGTCGCGTAGCCCATCGGCAGCACGGTGTTCAGCCCCTGCAGCACCGCGGGCAGGGTTTGCGCGGGATAGGCACCGCCGCTGGTGAACAGCTGCAGCACCAGCAGCGCCAGGCCGATGATCCGGCCCACCGAGCCGAACAGCGCGCCGAGCCCGTGCAGCAGCGCGGTGAAGCTGAGCCCCACGACGATCAGGAACACCGCGGCCAGGATCGGCTGTGAGGGTTTGATACCGATCGCGAACACCACGGTCACGTACACGACGATGGCCTGCACGACCGCGAACGCCGCGGCGGGCAGCCAGCCGCCGACCGCGGTGCGCCACACCGAGGCACGGGCGGCCAGCGCGCGGGAGGACAGCGGGCGCAGCAGCAGGAACAGCGCGAACGCGCCGACCCACATGGCGAGGGCCAGGAAGAACGGGGCAAGACCCGCGGTGTAGCTGCTCGCCTTGGCCACCCCGTCGGAGGAGACGTTGACCGGATCGGCGGGATTCTTGCCCGCCTCGCCGACCGGGCTCGTGGTCAGCTGCTGCTGGATCTGGCTCGCGGATCCGGCCAGCGATCCGGCGTCGTTGCGCAGCTGCGTGGAGCTGCCGACCAGTTTCGAGGTCGCGTCCGCCGCGCCCTTGGCGCTGTCCCGGGCCTGGCCCGCGGGGCCGACGAGCCGACCGGCGCTGGTGGCCGCGTCGGAGACCGGTTTGGCGATGCCCGGGGCGGCCGCGGAGAGCTCGGTGGCCTCACTCGAGGCCTGCTTCGCGCTGTTCACCGCGGTGCTGAGCTGGCTGCCCGAGTCGTGCACCTTGGTGTTCGCATCGGCGAGCTTTCCCTTGGCGTCGTTGACGATGCCGAGCACCTTGTTCAGCTCGGCGGGGGAGACCTTGCCCTCGAGCTCGTCCCGGATGTCCCCGCTCATTCCGTCGATCTGACCGGTGAATCCGCTGGCCGCCTCGACGAACTGGGAGCCGGCCGAGGAGAACGAGGAACCGGAATCGGCGGCCTTCTTGGTGTCGTCGGCGATCTTGCCCGCCTGCTGCGGAAGCTGATTCGCCTTGTCCCGCGCGGCATTGAGCCCGTTGGTCATATCGGTCATGCCGTCGCCGACCTGCTTGCTCTGCTGGGAGATCTGCTGCTGGGTGGCGTTGAGCTTGCCGATCGCGTCCGAGACGCCGACGGCTCCGTCCCGGGTCTTGCTCGCCCCGTCGGCGAGCTGCTTCGCGGTCTCTCCGGCATTGGCCAGCTGACCGCCCGCCGGGGAGAAGCCGATGAGCAGCCGGTTCGCCGCGTCCGGGCCGACCTCCTGGGAGACGGCGTCACGCACCGATTTGGAGACCGACTCGGCGATCGGTGCCGCGAGATAGTTCTGCGCGTTGCTGGTGGTCAGCCGCAGCAGGCCCTTCTGGTCCCCGCTGCGCTGCGGCGCGGTGAGCGCGGCCGAGAACTCCGGCGGGAGGGTCAGCGAGAAGGTGTACTTCCCGGACTTCAGGCCGTTCGCCGCGTCCTCGGGGTTGGTGCGCGTCCAGTCGAAGCCGCGCGCGCTCTGCAGCGCGGTCCCGACATCCTGGCCGACGTTGACCGCGTTGCCACCGGACTGCGCGCCCGTGTCCGAGACGACGAGCGCGGCGGGCAGCTTGTTCAGCTTCTTGCCCGGATCATCGTTGGTGACCAGGTACATCGAGCCGTAGACGAGCGGGACGAGGATGAGCGCGATGGTCACGAGCAAGGGCATCCTGCCCGAGGTCACCCTGCGCAGCTCCCCAAGGGCAAGGCGGATGGTGGTCACGAATCCTCCCGGTCGACAACGTGGTGCAGGGTGGTGGTCTCTTCGGGGTCGCCGCCGTGTGCGGGCGGCTGCGCCTCGCCGGTGTCGTCGCCGGCGAGCCGGGCGCTGATCCCGCTGAGCGAGTCCCAGCGCCGCGTCGGCTCGGACGGCTGCTCCGCGGGCGCGGCGGGTTCCTCGAAGTCCGCGTCGCTGTAGTGGTGCTCGCTGTACTGGTGGTCGCCGAGCCGCGGTTCGTCCTCGAGTGCCGGTGGTTCGTCCTCGAGGGCCCGATCATCCTCAAGGAAAATGGGCTGCATCGTGGTCTTCTCGGCGTCGGTCTCCTCGGGCACCTCCTCGGGGGCCCGGTCTCCCCAGAACTCCTCGTAGGAGTGCTCGCCGCTGATGTAGCCCTCTTCGGGGTGGCCCCCTGCGGGGTACACATCGCCGTACTGGGTGCCGAAGCTGGGATCGGTCGGCGGGACATCGGCGAACTGCACTCCGTCCGGGCCGATCGTGATCGGCGGCGGCTGCTGCATCTGGCCGACCTTCGCGGTCTCCGGGTGCAGTCCGCGCGCGGTGCCGTCGGCACAGAGCACGACGACCCCGAGGCCGCGCTGGGCCTGGCGCAGTGCGACCGACCACCAGGTCTGCGCATCACCGGTGTGCCGGTCCGGGGTGTCCAGGATCAGGATCCGGACCTGTTCGTCCGCGAGCGCGAGCTCCACGAGCAGCCGGGTGCGCAGCGGTGCGGGCAGGGTCTCGAAGCGGTATTTCGCGTACTGCTCGGCGTGCTGTTCGACGAGCCAGTCCTCCACGGTCGCGCGGCCCGCGGGCTGGCGGGCGAGCGCGAGCGATTCGGCGACGACCGCGGCGAGGGTGCGGGAGGGCTCCGGTTCGGTGACCCGTGGCGCGTCGACGATCGCGACATGCTCACGCAGTGCCGCCTGATTCCCCTCGCCGTCGAGCAGTACCGCGCCGTCGTCCGGTTCGATCCGCCCGGAAAGCGCGAGCGCCAGCGTCGTCGCTTCGTCGCCGAGACAGCGCACGACGGTGAGCTGTCCTTCGGCCACCAGCAGCGAGGTCGGCGGCAACAGCTGCTTGTAACGGCCGTTGACGGCTATGTGGCGAGCATGGATGTCCAACGGGGTTCCCTCTATCGAACGGTATCGAGTTTTTCGCCGGTGAGATGCACAGGCAACCTACCGTGTGGGATACACACGGTGACACACCTGTCGACTAAGCAGAGATACCGCGCATCGGCGGGCTGGCGTGGGCTTTCCCGCCCGAACCCCCCGAACGGGTGGTGCTTGCCTGAACGGGTGGTTCTCTACTGCAGCGCGCGCGCCGGGCGCACCTCCCAGACGGTCCACAATGGACGGTAACCCTGCCGTGGCCAGAACACCGAGGAAAGCGGATTTGCCGGATTGTAATAGAGATAGTCCCCCGTACGGTCCGCAGGAAGTTCCGCGTGCGCCCGCGCCATGAGCGCCCTGCCGACCCCGGAGGCGCGCCATCGCCGGTGCACCGAAAGGCAGTTCACGTAGCCCCACAGCCCTTCGGGGAGCAACCGCGGCCTGCTGTCCTCGTCGAGCAGGGCCGCGCGGAACTGCACCGTGCCCGCGGCCTCGCCGTCCCGTTCGGCGAGCAGCATCGGGAATCGGTCGTCCAGCCAGTCGCGCAGCGCCGTGGCCTTGAGCCGTTCGGCGTCCTCGCGGACCACGGCGGAACCGACCCGCGCGGCGAACCGCAGTTCGGCCATGGCCAGCTCGAGCAGGTCGGGGAGGTCGTCCTCGCCGGCCCGCCGGACGGGGGTGCCGTTCTCCCTCGGCTCCTCGACCGGGGGACCGGTGCGCACGGCGAGCACGGTCAGCGGGGCGAAACCGTGCCGCAGCAGCACCTGGGTCGCCTCGGTGTCCCGGCTCGGCCAGGTGAGCAGGCAGGCGGAGTCCACGCCCGGATCGCGGCGGTCGTCGAGCAGTTCCCGCCAGCGCCGCAGCAGCGGATCCAGCTCGGCACCCGAGGCGACCAGGGGATACAGCTGCTGGCTCACCCGCGCCGACCACAGGCTCGACGCGGTCCCCGGTGGGTGCGACTCCTCGCGGAGCAGCGCGAGCAGCGGTTTGCGGTCCTCGCTCAGCGCACCGATGGGTTCCCCGCCGTGGGGTAGCACGGGAGTGGGCAGCAGCGGGTCGAGCGCCGCGAAATGCGCCGCCTGGGCCCGGACGAAGGACTCCGGCGCGGTCACGAGAGCGGTTCCGGCGGCTTGTGCGTGCAGAAGATGGCGGTCCCGGGGAACAGCGCGCCGCGCAGCGGGGTCCACTGTCCCCATTCCCGAGTGAACCCCGGCGGCCACTCCGGTTCGACCAGCCGGTGCAGCACCAGCCCCGCCGCGGCGATCGCGCCCACGAAGTCCCCGAGGGTGCGGTGGTGCTCCACGTAGGTGGCGTGGCCGTGCGCGTCCACCTCCACGTACGGGGTCCGGTCGAAGTAGGACTGGGTCACCGTCAGGCCGGCCGGTCCGCCGACATCGGGGAAGGCCCAGCGCATCGGGTGGCTCACCGCGAACACCCAGCGGCCTCCCGGTTTCAGCACCCTGGCGACCTCGGTGAACACCGCGGTGACCGAGGCGACGAACGGGACCGCGCCGAACGCGGAGCAGGCGTGGTCGAAGGATCCGGAGGCGAACGGCAGGTGTTCCGCATCGGCCTGGATCAGGGCGAGCGTGTCCGAGGCGGATCGGGCGTAGCCGAGCATCGCCTCGGACACATCCAGCCCGACCGGGCGGGCGCCCTGCCCGGCGAGCCAGCGCGAACAGGGCGCCGATCCGCAGCCGAGCTCGAGGATCCGCCGCCCGCTCAGTTCACCGGGCTCGCCGAGCAGCCGGGCGTCCTGCTCGCGCAGCCCCTCCGGGCACCACACGAAGTCGGCGGCACCGTTCGCGCCGAGGAATTCGCCGTGTGTCCGGTGATAGTCCTCGGCATCGGCGTTCCACCAGGCGCGGTTGGCGCGCGCGGACTCCGCGGAACCGGCCTCGCGGGCCTCGATTCCCACCGTGCCAAGCATTTCCTCGGCCCGTGCGTGCCGGTTCTCGGTCACCGGAGTACCCTTCTTCCCTGTTCATCCGACCCTGGTTTGCCGCTGCGCAAGCCCGCCGCGTACCATACTTTTGCGCAGTGGGTAGATGCTGTCTGCGATAGTCACCTCTGGCGTCAGACGCTGTTTCTCGTGGGGTCGTCGCGTTCGATTCGCCTCAGCGTAGGCCCGCGGCGCGCGCACATTGTCCAAAGCACATACCTACGATCATCCGTACCGGAGCCACCTACCACATGTCCATCGACACCACCGCCGCCCCGACGACCACACAGGTCGCGATCAACGACATCGGGTCGGAGGAAGACTTCCTCGCCGCCATCGACAAGACGATCAAGTACTTCAACGATGGCGACATCGTCGAAGGCACCATCGTCAAGGTCGACCGCGACGAAGTGCTGCTCGACATCGGTTACAAGACCGAGGGCGTGATCCCGTCACGCGAACTGTCCATCAAGCACGATGTCGACCCGAACGAGGTCGTCACCGTCGGCGATGAGGTCGAGGCCCTCGTCCTCCAGAAAGAGGACAAGGAAGGCAGGCTGATCCTGTCCAAGAAGCGCGCTCAGTACGAGCGCGCCTGGGGCACGATCGAAGAGCTCAAGGAAAAGGACGAGCCGGTTCGCGGCACCGTCATCGAGGTCGTCAAGGGCGGCCTCATCCTGGACATCGGGCTCCGCGGCTTCCTCCCCGCCTCGCTGGTGGAGATGCGCCGGGTTCGCGACCTGCAGCCCTACGTGCACAAGGAGCTCGAGGCCAAGATCATCGAGCTGGACAAGAACCGCAACAACGTGGTGCTCTCCCGCCGCGCCTGGCTGGAGCAGACCCAGTCCGAGGTGCGCAGCGAGTTCCTCAACGCGCTGGCCAAGGGCCAGGTCCGCAAGGGCGTCGTGTCCTCCATCGTCAACTTCGGTGCGTTCGTGGACCTCGGCGGCGTCGACGGTCTGGTGCACGTCTCCGAGCTGTCCTGGAAGCACATCGACCACCCGAGCGAGGTCGTCGAGGTCGGCCAGGAAGTCACCGTCGAGGTGCTCGACGTGGACATGGACCGCGAGCGCGTCTCCCTCTCGCTCAAGGCCACCCAGGAAGACCCGTGGCGCCAGTTCGCCCGCACCCACGCGATCGGCCAGATCGTGCCGGGCAAGGTCACCAAGCTCGTCCCGTTCGGCGCGTTCGTGCGCGTCCAGGACGGCATCGAGGGTCTGGTGCACATCTCCGAGCTCGCCGAGCGGCACGTGGAACTGCCCGAGCAGGTCGTGCAGGTCGGCGGCGAGGTCATGGTCAAGGTCATCGACATCGACCTGGAGCGGCGGCGTATCTCGCTCTCGCTCAAGCAGGCCAACGAGGGCTTCACCCCGGACTCGGAGTTCGACCCGACGCAGTACGGCATGACCGCCGACTACGACAACGAGGGCAACTACATCTACCCCGAGGGCTTCGACCCGGAGACCCAGGAGTGGCAGGAAGGCTTCGACAAGCAGCGTGAGGAGTGGGAGCGGCAGTACGCCGAGGCCCACCGCCGCTACGAGCAGCACATGGCGCAGGTCGCCCGCGCGGCTCAGCTCGACGCCGAGGCCGGTGCCGAGGGCGGCGAGGACACCGGTGCCCCCGCGACCGACGGCGGATACTCCTCCGCTCCGGCCGCGCCGTCCACCAACGGCGGCACCCTCGCCTCCGACGAGCAGCTCGCCGCACTGCGCGAGAAGCTCTCCGGTAACTGAGCGACAGTTCCCGAAGGAACGGCCCCACGCGTTTGCGTGGGGCCGTTTCTCGTGTCCGGTGGTGTGCCCCGGCACAGTGAACCACCCAGGTCATGAGCCGATCGTGGGGCGGCATTAGTCTGGTCTCGTGACATCTTGGACCGTCGACATCCCGGTTGACACCCTTCCGGAACTACCGCCCCTTCCGCCGCACCTGCGTACCAACCTCGACGAGGCGCTCGCCCGCCCCGCGGCACAACAGCCGCAGTGGCCGGATGCCGAGCAGACCCGGCAGGTGCGCACGGTGCTGGAGAGCGTGCCGCCGGTGACGCTGCCGAACGAGGTGGCCCGCCTGCAGGAGCGGCTCGCCGAGGTGGCGCGCGGGGAAGCCTTCCTGTTGCAGGGCGGCGACTGCGCGGAGACGTTCGAGACCAACACCGAGCCGCACATTCGCGGCAACATCCGCACGCTGCTGCAGATGGCGGTGGTGCTGACCTACGCGGCCTCCACCCCGGTGGTGAAGGTGGCGCGGATCGCCGGCCAGTACGGCAAGCCGCGGTCCAACGAACTGGACGCCTTCGGGCTCCCGGTGTACCGGGGCGACATCGTGAACTCGCTGCACACCAGCGAGCAGGCCCGGATTCCCGATCCCTCGCGGATGATCCGCGCCTACGCGAACGCGAGCGCGGCGATGAACCTGGTGCGCGCGCTGACCTCGGAGGGCATGGCCGATCTGCACCGGGTGCACGACTGGAACAAGGACTTCGTGCGCACCTCGCCCGCGGGTGCCCGGTACGAGGCGCTCGCCGGGGAGATCGACCGCGGGCTGCGATTCATGAACGCCTGCGGGGTCACCGACCATTCGCTGCACGGCACCGAGATCTTCGCCAGCCACGAGGCGCTGCTGATCGACTACGAGCGTGCCCTGCTGCGCATGGACACCTCGGATCCGGCCGACCCGAAGCTGTACGACCTGTCCTCGCACTTCCTCTGGATCGGGGAGCGCACCAGGGAACTCGACGGGGCGCACATCGCGCTCGCCGAGCTGCTGGCGAACCCGGTCGGGGTGAAGATCGGCCCGAAGACCACCCCGGAGCAGGCACTCGAATACGTGCACCGGCTCGACCCGCACAATGTGCCCGGCAGGCTGACCCTGGTCTCCCGGATGGGGAACACGAAGGTGCGCGAGGTGCTCCCGGCGATCATCGAGAAGGTCGAGGCCAGCGGGCACAAGGTGATCTGGCAGTGCGACCCGATGCACGGCAACACCTACGAGTCCTCCACTGGCTACAAGACCCGGCACTTCGACCGGATCGTGGACGAGGTGCACGGCTTCTTCGAGGTGCACAACTCGCTGGGCAGTCACCCCGGCGGCATGCACGTCGAGCTGACCGGTGAGGACGTCACCGAATGCATCGGCGGTGCCCAGGACATCTCCGACACCGATCTGTCCGGGCGCTACGAGACCGCGATGGACCCGAGGCTGAACACCCAGCAGTCCCTCGAGCTCGCCTTCCTGGTCGCCGAGATGCTGCGCGGCTGAACGAGCCAACAGAGGAACCCGGCCACCGACCAGGTGGGCCGGGTTTTTCGCGTCCTGCGGCCGTTACGGCAGCGCGTTCAGGGTGATCTCGGTGCCCGGGGCGACCGTGGTCTCCGGCGGGGTGGACTGGGTGAGCACCTGCGAATCGTCACTCTGCAGGAACTGGTGCACCTGCACCTTCAGCCCGAGCCCTTCCAGGGTGGAGCGTGCCTCGCCGACCTTCTTACCGGTCACATCGGGTAGCTGCACCCCGGTGGATACCACGACCCCGACGCGGCGGTCGGCGTCCGCGGGCACGCTGGCGCCGGCCGCGGGATTGGTCTGCAGCACGGTGCCCGGTTTGCCCGAGCCGGTGAACTGCCCGGGCAGGTCGTAGGGGCTCAGCCCGGCTTTGCGTAGTGCCTGGAACGCGTCGTCGTGCGCGGAACCGGTGACATCCGGGACCTTGATCGGCGCGACTCCCTTGGACAGCACCAGGGTCACCTCGGCGTTCCCGGGCAGCGGGGTGCCGGGGGAGGGGGTCACGGCGAATACCGCGCCCTTGGCCACCGAGGGGCTGTAGCGGTCCCCGGAGGAGTCGTGCACCGGCCGCAGCCCCGCGTTCCGGATCGCCTGCTCGGCCTCCTGCCTGCTGGTGCCCGGTTCGATCTTCGGGACCTTCGGCTTCCCGGTGGACACCACGAGCTCGACCTGGCTGCCACGCAGCGCGTCCGCCCCGGTCGACGGATTGGAACTGATCACGGTGCCCGCGGGAACCGTGTTGTTCTGCCGCATGGTCAGCCGCGTGGTCAGGTCGGCCTGTTCCGCGTTGTGCTGGGCCTGCGTCTTGCTCAGCCCGGACAGCGCGGGCACCGCGGTCCATCGCCCGGAGCCGAACCACCAGGCGCCCACGCCGATGAGCGCGGCGAGCAGCAGCACGAGTACCAGGACCACGGCCAGCCAGCGCCTGCTCCGCCGCCGGTCCTTGCGGTACCCGGCGCTCGGATCCGGTGCGACCGGCTCGGCCTGGGTCTCGGTGGCCGGTTCCGGTTCGAGCACCTCCGCGGCCGAACGGGTGAACATCCTGGTCCCGGACGGGCCGCCGTGGTCGACGGGTCCGGTCGCCGCTTCGAGGTTGGTGAGCGTGGGCGGCGCGGCAACCGGGACGGGAACCTTCGGCAGCCCGAGGCCACCGCGCACCCGTTCGATGGCGAGCGCCAGATCGGCCGCGTTCTGCTGGCGCGCCGCCGGGTCCCGCCGGGTGGCCTGCAGCACGAGGTTGTCCAGCGCGGGGGCCAGATCCGGGCGCAGCTCACCGGGGGCGGGCACGTCCTCGTGCACGTGCCGGTAGGCGACCGAGAGCGCGGTGTCCCCGTTGTACGGCGGGCGGCCGGTGAGCATCTCGAACAGCAGGATCCCGAGCGCGTACACGTCGCTGCGCGGATCGGCGTCCCCGGTGGCGACCTGTTCGGGGGACAGGTAGGCGACCGTGCCGAGGATGACGTTCCCGGTGGAGAGGCTGGACCCGCTCAGCGCGCGCACCAGTCCGAAGTCAGCCACCTTGACCGCGCCCCCGCCGTGCTCCTGCCAGCCGATGAGCACGTTCTCCGGCTTGATGTCGCGGTGCACGAGCCCGGCCCGGTGCGCGGCGGTGAGCGCGGAGGCGACCGGTTCGGCGATGGCGAGGGCGAGCGCGGGATCCAGTGGCCCGCGTTCCTCGAGCAGATCGCGCAGGGTTCCCCCGGAGACGAGCTCCATGACCAGGTAGACGGCCGCCTCGTCGATGCCCTGGTCGTACACGGCGACGATGTTCGGGTGGTGCAGCTTCGCCGCGGCGCGCGCCTCCAGCTCGAAGCGGCGCATGAAGGTGGGATTGTCTGCGAGTTTGCGATCCATCACCTTGATCGCGACCGGTCGCTCGAGCCGCAGGTCAAGGCCTGCGTACACGGTCGACATACCACCTGTGGCGAGCAGCGAGTCCACCCGGTACCTGCCCTCGAGCACCGTGCCTGCCATGTCCGCGACTCCACTCGTCACAGCTGTTGATCGTACTGGTGCGCGCCGAAACCCCGTGCTTGCCGGCCGCCGCGTGTGGCACAGTAGTCGCCGTGAGTTCGATTCCCCTCGCCGAGGACGTGCTTGACGCCGACTCGGCCGTCATCCCGATCTCCGAGCTCGCCGGCCAGGTCGGCGTTCCCGTGTCCAAGCTGCAGCAGATGGTGCGTGACGGGCAGCTCATCGCGCTCCGGAGGGACCGCGAGGTGTGCGTGCCCGCGGACTTCGTCGACGAGTCCGGCGTGGTCAAGGGCCTCACCGGCACGATGACGGTGCTCTCCGACGCCGGGTTCACCCGCTCCGAGTCGCTGCGCTGGCTGTTCACCGCCGACGAGTCCCTTCCCGGGCGCCCGATCGACGCGCTGCGCGGGAACCGGGGCACCGAGGTCAAGCGCCGCGCCCAGGCGATGGCCTTCTAGGCGGACCGCTCCGGCGATCCCGGTCCGGCGGCACTGTCCCGCGCGAGCAGGAAGTCCGGTTCGTGCGCGGACAGCCGCAGCGGGTCCGGGCGCACCAGCGCGAGGGCGGCGAGCGCCGCGACCACGGCACAGCAGGCCACGTAGAGCCAGTTGTACAGCGCGGTGTCCCCGGACGGATAGGTCACGAGCACCAGCCACACCGAGGCGCCCGTGATCGCGACCAGTCCGGTCCCGGAGTAGACGAGGACCGCACCGAGGGTGATCGGCCAGCTGAAGTACCAGGGCAGGCAGGCCGGGCCGAGCAGGGCCAGCGCGAGCAGGGCGATGTTCGAGCGGCGCACCGCCTCCGATCCGCCGACCCGGGCACGCCACCACTGCCAGATGACCAGCACGGCGAGCACGGCTTCCCCGATCAGCCGCATGCTCTCGATGAACAGGCCACCGGGCAACCGGGCGAACCAGCCGCCGACCATGTCCAGGAACTGGCCGATCGCGCTCGGGATGGAAAGCCAGTTCACGATCGCGCTCGAGGAGGACAGCGCGGGGATCCAACCGAGGTCCACCCCGGCGAGCAGGGTGATCCCGCCGAACACGACCGCGACCACGGCGATCCCGCCCGCGGCCGCGATGACGAACCGCCGCCAGGCCGGACCGCGCAGCTTGCCCGCCCACACCCACACCAGGAAGGGCAGCACCAGGGCGGCACTGGCCTTGATCGCGACCGCCACGGTCACCATGGCGAATCCGCTCACCGGTTTGCGCTCCAGCACCAGCACGATGCCGAGCAGCATGAACCCGACCATGGGCAGATCGTTGTGCCCGCCGCCGATGAGGTGCACCAGGATCAGCGGGTTCGCCGCGCCGAACCAGAGCGCGAGCTCGGGGCGCCCGCCGAAATGCCTGGCCAGCCTCGGGATGGCCCACACGATCAGCGCGAAACCGGGGAGCATGAGCAGCCGGATCAGGATCACCCCGGGGATGATCTGCTGTCCGGTCACCGCGACCGTGGCCTTGGCGACCAGCACGAACAGCGGCCCGTACGGTGCCGGGGTGTTCTGCCACACCCAGCTCACGTTCTCCGCGAGCGCGCCGGAGAGCACCGAGGGGCCCACCTGGTAGGGATCGAAGCCGTGCAGCGCGATATCGCCCTGTGCCAGGTAGGAGTAGATGTCCTTGGAGAACAGCGGCGGGGCGAACACCAGCGGGAGCGTCCACGCCGTGATCGCGTACAGCACGCAGCGTTTGCCGAGGCGGCGCGCGCGCACCGCACGGCCGAGCCGGATCCACGCCCAGATCAGCATGGCGAGCCCGGCGTAGAGGGCCACGGTGGCCAGCTGGCGCCCGTGCCCATAACGGATCCAGGCCAGCGGCCCGGTGGAGAGCAGGGGGTCGTGGGCGAGCGTGGCACCGGCACCGACCGCGGCCAGCGCCATCACGCAGGAGCCGAGGAAACCGAGCAGGAGCAGGGCTCTCGGCAGCTGCCCGACGCGCTCGGATTCCGGGGAGTCAGGGCTTTCCCCGGCATGACCGACCGGCGTCGAACCCTGTTCGGCGCTGCTGATCGAGAGTGAACGAGTCGTGGCCATCGCGGCACGTATGGTCGCACAACGGCGTTCGGGGGAATTCGCGGTCCCCATATCAGGGACTGGGAAATCGGTCGATGACCCGCACGAATCGGGCTTACCTTGTCACACAGCACTCTACGGGGTGCCGGATTGTGACTAAGGTTGTTCGTTATGACCTCGGTAGTACAACGACTGGAAACTGGCCAGCCAACGTTCTCCGTGGAGTTCTTCCCTCCTCGTGACGCGGAGGACGAGCAGATCCTCTGGCGGGCCATCCGCAATCTGGAAGTGCTCGATCCCGCCTATGTCTCGGTCACTTATGGCGCGGGAGGACACAACAGGGACCGCACCATCCGGACCACGGGCAGGATCGCGAGCGAGACCACCTTGGTGCCGATGGCGCACCTGACCGCGGTCGACCACTCGGTGACCGAGTTGCGCAATGTGCTCGGCTGGTACGCGGCCGTCGGCGTGCAGAACGTGCTCGCGATCCGTGGCGATCCGCCAGGAGACGTGAACGGGGAATGGATCCCGCACCCCGAGGGGCTGCGCTATGCCGAAGAACTCGTGGAGCTCGTGCGCGAGCTCGGCGACTTCTGCGTCGGGGTCGCCGCCTCGCCGTACGGACATCCCCGTTCCACCGATCTGGAAAGCGACACCAAGTACCTGGTACGCAAGCTCAACGCGGGTGCGGACTTCGCGATCGCGCAGCTGTTCTTCGCCCCGGAGGACTTCCTCCGGCTGCGGGACCGGATCGCGGCAGCGGGCTGCGAGAAGCGGATGATCCCCGGAATCCTCCCGCTGACCACGAAGAAGACCCTCGCCAAGACGGCGGAGCTTTCCGGGGCGCCGATCCCGGACTGGCTCGCGCGCAGGCTCGACCCCTACGCCGACGACCCCAAGGGGTTCCGGGCCGCGGGCATGGATGTGATCGCCGAGAACTGCCGCAGGCTGCTCGACGAGGGAGTGGACAACCTGCACTTCTACACCTTCAACCGGTCCAAGGCGACCAGTGAGCTGGTCGAGCGCCTCGGCCTGGTGCCCGCGCGCACCGGGTAACGTGCTCGGGCATGCGAGACAACAGCGTGCATGCCCGGGTGGATGAGTACGTTCGCGACTATGTCGGGCTCGACCCGGTCACCGCGACCGTGATCGGTGAGCAGGGCAGTGATGCCCTGCTCACCGATTTCTCTCCGGAGGCGGTGACCGAGCGGGCCGAACTCGGCAAGCGTGCACTGGCCGAGGTGCGGCGCATCGAACCGGCCGATGACGCCGAACGGATCGCCAAGGCCGTGTTCACCGAACGCATGGAGGTCGCGGGGGAGCTGTTCGACGCCGGTGCGGAAATCGGTGCGCTGAACGTCATCGAGAGTCCCGTGCACTCGCTGCGCGAGGTCTTCGACCTCATGCCTGCCGAGACCGAACAGCAGTGGGCCACGCTGGCCGCGCGCATGCGTGCCCTGCCGCGTGCCCTCGAACAGGTGCGCGCGGGACTCGAGCAGGCGGCCCGCACCGGGCACACCGCCGCGGTGCGCCAGGTGGACAAGGTCGCCACGCAGTGCGCGCGCTGGTCGGGGGACGGTGGCCGGTCCTATTTCCACGGGCTGCTGGACGGCGCACCCGAGGCGCTGGCCGATGAGCTCGGCGCGGCCGCGGACACGGCGGCGGGCGCGTACGCGGGGATGAGCGAGTACCTGCGCGAACAGCTGGCCCCGAAGGCGCCGCGGGCGGACGCGGTCGGTGCCGAGCGGTACCGGTTGCACTCCCGGCAGTTCACCGGGGCGGTGCTGGACCTGGACGAGGCCTATCAATGGGCCTGGGAGGAGTTCGCCCGGATCGAGGCCGAGATGGTCGAGGTCGCCGGGCGTATCGAACCGGGAGCGAGCCCCGCGCGGGCCGCCGAACTGCTGGACGCCGATCCGCGCCACCGGGTCAGCGGTATCGACGGGCTCGCCGCCTGGCTGCAACAGGTCTCCGACGAGGCGCTGGATTCCCTGCGGGACACGCACTTCACGCTGCCCGAAGAGCTCATGCGGCTGGACTGCAAGATCGCCCCGCCCGGTGGGGTGCTCGGCGCGTACTACATCGGGCCGACCGATGATTTCGGCAGGCCGGGCAGCATGTGGTGGTCGGTGGACCACGAGCAGCCGAGCTTCCCGGTCTGGCGGGATGTGACCACCGTCTACCACGAGGGTGTTCCCGGACATCACCTCCAGGTCGCCACGGCCGTCTACCACGCCGACCGGCTCAACCGGTTCCAGCGGCAGCTGTGCTTCATCTCCGGGCACGGCGAGGGCTGGGCACTCTACGCGGAGCAGCTGATGCGCGAACTCGGCCACCTCGGTTCGGACCACGCCCTGCTCGGCCTGCTCGACGCGCAGATCTTCCGCACCGCGCGGGTGCTCGTGGACATCGGCATGCACCTCGAACTGCCCATTCCGGCGGGCACCGGGTTCCACGAAGGGCAGCGGTGGTCACCCGAACTCGGGCTGGAGTTCATGACCACGCGCACCCTCGGCGCGCACGACTATCTCGCCGACGAGGTGGACCGCTACCTCGGCTGGCCGGGGCAGGCGCCCTCGTACAAGCTGGGCGAGCGTGCCTGGCTGGCCGCGCGGGAACAGGCCCGTTCCCGGGCGGGGGAGTCGTTCGACAGCAAGGCCTTCCACGGGCGGGCGCTCGAACTGGGCCCGATCGGGCTGGACGCGCTCGGCGCCGAGCTGGCCCGGTCGCTATAGCGGCAGGGTGCGGCCGAGCACCGCGAACGGCCGTGGATCGCCGACGAACTGGTGCCTGCGGAGCACATCCAGGAAACCGAGCCGCCGATAGAGCCGCCAGGCCCGGCTCTCGCCCTCCGGGGTGGACAGCAGCACGTGCCGGGAGCGCACATCCCGGAGCAGCGAGCGCAGCAGCCGCTCCCCGAGACCGGTGCCCTGCCGGTCCGGGCGCACGTGCAGCTCGGTCAGCTCGAAATAGTCGCTCATCCAGGCCGACGCGGCCGCCTCGCCCCCGGTCTTGAGCAGCCCGCCGCGTACCTGTTCGTACCACCACTGGCCGCGCTGGCCGGTGTAGCCGTACGCGATCCCGGAAAGCGAGTCGCCGTGCAGCGCGGCGACGCAGCGCCAGCCGGGACGGAGCATGTGCGCGAGCCACATCGGGGCACGCGCGTCCACCGTCCCCTTCGGATACCCCATCGCCTCGACATAGATCGAGAGCGCTTCCCGCAGGTGTGCTCGCAGATCCTCCGCGGTGAACTCGAGAATCTGGGCGTCGTCTGGTTTCTGCTGCGGCGTCATGGCCGTTCCGGTCAGGCGACGGTCGCTTCGGAGCCGCCGGTGAGTGCCACCAGATCGGCGAAGCTGGTCGGGTAGACCGTCTTGGGATGCCCGGCGGCGGCCCAGACCACCGGGTACTCGGCGAGCGCGCGGTCCACGAGGGTGCGGATCGGTTCCGGATGCCCGATCGGGGCGACCCCGCCGATCACCTGGCCGGTGTGCTCACCGACGAAGGCCGCGTCGGCCTTGCCGACCGTGTCCGCGCCGACGAGTCCGGCGAGCTTGCCGGTGTCCGCGCGATGCGCTCCGGAGGTGAGCACCAGCAGCGGGCTGTGCCGGGTTCCGTGTACGGCGGTGAACACGAGGCTGTTCGCGATGGCGCCCGGTACGACGCCCAGTGCCGCGGCCGCGGCCGCGGCGGTGCGCACCTCGTCCCCCAGGACGCGAATGCCCTCGGCCGCCTCCCGCTGGCCGGAAGCGAGCAGGGCGGCGCGCACTTTCGCCACCGAGCGGTGATCGGTCTCCGGCTGCGCGGTCATATCGCTCCTTACCTCGTCCCTGCCGTAGACAGGGGTTCATCAGATCACGCGGCGCCACCTCGGCGATAGCGGGTTTGACCGTGCCACGGGAAGAGGGGTTGAGCGGGGCCGCCCGGCGAGCTACAGTGGTGTTCGAACATACGTTCGATAGAGCTTCGGTGAAGTCCGGAGAAGGCACTCGGTGCCTGTCTTCGGTGAAGGTCTTCAGTGAATGTCTTCGACGGTGGCCTGGACGATGGCTTGGAGGAGGACGGAATGTCGGCGCTCATTGATTTCCCAGTCGGCGTGCGGCGTGGACCGGGGCGGGTCCTGGAACGGAAGGTGGCGTTCGACCCGGCCTCGGCTGCCGTTCCGCTGCTGCGCGAGGCCGACCGTGCCCTGCTCGAAGCGGAGTGGGAGGCGGAACCGACGGGCAAGTTCACCTCCGCCTATCTCGCCGCGCTGCGCGGTGCGGCCGCGATGCTCGCGCTGCGCGGGCGGCCGCACCGGGGCAGGTCCAAGCCGACGAGCGCGTGGCTGCTGTTGTCGAAGGTGGCTCCCGAGCTCGGCGAGTGGGCGGAGATCTTCGCCGCGGTCTCCCCGGTCAACGCCGCGGTCAGCGCGGGGATCCACAAGCCGATGACGCCCGGGTTCGCCGAGGACATGGTGCGCAAGACCGGGCAGTTCCTCGCGGTCGTGGAACGCGCGATGACCCAGCGGGAGCCGTGATCGTGTACGGAGGCACCGGTACCGCACCGAGGACGCCGAGGCAGTGGCGTTCCCGGGGACCGATGCTGGGCGAACCTCCGGGGGCGGCGCGGTTCGCGCGGTGGAGGAACGACCGGGGGAGCGAACGGGGAAGGGAGACGGGGACGGTCATGGGTGAGCCGGGCATCGACTACGGGCGGATGCTCGAGGTGCTCGACCTCGAGGTGGAGCTGCTCGCCGATGCCACGCACCGGGCGCCAAGCGATCGGGTGGTCACCGCCTGCCCCGGTCTCACGCTCGGCGAGACGGCCCGGCATGTCGGGGCCATCTACCGGATGCTGTTCACCTGGCTCAGCGACGGGGTGCGGCCCACGGAATGGCGGCGCACCCCGAAGAAGGGGCAACCGGTCGTGGACTACCTCCACGAGGGCTACGCCTCGCTGCGGTCCCGGTTCGCCGCGCACGGTCCCGCGGATCCCTGCGTCACCTGGTATCCGCCCCAGCAGCACTACGGATTCTGGGTGCGCAGGATGCTGCACGAGACCACGGTGCACCGCTACGACGCGCAGATCACGGCGGGGATCGAGCGGGCCCCGGTCGCGCAGGAGATCGCCACCGACGGCGTGGACGAGGTGCTCTCGGTCTGGTTCGAGCACCGCCTCGCCGAACTCGGGATCCGGGCGAACAAGACCGCGGGCGTGCTCGTGGAGACCGGGGGCAGGCGCTGGCTGGCCCGGATGAGCAGGCAGAACATCGAGGTGCGCGAGGTCGAGGGGCAGGGCGAACGGCTCGGCGAGGACAACGGCAAGGTGCGCTACGTGGTGGATGCCGTGGTGCGCGGTTCTCCCCTCGACGTGTATTTGTGGCTGTGGGGGCGGGCGCCGTTCGGCAGGGGGTTCGTCGAGGTGATCGGTTCCGCGGGGGAAGGGACCGAACACGAGGATGCCGTCGCCCAGATGTGGGCACTGCTACGCCTGGCGACCCGGTGATCCGTGCGGGCCGCCCGCGTGGCGCTCGCGGATTCGCAGGGCAAGGAGTTCTGCATTCCGGCGCCGCGTTGACAATGAGTTCGCCGTGTGATTGAGGCCATACCCTGCGAGGATGAATCCGGCGGGGTGCACGTGCAGACTGTGCGGGTGCCTCGCGTCCGCGAACTGAGCCCGTATGTCGAACTGAACCGTGACCAGTGGCGAGAGTTGCGGGCCACCACACCGCTTCGTCTCACCGATGCGGAACTGAACAGACTGCGCGGTATCGGCGAATCCATCGTGCTCGATGAGGTGGCCGATATCTACCTGCCGCTGTCCCGGTTGATCAACCTCCAGGTGGCGGCCCGGCAGCGGCTGCACGCCGCCACGACGACGTTCCTGGGGGAGCGTGCCGAGCGGGTGCCGTTCGTCATCGGGATCGCGGGCAGTGTCGCGGTCGGCAAGTCGACCACCGCGCGGTTGCTGCGCGCGCTGCTCGCGCACTGGCCGGATCACCCGAGGGTGGATCTGGTGACCACGGACGGCTTCCTGCTCCCGACCGCGGAGCTGGAGCGGCAGAACCTCATGCACCGCAAGGGCTTCCCGGAAAGCTACGACCGGCGCGCCCTGGTGCGGTTCGTCTCCGAGGTGAAGGCGGGCGCCGAGGAGGTGCACGCCCCGGTCTACTCCCATCTGAGCTACGACATCGTGCCCGGCGAGTCCCAGGTGGTGCGCAAGCCGGACATTCTCATCGTGGAGGGGCTCAACGTCCTCCAGCCCGCCGCCCGGCTCGCGGTCTCCGACCTGTTCGACTTCTCGATCTACGTGGACGCGCACGTCGAGGACATCCGCAACTGGTACGTGAACCGCTTCCTGCGGCTGCGGGACACCGCCTTCGCCGATCCGCAGTCCTACTTCCACCACTATGCCGCGCTCAGCGACGAGGAGGCGCGGGCCACCGCCGCCGGGATCTGGACGAGCATCAACGAACCCAACCTGGTGCACAACATCCGCCCGAGCCGGGGCCGCGCCAAACTGGTGCTGCAGAAGGGGCCCGATCACTCGATCAACCGGGTGCGGCTGCGCAAACTCTGAACGCCGCCGGGCTCAGGCGCGCAACCGCAGTCCGGACGGGGTGGAGCGGAATCCGGCCTCGGCGAGGATCCCGTGCAGCGCCGAGGTGAGCGCGGAGGCGCCATCGGCCTTGCGCACGGTGAGCGTGTCGAGCCTGCCGTCGTGCACCGCCTCGGCCAGCGCCCGGGCCGCGGCACCGAGCAGCGCCTGGTCCTCGGTGAAGCTCAGCAGCGAGCGGCCGCCGCGTTCGAGGTAGAGCGCCGGTGCCCCGTCGGTGAGCACGACCACGGCCCCGGCCTTGCGCCCCGGCCGGTGCCGCGTCTCACCGAGCGCCTCCGGCCAGGCGAGCGCGGCCCCGTAGGGCTGCGCCGGATCGGTCGCGGCCAGTACGAGCACCGAGCCCGGATCGGTTTCCCCGCCCCGGCCGCCCGGTTCTCCGGGGCCCGCGAGCGCGCGCAGCCGGTCGACGGCCCCGTGCGCGGCGAACTGCGCCGCCCCGAGCCCCTCGACCACATAGCCGCGCACCACCTGGCCGGATTCCTCCATCGCCCGCAACACCCGGTACACACCGGAGAATCCGCCGCTGACCCGTTCGGTCTCCAGCGCGCCCCTGGTGAGCACTCCGTGCCGTTCGAGGAACACCTCGGCGCGCGCGTGCGCCCGCCGGGTCGGACCGGTGTCCCGCGCGGGAATCAGCGACCAGCGCCCGGCCACGGTGGGCGGGCCGGTGCGGGAGGGCATCGGAGCGCGGCCGTAGCTTCCGCGCACCCGGGCGTAGCGCCCGCGCGCGGGCGGGCGGCGCTGGCGATGCGCCGTGCCCGATCCGGACAGCAACGAACGCAGTGGGCTGAGCGTGTCATTGGTGACCAGTCCGGCCCAGACCAGATCCCACAGCGCGGCGACCAGATCCGCATCCGCCGGTGCCCGTTCCCCTTCGGCGGAGAAGGCGGCGCCCACCTTGTCGGCGAGCTGCCGGAAGAACAGTGCCCCGCCCTCGAGTGCGTCCCGCAGCCTCCGGTGCACCGCGGTGTCCGGTGGGTCCGGCTCCGCCTCGGGCAGGACGAGCTCGGCGATATCGGCCGGGGCGAGGCAAAGCCAGCCGTCGTTGCCCGCGAGCGTCCCGCACCCGGTCCACACCACCTCACCGGCCGCGGTGAGTTCGTCGAGCAGCGCGGGGGAGTAGCCGGGCAGCCGGGCCCGGAACACGAGCGGTTCGAGCGCGGAGGCAGGCAGCGGAACCCCGGCGAGCTGTTCGACCACGCCGAGCACGTCGTCCACGGTCGGGGCGGCGTTCAGCCGGGACCGCCTGCGTTCCGCCTCGTCCGCGGGTGGCGCCGCGATCCCGTGCCAGACCGGGAGGAACCGGCCGAGCGCGCGCTGTTCCACCGGTTCGACCTCGGCGCGCAGCCGGGCCAGCGAGGCGCGCCGCAGCCTGCGCAGCACCTCGGCGTCGCAGTACTCGACGCCGCCGCTGCCCTCGGGGTGCAGTTCGCCGCGCACCAGCCGCCCGGAACCGGCCATCCGCTCGAGCACCCCGGTGACCACCGAGACGCCGAGCCCGAACCGGGCGGCCGCCTCGCTCGCCGGGAACGGCCCACGGCAGCGGGCGTACCGGATCAGCAGTTCGCCGAGCGGGTCGGCGACCGGTTCGAGGAACGCCTCGGGGATCCCGACCGGAAGGGCGACCCCGAGCGCGTCCCGGAACCGGCCCGCGTCCTCGATCGGGATCCACCGCAGGCTGCCCGCGATGCGCACCTCGAGCACCCGCCGCTCCCGCTCGAGTTCGGTGAGCCAGTCCGGTTCGATGCCCCGCTCGGCTGCCTCCTCGGTGCTCAGGTCGCCGAGGAAACGCAGCAGATCGGCGGCCTGCTCGGGAGAAGTGGCCCGGCGATCCTCGGCGCGCCGCTGCAACTGCGCCTCGATCTCGGCGAGCACATCCGCGTCGAGCAGTTCCCGGATCGCCTCGGTGCCGAGCAGCTCCGCGAGCAACGTGGAATCCAGTGAGAGCGCCGCGGCCTTCCGTTCGGCCATCGGGATCTCGCCCTCGTAGAGGTACATCCCCACATAACCGAACAGCAGGCTGCGCGCGAACGGGGACGGTGCCTGGGTGGTCACATCCACCACCCGGACCTTGCGCGTGCGGATCTCGGTCAGCAGGGTGCGCAGCCCGGGGACGTCGTACACGTCCTGGATGCACTCCCGCATCGCCTCGGCGACAACGGGGAACTGTTCGAACCGGGAGGCGACCGAGAGCAGCTGCGCGGCGCGCTGGCGCTGCTGCCACAGCGGGGAGCGCTTGCGCGGATCGCGGCGGGGCAGCAGCAGGGAGCGTGCCGCGCATTCCCGGAACCGGGCGGCGAACAGCGCCGAGGAGCCGAGTTCCGCAGTGATCACCTGGGCGATCTCCTCGGGATCGAGCAGCACATCCTCGGCGAGGATCAGCGGATCCCGCTCGGTCTCGGTTTCCTCGAGCTGTTCGAAGGAGGTGGGCAGCCGCAGCACGATCCCGTCATCGGAGTGCGCCAGCTGCACGTCGAGGCCGCGCCGCTCGCGCAACCGGGCCCCGATCGCCAGCGCCCACGGGGCGTTCACCTGGGCACCGAACGGGGAGTGCACCACGACCCGCCAGTCGCCGAGCTCGTCCCGGAACCGTTCCACGAGCACCGTGCGATCACTGGGCACGTGCCGGGTCGCCGCCCGCTGTTCGTCCACATAGGACAGCAGGTTCTGGGTCGCCCATTCGTCGAGACCCGCTGCGGCGCACCGGTTTCGCGCCGGGTCCGGGTCCGCGGACGAGATCTCCCGCAGGAACGCGCCGACCGCCCTGCCCAGCTCGAGCGGGCGCCCTACCGTCTCGCCCTTCCAGAACGGCATCCGCGCGGGAACCCCGGGAGCGGGTGTCACGATCACCCGGTCATGGGTGATGTCCTCGATCCGCCACACCGAGGTGCCGAGCAGGAAAGTGTCCCCGACCCTGGACTCGTAGACCATCTCCTCGTCCAGCTCACCGACCCGGCGACCGGTGCGCGCGCCGTTCTCGTCCGGCGGCGTGGTCACCGTGTACAGGCCGCGGTCCGGAATGGTGCCCCCGGAGGTGGCCGCGAGCCGCTGCGCTCCCGGGCGCCCGCGCAGGGTTCCGGTGACCCGGTCCCAGGTGATCCGTGGGCGCAGCTCGCCGAAGTCCTCGCTCGGATACCGCCCGGAGAGCATGTCCAGCACCGCGTGCAGCGCCTGCTCGGGCAGCGCGGCGAACGGTGCCGCCCGGCGCACGAGCGCGGCGAGCCGGTCGAACTGCCAGTCCTGCACCGCGACCATCGACACCACGTGCTGGGCGAGCACATCCAGTGGATTGCGCGGATACCGCACCGCCTCGATCGCGCCCTCGGACATCCGTTCGCTCGTCACCGCCGCGGACACGAGGTCGCCGCGGAACTTGGGGAACAGCACGCCCGCCGAGGCCGCGCCGACGTGGTGGCCCGCCCTGCCGATGCGCTGCAGCCCGGATGCGACCGTCGGCGGGGCCTCGACCTGTACGACGAGGTCAACCGCGCCCATGTCGATACCGAGCTCCAGCGAGGAGGTCGCGACCACGCAGGGCAGGGTGCCCGATTTCAGCTCCTCCTCGGCGATGGTGCGCTGTTCCCGGGACATCGAGCCGTGATGGGCGCGCGCGATCGTCGGCGCCGCGCCGTAGGAGATCCCGGACTCGCCGATCGCCTCGGCGGGGAACTCGGTCAGTTCGACCGACTCCGCGGCGAGCTCGTTGAGCCGGGTGGTCAGCCGTTCGGCGAGCCGCCGCGAGTTGGTGAACACGATCGTGGAGCGGTGTGCGGTGACCAGTTCGTGGATCCGCCGTTCCACCGCCGGCCAGATCGAGGCGGAGGGCTGGCCAGCGGTGTCGGTGTCCTTGTCCTCGCCGAGGGTGCCCAGATCGGGAACCGGGACCTGCACCGAGATGTCGATGGTCTTCGTGTTCGGCGGGCGCACCACGGTGACCGGGCGGCCCCCGGTGAGGAAATCGCCGACCTCCTCGACCGGGCGCACCGTCGCGGAAAGGCCGATGCGCTGGGCCTGGACACCGGTCAGCTCGTCCAGCCGTTCCAGGGAAAGGGTCAGGTGCGCGCCCCGCTTCCCACCGGCGAGGGCGTGCACCTCGTCCAGGATCACCGTGCGCACTCCGCGCAGTGACTCGCGCGCCTGCGAGGTCAGCAGCAGGAACAGTGACTCCGGGGTGGTCACCAGGATGTCCGGTGGCTTGGTGTGGAACGCCCGCCGTTCACTGGCCGGGGTGTCCCCGGTGCGCATGCCGACGGTGATCTCGTCCACCGGTTCACCGAGGCGCCGCGCCGCGCCGCGGATCCCGGTCAGCGGGGCGCGCAGGTTGCGTTCCACGTCGACCGCGAGGGCCTTGAGCGGGGACACGTAGAGCACCCGGCAGCGATGCTCGCGCTGCTGCGGCGGATCCGCGCTGGCCAGTGAGTCGATCGCGGAGAGGAAAGCGGACAGCGTCTTGCCCGAACCGGTCGGGGCGACGACGAGGGTGTGCTCTCCGCGCCCGATCGCCGTCCAGGCGCCCTCCTGGGCGGGCGTCGGCTCGGCGAACGCCTCGCTGAACCACAGCCGGGTCGCCGGGGAGAACCCGTCGAGCGCGGCGGTCTCGGTTCGGTCGTCGGGGCACATGCCACCAGTGTGCGGCAGGAGTACGACATTTTTCGGGCACATACCCCGGACCGGGGCTTGACATGGCACGATCACCTCGAAACAGCTGGGTGTGCGAACGAGGGAGAGCTGTGCACGTCCTATCGGTTGACCTCGGTACGTCGAACACGGTCGCGGTACTCGCCGCGCACGGCAGGCAGCCGCGCGTGGTCGAGATCGACGGTTCGGCGACCATGCCGTCCGCGGTGTTCGCCGCCGAGGACGGATCCCTCGTGGTCGGCAAGGACGCCGAACGCCGGGCGCGGCTCGATCCCTCCCGGTTCGAACCGAACCCGAAGCGGCGCGTCGACGAGCAGCAGTTGCTGCTGGGTGACCGGGTGATCACCGTGATCGACGCGCTCGCCGCGGTGCTCTACCGGGTCGGTGAGGAGACCGTGCGCCAGCTCGGCGGGCAGCGCCCGGACGAGGTCCGGCTCACCCATCCCGCGCAGTGGGGCGAGCTGCGCCGTGCCGCGCTGGTACGGGCCGCGCGGGCAGCGGGGCTCGGGCACAACCTGCTGCTGGTTCCCGAGCCGGTCGCGGCCGCCGCGCACTTCGCGTCCTTTCCCGGCAAAGCGCTCGCTCCCGGCCAGGCGCTCGCCGTCTACGACCTCGGGGCGGGGACCTTCGACTGCGCGGTGGTCGGCGCCACCCAGAACGGGTACTCGGTGCTCGCCGAGGCCGGGCTCCCCGATCTCGGCGGGCTGGACGTGGACCAGGCGCTGTTCGAACACGTCGGCAGGCAGATCTCGCAGTACGATCCGGCGCGCTGGCAGCGGTTGATCCGCCCGCAGGAGACCGCCGACCGGCGGGCCCAGCGCGCGCTGCGGGAGGACGTGAAGGCCGCGAAGGAGGCCCTTTCCCGGCACCCGCAGGCGGATGTGCCGATGCCCGAACCCTTCGAGGATGTGCTCGTCACCCGCCCGGAACTGGAATCGCTGATCCGGCCGAGCATGCTGCGCAGTGTCGAGCTGCTCGCCGCAACCGTGCGCGGTGCGGGCTTCGACCCCAACCGGCTCGCCGGGATCTACCTCGTCGGCGGATCGAGCAGGATTCCGCTCGTGGCCACCCTGATCGGGGAATCGCTGCACGTGGTGGCCACCAGCCTGGACCAGCCGGAGACCGCGGTGGCGCTCGGCGCGCACCATGTCTCGCGCGAGGGGATCGCCGGCCGCACCCAGGACTATCCGCGCCACGCCCCCGCACCCTGGCCGGCACCGCAGCAGCCGCAACACCCCGGCCCACCGCAGCAGCCCGGTTTCCCGCCCGGACACCCCGGCGGGCCACCGCAGGCGTTCCCGCAGCCGAATCCCGGGTACCAGCAGGCTCCCGCGCCGGCGCAGCCCGCGGCCAGGCGCCGTCCCGGCAATCGCACCCTGATCGGCGCCGGTGCGGCCCTCGTGGTCGTGGCCGCGCTCGTGGTGGGCGGGCTGTTCCTGTTCGACGGCTCGGGCAAGACCGTCGACGCGGCCGAATGCGGAAACCTCGGTGCGCAGCGGGACAGCGAGGGATTCACCGACTGCCTGCGCCAGCTCGCCGGGGGCATCGGCGGGCAGGGCAGCTGCAATTCGGCGCAGGGCAAGAATCCTGCCCCGATCGCGGTGACCTGCCGGGTCGATTCCGGGGCCCACACGCTCAGCTACTACCAGGGCAGCGACACCCCGGAGGTACCGGACGGGCCGAGCGGGGACAACAAGGAGATCACCGCCAAGTGGCAGGGCAACGGGCTCACCGGCGACTACACCGCGGGCAACGACGAGTCGGGCAAGGCCGTGCTCGAATTCAGCGTCCAGGGAAGGCCGATCGCGGGCAAGGTCGTCGCGGGTGCGGACAAGGATCCGAACAAGCTCGCCGACTACTTCGAACAAGAGGTCATGCCGGGCAGCTAAGCTGTATCCGATGAGGATGACGGTCTTCCGGGGATTGATGGCAGGCGAATTCGGCACCGCGCGCGCGGAGCTGCTCGCCGATTCGCACGTGTTCGCCGAACTCGGTGGTCGCACCATCGATCAGGCCCTGGACAACGGTTACGACCCGAAACAGGTGTGGCGCACGGTGTGCGAGACCTTCGCCATCCCCAAGGAACGCCGCTAGATCGTGAACGGGATCGTCGTGGCCAGCCGGGTGAACCCGGTGCGCGCGAGGATCGGTTCGGAATCCGGGGAACAGTCCGAGTACAGATAGCGGTAGCCACGTGCCGCGGCAAGGGCGGCCCGGTGCGCGACGAGTGCCCGATACGCCCCGCGGCCGCGGAATCCCGGAAGTGTCCCGCCGCCCCACAGGCTCGCGAATCCGGTGCCCGCGTGGAATTCGATCCGGCCACCGCACGCCGGTTCCCCGTCCACCAGCGCGAGCACCAGGGCCAGGTTCCCGGCACGCACCCCGGCCAGCAGCCGCTCGCGCATCGCGGCGTGCCGGGTGTGGCCGAATGCGCCCCGCTGCACGGAAAGCAGCCGTTCGTATCCGGTTTCCTCGGTGACGGCACGGATTTCCACCCCGGCCGGGGTGTACGGGGCCAGCAGTTCGGTCTCGGCCAGCATGAAGGCCTCGGGCTCCTCGGCGCGCAATCCGGCCGCGCGCAACCGCTCGGGCAGATCCACGGGCCGGTCGTGGGAGTAGTACTTCCACTCGCCGCCGTGTTCGGCGAGCCAGCGCGCCTCCCCGGCGATCACCTTCCCGGGGTCCCCGCCGCCGTCGTAGTACAGCACCGCCGGCGGGGCCTGCGCGGGCAGATAGCGGACCGTGTGCGCGGTGCGCTCGACCCGGTCCCCGGGCTGCTCGAGCGCCGGATCGAGGCGCAACCGGGCATCGAACTCGGCGAGTACCGCTGCGGTGTCCATGGGCTCACCGCAGCAGGAACCGGTCCGCGCGGCAACGGAATTTCCCGCTCACCAGCGCCAGCGCGTGTGGCTCGCGATGCCCCTGCCGAATCCGTACGCGGTCTCCGTGCCGATCCGGTACACCTCGGCCACGCCGTCGCCGGGATGCCGGAACGCCCCTTCGCGCACCGTGAACCGCCAGTCCTCGCCGTACTTCGCCACGTAGTCCTCGGCGAGCGAGCACAGCAACCCGTGCCCGGTCACCCGCTCCGCGGGGCCGTTCAGCATGACGTCGAACCCGCTCTCGAAGTCCCCGCCGCCGACGGTGAGCACGCAGTGCGGATTGACGGCCAGATTGCGGGCCTTCTGCTCCTCCGGCCCGGTCGCGAAATGCGCGGCCCCGTCCCGCAGCACGAACAGCACCGGGGTCACGTGCGGACGGCCGTCCCCGCGTACGGTGGACAGTCGGGCCAGCGTGCTCCTGTGCAGGTGTTCGAGCGCGTCCGGCCAGCTCACCGCCGTGCTGCCGGGATCGCTGTAGCGCCGGTCCAGTTCGGTGACCGGGGTGTTCGCGGGCATGGGGACCTCCGTCGTCGGCGGGTTTCGTTCCGGTACCCGGTTCGACTCGGCGACCCGCGCAACCTCATCGGCGTGTCCTGTTCGCTTCGAACAGGTGTTCGTCTATTGTGTTGTCCACAGCGGTACCCGGTATCCACAGATTCGCGGGCCGCCCTTGGATTGTCGGTCCTTGGTCGTAGCTTGGGCACGACAGCACGAACCGGAACAGAACAGACCTCGGACAAGGCAGGTGGTGGCTCACCATGGCACCGGCAGCACCCGACAAGGGCAAAGCGCTCGACCTCGCGATGTCGCAGATCGAGAAGCAGTACGGCAAGGGCTCGGTCATGCGGCTCGGCGAGGGAAGCAAAGCCCCCGTCGAGGTCATCCCGACCGGAGCCATCGCGCTCGACGTGGCGCTCGGTATCGGCGGCCTCCCGCGCGGGCGGGTCGTCGAGGTATACGGACCGGAATCCTCCGGTAAGACGACCGTCGCGCTGCACGCGGTGGCCAACGCGCAGGCCGCGGGCGGGATCGCGGCGTTCGTGGACGCCGAGCACGCGCTCGACCCGGAGTACGCCAAGAAGCTCGGCGTGGACACCGATGCGCTGCTGGTCTCCCAGCCGGACACCGGGGAACAGGCGCTGGAGATCGCGGACATGCTGATCCGCTCCGGCGCACTGGACATCCTGGTCATCGACTCGGTCGCCGCGCTCGTACCCCGCGCGGAGATCGAGGGCGAGATGGGGGACTCGCACGTCGGTCTGCAGGCTCGGCTGATGAGCCAGGCGCTGCGCAAGATCACCGGTGCGCTGAACAACTCGGGCACCACCGCGGTCTTCATCAACCAGCTGCGCGAGAAGGTCGGCGTCATGTTCGGCAGCCCGGAGACCACCACCGGTGGTAAGGCACTGAAGTTCTACGCCTCGGTGCGGCTCGACGTGCGCCGGATCGAGACCCTCAAGGACGGCGGGGAGCCGGTCGGCAACCGCACCAGGGTCAAGGTGGTCAAGAACAAGGTGGCCCCGCCGTTCAAGCAGGCCGAGTTCGACATCCTCTACGGGCACGGTGTTTCCCGCGAGGGTTCGCTGATCGACATGGGGGTCGAGCAGGGCATCCTGCGCAAGTCCGGTGCCTGGTACACCTACGAGGGAGACCAGCTCGGGCAGGGCAAGGAGAACGCCCGCAAGTTCCTCAAGGAGAACCCGGACATCGCCGACGAGGTGGAGAAGAAGATCAAGGAAGCACTCGGGATCGGCGCCCAGCTCGACGCCGACGAGACCGAGCCCGCTCCCGTCGACTTCTGATCCGTGGCGGGCAAGAAGGAGATCCTCGATCCCTACGCGGCCGCGCGGGACACCTGCTATCGCCTGCTCGCCACACGTCAGCGCAGCACCAAGGAACTCCGGGATGCCCTGCTGCGCAAGGGGATCGACGAGGACACGGTCACGGATGTGCTCGCCAAGTTCGAGAAGGCCGGACTCGTCGACGATGCCGCCTTCGCGGAGAGCTGGGCGCGCTCCCGGCACGCCGGGTCCGGCCTGGCCCGTAGTGCCGTGCGTGCCGAACTCCAGCAGCGCGGTATCGACGCCGAGCTCGCGGCGGAGGCGGCCGGGCAGATCGGCGAGGACGAGGAGCAGCAGCGCGCGCGGGAGATCGTGCGCAAGAAGCTGCGCGGTTCCTCCGGGGTCGCCGCGACCCCGGAGGAGACGGTGAAACTGCAGCGCCGCCTCGTCGGGGCCCTCGCGCGCAAGGGGTACCCGGCCGGAACCGCGTACCGCATCGTTCGCGAGGAACTCGGTGACCGGGCCGCGAACCTGGCCGATGCCGAAGAGATCGACTAGGCGCACGTTCGGCGAAGCGGGAAACACACACTTCGCACTCCTGCGGGTACTGTGATGGATAGCACAGTCTTGATCTACGATGTGTTACTTGTCACAACGACGGTGGCAAGGCACAGTCACAGACACCAGCCGCCGGGCACGACGTGGTGGCCGGCGATGGACCAGCGGGAGGAGTGGGTTATGTCGAGCACGGACATCACCAGACTGCACGAGACGATCGGTCAACTCCGGGCTTGTGTGGGCAGTTTGCGCAGTCAGCTCGGCGACTCGCCTGGGGTGCGCAGGCTCTATAACGATCTCGAACGCCTCGACATCGACGCCAGCGAAGTGGCCGGACCGCGCGGCCGGGTGCGCCCGGTTCCCGAGCAGGAACGGGTCCGTATCTCCGACACCCCGTACGACCCGGACCTCTGGGCCGACGCGGACGACGAGGGTGTCGGAGGCAGCAGGGTCAAGTAGCTTCGCGGGCGGCAACTGGGTATGGTTCGGTATTCCCCCACCAAGGACGGTGGGGGATACTTAACCGATTGGTGCGTACTAGCATCGATAAAACCGGTGAAACGGGACGGAATTCAATGAAGAATTCAGTGGTGCCGCGATGACCGCAAACGTGTCGGAGACGCCGAGTGCACCGTTACCCGAATCCGCGGAACGCGCGGGGCGGGCCCAGCTACCCGGAAAGACACTGCGAACCGATCGATGGTGGTTGCAACCGACCCTGACCGTGGCCGGGCTCGCGGTGTTCGTGATCTACGCGGGCGTGCGCGCTTTCATGGGCGCGTATTACTGGGTTCCCGCCTACCACTATCTGACGCCGTTCTATTCGCCGTGCACCACGGCCTCGTGTGCTCCCGGATCGCAGCATCTCGGCACCTGGTTCGGCGAATTCCCGGGCTGGCTGCCGTACGGGATCATCGCGCTTCCCTTCCTGCTCGTGTTCCGGCTGACCTGCTACTACTACCGCAAGGCTTACTACCGTTCGGTGTGGTTCTCGCCGCCGGCCTGCGCGGTCGCCGAGCCGCGTGCCAAGTACACCGGTGAGACCCGGTTCCCGCTGATCGTGCAGAACGTGCACCGCTACTTCTTCTACGTCGCGGCCCTGCTCGCCCTGCTGAACACCTACGACGCGATCATGGCCTTCCATTCCCCGAGCGGATTCGGATTCGGCCTCGGTAACCTGATTCTGCTGCTGAACGTCGTCATGTTGTGGGCGTACACGCTTTCCTGTCATTCCTGCAGGCATGCCACGGGCGGGCGATTGCGGCATTTCTCGAAACACCCGGTCCGCTATTGGTTGTGGACTCAGGTTTCGAAGCTGAACACGCGCCATATGCAATTCGCCTGGATCACCATCGGGACCCTCATCCTGGCCGATTTGTACGTGATGCTCGTTTCCGCGGGCGCGTTTCCCGATCCCCGATTCGTCGGCTGAACGGACCGGATCCCGATTCCGGACGACAAGGAGTTCTCGTGGCAGAGGTCGAACGACTGCCCTACGACGTCGTCGTGATCGGCGCGGGCGGAGCTGGCCTGCGCGCGGTCATCGAGGCACGCCAGCGCGGGCACCGGGTCGCCGTGGTGTGCAAGTCGTTGTTCGGCAAGGCACACACCGTGATGGCCGAAGGTGGCTGCGCGGCCTCGATGGGCAATGTCAACGACAACGACAACTGGCAGGTGCATTTCCGCGACACCATGCGCGGCGGGAAGTTCCTGAACAACTGGCGGATGGCCGAGCTGCACGCCAAGGAGGCGCCCGACCGGGTGTGGGAGCTGGAAACCTACGGCGCGCTGTTCGATCGCACCGCCGACGGGCGGATCAGCCAGCGCAACTTCGGCGGGCACACCTACCCGAGGCTCGCGCACGTCGGGGACCGCACCGGGCTCGAACTGATCCGCACGATGCAGCAGAAAGTCGTTTCGCTGCAACAGGAAGACCACGCGGCTACCGGCGACTACGAGGCCAACATCAAGGTGTTCGCGGAATGTACGGTCACCGAGCTGTTCACCGAAGGGGACCGGGTGACCGGGGCGCTGGCGTACTGGCGCGAGTCCGGCCGGTTCGTGGTGTTCGAAGCGCCCTCGATCGTGCTCGCCACCGGCGGCATCGGCAAATCCTTCCAGGTGACATCGAACTCCTGGGAGTACACCGGGGACGGGCACGCGCTGGCCGCGCGGGCGGGCGCCTCGCTGATCAACATGGAGTTCGTGCAGTTCCACCCGACCGGCATGGTGTGGCCGCCATCGGTGAAGGGGATCCTGGTCACCGAGGGCGTGCGCGGGGACGGCGGAGTGCTGCGCAACGCCGAGGGCAAGCGGTTCATGTTCGACTACGTGCCCGAGGTGTTCAAGGGGCAGTACGCGGAGAGCGAGGAGGAGGCGGATCGCTGGTACGCCGACCAGAACGCGAACCGCCGCACCCCGGATCTGCTCCCGCGCGATGAGGTGGCCCGCGCGATCAACGCCGAAGTGAAGGCCGGCCGGGGGTCCCCGCACGGCGGGGTGTTCCTGGACATCGCGAGCCGGATGTCGGCCGAGGAGATCAAACGGCGGCTGCCCTCGATGTACCACCAGTTCAAGGAACTCGCGGATGTGGACATCACCGCCGAACCGATGGAGGTCGGGCCCACCTGCCACTACGTGATGGGCGGGATCGAGGTGGATCCCGATTCCGGGGCGGCGGCCGGGGTCCGCGGCCTGTTCGCCGCGGGGGAGTGCTCCGGCGGGATGCACGGTTCGAACCGGCTCGGCGGCAACTCCCTTTCCGATCTGCTCGTGTTCGGCCGCAGGGCGGGACTCGGCGCGGCGAACTACGTCGAATCCGGGGCCGGGCACACCGGGATTCCCCAGGCCGAGGTGGATGCGGCGATGGAGCGTGCGCTCGCCCCGCTGACCGCCGAACAGGGGGAGAATCCCTACACCGTGCACGCCGAGCTGCAACAGACGATGAACGAGCTCGTCGGGATCATCCGCACCGAGGCCGAGATCGCCGACGCGGTCGGAAAACTCGAGACCTTCAAGCAGCGCGTCGCCGGCGTGTCCGTGAGCGGGGTGCGCGAGTTCAACCCCGGCTGGCATCTCGCGCTCGATCTGCGCAACATGCTGCTGGTCAGCGAATGCGTGGCGCGCGCGGCACTCGAACGCACCGAGAGCAGGGGAGGGCACACCCGGGAGGACTATCCGGGAATGCGCGCACCCTGGCGCAACCAGCTCATCCGGTGTCTCTACACCGGGGAAGGGGTACGGCTGCACAAGGCCGATCAGGTCCCGATGCGCACGGACCTGCTCGAGCTGTTCGAGTACGAGGAACTGCAGAAGTACTTCACCGAGGAAGAACTCACCGGGCTCGCTACCGGCGCGACCACCGGGAAGGAGTGACATGGCCTACGATGCGCGGTTCAAGGTCTGGCGCGGCGACGCGGAATCCGGTCAGCTGTGCGATTTCACCGTCGAGGTCAACGAGGGTGAGGTGGTGCTGGACATCATCCACCGGCTGCAGGCCACCCAGGCCCCGGACCTCGCCGTGCGGTGGAACTGCAAGGCGGGCAAGTGCGGTTCGTGTTCGGCGGAGATCAACGGTCATCCCCGGTTGATGTGCATGACCCGGATGTCCACCTTCACCGAGGACGAGACCATCACCGTCACCCCGATGCGGACCTTCCCGGTGATCCGCGATCTGGTCACCGATGTGTCGTTCAACTACGAGAAGGCCCGTGAGGTCCCCTCGTTCACCCCGCCGGAGGGGGTGGCCGCGGGCGAGTACCGCATGGCGCAGGTCGATGTGCAGCGCTCCCAGGAGTTCCGCAAGTGCATCGAATGTTTCCTGTGCCAGAACACCTGCCACGTGGTGCGCGATCACGAGGACAACAAGCGCTCGTTCGCCGGGCCGCGGTTCCTGATGCGGGTCGCCGAGCTGGAGATGCATCCGCTCGACGCGGCCGACCGGGTCCCCGCGGCACAGGAAGAGCACGGGCTCGGCTACTGCAACATCACCAAGTGCTGCACCGAGGTGTGCCCCGAGGGCATCCACATCACCGACAACGCGCTCATCCCGATGAAGGAACGCGTCGCCGACCGCAAATACGATCCGATCGTGTGGCTGGGCAACAAACTGTTCCGCCGGGACAAGCGCTGACCTCGCTGCCGCGCCCCGCAGGACGCGGCAGCGAAGCGGTCACTGCTTCTTGTCGTGCTGGATTCCGCCGCTGACCTCGGTTCCCGAGGCGAGGGCGATCTGCTCGACCTGTTCGGCTTCCGGGCCCTCCAGGACCACGCGCTTCTTGCTGCGCCGGTTGCGCTTCTCCAGGTAGGTGGCCAGCCAGGACAGCAGCAGGCACATCACGACATAGATCGCGGCCACCGAGATCGCCGAGGGCACCGCGGGCTGCCCGAACTCGAGCTGCCCGCCGATGGCCTGGCGGAAGTAGTAGAGCAGCTCCTGGAACAGCACGAGCGAACCGAGTGCGGTGTCCTTGAGTAGCACCACCAGCTGGCTGATGATCGTGGGCAGCATCGCGCGCAGCGCCTGCGGGAGCAGGATCAGCAGCATCACCCGGGTCTTGCGCATACCGAGTGCGTACGCCGCCTCGGACTGCCCGTGCGGCACCGCGAGGATCCCGGCCCGGAAGATCTCGGCCAGCACCGAACCGTTGTAGAGCATCAGGCTCACCACGACCGCGACGAACGGACTGAAACCCGCTCCGAAGCTGTTGAACCCGAAGTAGAACATGAACATCAGCACGAGCAGCGGGATCGCCCGGAACAGTTCCACGATGAAGCTCGCCGGGATCCGTACCCACCGATGCTCGGAGAGCCGCCCCGCCGCGAGCAGCGCGCCGAACACCAGGGCCAGCACCGCTCCGACCGCGAATGCCTCGAGCGTGGTCAGCAGCGCGGACAGGATCCCGAGCTGAATCTGCTGGTACTCCAGCCAGCTCCACAGTTCCGGATCGAACTGTCCGCTGGCCGCCAGCCGGTAGATGACGAACCCGAGGATGCCGAGGATGACGATCGTGCCGATCACGCCGTACAGGGCATGCCGTGCCCGCGCCTTGGGGCCGGGCAGATCGGTGAGCACGCTTGCACTCATCGCGCAACCCTCCATCGTTTCTCCAGCACTCGCTGGGTGACCAGCAGCGGCGTGACCAGGATGATGAACGCCAGCGCCACCCAGCACAGCGCGATCATCGTGTTGTACCCGCGCTCGTTGAGCGTGGTGTACACCAGACCGAGCTCGCTGACCGAGAACCCGGCCGCGACCGTGGTGTTCTTCAGCAGCGCGTTGAGCTGGTTGATCAACGGCGGTACCACCGAACGGATCGCCTGGGGCAGCACGATGTTCGCCAGCGACTGGCCGAAGGAGAGCCCGACGGCGCGGGCAGCCTCCGCCTGTCCGAGATCCACGGTGTTGATCCCGGACCGGATCACCTCGCAGATGAACGGGGCGGTGTAGACGATCAGCGCGATCACCGCGGACACGAACGGATCGATATTGGCGATCTGCAGCACCGGCAGCCCGAACAGGAACAGCAGGAACAGGACCGTGAGCGGCGTGTTGATCACGATGGTGACGAACACGGTCCCGAACCCGCGCAGTACGGGAACCGGCGAGACGCGCATGATCGCGAGGATTCCCCCGAGAATCAGCGCGCCGATCGCCGAGAACACGAACAGCAGCACGGTGTTCAGTAACGCACTGCCGTAGACGTCGAGGTTATCGGTGAGAACATTCATCGACGACGAATCAGTACCGTTCGATGGTCGGCTTCTGCGGAGCGGGCGAGCCGGACTTGCCGAGGGTGCCGTCGTAGAACTTCTGCCAGTCCCCGTCGTCCAGCGCCTTCTGCAGGTAGTCGTCCAGCTTCCCGCGCAGCACCTTGTCGTCCTTGTTCAGGCCGACCCCGTAGGGCTCCTTGGTGAACGTCTTGCCGACCACCTTGAACAGGTTCGACTGCTGGGCGGCGTACCCCTTGAGGATGGCGTCGTCCGTGGTGACCGCGTCCACCTGCTTGTTCTGCAGCATCTTCACGCAGTCGGAGTACTTGTCCTGTTCACGGACCTCCTTGGCGAGGTTCTTCTCCTTGACGTTCTGGATCGGCGTGGACCCCTTCGCCGAGCAGACCGTCTTGTCCTTCAGCGACTCCGGACCCTTGATGCTGTTGTCGTCCTTGCGCACCAACAGGTCCTGGCCCGCGACGAAGTACGGACCGGCGAAGCTGACCTGCTGCTTGCGCTTGTCGTTGATGGTGTAGGTACCGACGTAGAAGTCGACGTCGCCGTTGCTGATGGCGGCTTCCCGGCCCGCGGACTGCACCTGCTTGTAGACGATCTTGTCCGGCCCGTAGCCGAGCTGAGCGGCCAGGTAGTTCGCGATGTCGATGTCGAAACCGGTGAACTTCTGGCTCACCGAGTCCTTGTAACCAAGGCCCGGCTGGTCGTCCTTGACCCCGATGGTGATCTTGCCGTTCTGCTTGATCCGGTCGAAGGTGGGCGAGCCGGTGATGTTCACGTCCTTGGCCACCTGCATCTGCGGCGGCGGCTCGATGGTGCTCTTACCGCCTTCGCCGCCCTGGCCGGGGGCACCCGGTTTACCGCAGGCGGCGAGTGAGAGGGCAAGCCCGCCGACCAGGGTTGCCGTGGCGATATTGCGGATTCTCATGGGGTTGCTCCTTGTCGCTGGCCGGTTTTCGGCCGATTCGGGGGATCGCTAGTGGTGCAGGATTTTGCCGAGGAAGTCCTTGGCGCGGTCGGAGCTCGGCGCGGTGAAGAATTCCTCGGGGGAGGTGTCCTCGACGATCTCGCCGTCGGCCATGAACACCACGCGGTGCGCGGCCTTGCGCGCGAAGCCCATTTCGTGGGTGACGACGAGCATCGTCATGCCGTCCTCGGCCAGCCCGGTCATCACGTCGAGCACCTCGTTGACCATCTCCGGGTCGAGCGCGGAGGTCGGCTCGTCGAACATCATCACCTTCGGGCGCATGGCCAGCGCGCGGGCGATCGCGGCGCGCTGCTGCTGGCCGCCGGAGAGCTGCGCGGGGTACTTCTCCGCCTGATTGGCGATGCCGACCCGGTCGAGCAGTTCCATCGCGGTCTTGCGGGCCTGCTCGGCGGCCGTCTTGCGCACCTTGACCGGCCCCAGGGTCACGTTCTCCACGATCGTCTTGTGCGCGAAGAGATTGAACGACTGGAACACCATGCCCACCTCGGAGCGCAGCGCGGCGAGCGCCTTGCCCTCCTCGGGAAGGCGGTTCCCGTCGACCTCGATCAGGCCGGAGTCGATCGGCTCGAGCCGGTTCACCGTGCGACACAGCGTCGACTTCCCGGAGCCGGAGGGACCGATGACCACGACGACCTGACCGGACGGTATCTCGAGGTTGATGTCCTTGAGCACATGCAGGTCGCCGAAGTGCTTGTCAACACCGGCGAACTTGATCATTGGCGGCGCGTCGGGGGCAGCCGTCATCGAATCTCCTACTCGCTTGCTGGCACCGGCTCGTGTCGGAGCTGCCGTATCGGGGGTGTGGCCAGGGAGGATCAGGGTTCTTCCCCTCTGTCCGGGGACGAAACCTAGCGGTCGCGCCCGGGTTCGTAAAGCGCAGCGGCGCGGGCCCCTGGTTGCAACTCGATCACACCACCGAGTGGCTAACCTACCGTAATCAGCCGGATGCCGCAGGATACTGGACACGTCTGTGAGGATGAGACTAACCACGAGGAGTGACCCCGGGGGAGGTATCTGGTGCGGGTGCTCTTGGTCGAGGACGATGACCGGGTGGCGGACGCACTGATGCCGGTGCTCACCAAACGGGGGTTCGAACTGGGCCGGCTCGACTCGGGGAAATGGGCCGCCAGCCTGGCCGCGCAGTTCGATGTGGTGCTGCTCGATCTGGGGCTGCCCGATGTCGACGGTTTCGAACTGTGCCGCCGGATCCGGGCCCGGTCATCGGTGGTGATCATCGTGGTCTCCGCGCGTGCCGAGGTCGGCGACCGGATCAACGCGCTGCAGTCGGGCGCGGACGACTACCTGGTCAAGCCGTACGACGTCGGCGAGCTCGTGGCACGCATCGAAGCGGTCTCCCGGCGCGCCGAACCGCGGACCTCCGGCGCCGCGCCCGCGGCACTGGTGCGGTTCGCGGGCGGGGCGGTCGAGGTGGACGTGGAGCGGCACGAGGTGCGGGTGCACGGGAGGCCGATCACCTTGTCCCGCAAGGAATTCCAGATCCTCGCACTGATCGTGCGGGCCCAGGGGGCGGTGTGCTCACGGGAGCGGATCCTCGCGCAGGTGTGGGGACGGAGCTGGCCGGGCGCGCACCGAACGCTGGACGTGCACATCGCCACGCTGCGCACGAAACTGGATCTGCCCACCTTCATCCAGACGGTACGCGGTGTGGGGTACCGGTTGTCCGCAGAGTACCTTGAGTAGCCGTGCGAACCCGGTTGGTCGCCATCTTCATGCTGCTCGGCGGGCTGATCGTGATCGCGCTCGGCATACCGCTCGGCACGGTCGTGTCCTACTCGACGGGGCAGCGGCTCTTCCTCGACCGGGCCACCGATACCGAGCGGTTCGCCTCCGAGGCCGCGCGGGCACTGTACGCGAACCGTCCGGCGCTGCTCCGGTCGAGCATGGACCGCTTCCGTGAGGTCTACGGGATCCGGGTCGCGGTCGTGGACATCGAGTACAAGCTGGTCGCCTCCGGGGGCGGGATCCGCCTCGACGACCCCGAGGTGCGCACCGCGTTCGACGAGGCGGTCGCCGGGAACACCCACCGGGACGAAGAGCTGATCACGCCCTGGTCCCCGCGCACCTTCCGCACCTCGGAGCGGGTCCTCGTCGACGGTGAGCCCCGGGGCGCGGTGATCATGGAGTCGCCGACCTATCCGGCGCGCATGCACGTGCTGCGTTACTGGCTGCTCATCCTGCTCGGCGGGCTGCTGTTCCTGGGTATCGCGGAGCTTCTCTCGATCCCGCTCGCCCGGTGGTTCCTGCGCCCGGTCCGGCGGATGGACGCGGCGACCGTGGAGTACACCGCCGCCGTGCTGGCCGGGCGCCCGCTCTCGGACACCGGGGTCGGCGGCGGCCCACCGGAGTTGCGCAGGCTCGCCGACTCGGTGTTCACCATGGCCGAGGCCCTGGCCAAGGCCATGCACGCGCAGCGTGAGTTCGTCGCCGATGCCTCGCACCAGCTGCGCAACCCCCTGACCGCGCTGCAGCTGCGGCTGGTCGCCATGCGCGAGGCGCTGCCCGAGGAGGACCTGCCCGCCGCGGACGCGGCGGCCGCCGAGATCGAACGGCTGAGCAGGACCCTCGACGATCTGCTCGTGATGGCCCGCGCCGAACAGGACTCCGGCACCCCGGAACCGGTCCGGGTCGGCGCCGTGTTCGAGGCCCGGATCGCGGCCTGGCGCGCCGCGGCACAGGCGAGCTCGGTGAACCTGCGCGGTTCGTGTGCCACCGAGGCAAGCGTGCGGGTGCACCGGGACGGCCTGGACATCGCGCTGGACGCGCTGCTGGACAACGCGGTGAAGTTCACCGAACCGGGTACCGAGGTGGAACTCGCCGCCTGGGAGGAGTCCGGGCCCGAGGCCGCGGTAGTGGTCATCGAGGTGCGCGACCACGGCCCCGGACTGCGGGCGGGGGAACTCGAACGGGCCACCGACCGGTTCTGGCGCTCCCGCAGGGACCAGAACGTGGCCGGGTCCGGGCTCGGGCTCGCGATCGTGGAACGGCTGGTGCGCCGGTCCCAGGGCACCATCGAGGTGCGCAACCGCGCCGAGGGGGGACTGGTGGTGCGGCTGACGCTGCCCGCTTCCGGAGATCAGTCCTTGGTCGAGCGGTAGTACGACACCGCGCCCGGATGGAGCGGGACCGTTCCGGTGTCCACGGCTGTGGTCTTGTCCAGTGCGGCGGCCATCGGCATCCGGGCCGTGATGTCCGAACGTCCCTCGAAGAGCGCGTCGAGCAGTGCGGCGGCCAGTTCGTCCGGCATCCGTTCCGAGGCGAGCAGATAGTTCGGCACCTGGACCGACTCCACCCGGGGCTGGCCGGGTCCGTAGGTCCCGGCGGGCACGGTGAACGGCTGGTACAGGCTGGGCCCGCTGAGCAGCCGTTCGGTGATGTTCCCGAGATCGAGGACGCGCAGCGGATGCCGCCTGCTCGCCTGTTCGGCGGCGGGCAGCGGGAGCCCGTCCACGGCGCACAGCGCGTCGATCTCACCGCTGAACAGCGCGTCGAGCACCTGCCGCAACGGTAGCGAGACCGCGGTGAAGGACTCCCCGTCCACCAGGCCCGCCGCCGCGAGTGCCCGCGCGGTGACCGGGATGGGCCGCTGGTTCGGGATCGAGGTGCACACCCGTTTGCCGCGCAGGTCCGTCAGTCGCCGGTACGGCGCCTGCGCGGGCACGAAAACCTGGGCGACATCGCTGTACATCCGCCCGAGGGCAAGCGGCCGCTCGGCGAACCGGATCCGGTCCTGGTGCGCTTGTTCCAGCAGGTCGGAGCTCTGCATGGCCAGATCGGGGCGACCCGAGGCGAGCAATCGCACCGATGGATAGGCGCCGGGGGAGGACAGCATCGCTGGGGTCGGCAGGTCGAGCCGGCGCCGCCACTGTCCGGCGAGCAGCGCGGCGAACCGGGCCCAGAGCCCGCCCTCGGGACCGACGGCGAAGCGCAGCCGGGTTCCGGCGAACCGGGACCCGCATCCCGCGGCCGCGCCGAGCGTGCCCGCGGTCCCCAGCAGGAACGCCCGCCGTCCGAGTGGGCCGCCACCGCTCACCTGATCGCCCCCTCCTGTCCTCGGTCGGCTGTCCGCGGGTTCTACCCTGGAGAGGGCAGGCACACGGGAAAAGGGAAACAGGTGCGTACCTACCAGATCAAGACGTACGGGTGCCAGATGAACGTGCACGACTCCGAGCGGCTCGCCGGGATGCTGGAGAGCGCGGGGTACGTGGCCAGCGACACGGACCCGGACGTCGTCGTGCTCAACACCTGCGCGGTACGGGAGAACGCGGACAACAAGCTCTACGGCAACCTCGGCCACCTCGCCCCGCACAAGCGGGAGCGCCCGGGCATGCAGATCGCCGTCGGCGGCTGCCTCGCGCAGAAGGACCGCGGCGAGATCGTGCGCCGCGCCCCGTGGGTGGACGTGGTGTTCGGCACGCACAACATCGGCTCGCTGCCCACCCTGCTCGAACGGGCGCGGCACAACGAGACCGCGCAGGTGGAGATCGCCGAATCGCTCGAGGTGTTCCCCTCCACGCTGCCGGCCAGGCGTGACTCGGCGTACTCGGGCTGGGTGTCCATCTCGGTCGGCTGCAACAACACCTGCACCTTCTGCATCGTACCCTCGCTGCGCGGCAAGGAGGTGGACCGGCGGCCGGGGGAGATCCTTGCCGAGGTCGGCGCGCTCGTGGACGAGGGCGTGCTCGAGGTGACCCTGCTCGGGCAGAACGTGAACGCCTACGGGGTCGAGTTCGGGGACCGCTACGCCTTCGCCAAGCTGCTGCGCTCCTGCGGGGAGATCGACGGACTCGAGCGGGTGCGGTTCACCTCGCCGCATCCGCGGGACTTCACCGACGACGTGATCGCGGCGATGGCCGAGACCCCGAACGTCTGCCACCAGCTGCACATGCCGTTGCAGTCCGGTTCGGACTCCGTGCTGCGCGCGATGCGCCGCTCCTACCGCTCCGCGCGGTACCTGTCCATCGTGGACAAGGTGCGGGACGCGATGCCGGACGCGGCCCTGACCACGGACATCATCGTCGGCTTCCCGGGTGAGACCGAGGAGGACTTCGAGGCCACCCTCGAGGTGGTGCGGCAGGCCCGGTTCGCCAAGGCGTTCACCTTCCAGTACTCGAAACGTCCCGGAACCCCGGCCGCGGAGCTGCCCGGCCAGGTGCCCCCGGAGGTCGTCGCGGAGCGCTACCAGCGGCTGACCGCGCTGCAGGACGAGATCTCGCTCGCGGAGAACCACAAGCTGGTCGGCAGCACGCTCGAGCTCCTGGTCGCCGACGGGGAGGGCCGCAAGGACGGCGCGACCCACCGGATGAGCGGCCGGGCGAGGGACGGGCGGCTGGTGCACTTCAACCCGGACGGAGCCGCCGTGCGCGCCGGCGATGTGGTCGAGGTGCGGGTGGACAAGGCCGCGCCGCATCACCTGATCGCCGACCATGCGCCGCTCGGTCACCGGCGCACCAGGGCGGGGGACAACAGCGAACTCGGCAAACGGCCGAAAACCGATGGCGTCAGCCTCGGCCTGCCCTCCTTCGGCAGGCCCGAACCGATGCCCCAGATCCAGGGATGCGGGCGATGAACGACGACCAGGCACTGGACCGGCTCGGCAAGGAGATCGACGAGGTCGGTGAACGGACCCGGCACCAGTTCGATCCGGGACCGCGGGCGCTGTTCATCGCGGTCGCCGTGCTCGTGCTGCTCGTCTCGGTCGCACTGCCGTTCGTCTCCGGACGCTACGGCTGGCAGGTGCTCTCCGGGGAGGACAGCGTCTTCGGCGCGGCGGGCATCGTGCCGACCGTGTTCCTGGTGCTCGCGCTCGTGTTCGGCGCGGGCGGCTCGCTGCTCGCGCTCGCCATGCGCCGCTACGGGGCGGCCTGGGTGACCTCGCTCGGTTGTGACCTCGCGGTGGTCGCCGGGGCACTGGCGGTGTGGTCCCAGCAGACCAGCGCCACCAAGGCGGCGGGTCCGGGGCCGGGTCCCGGCCAGATCATCGCGCTCATCGCGGTGATCGTGCTCGCCGTGCTGTGGGCGGGCATCACCTGGGCACGGCGCCCGGACGATCCCCGCCGCCGGGACGACACCGGTTAACGGTCGGCCACCGCATTCTGCGCGGTGGTCAGCCACTCCCGCCACTGGGCGGCCTGCTCCTCGGCCTTGCGCGCGCGCCGCTCGTCACCGGCCGCGCGTGCCTTGCGGGCCTGTTCCTCGAACTGGGCGACTCGTTCGGCGAACTGCTCGGCGCGCGCCTGCGCCTCCGGATCGGTGCGCCGCCACGAGGCCTGCTCGGCCGAGCGGACCCGCTCCTCGACGGCCTTGAACCGGTTCTCCAGCTCGCGCATCCGGTCCCGTGGCACCTTGCCGATCGAGTCCCAGCGTTCCTGCAGTTTGCGCAGCGCCGCCTTGGCCGCGTCGAGACCGTGCTGCGGGTCGATCGACTCGGCTTCGGTGAGCAGTTCCTCCTTGTGCTTGGCGTTCTCCGCGAACTCCGCGTCCCGCTCGGAGAACGCCTGGCTGCGCGCGCCGAAGAAGGTGTCCTGCGCGGCGCGGAACCGCTTCCACAGCGCGTCCTCGGCGTTCTTGTGCGCCGCGCCCGCGGCCTTCCACTCGCTCATCAGCTCGCGGAACTTCGCGGCCGTCGCGCCCCAGTCGGTCGAGTCGGCGAGCGCCTCGGCCTCCTCGACCAGTTCGGCCTTGCGCTGCTTGGCGCTGCCCCGCTGCTTGTCGAGCTCGGCGAAGTGCGCGCCGCGGCGCCGGTTGAACGACTCGCGCGCCTTGGCGAACCGCTTCCACAGCGCGTCGTCGGTCTTGCGGTCGACGCCCTTGACGGTCTTCCACTCGTCGAGGATCGCGCGCAGCCGGTCCCCGTCGGCCTTCCACTGGGTGGAATCGGCCCCGATCCGCTCCGCCTCGGTGAGCAGCTCCTCCTTGCGCGCGATGGCCTCGGCCCTGGCCACCTCGCGATGCCGCTTGGCCTCCTGCTGTTCGACCTCGGCGTGCGCGAGGACAGCGTCGATACGGGCCCGCAGCGCGGCGATGTCCCCGACCACGGCGGCCTCGGCGAGCGAGTCGAGCAGATGCCGGGCGCTCGTGGCCGCCTGCTTGGTGTCCCCGCTTCCCGAGGAGACCCGCGCGTGCAGCAGCTCGACCTCGGTGCGCAGATCGTCGAACCGGCGGGCGAAGTGCGCGAGCCCTTCCTCCGGTGATCCCGCCTGCCAGGAACCGACCTCGTGCTCGCCCTCGGGACCGAACACGTACACCACGCCCTCGGCGTCCACCCGCCCCCAGCGGGACGGCTGCGTGCTCGCCGCGGGAACCGGGGAATCCGGCTCGGCGTGCTCCTCGCCCGCGGGCTTGGCTACCGGCGGGTGCGGCTTCTTACCCAGCGCTGCCGGGGTCGGGATCCCGGGCTTCGGACCCGGCTTCGGTGGCTTGGGGAGCGCTGCGGCCTGGGTCTCGTTCTCGGTCGGGTCGTGCTCGGTCACTGCAGGCTCCTTCTCGTGCGCCAGCCTCGTGGCGGGCGGCCCCCGCGGGGTTCGCGGGGACGTGCGGACCGGTTCGTTCTCGGTCCGCGTGGTTGTGTGCGTGTGCGTATTGAAACAGGTCAGCGCGTACGGAGAAAGTCAGAACGGTACCGTCGCCAGTCGTGACTACGCCAGCGCAAACACCGGTGGCGATCGTCGGGCCGACCGCGACGGGGAAATCGGATCTGGCGATCGAGCTCGCCGCCCGGTTCGAGGGGGAGATCGTCAACGCCGACGCCATGCAGCTGTACCGGGGCATGGACATCGGCACCGCGAAGGTCCCCCCGGAGCAGCGCCGGGGGATCCGGCACCACCAGCTGGACGTGCTGGAGGTGAGCGAGACCGCCTCGGTGGCCGCGTATCAACGGCACGCCCGCGCCGCGGTGGAGTCGGTGCTGGCCGCCGGACGGGTTCCGGTGATCGTGGGCGGCTCCGGTCTGTACGTGCGCGCGATCCTGGACGAGCTCGAGTTCCCCGGCACCGATCCGGCCATCCGGGAACGGCTGCACGCGCAGGCCGACCGGGAGGGCACCCCGGCGATGTACGAGCGGCTGCGGACGTACGACCCGGTGTCCGCGGCCGAGATCCTGCCCAGCAACACCCGCCGGATCGTGCGTGCTCTCGAGGTCTTCGAACTGACCGGGCGCCCGTTCTCGGCGAGCATGCCGAAACCGGGACCCGCGCGCTACGGGGCCACGCTCATCGGGCTGGACCGCGAGGTCGACGAGCTCGACGAACGCGTGGACGCGCGGGTCGGGCACATGTTCGCCGCCGGGCTGGTCGAAGAGACCGGGGAACTGTGCACCCAAGGGCTGCGCGAGGGACTCACCGCGTCCAGGGCACTCGGCTACCGGCAGGTGCTGGAGTACTTCGACGGGACCCGGACCCTGGACGAGGCGCGGGAGGAGACCGCACGGGCCACCCGGCGGTTCGTGCGCAGGCAGCGTTCCTGGTTCCGCAGGGACAAGCGGGTGCGCTGGTTCGACGCGGGGAGTGCCGGGCTGCTCGAGCGGGTTCTAGACTCGGTGCCGTGAGTGAGTTGAACGTCCGATTCTGCAAGGGACACGGCACCGAGAACGACTTCGTGGTGCTGCCCGATCCGGCCGGTGAGCTCGCGCTGACCCCCTCGCTGGTGCGCGCGCTGTGCGACCGGAGGGCCGGGATCGGCGCGGACGGGGTGCTGCGCGTGGTGCGCTGCGCAGCGGCCGAGGACGCGCCGTCCGGGGTGGACGGATGGTTCATGGACTACCGCAACGCGGACGGTTCGCTCGCCGAGATGTGCGGGAACGGTGCCCGGGTGTTCGCCCGTTACCTCGTGGAGAACGGCTGGCAGCAGCGCGGGGCGTTCACCGTGCACACCCGTGCGGGTGCGCGCCCCGTCGAGGTGCACCAGGACGGCTCGGTCACCGTCGCGATGGGGCCCGCGCGCGTTCACGACGAGTCCGCGGCTACCGTGCACGGGGTGAAGTACCCGGGCAGCGCGGTCGACGTGGGCAACCCGCACCTGGTGTGCCTGACCGAGGTCCCGGTCGCCGATATCGACCTGTGGGCCGCGCCGGAGTTCGACGGGGTGCTGTTCCCGAACGGCGTGAACGTGGAGTTCGTGAACCGGCTCGCGCCCGACCGGCTGCGGATGCGGGTGTACGAGCGCGGTTCGGGGGAGACCCGCTCCTGTGGCACGGGCACCGTGGCGTCCGCGGCGGCCGCGCTGCACGCCGAGAGCGTGGCCACGGGCACGGTCACCGTCGAGGTCCCCGGTGGCCGGGTCACGGTCGGGATCACCGAGGACGGCAGCAGCCTCACCGGTCCGGCGGTGCTCGTCGGCTCCGGTGTGCTCGATCCCCAGTGGTGGGCGGCACACTGAGCCGTGTTGGTAGACACCGATCCGACCTCCGGTCAGCCGACCCTCGTATCCGCTGAGGATTCTCAGCTGTCGAAGTCGGCTCACCTCCGTTCTCCTTGGTAAATCGCTCGACAGTGCGGCCGGACGTGCCACACTGGAAGCAACATGACAGAACCATTGCGTATCGACACCGACGAGGCCACCGACCTCGGCGGCGTCTACATCTCCGGAGACCCCATCGGCACGCCCGAGCAGGCGCCCTCGACCGGCGAGCTCGAGCTGGAGGAACGTTCCTCGCTACGCCGGGTCGCGGGCCTGTCCACCGAGCTCACCGAGGGCTACGAGGTCGAGTACCGCCAGCTGCTGCTCGAACGGGTCGTGCTGGTGGGGGTGTGGACCCAGGGCAGCGCGGAGCACGCCGAGGCCTCGGTCGCCGAACTCGCCCGGCTCGCCGAGACCGCGGGTTCCCAGGTGCTCGAGGCCCTCGTGCAGCGCAGGCAGCGGCCCGACCAGTCGACCTATATCGGCTCGGGAAAGGTGCAGGAGCTGCGCGACATCATCGTCTCGACCGGGGCGGACACGGTGATCTGCGACGGTGAGCTCTCCCCGGGCCAGCTGCGCAATCTCGAGGAGAAGCTGAAGGTCAAGACGATCGACCGGACGGCGCTGATCCTGGACATCTTCGCCCAGCACGCCCGCTCCAAGGAGGGCAAGGCGCAGGTCGAGCTCGCCCAGCTGAACTATCTGGTTCCCCGGTTGCGCGGCTGGGGGCAGACGCTGTCCAGGCAGGCCGGTGGTCGCGCGGGCGGCAGCGGTGGTGGTGTCGGGCTGCGCGGTCCCGGTGAGACCAAGCTGGAGACCGACCGGCGGCGGATCAACAAGCGGATCGCGAAGCTGCGCAGGGAACTCGCCGAGATGCGCACCGTGCGGGAGACCAAGCGGGGGCGCCGGCTCGCCAACGCCGTGCCCAGTGTCGCGATAGCCGGGTACACGAACGCCGGTAAGTCCTCCCTGCTCAACGCGGTGACCGGGGCGGGTGTGCTGGTGCAGGACGCGCTGTTCGCGACCCTGGACCCGACCACCCGGCGGACGAAGTCCCCGCAGGGCAGGACCTACACGCTCACCGACACGGTCGGGTTCGTCCGGCACCTGCCGCACCAGCTCGTGGAGGCGTTCCGGTCCACCCTGGAGGAAGTGGCCGAGGCGGATCTGCTCGTGCACGTGGTCGACGGCTCGGACACGATGCCGGAAACCCAGGTCAGCGCGGTGCGGGAGGTACTGGCGGACATCACCGCGGACACCGGGCGCGAGATGCCGCCGGAGCTGCTCGTGGTGAACAAGATCGACGACGCCGATCCGATCGTGCTCACCAAACTGCAGGGTGAACTGCCCGATGCGCTGTTCGTCTCCGCGCACACCGGCGCCGGGATCGACAAACTGCGCGCCGCGATCGGTGACCGACTGCCCAAACCGGGCATCGAGGTCGAGGCACTCGTGCCGTATGCCAGGGGTGATCTGCTGGCGAAGGTGCACGAGCAGGGAGAGGTACTCGGCAGCGAGCACGAGGACGAGGGCACCAGGGTGCGCGCGCTCGTGTACGGCGATCTCGCCGCGGCACTGGAGCCCTACGCGCGGCACTAGCCCTACGCGTGGCACCGGCCCCACGCTGTGCTGGAGCCCGGTGCGAGGGACGGTGCCGCTCCGCGAATTTTCCCGGAGCGACCGGGGCACGAACCCGTGCGCTGTGCTTACCGGCGCACGGGTCGGCGACCGGATCAGAGCCGGCGCAGCACCGCGACGACCTTGCCGAGCACGCTCGCCTCGTCTCCGAGGATCGGCTCGTAGGCGGGGTTGTGCGGCATGAGCCAGATGTGTCCGTCCCGGCGCTTGAACGTCTTCACCGTCGCCTCGCCGTCGATCATGGCGGCCACGATGTCCCCGTTCTCCGCGTTCGGCTGCTGGCGCACCACGACCCAGTCGCCGTCGGTGATGGCCGCGTCCACCATCGAATCGCCGACCACGTTGAGCAGGAACAGCGAACCCTCGCCGACGATCTCCTTCGGCAGCGGGAACACGTCCTCGACCGCTTCCTCGGCGAGGATCGGCCCGCCGGCGGCGATCCGCCCGACCAGCGGTACGTAGGAGGGGGTCGGATGTGTCGAGGACTCGGCCTCGGCATCCTCGGGGACCGCGGCCGCGGTCAGCACTCCCACCGCGCGCGGCCGGTTCGGGTCGCGGCGCAGGTAGCCCTTCTGCTCGAGCGCGCGCAACTGGTGGGCGACCGATGAGGTCGAGGTCAGCCCGACCGCGTCCCCGATCTCCCGCACGCTCGGCGGGTAGCCGCGTTCGCTGACCCAGGTCCGGATGACCTCGAGCACCTTGCGCTGGCGCACGGTCAGTACACCGAGTTCGTCGTCCTGTTCCGGGAACGGATGGACCTCGGCCTCGTGCTCGTTCGCGTCCGTTCCCCCGCCCGGCGGGTCTTCCCGCGCGCCGCCCCGGGCCGGTTTCCTTGGCTGGCCAGCCACGTGTGCCTCCTTGGTTCTCGCTCGTCCTCGTTCGCCGACTGTCGTCCCAGCCGTGTCGAGTTGTCTCAGCCGTCTCGAGTTGTCTCAGCCGTGTCGGTCGTTCAGCCGTGTCGGCCTGTCGCACGCCGTGTCGCTCACTGCGCAACCTCGCTGTTCAACCTAACCCCATTCGAGCCGCGGATCAAACACGTGTTCGAGCGACACGCCGCTCGCTGTCGATTTTTGTCGGTGCTTGGTGGTAGAACTTCGCACAGACATTCGATCGAACTCATGTTCGATCGGCCGTGAGATCGAGGAGGAAGTCATGACGGCGGTGATGAATTCGGCGGCGCGGACGGGTGGGGAGCGTCGTGGGCGCGGGCACGTGGCGCGGGTACGGCGGTCGGCGACCCGGTCGCTGGCGCTCGTGAGTCCGGAGGCACCCGATCGGGCGGTTGCTCCGGAGCATTCCGAGGTGCCCGTTCAGCTGGTGCCGCCGCGGGTGGCTCCGGCGCGGGTGTCTGGGACGGCTTCCGGGGAGCGCACCCTGCGCAGGGCTCCCGGTGCCGGTGTGCGCCCGCGTGGCAGGCGTTCCGCGGCTCCGCTCGCGGTGGCCGGCGGTTCGGGCACGGCCGCGGCCTGCGCGCCGCGGTTCGCGTCCCGTCCCGCGCTCGTACTCGTGGTCGCCGGGGTGTGCACCGCGCTCGCGATCGCACTGCTCGCCGTGCTCTCCTCGGCGAGTTCCCCCCGGGTTCCGGAGCGCACGGCGATGGTGCAGGTGCGCGAGGGGCAGACGCTGTCCGCGATCGCCGAGGCCGCCGCGCCCGAGGTGGACGATTCGGCGATGCTGCGGCGCATCCAGGAGCTCAACGGGCTCACCTCGACCGCGGTGCGGGTCGGGCAGCCGATCGTGGTTCCCGTTTCGGAGGGATCCCGGCTCGCTCGGTGATCACCGCAGCTCGCGCCCGGCATGTCGGAGCCGGGCGACACGTTGCCGGTGTCGGCTTGCGGTCTAGTGATCGACCACTTAAGCTCACCCCTACATCTAGTAGTTACAGTGGTGTTGTTAGTCCACAGGTTGGGGTTGACGAGCCGGAGTTATCCACCGGCTGTCCACCGCCAGTCCACAGTGCGACCAACAGGATGTCCGTCGTCGAAGGGAGTGAGTCGTCGTGCGGTGCCCGTTCTGCAGGAGCACGGATTCGCGCGTTGTCGACTCCCGCGAGGTCGACGAGGGGCAGACGATTCGCCGGCGGAGGTCTTGCTCGGCATGTGACCGTCGATTCACGACAGTGGAACAGACGGTGCTCGCCGTGGTGAAACGCTCCGGGGTCACCGAGCCGTTCTCCAGGGACAAGGTCGTCCGCGGTGTGCGGAGGGCCTGCCAGGGGCGGCCGGTCGACGAGGACGCGCTGCAGCAGCTCGCTCAACAGGTCGAGGAGACCGTGCGGGCGAGTGGATACTCCGAGGTGCCCACCGGTGAGGTCGGGCTCGCGATCCTCGGGCCGCTGCGGGCGCTGGACGAGGTCGCCTATCTCCGCTTCGCGAGCGTGTACCGCTCGTTCGAGTCGGTCGAGGACTTCGAGAAGGAGATCGCCGAGCTGCGCCTGGCGATCGCCGCGAAGTCGGAGGCCGCCGCGAAGGGCGAGGCGGGGGCGCGGACCGAGGCCAAGGCGAAGGACGGCACTGCCAAGGACGAGAAGGCGGGCGGCAGGCGGAAGGCCGAAGGCCAGACCTGACGGGTGTTCCGGTGCGGTAGGGCGCCGGATGGACAGGTGACATCGAACGTGGGAGCAAAGGGAGAGCTGGACATGACGGAATCGGTGCCGACATCGGCCGATGGTGACGCGGTCGAGGCCGCGCGGATCGCCGAGGGGGCGGCCGCCCAGGGCGTCAACGGCTGGAACGCCCCCGGTAAGGGGCTCGAGCTGCAGCGCGTGTACACCACGGCGGGGGTGCACCCCTACGACGAGGTGCGCTGGGAGCACCGCGACGTGGTCATGACCAACTGGCGGGACGGCTCGGTCAACTTCGAACAGCGCGGCGTGGAGTTCCCCGAGTTCTGGTCGGTGAACGCGACCAACATCGTCACGAGCAAGTACTTCCGCGGGGCGATCGGCTCAGAGGCGCGGGAACACAGCCTCAAGCAGCTCATCGACCGGGTGGTGCGGACCTATGTCGCCACCGGTGTCGACCACGGCTACTTCGCCAGCCCGCAGGATGCCGAGATCTTCGAGCACGAGCTCACTTACATGCTGCTGCACCAGGTGTTCAGCTTCAACTCCCCGGTCTGGTTCAACGTCGGGACCGCTTCCCCACAGCAGGTCTCGGCCTGCTTCATCCTGTCCGTCGACGACACGATGGAATCGATCCTCAACTGGTACAAGGAAGAGGGACTGATCTTCAAGGGCGGCTCCGGTGCCGGCCTCAACCTCTCCCGTATCCGTTCCTCCCGTGAGCTGCTCTCCTCCGGCGGCACGGCGTCCGGTCCGGTCTCGTTCATGCGCGGTGCCGACGCGTCCGCGGGCACCATCAAGTCCGGCGGTGCGACCAGGCGCGCGGCGAAGATGGTCGTACTCGACATCGACCACCCGGACGTCGAGGAGTTCATCGAGACCAAGGCCCGTGAAGAGGAGAAGATCCGCGTCCTGCGCGACGGCGGGTTCGACATGGACCTCGGCGGTTCGGACATCTCCTCGGTGCAGTACCAGAACGCGAACAACTCGGTCCGGGTCACCGACGAGTTCATGCGCGCGGTCGAGTCGAACTCGAACTTCCCGATGCGCGCCCGGATGACCGGGGAGACCATCGACGAGGTGGACGCGAAGTCGCTGTTCCACAAGCTCGCGAAGGCCGCGTGGGAGTGCGCCGACCCCGGGGTGCAGTACGACGACACGATCAACGACTGGCACACCGCGCCCGAGTCCGGCCGGATCACCGCCTCGAACCCGTGCAGCGAGTACATGCACCTCGACAACTCGAGCTGCAACCTGGGTTCGCTCAACCTCATGAAATTCCTCGGTGAGGACGGCACCTTCGACGGGGTGACCTTCGCGAAGGCGGTCGAGTACACGATCACCGCGATGGACATCTCGATCAGCTTCGCCGACTTCCCGACCGAGGCGATCGGGGAGACCACGCGCAACTTCCGCCAGCTCGGCATCGGCTACGCCAACCTCGGTGCCCTGCTGATGGCGACCGGTCACGCGTACGACTCCGACGGTGGCCGTGCGCTCGCCGCCGGGATCACCTCGCTGATGACCGCCACCGCCTACCGCCGTTCCGCCGAGCTGGCCGGGGTGGTCGGCCCGTACGCCGGATACGCGCGCAACGAGCAGGCACACCGCAGGGTCATGCGCAAGCACGCGGCCGCGAACGACATGATCCGCACGATGCACGGGAACGACCGTGCGGTGCAGAAGCTCGCCACCGAGGAATGGCAGCACGGCATCGAGCTCGGGATGCGCAACGGTTGGCGCAACGCGCAGGCCAGCCTGCTCGCGCCGACCGGGACCATCGGGCTGATGATGGACTGCGACACCACCGGTATCGAGCCGGATCTGGCGCTGGTCAAGTTCAAGAAGCTCGTCGGCGGCGGCTCGATGCAGATCGTCAACCAGACGGTGCCGCGTGCGCTGTCCTCGCTCGGTTACCAGGACGAGCAGGTCGAGGCGATCGTGGAGTACGTCGCGGAGCACGGCAACGTCGTCGACGCACCCGGGCTGCGGCCCGAGCACTACGAGGTGTTCGACTGCGCCATGGGCGACCGCTCCATCAGGCCGATGGGACACGTGCGGATGATGGCCGCCGTGCAGCCGTTCCTCTCCGGGGCGATCTCGAAGACGGTCAACATGCCAGAGGCGGCGACCATCGAGGATGTCGAGGAAATCTACTTCGAAGGCTGGAAGCTCGGCCTCAAGGCCCTCGCCATCTACCGCGACAACTGCAAGGTCGGGCAGCCGCTCTCGGCGGGCAAGAACTCGAAGGAAGAGGCCAAGGAGACGGTCGTCGAGTACCGGCCCGTCCGCAAGCGCCTGCCGAAGAAGCGCCCGAGCCAGACCGTGTCGTTCACGGTCGGCGGTGCCGAGGGGTACCTGCACGCCGGTTCCTACCCGGACGACGGGCTCGGCGAGATCTTCGTCAAGCTCGGCAAGCAGGGCTCCACGCTCGCCGGTGTGATGGACGCCTTCTCCATGTCGATCTCCGTCGGTCTGCAGTACGGCATTCCGCTCGAGTTCTACGTGCAGAAGTTCTCCAACCTGCGCTTCGAGCCGGCCGGGATGACCGACGACCCGGACGTGCGGATGTCCACCAGCGTGCTCGACTACCTGTTCCGGCGTCTGGCCCTGGACTACCTGCCGTACGAGAAGCGGGTCCAGCTCGGCATCTTCACGGCTGAGGAGCGCACGGCGGCGGTGGCCGCCGAGAGCTCCGACGGCGACGATGTCGACCTCGAGGGCCTGCGGACCACGGTCGACTCCACCGCGCGGCGCGAGGAGATCGACAGCGGTGAGAAGACGAGCGGGGCGCACAGTTCGACGGAACTGGTCGAGCTCCAGCTGGGCAAGGCCGCCGACGCCCCGCTGTGCATGACGTGCGGGACCAAGATGCGTCCCGCGGGCTCCTGCTACGTGTGCGAGGGCTGCGGTTCGACCTCCGGCTGCAGCTAGCCGGTCGTCGGATCGACGGATCCTGAACCGAACGAGCGCGAAGCGGTGTCGAACGCCGCTTCGCGCTCGTTCGTGTCTGACTACCCGCGGAAAGGGAATATCCATGGCGGACAGCCATTCGCTTGCGGTGGCCCAGCGATCGCTCGGTGATCCGGCCGTTCACTATCCGCTGTGGCCACCGCTGACCAGTGGCTGTCCGCGGACGAGCAGTGCGGAGTTCGCCTACCCGGTCGAGGTCGACTACGACTACGAGCGGGTCCCCGGGGAACTGTTTCCGGACTCGTGGAACGGAGACGGCCTCGAGCGCTGGGCTCCGCTGCTCCCACCGCTGCTCGCTCCCGGACTCGGCGAGGGCGGCACACCGCTCGTGGAGCTCGCCGGAAACGTCTACGTCAAGGACGAGTCGCGCAATCCCACGTGGAGCCACAAGGACCGGCTGAACCGCTGCGCGGCCAGTGCCGCCGTCGGAGTGGGCGCGGAGGGCATCGTCGTGGCCTCGTCCGGCAACCATGGTGCCTCGGCTGCCGCGTACGCCGCTCGCGCGGGCCTGAAATGCGTGGTGCTCGCCTCGGCGGGCGCGCCGCCCGCCGTCGAGTCCTTCCTCCGTGCCTACGGTGCCACCGTGCTGACTGTTCCGGCGGATGCCCGATGGCCCCTGCTACGGCGGATCGTGGCGGAGTTCGGCTACCACCCGGTCAGCAACAGCACCCGGACGCACACCGGACACGCATTCGGTGCCGAGGGCTACAAGACCATCGCCTACGAGATCTTCGCCGACCTCGGAGTACCGGACTCCGTGTTCGTCCCGACCGGGTACGGCGAGGTGCTCTTCGGTGTGTGGAAAGGATTCGTGGAGCTGAACCGGATCGGGCGCACCGGTCGGATTCCCCGGATGTTCTCCTGTGAACCCGCCGCCGGTGGCCCGCTCGCCCAGGCTGTCGCCCTCGGGCGCGATGCCATGCAGGTGAACGTCGGGCCGACGGCGGCTTACGCGATCGACACGCCCGTGGGTGGCTATCGGGGCGTCCGCACGGTCCGGGAGAGCGGTGGGGCCGCTCTGCTCGTCGACGACGCCGAGATGACGCGCGCCCAGAACGAACTGTGCCGCAATGGCCTGTGGCAGGAGTTCTCGGCGACTGCCGGGCTGGCGGGCTTCCGGCAGCGGGCTCAGGGTGAGGAATTTCCCGGTCCGGTGGTATGTATCGCTACGTCGAGCGGTTTCAAGGATCAAGGTGTCGCAACCGGTATCCCGGGTGCCACCGAGCCCGATTGGGAGACGGTCCGCGAGGCGGTTCGCCGCGCCTGACCGAGTCGCTTCCGGGGGATGACGCGGGTGCCCAGACCCCCAGTCCGGACACCCGCGCCGGTAGGGCTCGTCATCCGCGGGAACGGATCGGTTCGGCGAGGGGATGGGGTGACTCGCCGACTCGGGGCACTCGATCCGTGGGTGGTCTGTGCGGGAAACGCCACCCGTGGCATCGCGGCCTGACTGCCCTTGCTGTGACGACCGGAGTCACCGGTCAGTTCCAGATCTCCACCGCGCGCACGACGAACGGTGCTGAGGGCACTTCGGTGGCCTCCGGATAGGTGCGGAAGTCCCCCTCGGTCGAACAGTGATCGCCCTCGTAGAGGGTGATCTCCTGGGCACGGTTGTTCACGAAGGAACGTGCTTCGGCGCCGTCGGGGAGCGGAACGCAGGTGGAACTGGAAGCCGAGCTGAGATCGAGGAGCTGGGGCTTTCCGTGATAGTCGGCATCGGCCCAGTAACAGAACTGCTCGGGTGCGCACGCCGGTCGAGGTGGTGTCGGCGCGGAATCGGCAAAGGCGAGCTCACCTGAGGCCGGCAGGGCAAGGACGACGCCGATGCCGACGGTCGCGCACACGCGTCTCGTGATGGACCGGGTCCTGCTGGTGTGCCCATTTCGGCTGTTCGTCTTGCGTCGGAACGAGATCATTATTTTCCCCTGTTCGTGTTATTGCGCGATCTTGATGGCGGTGACGGTGATCGGGATTTTTGGCGTGAAAGTGCCACCACCCGGATAGGTCGGATGAGGCTTGTCGGGATTGCAATTCCGATCGGAATAGACGGTCAGATCGCGATCCGATCGATTGGCAAGGGATTTCGGGGTGAAGTCACCCGAGAGTGGGACGCAATCGCCGGGATTCGTGTTCCGCAGATCCTTGGTCAGCAAGGCGTCATCGTATTCTTGTCCTCCCCACAGGCACGCCATGCCTCGTTCACAGGCGCTCCGCGCCAAATCGGGTCCTTCGCCCGGGTGGGTGACCGAGGCCGAAGCGGATGCCGCTGTCGCCAGTGCGGCGACCATGGCGGCCCCCAGTGCCGTGGACAGCCGGAATCCCGTCGGGCCCTGTGCTTTTCGTGCCGCGTTCTGGTGGTGAAACCGCGTCATTGTGGTTCTCCCTTCTCGCCCGCCGTGGCGATCGGATCGATGAATCGGGGGTGTGATGACGGTGCTACCGGGCCGGTTCCTTTTCACGCTAAACATTCCCCGAACGGGTGCCAAGTGATGGACCGCGTGAATGGACCATTCACGCGGACAAGGGTTCCTGTGGACAACTTGACGCTGTCCACAGGAACAAAAAATCGAGTTTGCGCGGCCATCGGAATGCTGGGAGATGTTGATGCCATGACAGCGACACGCCATTCCGTTCTCCGCCTCGAGGAACCCGGATCCGTCATCGCGGCGGTGCCGTTGTTGCTCGGATTCAATCCGTCCGATTCGCTTGTGCTGCTTTTGCATCGCGGGCCGGAACGGGACGAGCTCGGCCTGGTGCTGCGCGCCGATCTCCCGGATACCGGCAGTGTCTCGGTGACCGCCGAGCACCTCCTGGAGCCGGCGCAACTGCAGGGCGGCACGGCCGCGACCGTCGTTCTCGTCGGGGGACGACTGTGCTGGGAGCATCTGCGCGCGGTCGCCGTGTCCATCCGGGATCGTTTCCGGCATGCCGGGATCCCGGTGCTGCACATGCTCTGGACCTCGCACATCACGGCCGGGCAGCCATGGCGCTGCCTGGATGAGGACGACTGTCACGGTCTGGTCGAGGACCCGGAGGCCGGAACCCTCGTCGCGCTCTCACCCTCCGGCGGAGGGGAGGCGGGTATCTCCCGGTCCGATCTCGAACAGCGGCTCGCGCGCGCCCCCGACGAAGTGCTCGCTCGCAGGGCGGCGGTGCTCGCCCGTGGTCCCGATGACCGGCAACGGAGACCGGAGCAGTGGTATGCGCTGGTGCGCGATGCCGCCAATGCCGATACGGGCACCGAGCCGGACGACCGGCGACTGGCCGAGCTTGCCCAGGCGCTCCGTATCACCGATGTGCGTGATGCGTTCCTCGTCGGCCGAACCGATCGCGAACAACACGCGTTCCATGCGCTCTGGACCATGCTGACCAGGGCACTCCCGGATCCCGCCGGCGCGCCCGCTGGCTGTTTGCTCGCGGTAAGCGCCTATCTCGCCGGTGATGGCGTACTGGCCGGTATGGCCTTGGAACGGGTGCACGCCGCCGAGCCGGGCTATCAGCTGGCGAATCTGCTCTCGACGGCACTGCGCGCCGGAGTGCAGCCGAGCGCGCTCACCCGCCGCCTGAGTCCACTCGCCCAGGCGGCGCGTGCCCGGCTGGGGGTGTGCTGATGGATCAGCCGGATCAGTTTCCTGTCCGGCCGGCCACGAAGGTCCACGCGTCCCCGACCATGGTGGCGAGATCCGCATGCTCGGGTTGCCAGCCGAGTTCGCGCTGCGCGGCCGCGCTGGACGCGACGAGCACCGCGGGGTCACCGGCCCTGCGTTCAGCGAGTTTCGCCGGGATGTCGTGCCCGGTGACCTCCCGACAGGCGTCGATGACCTGGCGCACCGAGAAACCGGTGCCGTTGCCGAGGTTGAAGATCTCGTGTGTCCCCGGCTTCGCGGCGGCCACCGCCAGCAGATGTGCTTCGGCGAGGTCGGTCACATGGATGTAGTCACGGATGCAGGTGCCGTCCGAGGTCGGGTAATCGTCCCCGAAGATCTGCACGTGCTCCCGTTGTCCGAGCGCCACCTGCAGGACGAGCGGGATCAGATGGGTCTCGGTCACGTGGCGTTCGCCGAACCGGTCGAAGGCGCCCGCGACATTGAAGTACCGCAGGCTCGTGGCCGCGAGCCCGTGCGCCTTCGCGTACGAGGTGATCGCGTGGTCGATCGCCAGTTTCGTCGCCCCGTAGGTGTTCGTCGGCCGGGTCGGTGCGTCCTCGGTGATGGGTACCTGCTCGGGCTCACCGTAGGTGGCCGCCGTGGAGGAGAACACCAGACGCGGCGTGCCGTGGGCGCGCATGGCGTCGAGCAGCCGCACCGAGGTGAGCACGTTTCCGTGCCAGTACTTGCCCGGATCCTGCATCGACTCACCCACGAGCGATTTCGCCGCGAAGTGCAGGACACCGTCGAAACCACGGGAGAGCACCGCGTCGGCCTGCTCGGCGACGTCCCCCTCGATGAACTCCGCCCCGTCCGGTACGGCGTCCCGGTGCCCGGTGGACAGGTCGTCCAGCACGACGACCTCGTTACCCGCCTCGAGCAACCGTGCCGCGCACACGCTGCCGATGTAACCGGCGCCTCCAGTGACAAGCAGCTTCACGACTGCCGCCCTTTCCGTTCGATGCCTTGTGTGCCGAAGACTATGGCATCGAACGCGCGGCGAGCTGATCCCGGCCCGCACCCTGCGCGGGAACCGCGACGAACATCCGCGGCTCGGCGAGTGACTCCGCGGCGAAGGCAGCGCGCACCGCCGCCATGTGCTGCTCGAGTGACTCGGTCCGGACGAGCGCGATCGCCGAGCCACCGAATCCGCCACCGGTCATCCGTGCACCCGCCGCTCCTTCGGCGAGGGAGACGTCCACGGCGAGATCGAGTTCCCTGCAGGAGATGCGGTAGTCATCGCGCATGCTGACGTGCGAGGCCGTGAGCAGGGGGCCGATCGCCTCGAGGTCGTCATCGCGCAGTGCTTCGACCACGGAGAGCACCCGGTCGTTCTCGGTGACCACGTGCCGGACGAGCGGCCGGAGCTCCTCGGGGAGCCGGGCGAGGCTCGGTTCGAGTCCGGCGAGCGAGACATCCCGCAGCGCGGGCACGCCGAGTAGCTCGGCCGCACGCTCGCACCCGCGCCTGCGCTCGCCGTAGCCGGACTCGGCGTGCTGGTGACTCGCGCGGGTGTCGATCACGAGCACCGCGAGCCCCCGGTCGGCGAGGCCGAACGGGACCTGTTCGCTCTCGCCGGAACGCACATCGAGGAACAGGACGTTGTCCGCGATGCAACACAGGGAGGCCGTCTGATCGAGGACACCGGTCGGAGCGCCGACGAACTCGTTCTCCGCGCGCTGAGCGAGCCTGGCGAGCGCGGGCCGGGTCAGCGTCTCGTGCGAGTCGGGGTCGATCCCGGCGAGCCCGAGTAGTGCGAGGGCTACCGAGCACTCGAGCGCCGCCGAGGAGGACAGGCCCGCCCCGGCCGGCACATCCCCGGTGACGACGAGGTCGGCGCCACCTCGGATGTCGACCTCGGTGTACTCGCGCAGTGCCCAGGCCACACCCGCCGGGTAGCTCGCCCACCCGCTCAGTTCCCCGGGGCGGACCGTGGCGATATCGACCGCGGGCGCGCGCTGCGGACGTCCGTCGTCACCGACCGTGGTCAGGCTCAGTGCTCCGTCGGTCCGGGCGCCCGCGGCGACCGCGATGCGGTGTGGCAGGGCGAACGGCAGCACGAAACCGTCGTTGTAGTCGGTGTGCTCACCGATGAGGTTGACCCGCCCGGGCGCGAACCAGACGCCGTCGGCCTGCCTGTCGTGCACTCGCCGGAAGTAGGCCGCCGCGCGGTCCGGTACACCGGAGCCCGCCGTCGTGGCGGCCCCGGGGGCGAGGTCCTGCCGCGCGCTCAACGGGGCTGCGCGAACACGGCGTGGGCGATGTCGGCGTCGACCCGGACCTGGGTGCCACCGCCGATGATCTCGATCTTCTCGTCCTGTGGGTGCGCACCCGCGACATCCACGATCGAACCCGGCCGCAGCCCGACGCTCTTGAGGTCGTTCATCACCGCGGGGTCGAGCTGCACGTGTTCGGCGATCCGGCGGACCTCGATCTTTCCGCCGCCGCGCCGGGCGACCTCGTCGACCCGGACGAGCCCCGACTCGACCGGCGTGGTCTCGATGTCCACCCCCAGCTCGGCGAGCCCCGGAATGGGGTTCCCGTATGGCGAGGTAGTCGGGTTGTCCAGCAGTTTGACCAGCTTGCGCTCCACGGCCTCGCTCATCACGTGCTCCCAGCGGCACGCTTCGGCGTGAACCTGCTCCCATTCGAGCCCGATCACGTCGACGAGCAGCAGTTCGGCGAGCCGATGCTTGCGCATGACGGCGACCGCCCGGCTGCGCCCGGCGTCGGTGAGCTCGAGATGCCGGTCGCCCGCGACCCGGACGAGCCCGTCGCGCTCCATCCGCGCGATAGTCTGGCTCACCGTCGGCCCGCTCTGCTCGAGACGTTCCGCGATCCTGGCGCGCAGCGGGACGACCCCCTCTTCCTCGAGGTCGTAAATCGTCCGGAGATACATCTCCGTGGTGTCCACAAGATCATTCATCAGCTACCCCTAACTTCTGTGTCCATGGTAGTCGGTGGCACCGACACGCCGGGACACGACGACTCGCTGCCTTCCCGCGGCATGCCGGACGAAGCTCGCGACGGCCGTGGTCGTGGTGCGGTGGCAGGTGGAGTCATAGCGGGACAAATGACAGTATGACGCGGTGCGCGGGTTGATTTCCACTACTGAGGCTGCGGAGCTCATCGACGGCGGCGCGGCCGTCGTACTGGATGTGCGCTGGCGGCTGACCGGCCCGCCGGGGCGCGCCGACTACGAACGGGCGCACCTCCCGGGCGCGGTGTTCCTCGACATCGACACCGATCTGGCCGATCCGCCGAGCACGGAGCGGGGCCGTCACCCGCTGCCGGAGCCGGACCGGCTCGTCGCGGTGTTCCGGGCGGCGGGGATCGGCGGGAACACCCAGGTGATCGCCTACGACGACGCGGACGGTTCGGTGGCGGCCCGGGTGTGGTGGCTGTTGCGCTGGCTCGGTCACGAACAGGTGGCCGTGCTCGACGGCGGGTTCGCGGCCTGGCAGGCCGAACGGCGCCCGCTCACCCCGGACATCCCGCACCCCGCGGCGGGGGACTTCACCGGCATACCGGGTTCGATGCCGGTACTCGACGCGGACGCGGCGGCGGAGCTCCCGGGAACCGGGGTGCTGCTCGATGCCCGCGCACCGGCTCGTTACCTGGGGGAGACGGAACCCGTGGACGCTCGCCCCGGACACATCCCGGGCGCGCGCAACAGCCCGGCGTCCGCGCATCTCGGCCCGGACGGGCGCTGGCGTCACGCATCGGAGCTGGCCGAACACTTCGCCGCGCTCGGGGCAGGCACCGGGAAGGTCGGGGTGTACTGCGGTTCCGGGGTCACCGCCTGTTCGGTGGTGCTCGCGATGGAACACGCGGGGATCGGGGCGAGCCCGGCACTGTATCCGGGGTCCTACTCGCAGTGGAGCGCCGACGAGCGCCGCGAGGTGGCCCAGGGACACGAAGGCGGCGAGGTCGCTCCCTGAGCGCGGTCTCACCGGTTACGCTGGCGGATATGCGCAGCGTAGTGTGGGACAAGGCGTTACTCGCCTACGACCTCGGTGAGATGCATCCCTTCAACCCCGTACGCCTCGCGTTGACCATCAAGCTGGCCACCGAACTCGGTGTGCTCGAGGATGTCGAGTTGCTGGTGCCCGGCGCGGCGGGGGAGGACGAGCTGCTCCGGGTGCACGCGAAGGGATACCTGGACGCGGTCCGGGAGGCACCGGGGCTCGGCGCCGATCTCGCGCACGGGCTCGGTACCGATGACAATCCGGTGTTCCCCGATATGCACGAGGCCTCCGCGCTGGTCGTCGGTGGCACGCTGCTGGCGGCGAAGCAGATCGCGAGCGGGGCCGCGGAGCGCGCGGTGAACATCGCGGGCGGCCTGCACCACGCCATGCCCGATCGCGCGTCCGGGTTCTGTGTGTACAACGACTGCGCGATCGCGATCTCCTGGCTGCTGGACAACGGATTCGATCGGATCGCTTATCTGGACACCGATGTGCACCACGGCGACGGGGTGCAGGCGGCCTTCTACGGGGATCCCCGGGTGCTGACGATCTCGCTGCACCAGCACCCGAGGACCCTGTGGCCGGGTACCGGGTACGCGCGGGAATTGGGCGCGGGCAAGGGAAACGGCTACGCGGTGAACCTGCCGCTGCCGCCGGGAACCCGGGATCCGGCGTGGCTGCGGGCCTGGCACGCGGTGGTTCCCTCGCTGCTGGAACAGTTCGAGCCGCAACTGATCGTCTCGCAGTGCGGAGTGGACAGTCACGCCGAGGATCCGCTCGCGGATCTTTCGCTTTCGGTGGACGGCCATGCGGCGATCTACCGCAACGTGCGAGAACTGGCCCGGCGCTATGCGGGAGGGAAGTGGCTCGCCATCGGTGGCGGTGGTTATCAGCTGGTGCGGGTGGTGCCGCGGTCCTGGACGCATCTGCTGGCCACCGTGCTGGACCGGGATATCCCCGAGGACACCGCGATTCCGGAGAGCTGGCGCGATTTCGTCGGTGGCCTCGCGCCGCGCATCGAGCTGCCCAAGGCGATGTTCGACCGGACGGACACGGATTTCCTCGCCTGGGGCGGGGATGTCTCGGATGCCACGGACGGCTCGATTCTGGAGACCAGGCGTGCGGTGTTCCCGCTGCACGGCCTGGAACCGGACGATCCGCGGGATTGAGGGGAGGCGGAGATGAGCACCGAATCCTCACCGGACGACCTGCGCCGCGCCTACATCTACCCCGCGCACTGGGAGGCGGATGTCGTCCTCAGCGACGGCGGCACCGTCCACATGCGACCGATCGTGCCGAACGATGCCGAGGCACTGCGCGAATTCCACGCGAAACTGTCCGAGCGGACCCGCTACTTCCGTTATTTCGGGCCCTATCCGCGTATCCCGGACAAGGATCTGCGCCGGTTCACCACGGTCGATCACTCGGGCCGGGTCGCCTTCGTCGCGACACTCGGCGGGGAGATCATCTCGGTCGGCCGCTACGAACGGCTGGACGACGGGGATTCCGCCGAGGTGGCCTTCGTGGTCGCGGACGCGCATCAGGGCCGCGGCCTCGGCTCCATCCTGCTCGAGCACCTGGCCGCCGCCGCACGGGAGAACGGGTTTCGCCGGTTCGTGGCCGAGGTGCTCGCGGAGAACGCGACCATGGTGCGGGTGTTCCGCGATGCCGGGTACCAGGTCTCGCGTGCGATCGAGGAAGGCGTGCTGCACCTGGAGTTCGACATCGATCCGACCAAGGCCTCGATCTCGGTGGCCCGCGCCCGCGAGCAGGCCGCGGAGGCGCGCAGCGTGCACAATCTGCTGCATCCCAGGGCGGTCGCGGTCATCGGTGCTTCCGCGGACCCGACCAAGGTCGGCTATGTGGTGTTCACGAACCTGCTCTCGGCCAGTTTCGCGGGCACCGTCTATCCGGTGAACTCGGAACACTCCTCGGTGCGCGGGGTGCGGGCATACGCCTCGGTGGTGGACATTCCCGATCCGGTGGATCTCGCGGTGGTCGCGGTGCCCGCCTCGGGGATGGACGAGGTGCTCGACGCCTGCCTGGCGAAGGGGGTGACCACGCTGGTCGTGGTGTCCTCCGGGTTCAGCGACGCCGGGCCGCGCGGTAAGGAAGCGGAACGCCGCATGGTGGCCGAGGCGCGGGCGCACGGCATGCGGGTCGTGGGCCCGAACGCGCTCGGCGTGATCAACACCGACCCGCGGCTGCGGCTCAACGCCACCCTGGCGACCACCCTTCCCGCACACGGCAGGGTCGGCTTCTTCTGCCAGTCCGGTGCGCTCGGCACCGCGATCCTCGCCGATGCCGCCGAACGCGGGCTCGGCCTCTCCACGTTCGTCTCGGCGGGCAACCGCGCCGACGTCTCCGGCAACGATCTGCTGCAGTACTGGGAGACCGATCCGGAAACCGATGTGGTGCTGCTGTATCTGGAATCGTTCGGCAACCCGCGCAAGTTCGGCAGACTGGCCCGGCGGCTGGCCAGGCACAAGCCGGTGATCGCGGTGAAATCCGGGCGGCACACCACCCGGCCGGCGCTCACCCCGACCTCGGTGCCGCTGGAGGACGCCGGTGTGGCGCGGCTGTTCGAACAGGCGGGCGTGATCCGGGTGGAGACGATCGCGCAGCTGTTCGACACCGCGCTGCTGCTGGCCAACCAGCCGTTGCCGCGCGGCAACCGGCTCGCCGTGGTCGGGAACTCGACCGCGATCGGGGTGCTTGCCGCGGACACCGCGCGCGACGGTGGCCTGGAGCTGGCCCGCGAGCCCATCGACACCGGGGCGCAGCCGACCCCGGAGGACTTCGCCGAGGCGGTCCGCTCGGTCCTGGCCGACGAACAGGTGGACGCGCTCGTGGTGGTGTTCGTGCCGCCGATCGCGATCCCCACCGCCGCGTACGCCGCCGCCCTGCGCACCGTGGTCGACGAGACCGAACAGGCGAAGGTCAAACCGATCGTGTCCACCTTCGTGGGCGCGGAGGGGATGCCCGAGCAACTGGCCATCGGGGACGGGGCGGTCGGCTCCATCCCCTCGTATCCGAGCCCGGAGCGCGCGACCCGGGCGCTGGTGCGGGCGAACACCTACGCGCGCTGGCGCGAGCAGCCGCGCGGGGAACACCTGCGCCCGGCAGGGATCGACACCGATGCCGGGGCGGGCATCGTGCACTCCGCGCTCGCCGAATCCGATGCGGCCGAGACCGAACTGTCCGAGCAGCGGGCCCAGGACCTGCTGGCCGCCTATGGCATCGAGATCGAGCCCTACCGGGTGGTCGGCACCGAGCAGGAGGCCGAGCAGGCTGCGGCCGAGCTCGGTTATCCGGTCGTGCTCAAACAGGCGGCCTTCGGTGAGGTGCCGCTGGCCGAACTCGCCGATGTGCGCCTCGACATCACCGGGGCCGCGGACCTGCGCGCCGCCTACCGTTCGCTGCGCGAGACCGGGGCCGACGGGCAGCTCTACGTGCAGCGGATGGCCCCGCGCGGGCACTCCTGCCTGTTCAGTGTGCAGGACGATCCCTCGTTCGGTTCGGTGCTGGCCTTCGGTCTTTCCGGTCCCGTCTCCGATCTGGTCGGTGACCGGGCCTACCGTGCCGTCCCGCTCTCCGATGTGGACGCGCGCTGGCTCATCCGGGCACCGCGCACCGCCCCGCTGCTGACCGGCTGGCGGGGCCGCAAACCGGTGGACACCGCCGCGCTCGAGGAACTGGCCCTGCGCTGCAGCGCGCTCGCCGAGGACCTGCCGCAGGTGCGCTCGCTGCTGCTGGATCCGGTGATCGTGACCGCGCAGGGCGCGCGGGTGGCGCGTGGCCGGATCATCCTCGGCCTTCCGGAACTGGCCGCGGACGAGGGACCACGAAGGCTGGGCTCGTACCGTACTAACGAGTAGCCTGTGCTTCCATGACTGGACGTACTGTCACGGCCGCGCGCACGGTCGCCGCGAAACCCGAGGACATCTTCGCGCTGCTGACCGATCCGGCGCGGCACAGCGAGATCGACGGCTCCGGCATGGTCCTGCGGGCGCGCGGCGCCGCCCAGCGACTGCGGCTCGGCGCCAAGTTCGGCATGGACATGCGCATGTTCGGGGTCCCGTACCGGATCAGCAACACGGTCGTCGAGTTCGAGGAGGGCCGGTGCATCGCGTGGCGGCACTTCGCCGGGCACCGCTGGCGCTGGGAACTGGCGCCGAACGAGGACGGAACGACCCTGGTCACCGAGACCTTCGACTACTCGACCACCCCGGTGGGACGGCTCTACCCACTGGTCGGCTGGCCCGAACAGAACCGGAAGGCGGTCGAGGCCTCCCTCGACCGGCTCGCCGCGCGGTTCGCCGCGCCATGAGAGCGGCCGCGGTCCTGCTCGCGGTGCTCCTGCTGGCCACCGCGTGCGGGACACCGCGGCACCACGCGCGCACGCGCACCGGTCCGTTACCCGCCGCGCAGCTCGACGCGAGCGCGCTGCCCAGGGACTACCCGCGCACCGTCGGAATCCGCGACGAGGGGCGCACCCTGCTGGTGCGCGGCAAGGAAGGCGGCTGCTCGCACGTGAGCGCCGCGGTGACCAGGCAGGACGCCGATTCGGTGCACGTACTGTTCACCGAGAGCCGCCCGCCCGGGCGGCCGTTGTGCACGATGGACCTGCGCACCCCGGAACTGACCGTGCGGCTCGCCGAACCCCTCGGGGACCGGGTGGTCGAACTGTCCGCGCGCAGCGTCGCCGGGAAACGGCCCGGTTAACTGCGGAAGGCGATCTGCAGTACCGGTTCGAGGGTCTCGGCGAAGAAATCGTTTCCCTTGTCGTCCACGACGACGAACGCGGGGAAATTCTCGACCTGGATTTTCCAGACCGCTTCCATACCCAGTTCCGGATATTCGAGTACCTCGAGCGCGGTGACGCAGTCCTGGGCGATCTTGGCGGCCGGTCCGCCGATCGAACCCAGGTAGAAACCGCCGTGTTCGGCGCAGGCGTCCACGACCTGTTTCGAGCGATTTCCCTTGGCCAGCATGACGAATGAGCCGCCAGCCGCCTGGAAACGGTCCACATAGGAATCCATGCGTCCCGCGGTCGTCGGACCGAACGAACCGGAGGCGTAACCTTCCGGGGTTTTCGCCGGTCCCGCGTAATAAACGGGATGGTCGCGGAAATAATCCGGCATCGGTTCACCGGCGTCCAGGCGCTCGGCGATTTTCGCGTGCGCGATGTCCCGGGCGACGATCATCGGACCGGAAAGCGAGACCCGCGTTTTCACCGGGAGTTCGGACAATTGCGCGCGGATGTCGGACATGGGCTGGTTCAGATCGATGTGTACCACGTCCGCGGAGAGTTCCTCGGATCCCACTTCCGGCAGGAACCGCGCCGGATCGCGTTCGAGCTGCTCGAGGAACACACCATCCCGGGTGATCTTGGCCTTGGCCTGGCGGTCCGCCGAGCAGGAGACCGCGATCCCGATCGGCAGCGAGGCGCCGTGCCGGGGCAACCGGATCACCCGCACATCGTGGCAGAAGTACTTGCCGCCGAACTGGGCACCGATGCCGAACTGCCTGGTCATCTCGAGCACCTGGGCCTCGAGGTCCGTATCGCGGATCCCGTGCCCGGACGGTGACCCCTGGGTCGGCAGATCGTCCAGCGCGCGGGCCGAGGCGAGCTTGGCGGTCTTGAGGGTGAACTCGGCCGACATGCCGCCGACCACGATCGCGAGGTGATACGGGGGACAGGCGGAGGTGCCGATCGCGCGCAGTTTCTCCTCGAGGAATCCGGCGAGCTTGTCCGGGTGCAGCAGTGCGGGGGTCGCCTGGAACAGGAAGGTCTTGTTCGCCGAACCGCCGCCCTTGGCCAGGAACAGGAACTCGTACGAGGGTTCCTCCCCGTCCGCGTGGTACAGCTCGATCTGCGCGGGCAGATTGCTCTTGGTGTTGCGCTCCTCCCAGAAGGACAGCGGCGCCTGCTGCGAGTAGCGCAGGTTCAGCTCCTGGTAGGCGTCGAAGACCCCGCGGGCCAGTGCCCGCTCGTCGGCACCGCCGGTGAGCACGGACTCGGTGCGCTTGCCGATCACGATCGCGGTCCCGGTGTCCTGGCACATGGGCAGCACCCCGCCGGCGGCGATGGCCGCGTTGCGCAGCAGATCGGTCGCGACATAGCGGTCGTTCCCGCTCGCTTCGGGATCCTCGATGATCGAGCGCAGCTGGGCGAGATGTCCCGGCCGGAGCAGGTGCTGGATGTCACCGATCGCCGTGCGGGCGAGCAGGGTGAGCGCTTCGGGGTCGACCTCCAGGAAGCGCCGGCCCGCCGCTTCGACGAGGCGCACTCCGTCCTCGGACACGAGCCGGTACTCGGTGGTGTCCTCCGCGGCGTGCGGCAGGACCTCGGTGAAGTCGAATTCGGGGGTGGTCAACGCGGGCTTCCTCGTCTGCGGTGGTGGGATCGGCCAGTGGGGACGTCCAACCTACCGCACACCGGGAATCGGCCCCCGGACGTTCGGAAGGCCGGGTCGGCCCCGAAACCGTCCCGGCCTTCCGTGGCAACGCGGATACTCACCGTCGATCGAGTAACCGCTGAAAGTAACACCGCATCTACGACCATGCCCGTGGCGGTCGTCACATGTCCAGCGGCCAATCGGGTGATTGCCGCCCGGAAATGCCGATGCCCGCCGGGGAACCCTTCCCCGGCGGGCATCGTTTGCCCAGCTCAGCTGGCGTAAGCGCGCAGTCGCTCGGCGCGGTCGCCCTGGCGCAGTTTCGCCATGACCTCTCGCTCGATCTGCCGCACCCGCTCGCGGGAGAGACCGAAGGTCTTGCCGATCTGGTCGAGGGTCTTGGGCTGTCCGTCCCCGAGGCCGTAGCGCATCCGGATCACGGCCTGCTCCCGCTCCTCGAGGGTGGCGAGCACGCGCCGCAGATCGTCCTGCAGCAGCCCGGAGATCACCGCGTTCTCCGCGTCCCCGGAGTCGGAGTCCTCGATGAAGTCGCCGAGCGGGGCGTCCTCCTCGGAACCGACCGGCATGTCCAGCGAGACCGGGTCACGCGAGTGGTCGAGCAGATCGGCGACCTTGGCCGCGGCGATGCCCGACTCGGCAGCGATCTCGTCGTTGGTGGCCTCGCGGCCCAGCTGCTGGTGCAGGTCGCGCTTGATCCTGGCGATCTTGTTCACCTGCTCGACGAGGTGCACCGGGAGGCGGATGGTGCGGCCCTGATCGGCCATGCCCCTGGTGATCGCCTGCCGGATCCACCAGGTCGCGTAGGTGGAGAACTTGAAGCCCTTGGCGTAGTCGAACTTCTCCACCGCGCGGATCAGGCCGAGGTTGCCCTCCTGGATCAGGTCGAGCAGCGGCATTCCCCGTCCGGTGTAGCGCTTGGCGAGCGAGACGACCAGCCGCAGGTTGGCCTCGAGCAGGTGGTGCTTCGCTCGCTCCCCGTCGCGCACGAGCAGCCGCAGTTCCCCGCGCCGAGCAGCGGAAATGCCCTCTTCGGTGTCGAGCATGTGCGCGGCGAACACACCGGCCTCGATGCGCTTGGCGAGCTCGACTTCGTCCTGCGCGGTCAGCAGCGCGGTTTTTCCGATGCCGTTCAGGTAGACTCGAACGAGGTCGGCCGCCGGGCTCTGGTTGTCGATTTCGGCTTCGACGCTCGGAGTGGAGTCGATTGTGGCTGGGACGGTCATGGTGCTCCCTCCCCAAGGGACTGAGTGCGTGCACCATCGCGGCAACGGCGCTTCCGCATTGTGTGCGTGGCGGCCGTTTCACGTGTCGTGTATGGCGCTGCTTTGCTTGTCACTGGGATCAACGCCGGTGGTTGCCAAATCGTTCCCGGCGCTTTCACTTAGGGAGACGTCGTATCCGTCACAAGGTTGTGCGATTCAGTACCGGTTTCGCTGAGAGCCGCACCACGTCGGCGGCGCTCACTCGGTTTCGACCAGAACGGTGAACGGACCGTCGTTCGCGCTGTGTACGGTCATCTGCGCGCCGAACCGGCCGGTGGCCACGTGCGCGCCCCTGGCCCGCAGTTGCTCGATCACCCGGGTCACCAGCGGCTCGGCCTGTTCCGGGCGGGCGGCGGCGCTCCACGAGGGGCGACGGCCCTTGCGCGTATCCCCGTAGAGGGTGAACTGGCTGACCACGAGCAGCGGTGCGCCCGCGCTCGCACAGGACTGTTCCCCGTCCAGGATGCGCAGCTCGTGCAGTTTGCGCGCCATCGTGTCCGCGCTCACCTCGGTGTCGGTCACCGCGGCCCCGAGCAGGACGAGCAGGCCCGGTTCCTCGATCGCGCCGACGACGGCACCCTCGACCTCGACGGCGGCGTGCTTGACCCGGGCGGTGACCGCGCGCATGGGACTCCTCCTTCGACGGCGCTTGTGGGCGGTGGGAGAATGACGGCGGGGCCGCGACAAGAGAGGTGGTGTCGTGAAACGCAGCGAGGAAGCCGACACCCCTGTGTTGATCACCGAGGCGAAACCCTCCTACGACGAGGAGCTCGCGCACCGTAAACGGCGGTACATGCTGACCATGGGGTTGCGGTTCCCGTGCCTCATTCTCGCCGCGCTCTTCTATCACACCTGGTGGCTCGCGATCGGGTTCGTGGTGCTGTCCGTGCCGCTGCCGTGGATCGCGGTGCTGATGGCCAACGACCGGCCGCCGCGCAAGAGCGAGGACGTCAACCGCTACAGCCACGAACCGGGCAACCGGCTCGAGGCGGCCGAGCGGCAGACCATCGAAGGACGGCAGGACTGAGCACGGCCGGTGCCGGGTGAGGCATCATTGAGGGCGTGAGTACGCCTACCCAGGTCTTGCCGGACACCGATACTCGGCCGGAAGGTACCGAGACGACCGGCGATGACACGCCGAAGATGTTCCACTACGTCCGCAAGGACAGCATCGCCGAGAGCGCGGTCATGGGCAGCCATGTCGTGGCGCTGTGTGGCGAGGTCTTCCCGGTGACCAAGTCACCGAAGCCGAACTCCCCGGTCTGTCCCGAGTGCAAGCGGATCTATGAAGGTATGCCGCGCGGCGGTGACGACGGCTCGGACGGCTGAGTCGCGAACTCGGCCGTCTCGGTGCCCGGGGCGGCCGGGTCCTGCGGGGCCTGGTCCGTGCCGGGCTCCCGCTCGCCGTCGTCCGGGTCCGCGACCTCGGCTGTTTCCGCGTCCGGGCCCGTGCCGCGCGCGTCCAGCACCTCGGTGTCCTGTACCCGCTCGTAGTCCGCGAGCCGCTTCCAGCGCTTGCGGCTGCGCCGGGACGGCTTCGCGGGCCATAGTGTCTGGATGGCCGCGTTCAGGTTGGCGCCCGCGACGATGGCGATCCCGATGAAGAAGGTGAACAGCAGGAACGCGATCGGGGCGGCGAGTGCCCCGTAGCTGTACCCGGTGCGCGTGATGATCGAGATGTAGATGCGCAGCCCGATCGAGGCGAGCAGCACGATCACCATGGCGAGCACCGCTCCGGGCAGCCCGCGGTGCCACGGCAGCTTGCGGGGGAGCGCGAGCTTGTAGAGCGTGGTCAGCGCGAGCGCCAGCAGCAGCGCGATCACCGGGTAGTAGAAGATGCCGACCAGTTCGGAGATGTTCTTCGACCAGGCGTTGGGGAACACCGAGGGCAGATAGGTCGGTCCGAGCGCGATGATCGGCAGCCCCACGATGACCACGATCAGGGCGGCGAGATAGAGCAGCAGGGCGTAAATACGCTGCCAGACGTCGTTGCGCACCCCGTACTGCCCGTAGGCCGAGGTGATCGAGTCGACGAAGGCGGCCATCGCCGAGGAACCGGCCCACAGCGAGATCAGGAAACCGACCGAGGCCACCTCGCCCTGCGCGGTGGTCAGGATCTGCTCGACGGTCGGCTTGATGATCGTGGTGACCACGTTCTGCGTGAACACCTTGTCGGCGAGGTTGATGATGGTGCTCTCGACGTCGGTGACCACCTGCCTGCCCACCCACTTGCCGAGCAGGCCGAGGCTGCCGAGCACACCGAGCAGCAGTGGGGGCAGCGAGAGTGTCTGCCAGAACGCCGCCTTGGCCGCCTCGGAGAAGATGTTGCCGTGCCAGACGTTGAGCAGGGTGCGGCGCACGAGCAGCAGCGGTGCCCGTTTCCCGTACCGCTGCTTTCCGGTGTTCGCCTCCGCCGTACCCATGACACCCCTAGCATGGTGTATCGCCTTCGCGTCCGCGCGGCGACCCGCGCATGTGGCGCGTCGCGCACTGACCGGACCGGGCGGGTCCGATAAACTGACCGACGGCCGCGAGGACGGGGTGTTTCCTTGTCGTGGCGGTGTTCGCGCGCCATCGCGGTAGCGTTCGAGGACCCGAGGGAGCCCTTGTGACCACGGCCCGGGAGTGTTGGATTGGGAGCCGGGACCGTGCCGGGTGGGAAGGAGCAGCGAGTACGTGACGTCCGCGTCGACCGAAGCCGGGGAGCAGACCCAGCAGAGCCGTCAGCCGTTGCGTGCGTGGCAGCGCCGCGCGCTCACCCGTTACCTCACCGAGAAGCCCAAGGACTTCCTCGCCGTCGCCACACCCGGTGCCGGTAAGACCACGTTCGGCCTGCGGGTGGCGGCCGAACTGCTCGCCGATCGCACCGTCGACCAGATCACCATCGTGACCCCGACCGAGCACCTCAAGCACCAGTGGGCCGCGGCGGCCGCGGCCGCGGGGATCGCCATCGACTCCCGGTTCACCAACTCGACGGGTTCGACCTCCTCGGACTACCAGGGGGTCGCGGTCACCTACGCGCAGGTCTCCATGCATCCGGCCAAGCACCGGGTGCGCACCGAGCGCCGCAAGACGCTGGTGATCCTGGACGAGATCCACCACAGCGGGGACGCCAAGTCCTGGGGGGACGCGACGCGGGAGGCGTTCCTGCCCGCGGTGCGCAGGCTCGGGCTCACCGGAACCCCGTTCCGCTCGGACGACTCGGCGATCCCGTTCGTGACCTACGAGGAGGACGCGGAAGGGCACCAGCGGTCCAAGGCCGATCACTCCTACAACTACTCGGACGCGCTGGCCGACGGCGTGGTGCGGCCGGTGGTGTTCCTGGCCTATTCGGGCGAGGCGTCCTGGCGCACCTCGGCCGGTGAGGAGTTCAGCGCCCGGCTCGGCGAGCCGCTGACCGTGGAACAGACCGCGCGCGCCTGGCGCACCGCGCTGGACCCGTCCGGGGAGTGGATCCCCTCGGTGCTGCAGGCCGCCGACCGCCGCCTCTCCCAGCTGCGCGCCGATGGCATGGCCGATGCGGGCGGACTGGTCATCGCCTCGGACCACGAGACGGCGAAGGGCTACGCGCGGGTGCTCGAGCGCGAGACCGGGAACGAACCGGTCGTCGTGCTCTCCGACGATCCGGGGGCCTCGCGCAAGATCGCCGAGTTCGCCGCCTCCGAGGAGCGCTGGCTGATCGCGGTGCGGATGGTCTCCGAGGGGGTGGACGTGCCGCGGCTCGCTGTCGGGGTGTACGCCACCTCCGCATCGACCCCGCTGTTCTTCGCGCAGGCGATCGGGCGGTTCGTGCGCGCCCGCAAACAGGGGGAGACCGCCTCGATCTTCCTGCCCTCGGTTCCGGTGCTGCTCGAGCTCGCCGCGCAGCTGGAGACCGAGCGCGACCACGTGCTGGGCAAGCCACACCGGGAGAAGGACGGCCTCGAGGACGAACTGCTCGCCGCG
>NZ_JALM01000020.1 GCF_000737195.2 Sciscionella sediminilitoris
GCGGCGGCTGCCGTACTACCTGCGCCGCATGCTCGCCGGCGGTTACCCCGCCGATGCCGAGCTGGAGGTCGTCACCGATTCCGGCCCGCTACTCGCACTGCGCGGTGGCGGCGGACTCGGGCACTGGCAGTTGTGGGAGGCCGCGGCGGAACTGACCGACCGTACGGCGCAGTACGGCATCGCGGCGGTCAGCGTGGCCGATTCCGGTCACTGCGGGGCGCTCGGTCTCTACACCGTTCCCGGGCTCCGCCGCGGACAGTTGACCATCGCCTTCTCCAACGGGCCCGCCGTGATGCCCGCCTGGGGCGCCACCGAACCACTGCTGTCCACCTCCCCCATCGCCGCGGGCATCCCCGCGCGGCCTCGTCCATCCATTGTGGACATGGCGACGAGCACGGTCGCGCGGGGGAAGATCGCCGCCCGCGCCGCCTCGGGTACCGAATTGCCGGAAGGCTGGGCACTCGATGCCGAAGGCAGGCCGACCACCGATCCGACCGCCGCGCTGCACGGCCTACTCTCCCCGCTCGGCGGCGCGAAGGGGTTCGCCCTCGCCTTGCTCGTCGAAGCGTTCGCCGGCGGTGTCGCGGGGCCGAATCTCTCCGCCGAGGTCCCCGATATGTTCGCTCCGGAGGATTCGGCGCAGCCGCAACGGATCGGGCACATGTTGATCGCCGTCGACCCGGCACGGTTCGGCGGCCCGGAGGCGGCTCTACGGCTCGACCGGCTGGCCGCATCGGTACAAGCGAGCGGTGGCAGGCTGCCGGGCGGATCCCGTGTCCTCCCCGAGGAACTGGCCGAGCGAACCCCGTTGGAACTGGCCGAGAACACGGCAGCGGAGTTGTCCGCATGGGCACGGCGGCTCGGCGTGGCGATACCCGCCTGAGCCTCAGAACGCCCCGATGACCGTCACCAGACCGGAAACCACGATCAGCGCCACCACGAGCCTGCGGAACAGCACCGGTGGCAGCCGTTCGCCGACGAATCCGCCGAGCAGATTGCCGAGCACCGCGGCCCCCGTGAGGACGGGCAGCGCGGGCAACAGCACCTCGGCGGGAACCGCGCCCTGAAAGGCCAGCACCGCGAGGGAGATCGCGTTGCAGCAGACGAAGAAACCCGCGAGATCGGCGAGGAAGTTCCGCTGCGGCACATCGGATGCGGTCAACAGCAAAGCGGGCGGTATCCCGTTCAGCGAAGTGGTCGTGGACAGGTAACCGCCGATCACACCTGCCACGACCGGACGCACCCGCCCGCCGCCTGCCCGGGCGGGCATCCTGATCAGCATTCGCAGTCCCGCCAGCACCACGAGTACGCCCGCGGCGATCTTGAGGTACCGGGCCGGAACCAGGTGCACGGTCAGCGCGCCAATGCACGCGCCCGGCAGACTCGCCACGCCGAGCAGCGCCACCCTCGGCCAGTTCACCGAACCACGCAGCCGCACGAGCACGGCGAGCCTTGTCACGAGGGTGGCCGTCAGGTTCAGCGGAACCACCTGCGGCAGGGCGAATCCGGCGAGCAGCAGCAGTGGCGTGGACACCAGGGAACTGCCGAAGCCGGTCGCCCCACCGAGCACAGCGGCGAATCCCATCAGGACCGCGGCGAGCGTGAGGTTCACGCCGACTCCGCGGCCATCTCCTCGACCGTATCCGCGAACCGCTGTGTGTTCGGCGAAGGCGCGGTCAGCAGGCTCACCACCACGAACACCACGATGTTCGCGGCCAGCGCAATCAGCCCGGCGTTGATCCCGAACACCGGATCGTTCCCGCTCAACAGCAGCACTCCACAGAGCACCCAGCCGGTGAGCAGACCGGCGAGCATGCCCTGTTTGCTCGCCCGCCGCCAGAAGATCCCGCCGATCACGACGCCCGGGAACAGCTGGGTCACCAGGGCATACGCCACCAGTAGCACGTTCACGATCAGCGATGGCGCGAGCATGGTCAGCACCAGCGCGGCCCCGGTCAGCGGAAACACCAGCACCTTGGTCAGCCAGAACACCGAACGATCAGTGGTCGCCGGGCGCAGGACCTGCACCACATTGCGGGAAAGCAGGCTCGCCGAGGTCATCACGATCGGCCCGGCGGGCACGATGGCCGAGAGCATCGCGGCGACCACGATCAGCACCAGCGCCCAGTCCGGGAACAACTCCCGCATGATCCGCATGACCACATCGTTTCCGGCAAGGCCCGTGCCGAACGCGAGCACCGCGGCGAATCCGACCGTCAGCACCGCGACCTTCACGATCTGGTAGAAGGGCATCAGGACCGCCTGCCGCTTCAGCGTGCGCGGTGTCGCGGCGGTGAACGCGGTACCGAACCACTGCGGCCACATCCACTGCCCCATTCCGGTCATCAGCACCGTGGTGATCAACCACAACGGGCCGAGATCCTTCGCGGTCGCCGAGGGAAGCTCGAAGTAGTGCGGGATCTTCGTGCTGAACGCGGTGAACATGTCTCCGAAACCGCCGAAGAAATGCACCGGCACCACCACGAAGACCGCGACCACCGCGGCGAACATCAGCAGGTCCTTGGCCACCGACTGGATCGCGTTTCCCCGGATCCCGCCGATGAATATCGCGCACGCGAGCACCGCGAAGGCCAGTACATTGCCGACGATCGGTGATATCGAACCGTCCCCGAGAACTCGGAAAATGGCGGCGAGACCGGTGATGTTCAGATCGATGTAGGCGATCATGATCAACGCGGTGGACAGCGCGACGAAAACACCGAGCGCCTTGCTGTTGTAACGGTGCGCGACGAAATCCGCCTGCGTCACATAGCCGTACTTCTTGCCGAGCACCCAGATACAGGGCAGGACCAGGAACGCGATCGCGTAGGCCACGTCGTTCTGCGCGACGTTGTAGAACCCGGCGGCGCCCTTCGTGTACGAATACCCGGCGAGTCCCTGGAACGTGAAGGCCGTGTAGATCTCACTGCCGAGCAGGAACCACAGCAACACCGAACCCATGCCCCGGTGATCGACGAGCCAGCCTTCCAGATTGTCGGTCTTGCGCCGCCCCGCGTAACCACCGGCGACCAGCACGCCGAACGTCAGCACCAGACCGAGCAGCAGAATCAGCAGTGGGCTCATCGTGCACCCCCACGCCGCACCGCGCGCATCAGTCTGCGATCGACCAGATACAGCATCGCCATCAAGCCGGGGATCGTGATCGGCAGGAGGGTGAACCAGAACAACATCTCGGGCATCCCGAGAATCCGTCCCGCACCGTCGTTGAACAGCAACGGCGGGATCACCGTGTACAACACGAGCACGACAACGTTCAGCACAAGCCAGGCGCCGACGATCTTCAGGCTCATCCGACCTCCACATTGAGGACTGAGGTCTGACCTCTTTTGATCAACGTATCCGCCGTCGAAGGTCCGGGTCAAGGTCTGCCGCGGCGCGACAAGCTACTCGAGAAGATACCGGCGAGCCGAGACACGCGTAGAATGATCCGCCTGGCTCCACTCGATCGCTGGCGGAGGGAGACCGTGATGCTGCAGCGACTGAGCGAACTTCCCCACGGGGTACAGGCCCTGGACGCGCTCGGGGTGGTCACCGGACACGACTACGACGAAGTCTTCACACCCCTGGTCGACCAGGTGACCGGCACGGGAACGCGGCTACGCCTACTGTACCGCTGTGGGCCGGAATTCCGGCGGCTGACCGCGGGAGCTCTGTGGGCGGATGCCCGGCTGGGCCTGCGCTATCTGCCGATTCTCGACGGCTGCGCGGTCGTCACCGACAAGGGGTGGATACGCGGGTCCACCCGCGGTATCGGTTCGTGGATGCCGTGCCCCGTCCGCGTTTTCCCCGACGAGGAAACCGAACGGGCCCTGGACTGGCTCGGCTCGTTGCCGGCGCGAAGCGGTACCACACCCCGCGCCATCGTCAGGGCGTACATCGGTGGCGTGACAGCCGGGATCGGCGGCTTCGCGGCAACTGCTATTCGGATCCGGCGGCCGTCTGATCGAAAAGATGCACGGCGTTGCCCGCCGGGTCCATGAAAGTCGCCCCGTTGCCGTCCGGTATCTCGATCTCGCCCCGCCAGTCGAGTTCGGGATGTTCCCGCCGGAAAGCGTCCACGCTCTCGACCGCATAGAAGCCGCCCGCTTTCCACTGCGGCCCGGAATCCGGTGGCACATCGAGCATCAGCTCGATCTCCGACCCCGGAAGCTTGAACGCGGCGGTCGTCTCGCCCTCACGCCAGGATTCTTCCAGCCCGAGGGTGTCGCGGTAGAAGGCGACCGATTCCTTGAGGTCCTTCACGGGGTGATACAGGAACGTCAGCTTCATACGATCGCACCGTAAACCGATTACGGAATCCCGTCAACAGGTTATGCTGAGGTCCATGCGCGAATGGGTTCCGGTTCCGGGCTCGGCGAAGGCCCGGCTCATCGAGGCGGCCATCCATCAGTTCGAGCTCACCGGCTACGAGGACGTCAATGTCGTCGAACTGGCCGGTAAGGCGAGCGTGACCACCGGCGCGCTGTACCACCACTTCGGTTCGAAGCTCGGGCTCTACCTCACGGTCCGTGAGGACATGGAGAAGCGGATCGTAGAACGCATGGAAGGTGCCGCAGCGGCGGTGGAAGGCCGCGGACACGCCGCGGTACGCGCCGCACTCCTGGTTGCCTTCGACGCCGCGAACCGGTTCACCGTGTGCCGGATCCTGGGTGAGCAGCCGCCGGTCGAGCGCACGGACCCGATCGCCGCCGCGCTGCGCCCGCTGCTCCCCCCGCGCAAGACGTCCGCCGCGGACATCCTGGCCGCGGCCTGGCGCGCCGCGCTCCTGTCCGTGGCCACGGATGTCTCATCCACGGCTGCCCGGGCATCGCTGGCCTATGTCCTCGGTTCCGACCGCTGAGCCCTCGCGCCCCGACTCATCCGCCCTTGGGTGCTCCCCAGCGGGCGAGATAGGCGTCGCGGGCGGCCACGCTGACCGCCATGTGTTCGCGTAACGGATCGAAGAAGGTGCTGCGGTAGAGCGCATCGGTCGCGGTGGAGGCGACGAAGTAGAGCGCGGAGAAGGCAGCGATGAACAGGGACACGTCGAGCAGTTCGTTGGATATCCCGGTGTGGATGCCGAACAGTTTTCCCTCGGTCGGCGGGTGCCCGCCCCACTGTTCCATGACCTTGGGTTTGACGGCTGCGGTTCCGAACAGCACGAAGAACACGAACATCAGCGCGCCGAGGTAGATCGCCTGCATGGCCTGGGTGACGGCGAGCACGAGCACCATGTTGATCCGCTCCCCGCGCCGCAACGGAATCCGCTCGCCGCGACGTTCGTGCCCGGCGAACGGGGTGCCGTGCAGCCGGTCGTCGCGGTCGGCGATGGCCTGCGAGTCGAGCAATGCGTGCAATTCCTTGGGCAGCATGGAAATCAGGAACAGCACCCCGACCGCCGCGAACAGCCCGACGACCCGCCACATCTCCGCGCGGCTCAGCGATCCGGCCATCTGCCACACCTCGTTGTTCAGGAAGCCCAGCACGTTGAACAACAGCAGCAGCGGCAGCGCCCGCGTGGTGAGCGTGCCGAGGGTCTTGGTCTGGCGCACGGCCGCCCGGGATGCCCAGGCGAGCACCGAACCCGCACCGAGCAGGCACAGCCCCGCGATCACCGCAGCGAGCACGAGCTGGATCCCGAAGCCGTACCCGATGTCACGGGGACTGTCGAGCAGCAGCATGAACGGGACCGCGAGCACGAACAGCACCAGTGCCGCGATGGCGACCGGAATCCCGCCACCGCGCAGAATCCGGGCCCGCACCCAGCCGGACACCAGCCAGGAGCCGAGTAACGGCAGGACCGGAAGGCACAGCAGCAGGAGCGCGTAGAGCAAGACGAACCAGTCGTCTTCCATGCGCTCGGCGAAGTCCGATCCCGCGGTCAGCCCCAGCACGATGAGCAGTATTTCGAGGAGCCCGACGCACACCAGCCCGGGAACCAGGCGCACCAGCAGACCGCCGGCCTTGCCGCGCACGATCGACGGCAGTCCGCGACGGCGGAACCACAGCTCGGCCTCCCGACGATCCAGCTCGTGCCCCATGTCCCTGCCCCATCATGTCCCAGCCCCTCGGCCGTATTCCCAGGGAGCAGCCTACGGGATATCCCCCGATGCGCCCACCGGACGCAGACCGGGATGATCGGGGCATGAGAAAAATCCACGTCGGCCTGCTCGCCGGTGCCGCAGCGGCCGGTGCCGCCGCTTGGTGGTTCGGCGACCGCGCTCCCTACCCGTACGCGCAACGCTGGCTGCTCGATCTGCCGCTGCCCATGCTCGGTGCCAAACAGCTGGATGCCGTGCTCGATCCGCGCCCCGGGGAGCGCATCCTGGAGATCGGCCCGGGAACGGGATTGCAGGCGCTGCACGTGGCACCCGCGCTCGGCCCGCGCGGCGGGCTGGACATCGTGGACATCCAGCAGGACATGCTCGATCACGTGCAACGGCGCGCGCAGGACCGGGGTATCGACAACATCACCGCGACCCGGGCCGATGCGCGCGAGCTGCCTTTCGCCGACGGCTGCTTCGACGCGGTCTACCTCGTCACCGCGCTCGGCGAGATCCCCGATCAGCACGCCGTCCTCGGCGAGGCGGCCCGGGTACTCACCCCGCAGGGCAGGCTGGTCGTCGGCGAATTCTTCGACCGGCACTGGATTCCGCGTTCCCGGCTGCGCCGGATGGCCGATTCCCACGGGCTGCGGATGACCACGCATCGCGGCCCCAGCCTCGCCTATCTCGCCCGGTTCACGGCCGGGGGCTGACATGCGTGATGGTGCGGGCCATCGGCACCGCACCACCCCGCGCGCGAACAGGTGTTGCTACGGGCGCAGTGTTTGGGAGACCCGCACCATCTCCGCCCGTTCGACGACTTTGATCCGTTCCCTTCCCCTGGCCGCGCCGAGCTCGCGTTCGTGCCCGTCGAGCTGGCGCCAGCCGTCCCAGGTGGTGTACTCGCATCCCTTGGCGAGCAGGAACTGTTCCACCGCATCGGGATCCGGTTCCTCGGCCGGGACGAGACCCTGCCGGTCCTCGAGCAGACTGGTGATCGTCTCGAGCGCGTCCCCCTTGGTGTGCCCGATCAGCCCGACCGGTCCGCGTTTGATCCAGCCGGTCGTGTACACCCCGCGCAGCTGCTGGCCGTCCATGTCGAGCACCCTGCCCCGCTCGTGCGGAATGGTCCCGTTCCGGTGGTCGAAAGGAATCTCGGGCAGGTGCGCGGAAAGGTACCCGACCGCGCGGTACACCTGGCCGACCTGCCATTCCCGGTAGCGCCCGGTGCCGCGCACGTTCCCGGTGCCATCCAGTTCCATCCGCTCGGTGCGCAGACCGGTCACCCGGTCACCGCCGAGCACCTCGTCCGGGGCGTGCAGGAAGTGCAGGTACAGCCGGTTCGGCCGGTCCCCCGGTTCCCGGATCGCCCACTCCTGCAGGGTTTTCGTGACCATCTCGGCCTGCCGGTTCGAGCGCAGTTCGGCCACCGATCCGTCGTCGAACTCGATGTCCTCGGGATCCACGATCACCTCGACGTTCGGCGAGTGATCGAGCTCGCGCAGTTCGAGCGGGGTGAACTTGGCCTGCGCCGGGCCGCGCCTGCCGAACACGTGCACCTCCCGCACCTTGCTCGCGGCGAGCCCCTGGTAGACGTTGTACGGAATCTCGGTGTACAGCAACTCGTCCGCGGTCTTGGCGAGGATCCGCGCCACGTCCAGCGCGACGTTTCCCGCGCCGATCACCGCGACCGATTCGGCCTCCAGCGGCCATTCCCTGGATACGTCCGGGTGCCCGTCGTACCAGGAGACGAAGTCCGCGGCGCCGTAGCTGCCGGGCAGTTCGATCCCGGGGATCTCCAGCGCGCGATCGGCGTCCGCACCGGTCGAGAAGATCACCGCATCGTAGAAGGAGCGGAGGTCCTCGAGCTTGATGTCCGCGCCGAACTCGACATTGCCGAACAACCGCACCCCGGGCTTGTCCAGCACGTTGTGCAGCGCGTTCACGATTCCCTTGATACGCGGGTGATCCGGCGCGACCCCGTAGCGGACGAGGCCGAACGGGGCGGGCAACCGCTCGAACAGGTCGACTTCGCAGCTGGTCTCGGCTTTGAGCAGGTTGTCGGCCGCGTAGATGCCCGCGGGACCGGCTCCCACCACGGCGACGCGAAGAGAACGTTCCATGCTCGATATATTAGGTAAGCCTAACTTAAGAAGATACGTGATCTCGCGCACCCGTCACGCCTTGACTTCAAGCGCACTTGAACTGGCAGCCTGAGCGCGTCCCGAAATGACCCGCTCCCACCACGGGCGACCACCACACTCGGTTCACGTTCTGCGAAGGAATTCCGTAGTGCGCATCTGGCTGCCCTTGATCGCGACCTGCCTCGGCACCTTTCTGCTGCTGGTCTATTCCACCATCGTCACGGTCGCCATGCCGGACATCGGTACCGCGCTCGGTGCGGATTTCGGTTCCCTGCAATGGGTTGTGGATGTGTACACGCTCGCGCTCGCCGGTCTGCTGCTCGGCATGGGCTCGCTCGGGGATGTGCTCGGCCGCAACCGGCTCTATCTCGCCGGGCTCGGCCTGTTCGCGCTCGCCTCGCTCGGCTGCGGGCTCGCCGGGAACGTGACGGTGCTGATCCTCGCCCGCGCGGTGCAGGGAATCGCGGGGGCGGCCATGTTCGCCACCCTGGTACCACTGATCGGGAGCGTGTATTCGGGGCACCGCAAGGGAATCGCCTTCGCGGTGTGGGGCGCGGTCGCCGGCGCCGCCGCGGGGCTCGGCAATATCGCGGGCGGGGTGCTCACCCAGTTCCTCTCCTGGCCGTGGATGTTCTACGGCGGGGCCCCGCTCGCGTTGCTCACCCTCGCCCTCTCCGCCGCGGTCCTGCCCGCCGAACAGCGCGGCCGTTCCGCGGTCGACTATCCGGGAATCCTCACCTTCTCCCTCGCCGCGACCGGGTTCACCTTCGGCATCATCAGCGGCGGGGAACAGGGCTGGGGTTCGATGCGTGCCCTCTGCGGGTTCGCCGCTGGAATCCTCGCCCTGCTCGCTTTCCGGTACACCCAGCGGCGCAGCGCGCATCCGATGTTCGATCTCGGCCTGTTGCGCAAACCCGGCTTCAACGGCACCCTGCTCGCCGCGTTCGGCTACTACCTCGCCGGGTTCGGCGGGCTCCCGGTGCTGTCCCTGTGGCTGGAGGGCAGCGCCCGGCTCGATGCGCTGTCCACCGCCCTGGTGCTCACGGTGCAACCGCTCGTCTTCTTCGCCACCTCCGGGCTGCTCGGCAGCAGACTGCACCAGCTCGCCCCGCGCCTGAGCCTCGGCGGCGGCACGGTCCTCGTCGGGATCGGCGCGCTCGCCTGGATGTTCGCCAGGGACGGCTCCTGGCCGAGCCTGCTCGCCGGACTGATCCTGACCGGCGCGGGCGCGGGCCTGGTCTCTCCGGTCCTGCCCGCCATCGCCATGGCCGCCGCGCCCGCCTCGCGCAGCGGGGTCGCCTCCGCCGCGGCCAACTGCGCCCGGCAGATCGGGCTCACCCTCGGCATCGCCGTACTCACCTCGGTGTTCCACCAGTACGGCGCGGAACGGACCACGGGACTGCACGCGGCGGCCCTGCTCGCCGGGCTCATCGGCCTCGGCGCCGGGGCGCTCGCCTGCCGGTTGCTGCGCCCGCGCGCTACGGGCCCGTCTTCCGGTCCACGATCGCCTGCAGGTGGTCCTCCCACCACGCGCAGCGCATCGGGAACTCCGCCGAACACGTCAGGTGGTGCTCGATGGTCGCTTTCGCCTCGGTGGCGCGCGCGATCTGCTCGGTGAGCCGGTCCCGATGCTCGGTGAGCACCTCGTGGAACCGTTCGCTGCTGTCCTCGCTGTCCAGGATCTCCTTGATCTGGCGCAGGGTGAGCCCGCTGTCCGCGTACACCTGGATGAGCGCCAGCCTGCGCAGCAGCGTGTCGTCGTAGTAGCGCCTGCCACCCCTGCGCACCGGTGCGGAAAGCAGCCCGAGTTCCTCGTAGTAGCGCAAAGTCGAGCCACGGACCCCGAACTGTTCGGCGACCTTTCCGATCGGAAGCAGGCGCATGCCACAAGCCTAGGAGTAATGGGCCGGATGCGCGCGGCCGAGTGCAGAATTTTCTCTGCAGCCGTTCCTCTGCAGACCTTTCTCTGCAGAGAGGGCTCGGCAACCACGCTCCGCTGTACAGCCCCGCTTACCAGGCTATACAGAACATCGTGATGGACGCGCGGTGCGCACCCGGACAGACTCGGCAGCAACACGAGGGAACGGAGTCGCGGTGCGCGCACTGCTGAAAGCGGAGGCCGGGCCTGGCCTGGAGCTGACCGAGGTACCGGATCCGGAACCAGGGCCCGGTGAGGTGCTGGTCCGGGTCATGCGGACCGGGATCTGCGGCACGGATCTGCACATCGACGCCTGGGACGACTGGGCGGCGCGGACGGTGCAGGCTCCCCTGGTGCTCGGCCACGAGTTCTGCGGGACGGTCGAGGCGATCGGCGCCGGGGTCACCAAGACCGCGGTCGGCGACTTCGTCAGCGGCGAAGGGCACCTGGTCTGCGGGACCTGCCGCAACTGCCTCGCCGGACGCAGGCATCTGTGCGCGAACACGATCGGCCTCGGGGTGCAGCGCCAGGGGGCCTTCGCCGAACTCACCGTGCTTCCCGAGCAGAACATCTGGGTGCACCGCCAGCAGGTCGATCCGGACGTCGCCGCGATCTTCGACCCGTTCGGCAATGCGGTGCACACCGCGCTGAGTTTCCCGGTCGTCGGCGAGGACGTGCTGATCACCGGGGCCGGACCGATCGGGCTGATGGCGGCGGCCGTCGCGCGGCACGCGGGCGCGCGCAATGTGGTGATCACCGATATCAGCGAGCACCGGCTCGAACTCGCGCACAAGGTCGGCGTGGACCTCGCGGTGAACGTGGCCGAGACGACCGTGGCCGAGGCGCAGCGCGAGCTCGGCATGCGCGAGGGCTTCGACGTGGCCATGGAGATCTCCGGGCAGCCCTCCGCGGTGCGCGAGATCATCGTGAACTGCTCGCACGGCGGGCGGGTGGCGATGCTGGGCCTTCCCGCGGCCGAGTTCGCGATCGACTGGAGCGCGGTGGTGCTCAAAATGCTGACCATCAAAGGAATCTACGGCCGCGAGATGTTCGAGACCTGGTACTCCATGTCGGTGCTGCTGCAGTCCGGGCTCGATCTCTCACCGGTGATCACGCACCGCTTCGACCACACCGAATACGCCGAGGCGTTCGAGACCGCGCGCGGCGGGCACTGTGGCAAGGTCATCCTCGACTGGACACGCTAGGAGGAGCATTTCCATGTACGCGAACGCCGATGTGGTGCGCGCCGAACTCGCCGAGATCCGCGAAGGCGGGCTGTACAAAGACGAGCGGGTGCTCGATTCCCCGCAGCGCGCGCTGATCGGGGTCGGCAAGGCCGAGGTGCTGAACTTCTGCGCGAACAACTACCTCGGCCTCGCCGATCATCCCGCGCTGATCGAGGCCGCGAAATCCGCGCTCGACGAGTGGGGTTTCGGCATGGCCTCGGTGCGGTTCATCTGCGGAACCCAGGCCCCGCACAAGGAATTGGAGCGGCGTCTTTCGGCGTGGCTCGGCACCGAGGACACGATCCTGTACAGCTCCTGCTTCGACGCGAACGGCGGGCTGTTCGAGACCCTGCTCTCCGAACAGGACGTGGTGATCTCCGATGAGCTCAACCACGCGAGCATCATCGACGGTGTGCGGCTGTGCAAGGCGCGCCGCGCCCGCTACCGCAACCGGGACATGGCCGACCTGGAGCGCCTGCTCACCGAGCACGCCGATGCGCGGACCCGCCTGATCGTGACCGACGGCGTGTTCTCCATGGACGGTTATCTCGCCCCGCTGGACGAGATCTGCGCACTGGCCGAGAAACACGGCGCGCTGGTGATGGTCGACGATTCGCACGCGGTCGGGTTCACCGGGGAGACCGGGGCGGGCACCCCGGAGCTGTTCGGCGTGACCGAGAAGGTCGACATCCTCAGCGGCACCCTCGGCAAGGCCCTCGGCGGGGCCAGCGGTGGCTACATCTCCGCACACGCCGAGATCGTGGAGCTGCTGCGCCAGCGTTCCCGGCCGTACCTGTTCTCGAACTCGCTCGCCCCCTCGATCACCGCGGCCGCGCTCGCCGCGCTCGACCTGATCTCCTCTTCCGAAGACCTACGGAAACGCTTGCGGGACAACAGCTCCCACTTCCGTTCCCGGATGGCCGAAGAGGGCTTCGACCTGCTGCCCGGTGAACACCCGATCATCCCGGTGATGATCGGGGACGCCGCCGAGGCCGCGCGGATGGCCGATCTGCTGCTCGCCGAGGGCGTGTACGTGATCGGGTTCTCCTATCCGGTCGTGCCGAAGGGCAAGGCGCGCATCCGTACCCAGATGTCGGCCGCGCACACCGAGGCGGACATCGAGCGCGCGGTCGCCGCCTTCGTCGCGGCGCGCAACAAGATGACATAACATCCCGGGGTGATCGACCCCCGACGGCTCCAGGTGCTGCGCGCCCTCGCCGACCACGGCACGGTGCGCGCGGCCGCCGAGGCGCTGCATCTGACCCCGTCCGCGGTGTCCCAGCAGCTCGGCGCGCTGGAACACGAGGCGGGGCAGGCGCTGCTGTCCAGGCACGGGCGGCGGGTGCAGCTGACCGCGGCCGGGGAACTGCTCGCCGAACACGCCAAGGCGGTGCTGGCCGAACTGGAACGCGCCGAGGCGACGCTCGCCGCCTGCGCCGAGGGCACCATCGGCACCGTGCACCTCGCCTCGTTCGCCTCCGCGATCACCCAGGTCGTGGCCAACGCCATCGGCACACTGCGCCAGCACTCCCCCGGGGTGCGGATCGTGGTGCACGATGCCGAGGCGCACACCAGCCTGCTGCAACTGCTCTCCGGGGAGATCGATATCGCGATCTCCATGGAATACCGGGCCACCGCGCAGATCGACAGCGCCCGGCTGACCAGATTCCCGCTCTACGCCGAACCGTTCGACGCCGTGCTCCCGCCGGGGCACCCGCTCGCGGCCGGAGAGCGGATCGCCGTCGAGGCGCTGCGCGAGGAGGAATGGATCGCCCCGCTACCGGACAACCCGTGCCGCGCTGTCGCCCAGACCTGTTGCGAGCACGCGGGTTTCCTCCCGCGGATCACCCACTCCTGCGACGATTTCCACGCGGTCACCGCGCTCGTCGCCGCGGGAGCCGGGGTCGCGCTCGTGCCCCGCACCGCGATCGGCACCGATTACCCGGTCGCGGTGCTCCCGGTCTCCCCCAATCCGCCGGAGCGCCGGGTGTTCGCCGCCGTGGAGCGTGGCCGCGAAGGGCATCCGCTGATCCGCACCGTGCTCGACGCACTGCGCGCCTGACCCGATCCCGCACCTCGAAGCGAAAGGCTGAATGGCACGCGGCCGACGTCATAGCGCAGCAGGCCACGGCATTGTCAGACGCGCCCTAGCCTGCACGCTGGTAGGTCTCGCCGGTCATGGACTCGAGCTCGCGCTGCTTGGTCTCCGGAACCTTGCGCAGCACGAAGAAGAACGAGAGCAGGGCGAAGAAGGCGAACGCGCCGTAGAGCCAGGAAAGGCCGACCTCGCTGGTCATCGGCTCGAAGGCGAAGGTGACGATGAAGTTGAAGATCCAGTTCGCCGCGGTCCCGATCGCCAGGGCCATGGCACGCATCCGGTTCGGGAACATCTCGGCGAGCATGATCCACAGGATCGGGCCCCAGGAGAGCGCGAAGAACACCACGAAGGCGTTGGCCCCGATGAGCGCGAGCGGTCCGGCGGCACCGGGCAGCGAGACATCGGAGCCGCTGCCCATCTGCTGGGAGAAGGCGATCGCGGTGAGCAGCAGCGAGGCGAACATACCGAGCGAACCGATGGTGAGCAGTTTCCGCCGCCCGATCCGGTCCACGAAGAGCATGGAGACCACGGTCATCACCACGTTCACGCCCGCGGTGATCACCGAGGTGGTGAACGAGTCGGATTCGCTGAACCCGACCGATTTCCACAGCGTGGTGGAGTAGTAGAAGATCGCGTTGATACCGACGAGCTGCTGGAACGCGGCCATGATGATGCCGACCCAGACCAGCGGGTGCAGGCCGAACCGGGGGCCGCGAATGTCGCGGAAGGTGCTGCGGTGTTCGTTGCGCAGCGTTTCGGCGATCTCCTCGGCCTTCGCGTCCGGATCGGCTTCCCCGGTGACCCTGCCGAGCACCGTGGCGGCTTCACCGAGCTTGCCCTTGAGCACGAGGAACCGGGGTGATTCCGGGATCAGGTAGGCGAGCACCCCGTACACGAGGGCGGGAACCACGCCGACGAGGAACATCCAGCGCCAGGCGGGCATGCCGAGCCACAGTTCCCGGGAGGCACCACCCGCCGCGCCCGCGAGCCCCTTGTTGGAGCTGAGCACCACGAGCTGGCCGATGGTGATCGCCAGCTGCTGCAGCGAACCGAGCGCCCCGCGACCGGCCGCGGGTGCCACCTCGGAGATGTAGGCGGGCGCGATCACCGAGGCGATCCCGATACCGAGTCCGCCGATAACCCGCCACACCAGCAGATCGGGCACCGAGAACGCGAGCGCCGAACCGACCGAGCTGATCACGAACATGGCGGCGCCGAGCACCATCACCCGCCGCCTGCCCCAGCTGTCCGCGAGCCGCCCCGCGTACCAAGCGCCGACCGCGCAGCCGAGCAGGGCGATCGAGACCACGAATCCGGAGAGGAACGAGCCGAGCTGGAAGTGCGCACCGAGCGCATCGACAGCCCCGTTGATCACCGAGGAATCGAAACCGAAGAGAAAACCACCGACCGCGGCGGCTATCGAGATACCGATGGCCTTTCCGCGACGTCCGGTTCCTCCTTTTTGGACCGTCTCAACCATCGACGTATCCACCCCTTCGCGTCGTCGTGCCCCCACAGGTCTACACCAAGCTCCGATCCGTCAGCGCAGCGCCCCGGCCCGCACCTCACCAGCGACGCAGCCGAGGACCAGCGCGGCACCGGCGAGCACGAGGGGATGGAAGGGCTCGCCGAGCACCAGCACCCCGGCCGCGTAACCCACCAGCGGAACCACATAGGCGTAGGTGCTGACCAGCGATACCGGAGCGGTCCGCAGCAGCCGGTTGTACAGCGCGAACCCGGCGAGCGAGTCCACGAGCACCAGGTAGAGCGGGGCGAGCAGGTCCCCGGCGCCCACTCCGGGCAGGGCGGCCGGTTCCCCGCAAACACAGCCGAGCACCAGCAGCGCGATCCCGCCGGTGAGCAGTTGCAGGACGGTGGCCGCGAGCGGACCCACGGACGTGCTCGCGGCGAGCACCGTGCCGCCCGCCCAGGCCACCGCGGCCGCCAGCACGAGCAGGGTCCAGGCGGACACTCCGGAACCGGTGCCCTGGCTCGTGTACAGCACGACACCGACCCCGGCGAAACCGAGCAGCAAGCGGGCCAGGCCCGCGCGCCCCGTCCGGTGCCCGCGGAGCAGGCCGAACACCGCCACCCACAGCGGGATCGCCGCGACGAGCAGGGCCGCGCTGCTGGCCGGAACCTCCTGCTCGGCGACCGCCACCGCGCCCTGCGCGCCGAGCAGCAGCAGTCCGGTCACCGCACACCTGCCGAGTGCCCGGGCCCCGATTCCGCGCAGCGCGCCCGGTCGCGCGGCGAGCAGCACCAGCGCCGCGGTCGAGAACACCGCGCCCATGCCGAGCAGCACGGGAACCGTGCCCGCCAGTACCCGCATCGCAGGCAGCGAGGTACCCCAGCACAACCACAGTCCGGCGAGACCGGCGAACACACGCACACCGGGCAGCCTCGCCGGGCAGCGCGCCGGTGTCCAAGGAATCCTCGTCATACCCGGCATGCGCTGCGATCATGACCGAGTGGACGTCACCATCGCGCACATCCGGGCGCTGCTCGCGGTGGCCGAGCACGGCAGCTTCACCCGGGCCGCCGAGGCACTGCATCTGAGCCAGTCCGGGGTGAGCAGGACCATCGCCGCGTTCGAACGCCGGCTCGGTGCCCCGCTGCTGCACCGCGGGGCCGAGGGGGCCGAGCTCACCGCGCTCGGGCACACCGTCGCCGGGCACGGCGAGACGGTCCTGCGCGGGCTGCGCGCCATCCAGGAACTCCGCCCGGATGCGGCGGAACCGCCGTTGCGGGCCGGTGCCGTCGCGAGTGCGCACCCCCGGCTGCTGCCCGCCGCGCTCGCCGAACTGCACAGGCGCGCGCCGCACCGGGAGATCCTCACGGTGCGCGGGGAGGACGACGAACTCGCCGAGTGGCTGGCCGCCGACACCATCGACCTCGCGGTCAGCACCGTCCCGATCGGACCACAGCCACGGGTCATCACCGACCGGTTTCTCGCCGCCGTCCCGGAGCGCCATCCGCTGGCCGCGTGTTCCGGGATTCCCGCCGAACGGCTGGAGTCCGCAGGGATCGCCGATCCCGGTGGCACCTGTGGCCCGCTGCTCGCCGCCTGGTTCGCCGAGGGTGGCGCGCGCTGGCATCCCGAACACACCGTGCGCGACATCCCGACCGTGCTGACCATGGTCGCCGCGGGCATCACGGCCGCGATCGTCCCCGCCCTCGCGGTGCCCGCACGGCCGCCGGACGGGATCGCGCTGCGCCCGCTTCTCCCGCCGCTGCACCGAAAGCTCTACATCCAGTGCCGTCCGCGGGCGGCCGAACTCGCCGGACTGCTCGCCGAGACCGCGGATTCCCCGGATCACTGAAGAGATCACCGAGGGGGATCACTGTCCGGCTGCTGGGATCCACGGATACAGGTAGTGCGCGGTGCCGTCGAGCACCGAGCTCATCCAGGCCGCGTAGTCCGGTGCCGTCATCCGGTCCCACGCCGGGGGATGCTCCACCTGACGCCGACCGAGCCTGCGGCCGAGCGCGACGAGCCGGGCCGCCTCGGGATTGCGCACCCACCGGTACCGCGCGGCCAGCTCAGGCCAGTCCGGGTACGCGGCTGCCAGATCTTCGATGGCGAGCGCGTCCCGCAGCGCCTTGCCCGCCCCGCTCGCGGCGTGCGGGCGGACCAGGGCAGCGGCGTCCCCGGCGAGCAGCACGTCCCCGGTGTCCTCGGCAGGTGGCAGATCGGCGACCGGGTGCACGGAAAGCTCCGCCTCGCCGGTTCGCTCGACGAGCGTGGCCCACAGCGGCGGCAGATGCCGTCCGGCGAGCTGGTGCAGGAATCCGGCCGCGCTCCCGGGAAGGCCGCCGAACCCGGATTGTGCCGTGGACATCCCGGGCGCCCGCGGACCGTAGACGACCCAGTCGAGCCGCGTCCCCTCGACGCCGGGCACGAGGGCGAACACGCCGTGCCCGAACGGGAAACAGGTGGTGACGTAGGCCCCGTCGAGCAGCCCGAGGTCGAGATCGGCGATCCGGCCCGTGCCGTAGCTTCCGCGCCAGGCAACGTAATCCGCGTACTCGTGCCGGACCGTGCGGAACACCGAACGGTGCCCGTCCGCGGCGATGATCCGCGTGGCGGGGCGGATCCCGCCGTCACCGAACCGCAGCACCGTGTGCTTCCCGTCCCGCTCCATCCCGTACACCGCGCTGTCCCCGCGGTATTCGGACTCGGTGAGCCTGTCGCGCAGGGCGTGCCAGAGAAACCACCAGCCGGTCAGGGCAGCCTCGCTCGAATGGCTCCACGCGATGCGCCCGCGCGCGTCACCCCGCTCCGGGACGAGCCAGATTCTCCGGTGTACCAGTCGTTTCGGGGTATCCGGGCGCAGATAGCCGCGCGCCGTCAGGGATTCCCAGAGCGGTACCGGCAGCACCACCCCCATGCCGCGTTCGGTGAGCTCCGCCGCTCCGCGTTCGAACACGGTCGGCCGGTATCCGTTGCGGCGCACCGCGATCGCCGCGGCGCACCCCGCGATACTGCCGCCGACGATGGCGACATCCCGATCCTGGTTCATGTCCGTCATATCCTGTTCCGCACACTCGGCGACGACAAGCTCGCGTTCCGTGCCACGGAACACCAATCCCGGTCTGGTATCCGAGACTGCTTCGGAATCCGGGCACTGGCAGACCGGTGCACCGCATCCGATGCTGTGGCGGGGATCGAGCGACCAACGGAGGTGCGGATGACCGAGGCCACGAGCGAAGCGGGCGCAGTGCGTTCCGGTGGACTGGTCGAACGGCGCTCGATCGGGGTGGTCCCGGACGCCGAACGACACGGTCGGCCGGTGAACCAGTTCACCCTGTGGTTCGGCACGAATCTGCAGATCACCACGGTGGTCACCGGGGCACTCGCGGTGGTGTTCGGCTCCGGGGCGTTCTGGGCGGTGCTCGGTCTGCTGATCGGCAACGCGCTCGGCGGTGCGGTGATGGCGCTGCATTCGGCGCAGGGACCGAAACTCGGCCTGCCGCAGATGATCTCCAGCCGCGCGCAGTTCGGTGTCTTCGGTGCGGCGGTCCCGCTGGTGCTCGTGGTGCTGATGTACATCGGGTTCTTCGCCAGCGGGGCGGTGCTCGCCGGTCAGGCGCTGGCCAGCCTGCTCGGGGCACCGGACGTGCTCGGCATCGTGCTGTTCGCGGTGATCACCGCGGTGGTGACGGTGATCGGCTACCGGCTGATCCATGCGGTGGGCCGGATCGCGAGCGTGGTGGGCGCGCTGGCCTTCCTCTATCTGGTGGTGCGGCTGTGCACCAGCGTGGATGTGCCCGCCATCCTGCATCCGGGCGGATTCGATTTCCCGCTGTTCCTGCTCGCCATCTCGCTCGCCGCTTCCTGGCAGCTCGCCTTCGGCCCCTATGTCGCGGACTATTCGCGCTATCTGCCCCGGGCCACCTCCGCGCGGGCGACGTTCTGGTGGACCTTCGGCGGTTCGGTGCTCGGCGCGCAGTGGGCGATGACCTTCGGCGCGGTGGCCGCGGCCGCCGCGGGTGGCGCGTTCACCGGCCACGAGGTGAGCTACATCGTCGGACTCGGCGGGGCCGGGGCGATGGCGGGCGTGCTGTACTTCGTGATCGCCTTCGGCAAGCTGACGGTCAGCGTGCTCGACGGCTACGGCGGGTTCATGACGATCACCACGATCATCAGCGGATTCCGCGGCCAGCGCGAGGTTTCGAAGTTCGCGCGGGCCGCGTGGATCGCCGCGATCATGGCCGCGGGCACCGTGCTCGCCCTCGCCGGGCGCGGCGATTTCCTGGACTCCTTCTCCACGTTCCTGTTGTTCCTGCTGACCTTCTTCACGCCGTGGAGCGCGGTGAACCTGGTCGACTACTACCTGATCGCGAAGGAGCGCTACGACCTGCCCGCGCTCTCCGATCCGGGCGGGCGCTACGGACGCTGGCGGATGCCCGCGCTCACCGCCTACATCCTCGGTGTGCTCGCCCAGCTGCCGTTCCTGTCCACGGCGTTCTACACCGGTCCGCTCGTGGAACCGCTCGGTGGCGCGGACATCTCCTGGATCATCGGGCTGGTCGTTCCCGCGGTGCTGTACTGGGTGCTGACCAAGCGCACCGGTTCGGTGGCTCCCGCGGAGACGATCCTTCCGCCCGGCTGAGCGGTTTCAGCCCAGCGAAGCGGTCTCGTCCAGATCCCTTCCCTTGGTCTCCGGGGCCATGAGCAGGCTGGCCAGCGCCCCGGAAAGGGCAATCCCCGCCGCGATGTACATCGTGGCCGAGAGGCCGAGATTGGCCAGCGCCCACGGGGTGGCGAAGGTGCCGACCGCGGCCCCGATCCGGCTGATCCCGGTGCACAGTCCGACAGCGGTGGCCCGCACCTGGGTGGGGAACAGCTCGTTCGGGTAGATCCACTCCAAAATGGATGGTCCGCCGTTGAACACCGCGTACGCGGCGAACGCCACGACCACGAGCAGGGTGCTCGCATCGGGTGCGATCGCGAGATAGAGCAGCCCGGCCCCGGAGACCAGGAATCCGCCGATCAGCACCGGGCGCCTGCCGATCCGGTCCACGAGCAGCAGCGCGAGCACATTGCCGACCAGGAAGAACACGTTGATCAGCCCCGATCCGAGGTTGGCCTCGTTACCGTCCTCGAGCCGGAACAGGGAAAGGATCTGCGGTCCGAAGGCGTAGATCGCGAACAGCGGGACCACGGTCGCGGTCCAGAACAGCGAGATGAACACGACCCGGGACAGATAGCCCTTGCTGAGCACGGCGCGCACCGAACCGCCGCTCGGCTGGTCCTCGGGCAGATCGTCGAGCCGCGCGTCCGGGCCGATGGTCTTGCGCAGTACGGCGCGCGCCTCCTCGGTGCGCCCCTTGGCCGCGAGCCAGCGCGGTGATTCGGGGATGCTGGTGCGCGCGATGACGATCAGCACCGCGGGAACCGCGGAGGAGAGCAGCATCCATTTCCAGCCGTCCTCGACGTGCAGCAGCGCATAGCCGACGAACGCGGCCACCGTGGCCCCGACGAACCACATCGCGTTGAGCCCGCCGACCAGGCGCGCCCGCCAGGCCTTCGGGGCGAACTCCGCGACGAGCGCGGTGGCGATCGGGTAGTCGGCGCCGACCGCGATCCCGATCAGCAGCCGCAGCACGAACAGTTCCACCTCATTGGTGACGAAGAACTGCGCGACCGAGCACAGGATGATCGCGGCGAGGTCGATGGTGTACATCAGCTTGCGGCCGATCCGGTCGGTCACGCTGCCGAAAACCGCGCCACCGAGGAAAAGCCCGATCAGCGCCGAGGCTCCGATGAGCCCGGACCACAACGCGCTCATCCCGAAGGCGGGCTGGATCTGCACGAGCGCGATCCCGATGATGGACAGGATGTAGCCGTCCAGGAACGGCCCGCCCGAGGAAAACAGGGCCAGCCGTTTGTGGAAGCCGTTGAGTTCCGCATTGTCCAGGGAACCGTGGGTCCCGGTGTTCCGGGTTTCGAGAGTCATGATGGTCATCCAACCGCGTTGTCGGGTGTGTTCTCCGGGACGAGAAATCGGCTCGCCGCCTCCGTCGCCGCGCGCCATTCCGCGGCGTTCACGTGCATTCCCCCTGCCGGGCCCGGGGATATTCGTGCGCCGTCCGGGATCTCGTCCGGGACCGTGAGCACGAGTCCGCGCTCGATTCCGTGCGGCGCCGGCGATCCGTGCACCGGGACGCGCAGTAGCGTGCCGTCCGGGCCCGCCGCGATCCGCTCGGTGACCACACCACCGGTGACCGTGGCGACGGCGAACGGGCTCGCGTGGGTGCGCGCGGTCCACTGTGCCAGGGCCGGGCCGATCCCGGTTTCCCGCAGTATCACGGGCTTTCCGGTACCCAGCGCGAGTTCGGCGGCGAGCGGGCCGAGCAGCAGCGGCCCGCGCCCGGCCTCGTCGGCGAGCACCGCGTACTCCTCATCCCGGACCAGCCCGACCGCGGCGGCATCGGCCGGGAGACACGAGATTTCCCGCAGCAGCAGGGAAAGACCCGCGCCCTCGAGCAGTTCGGCGGCAAGTACCAGTTCGGCCGCGGCCACCGCTTCCCCGTGCGAGACCGCGCGGGCCCGCAGCGCGCGGTAGGCGGCCTCGCGCAGTTCACGGTCCGCGATCCTGGTGGTGTTCATCCTTGCCGCCCGGCGAACACGGTGTCGAAGAGCCGCAGCCAGTTCCCGCCGAGCACCCCGGCCACCGTCTTCTCGTCCAGCCCTGCCGCGAGCAGTCCCTCGGTGAGGGAGGGGAAATCGGCCGGTCCGGCGAACCAGTCCGGCCAGGCGGGCCATTGCGGGCGGGCGCCACGCGGTGGCTGCCAGCGGCCGTTGCGCAGCCAGCCGACGAAATCCTCCGGCTGGTTGCGGGTGCAGTCGCTGCCGATGCCGACGTGTTCCGGGCCGATCTCGTCCACCAAGCGCGCGACCATGGCACAGAACCGGTCCCGCGGGGTTCGCTCCCCGCCGAGGACGTTCGGGTACAGGCAGCAGCCGACGACCCCGCCGCGCGCCGCGACCGCCTCGATGACCTCCGCCGGTTTGTTCCGCGGATGATCGAGGTACCAGGTCGGGTTGGCGTGGGTGATCGCCACCGGAAGCGCGGAGGCGTCCACCGCGTCCCGGCTCGTGCGGTTACCCACGTGGGAGAGGTCGATCAGCATCCCGACCCGGTTCATCTCCTCAACGATGTAACCGCCGAACCTGGTCAGCCCGGAGTCCTGCGGGTCGTAACAGGCCCCACCGACCAGGTTCTGGATGTTGTAGGTCAGCTGCGCGACACGCACCCCGAGCCGGTGGAACACCTCCACCATGCGGTAGTCGTCCCCGAACGGCGAGGTGTTCTGGAAACCGAGCAGCACCGCGACCTTGTCCTCTTCGCGGGCGCGCCGGATGTCCGGGGTGTGCTCCGCGAGCAGGGCCAGGTCCGCGTTGTCCGCGGCGAGCCGGTACCAGGAACCGATCGCGCGCAGCGTCTCCTCGGGTCCCTCCCACACGGCGCAGGTCGCGTTGACACCGGTCACCCCGCCGGTGCGCAGTTCGAGGAGCACATCGCGGTCCCAGTTGTTGATCTGCAACCCGTCCACGACGAGCTGTCGTTCGGCCATTTTCGGCTCCCTTTCAGGGTTTCGAGGGGCTGAGGTTTCCCGGGCTAGGGTTTCCGGGGGCTAGGGTTTCCGGGGATAGAGCCAGTCGTCCGCCGCGCTGGTCAGCTCGTCCGCGCGCGGGGCACCGGAGAACAGCACCACCCGCAGCCAGTCCGTGGACTGCGGGTCGTAGTGCTCCATCCCGTATCGGGCGAGCTGGAAACGCTGAATGTGCAACGGAAGGAAGTCCGCGGCGAGGAAATTCGCGCGCACCTCCGTGTAGGGCAACCCGTGCAGCGAACCCGCCCGCGCGATGATGCCGCGGTGCCGGGGATACGCGAGCAGGAACTCCGCGAGCGGCTGGCCGTCCGGTGCCGTGTCCAGATCGGCGCGCAGCGCGGCCACCTGGGCGGCGATATCGAGCGGGTACTCGACAGAGTCCCCCGGATCGGTTCCCCGCCGCCCTCGGCGCGGTTCCTCGTTGTTCGCCGAGCTGAACCAGAAATACGTCCGGTCGCCGTGCTCGATCCGGTCTGCCCAACGGTAATCGGAGTCGAGCACCGAACGCAGCCTGGCACAGTCCCATTCGACCGGAACCCGCAGCGTTTCCGCGCACCACAACGATTTCTCGATCTCCGCGTCGAGTTCCGGGTACGGCTCGACGAGCACCGGTTCCAGGGCCCCGCAGGCCTCGGGGCCGTGCCCGCGCGCGGCGCGGTACAGCGCATCCCAGGCATGTTCGGTGGCGCGCCCGGACATCGTGCCCGCCCGGATGTATTCGGCGAGCAGCCCGGCGAGCTCGTCCAGCTGCGCGGCGAGCTCCGGGTACGGCAGATACGGGGCGGTATCCAGGTCCGCCCGCTCGCGGAAGTACTCCCGTGCGCGGTCGAGCAGTTCCCGGACCCGTTCGGTGTCCGCCCCGTCCGGCCGGGTTCGCCTGCCGCGCGCATGGGCGAGCGGGCGTTCCCGGGCGGTGCACCACGCATCGAGTACCCGCGGATGGTTCACCACATAGGGCACCATGCCGAGCCCGGTCGCGTTGCCCAGCCCCAGATAACGGCGCCAGCGTTCGTCGAGCCGCGCCGCGCCGGGAACACGGGCGGCCGCACAGTGCTCGGCGAGTTCGCAGCTGAACTCGCGCAGCAGCCAGGCGGCGAGCATCTGTGCCCGGTACGGTGCGCCGAGCGGGTGCTCCGCGCCGAGCTCGGTGAACCCGGCCATGCCGAACTTGCCGTTGCTGTAGAAGGCCGTGCTGCGCAGGATGTAGGCGGTGTCCCCGAGAACCGCGGTCTCCGGCTGGCCCCCGGACGCGAGCCGATCCACCACATAGTCGAAGAACCGCCTGCTGCGATTGGCTCGCGTCCACACCAGTGTCCGCGTATCGGCCCGGCCCCGCTCCTGGTGCGGTACCTGCTCGCGCAGTGCGGCGAGCCGGGAGCGGTCCACCTCGCCCTCGACAAGGCAGGCCGTTACATCCCAGTTCCCGGCGATGACCCGGTCGGTGCGTTCGTGCTCGGCGACCCGGGTGGCGAACACCGCGAAGCCGAACACCCGGCCCGCGGCGCGAATCCGGTACACGGCCTCGCCGCGGCCCGCACCGTCGAGTTCCCAGTGCGCGGTCTCCACCGTCCAGCCACCCTCGGCCGCGGCGCGCAGGAAGGAGCGCGCGAAACTGTGCCGGGTACCGCGGGCCGCGCCGAGTTCTTCGGGGGCGAGCGCGATATCCGCGGGGCGGGTGTTCACGCCGGGGTCCCGGTGCGCAGGTAGGCGGTCTTGCTCCAGGTGAAGAATTCCGCGCTGCTCTCGGCGTTCTGCTCGCGTGGCGCGGGGAACGAGGACTCCTTCAGCCCGCCGAAGGGTGCGTGCAGTTCCGATCCGGTGTTCGGCGCGTTCACCTTCACCAGACCAGCGTCGAGTTCGGCGACGCAGCGGCGCACGACTCGCTCATCGCAGCTGAACACCGCCGCGGTGAGCCCGAACCGGGTGCCGTTCGCGATCTCGATGGCCTCGTCCAGCGAGTCCGCGCGCAGCAGGGTGACGACCGGGCCGAACACCTCCTCCTGGCAGATGGTGAGCCCGGTTTCCCCTTCGAGCACCGTCGGCTCCACGAAGTGCCCGTTCTCCGGCGGCCGCTGATCCGGGCGCGCGAGTACCCGGGCCCCTTCGCGTTCGGCCTGCGCAACCGCCGCGGTCACCTCCTCCCGCGCCCGCGCCGAGACCAGCGGACCGATCCGGCTCGGCTCCGCGCACCCATCGCCGACGACCAGGGCGCGTACCCGGGACACCAGTTCCGGCACCAGCGCGTCATAGGCCTCGCCGACCGCGATCACCCGCCGGGTCGCGGTGCACTTCTGCCCGGTGCTGGACATCGCCCCGGCCACGATCGCCTCGGCCGCCTCGCCCTTGTCCACATCCGGGAGCACGATCGCCGCGTTGTGCCCGCCCAGTTCCAGTTGCACCTTCGCGCCGCGCGGCAGCACCGCCGCCTGGATCGAGCGGCCGACCGGCACCGAGCCGGTGAAGGTCACACCGTCGATTTCGGGGCGTGCCACCAGATCCGCACCGAGCTCGCCCGGACCGAGCAGCAGGTTCAGCACCCCGTCCGGCAGCCCGGCCTCGGCGAGCACCTCCGCGAAGGCCACGGCGACCGCGACCGTCTCGCTCGCCGGTTTCCACACCGCCGTGTTGCCGCACAGCAGCGCCGGGGCCAGCTTCCACGCCGGGATCTGCAACGGGAAGTTCCACGGGGTGATCGCCGCGACCACCCCGAGCGGACGGCGAACCGTGCGGATGAGCTCATCGGGGTGCCCGGACGGATAGCTCACGCCGTCCGCCGACCGGCCCTGTCCCGCGTGGTAGTGCAGTGTTTCCACGCTGAGCTCCACCTCGGCGCGGGACTCCGGAAGGGTCTTGCCCTCCTCGCGGGTCATCAGCAGCGCCACCGATTCGGCCCGCTCGGCGAGCAACCCGGCCGCCTTGCGCAGCACCCGGCCACGGGCGATCGCCCCGGCCGCGGCCCACTCCCGCGCGGCCCCCTGCGCCGCCGCGACCGCCTCGTCGAGCAGCGCGTCCCCCGCGATCCGGTACCGGGCGACGACCTCGTCCGGCCGGGCCGGGTTGGTGCTCTCCCGTTGCGCACCGTCGCCCGCGCGCCAGGCGCCGCCGACGAGGTGGCGCAGTTCGGCGGTCTCGTTCGCCGTCGTGGTCAGGGATTCCGTCACCGGCTCGCTCCTTCGCGTTCGTTCGATGAGGCTCACGCTAAGCAACGAGGCGCCGATATGGAATTATCTATTGTCAACACACTGATAAGCACGGAGTATTAATCACGTGGAGTTACGACAACTGCGCTACTTCGTGGCCGTCGCCGAGGAGCACAGCTTCCGGCGCGCCGCCGATCGCCTGCACATCGCCCAGCCCGCGCTGAGCCAGCAGATCGGCAAGTTCGAGAAGGAACTGGGCACCGCGCTGTTCCACCGCACGACCCGGCGCGTGGAACTCACCACCTCCGGACAGGTGCTGCTCACCGAGGGTCGCCGAGTGCTCGCCGAGGCCGATCACGCCGCCTCGGCCGTCGCGCAGGCGGTGCACGGCGAGACCGGCCTGCTGCGCCTCGGATTCGTCAGCTCCGCGGCACTGCGCCTCATCCCGGAACTGGTGCTCGCGCTGCGCCGATCCTGGCCCGGACTGAGCATCGACCTGAGCGAATCCACCACCGATCCGCAGCTGCACGCACTCGGCGAGGGCAGGCTGGACATCGGCCTCGTCCGCGAGGTCCGCGCCGCGCCCGGGCTGACCGTGCACCCACTGCTGCGCGAACGGCTACTCGTGGCCGTGCACGAATCCCACCGGTTCGCCGAGCGCGCCGAAGTGCGGCTGGCCGAGCTCGCCGAGGAACGGTTCCTCACCTTCCCGCGCGGTCAGGTCTCCCGGCTCTACGACCACATCGCCGCGCTCTGCCATCGCGCCGGATTCCGTCTGCACGCCGCACAGGAAGCCGTTCAGTTCCCCACCCTGCTCGGCCTCGCCGCGGCGGATACCGGGATCACGATCGTGCCCGAATCGCTGCGCGCGCTGCGGTTGCCGAGCCTGCGCTACATCCCGCTCACCGATGCGGACGCCTTCTCCACCGTCTCGCTGGCCGTGCGTCCCGACCGGGAACGCACCCCGCTGATCGGCAACGTGATCCGGACACTCGGCACGCTCGACCTCGATCCCCGTTTCTGAAAACCCTTGTCTGAAATCGTTGTGCCGCACCGGAATTCAGCGGCTGGCCAGCCACCAGCAGATGGCCAGCACCGCACCGCTTGGTCCGATCGCCCACAGTGGCCACCAACCGGCGAGCTCACCGGCCACCGCGCTGAGCACGCCCCAGCCGGCCAGCAGCAACAGGCTGCCCAACAACCAGCAGGAGGTCAGCACCCGCAAATCCTGGAACCGCGCGGACCGCCGTAACGCGCGATCGGGCGCCTGGAACCGTTCGGGCATCGGTTCCTCGGGCAGATCGACGGTCAGCGCCAGGAGTTCGCCGCGGGTGCGGGCCACATAGGCCGCGCCGGTCCGCTCGGCGAATTCGGTGAGGGTCAGACTGCCCCGATCCGCGGCCTGTTCCAGGAACGCGGCTGTCGCGGCCCGATCGGCGTCGGTGGCGCGAACCTGGCCGGGTGGGATCCGTGGGATGGTCGACATCGAATTCACCACCTTCCCTACAGCGGCACCAGCGCGGAAGTACCGCACAGTGGCCGATTTGTTCGGGATTCACCGTTATTATCGACCCGCCGTCCGATGCGCCCCACCGATACGAGGCCCCCGTCACGCGTGACCGGCGACACAGCTCTACGCGTCGGAGTGAGCGGGTACCACCGGACAGCGGGATGTGGTACTACGGGGACCTCGCCGAAACATGGGGGTGGCCCGAATGACCCGGAACCGGTTGAAACACGGCGCGATCCTGGCCGGGATCCTCGCCGCGGTGAGCATGACACCGGCCCTCGGCGCCGAGGCTCCCGCCGCGGACGGACTGCGCTGGGGGCCGTGCCCTGCGGACACCGGCCCCGGCGCGGAGCAGCTGCGCTGTTCGACCGTGCGGGTACCGCTGGATTACCGCGATCCGGGCGGCAAGAGCATCGATATCGCGGTGTCCAAGCTGGCGAGCAGCGCACCGGCGAAACGGCGCGGTGTCCTGCTGATGAATCCGGGCGGGCCCGGTGGATCCGGGCTCGGTATGCCCGCCACGCTGGCGCAGCTCGGTATGCCGGCTAGTGTGCGGCAGAGCTATGACCTGATCGGGTTCGATCCGCGCGGAATCGGGCAATCCGCCCCGGTGCACTGCGGGCTGCGTCCCGGGCAACCGGCGGTGGTTCCGGAATATCCGCTGAATCCCGCGGATGTGGCCGCCACGGCGAAGGAATCGAAGGCGGTCGCCCAGCAGTGCGCGGCTTCCGCGAGCGGACCGGACCTGCGGCACATCACGACCGCGAACACGGTGCGGGACATGGACCGGATCCGTGCCGCGCTCGGTGAACCCAAGATCTCCTACTACGGCGTTTCCTACGGCGCCTCGCTCGGCGCGGCCTTCGCCTCGGCGAAACCCGCCCGCACCGACCGGTTCGTACTGGACAGCAATCCCGGCGACACCACGCTGAGCCGGGATGTCCTTCGCCGGTTCGGTCTCGGCATGGAGCAGCGGTTCCCGGACTTCGCGGCATGGGCCGCCGCCCGGAACACCACCTACCACCTGGGCGCGACACCCGGGCAGGTGCGGGACAACTACTTCGCACTCGCCGCCCGGCTCGACAAGCAGCCCGTCGAGGAGGTGACCGGGAAACAGTTCCGCGCCTTCGTGTTCAGCAAGCTGTACCGGAACGCGACCTTCCCGGACCTCGCGGCACAGTGGCAGGAGCTGGCGAGCGGGAACGGCGCCGCGGTCCGTGCCGCGCAGCAACAGGACAATCCCCTGGACAACGAGCAGAGCGCGCAACTGGCGATCAGCTGCGGGGATGTGCAATGGCCGCACCGGGTTGCGCAGTACCAGCACGACGTGGCCCAGGACCGGGACCGGTTCCCGATGTTCGGCGCGGCCGCGGCCAGCATCAACCCGTGTGCCTACTGGCCGAAACCCGCCGAGCCACCGATCCGGATGACGAACACCGGGCCGAACCTGTTGCTGTTGCAGAATCTTCGCGATCCGGCCACCCCGTATGTCGGCGGACGGCTCGCCCGCGCCAAACTCGGCGACCGGGCCCGGCTGGTCAACGTGGACGAGGGCGGGCACGGCGCCTACCTGTGGCGGCAGAACCCGTGCGCGAACGGGCTCGCCACCGACTACCTCGTGCACGGCAGCTTCCCGCGCGATGACGTGTCCTGCGCGGCCGCACCGGAGAACGCCAAGCAGCGCACCGCGAACGTGTCACTGCCGCGCTGGTGGTAGTGCCCTAATCTCCGGCCGGGCCCAACCTCTCGGCCATCAGGCCGAGATGCGCACGCGCCGCGGTCCAGGCACCGTCCGGATCGCGCGCGCGGATCGCGGCGACGATCGCGGCATGCGCCTCGTGGTCGTGCGGGGTCTCGCCGCCGTCGATGCGCAGCAGCTCGGTCATCGCCTGCCGGATCCGCGGCGTGACGGTGTGGAACAGCTCGCCGAGCGCCGGATTGTGCGCCGCGGTGACGATCGCGCCGTGGAACGCGATGTCCGCGTCGATGTACGCGGCCTGCCGCCCCCGGGCACTGTCCCGCGCGGACAAGGTCTTGTTCAGTGCGCGCAGATCGGCGGGTGTGCGCCGGGAAGCGGCGAGCAGGGCCGCCTCGCACTCGATGGCCATCCGCACCTCGACGATGTGCGCGATGTTCGCCTTGCGCAGCACGGTTTCCCAGTCCTGCGCGAGTTCGGCCGATGCGACGTACACGCCCGCGCCCTGTCTGCTGTGCAGTACTCCTTTTCCGGCGAGCTCTCGGATCGCCTCGCGGACCGTGGATCGCCCGACACCGAGCTCGCCGGCCAGTGTGGTCTCTCCGGGAATCCGCGCACCGACCGGCCATTCTCCCGCGGTGATCCGTTCGAGCAGGACTTCGACGGCCTGTTCGGCGAGCGGGTGCCGGCGCAGTGTGGTCACCGGCTCAGCATATCAGCTTGTCTGAGGAGTTGATTTCTTCTAGGCTTGCGGTCATGTCGTGGAGCGCGCTGCTTCTTGGTCGCCACGGCGGGGTCTGATCGACTGGCGCCCCGCCGTGGGGCTTCTGCGCGCCGGTCCTTTCCTTGCGGACCAACAGAAAGCGACCACCCGGCAATGACCAATCCATCCTTCCCCACCGTGCGCACCCCGTCCGGCGAGATCGCCGTGCACCAGCCCTCCTGGAATCGGCAACGCCCCTCCGCGATGCCCTCGCAGCGCTACCGGGATGTACACGCACGCGTCGAACTGCCCCTGACCGGGCGCACCTGGCCGGCCAACCGCATCAGCACCGCGCCGCTGTGGGTGCCGGTGGACCTGCGGGACGGGAACCAGGCGCTGGCCGAACCGATGGACCCGGAACGCAAGCGCCGGTTCTTCGAACTGATGACGGCCATGGGATACAAGGAGATCGAGGTCGGTTACCCCTCCGCCTCGCAGACCGACTACGACTTCGTCCGGCTGCTCGCCGAAACCGGACTGGCCCCGGACGATCTGACGATCGTGGTGTTCACCCCCGCACGCCACGACCTGATCGAACGCACCATCGATTCGGTGCGCGGCATCCCCAACGACATCGTCGTGCACATGTACACGCCGACCGCGCCCACCTGGCGCGAGGTGGTGCTCGGCGCGGACACCGAACAGCTCACGAAGATCATCACCGAGGGCGCGGCCGACATCCGCGAACTGGCCGGGGACGATCCGCGGATCCGGTTCGAATTCTCCCCCGAGGTGTTCAACCTGACCGAACCCGATTTCGTCCTGGACATCTGCGCGCGCATCACCACCATGTGGGACGCCTCGCCCGAACGACCGGTGATCCTGAACCTGCCCGCCACGGTCGAGGTCGCCACCCCGAACATCTACGCGGACCAGATCGAGTACATGCACCGCAATCTGGACCGCCGGAACGGCGTGATCCTCTCCGTGCATCCGCACAACGACCGCGGGACCGGGGTCGCCTGCGCGGAACTCGCGGTGCTCGCCGGGGCGCAGCGGGTGGAGGGCTGCCTGTTCGGCAACGGGGAACGAACCGGGAACGTCGACCTGGTCACCCTCGCGCTGAACCTGCACGCCCAGGGGGTCGATCCGATGATCGACTTCTCGGACATCGACGAGATCCGCCGCACGGTCGAGCACTGTAACCGCATCGGCGTGCACGAACGGCACCCCTACGTCGGGGATTTCGTGCACACCGCCTATTCCGGAACCCACCAGGACGCGATCAACAAAGGACTCGCGCACCACCGCGCCCGCGCCGCGGAAGCCGGGATCGAGGCTGCCGCCGCACCCTGGCAGGTGCCCTATCTGCCGATCGACCCGGCCGACATCGGCCGCAGCTATGCCGCGGTGATCCGGGTGAACAGCCAGTCCGGCAAGGGCGGGATCGCCTACCTGCTGCGCACCGGGTACGGCATCGAACTCCCCCGCAGGCTGCAGATCGACTTCGCCCGCCATGTGCAGCGGCACACCGACGGCAGCGGGGCCGAGATCACGGCCGCCGAACTTTACCGGCTGTTCCTGGAAACCTACGCGAGCACTGAGGGGCGGCTGCGGCTCATCGCCTGGCAGACGACCCAGGCCCCGGAGGACAACAGCCAGCTGAGCGTACGGCTCACCGTCGACGGCCAGGAGAACGGCTACGCGGCGACCGGGACCGGACCGGTCGACGCGCTGACGAAGATCCTCGGCTCGCTCGGCTACCCGGTGCGGATCCTCGGCCTCAACCAGCAATCGACCGCGCAGGGCAGTGCAAGCCCGGCCGTCACCCTGCTCGAATACCGCACGGACAACGGGATCGGCTGGGCGGCCGGTGCCGGTGATTCGGTGCTCACCGCGAGCCTGCGCGCCGTGCTCACCGCGGCGGAACGCACCGCGCATTGACCTGAACAGCGCTCGAGGTCTTATGCTCCGCGCATGTTCACCGATGCCGAACGCGCCTATCTGCGCGGACAGGAACTTGGCAGGCTGGCCACGATCGGCCCGGACGGCAGGCCGCAGATCAGTCCGCTGGGCTTCCGGCTGAACCCGGACGACACCATCGACATCGGCGGGCCGAAGCTGACCTCGACCCGGCGCTATCGCAATGTGCTCGCCGATCCACGGCTTTCCTTCGTCGTGGACGACATGACCCCGGACGAACCGGGGGCGATCAAGCCGGGAATGGGCCGTGGCGTGGAAATCCGCGGCACGGCCGAGACGCTGTGGGTCGAGGAACCGCCGGTGAACCCCGAGTGGTTCGAGCACGAGGTGATCCGTATCCACCCGGACCGGATCATCAGCTGGCACCTCGATCCACAGCAGCCCGGCGGCCACTCCCGCGATATCACGCGGTGACGCCGCCGGGGGAATCTACAATGGACCGATCGTGGACACACCTCGACCGGGGAGCGGGAGATGGCTGAGCTGGCCGACCGGCGGCCACCGATGGGCCGGCCGCGCACGCCCGGGGTGGACGAGGCGGTCATCAGGGCGACCATCCGGCGGTTCATCGAGGACGGCTACACGGGAATGTCGCTGGCGAAGGTGGCCGCGGACGCCGGAACCACCCGCCCTAGCGTCTATCTTCGCTGGCCGACCAAACAGGCGCTGGTGGTCGCCGCGGTCCGTTCCACGCTGACCCAGGAGGACGAGCTGGTCCCGGAGAACCTGCTCGAGCTGCAGCCCAAGAAGCGGTTGCTGCGCCTGCTCCGGCACCTGCGGCCGAGCGAGGACCACCAGCACCGCACGCTCTACGCCACCCTGCTCGCGGAGAGCAGGCGGATCCCGGAACTGCTCGACCTGATCAACGAGGAGCTGGTCGAACCGCGCACCCGGGCGATCAGCACGCTGCTGGAGTCGATGAAAGAGCGCGGCGAGATCCGGGCCGGAGTGAACACCGAGCACGCCGCGACGATGCTCTACGGTGTGCGGTTCGTGGACAGCCTGCGCCCGCGGCCCGGCACGGCCGATCCCGACCGGGAGAGCGTCGAGCTGCTCTGGCCCGCGATAGCCGCGCAGCCCTGAGCGCGAGGGCGCGGATGGTATTACCGCCCCACGCCGCAGTCAATGCCTGGTTGACAAGAAGGCGATAAGCTGATTGTCACATGCCCATCACCGTGCGCACTGCTTTACTTGACAGTACAGTCAATTAGCGTAAGGCAACTAAATGTGGGGGACGCGCGGCGAGGGAAGCTGGTGATAGCTGTGGGCACAGCACCGAAAGCAGAGGACGAACGAGCGGCGCGACTCCGGGCCACGCTGATGGAAAGCGATGCGCAGTTCCGCGCGGCGATGCCGAGCAGGCAGGTCAGCGAGTTCGCCAGGGAACCGGGGCTGGGCCTCGGGCAGACGATCGCGCGGATCATGCAGGGCTACGCGGACCGGCCGGCGACCGCCGAGCGCGCCACCGAACTGGTGGCCGATCCGGTCTCGGGGCGGCGGAGCCTGCGGCTGCTCCCGGAGTTCCGCACCCGTACCTACGGGCAGCTGTGGGCGGACGCGACCGCGATCGCCACCGAATGGGCCGGATCCGGGATCGGCGCGGGTGATTTCATCGCCACCATCGGATTCACCAGTTCCAACTATGTGGTCCTCGATCTGACCGCGGTCTATCTGGGCGCCGTTTCGGTGCCGCTGCAACCGAGTTCGGCGGTGCCGCAACTGCAGGCGATCGTGGACGAGACCACGCCCGCACTTTTCGCGGCCAGCCCCGGATACCTGGACAAGGCAGTGGAACTCATCCTGGCCTCGGGCTCGAAACCGCGCCAGCTGATGGTGTTCGACTACCACGACGAGGTGGACGAGGAGCGGGAAGGGTTCGAGTCCGCGGTCGCCCGGCTCTCCGCGGCCGGCGTCGAGGTCCGCACCCTCGAGGATGTGCTCGAGCACGGGAAAGCCAAACCGGCGGCGAAGCAGTTCGTCCCCGCGCCCGGCGAGGATCCGCTGACCATGTTGATCTACACCTCGGGTAGCACCGGGGCACCCAAGGGCGCGATGTACCCGGAGCACACCATGCTCCGCTACTGGTGCGGGGAACTGCCGGTAGAGGACCAGTCCCCCGCGTTCACGCTCAGCTTCATGCCGATGAGCCACATGTTCGGCCGGGTGACCATTGCGAGCACCCTCGGCCGTGGCGGGACCAACTACTTCGCCGCGAAGGCGGATCTTTCCACCCTGTTCGAGGATCTGGCGCTGGCCCGGCCGACCGAACTGTTCGCCGTCCCGCGCATCTTCGACATGCTTTTCCAGGAATACCAAGGAGAACTGGATCGGCGCGAGGCCGAGTTCAGCGATCCGGCCGAACTCGACGCCGCGGTTAAGGCGGATCTGCACACCCGGTTCCTCGGTGGCCGGGTGCTGACCGCCATGGTGGGCAGCGCGCCGATCTCCGCCGAGATCAAGGCGTTCGCCGAAGCCTGCCTGCAGATTCCGCTGCACGACGGCTACGGGGCCACCGAGTTCGGTGTGGTCCTGTTCGACGGCGAGATCCAGCGTCCTCCGGTGCGCGAGTACAAGCTCATCGACGTTCCCGAGCTCGGCTACTTCCACACCGACCGGCCGCATCCGCGCGGCGAGCTGCTACTCAAGACCGACACCATCTTCCCCGGCTACTACAACCGCCCCGAGGTCACCGCCTCGATGTTCGACGAGGACGGTTTCTACAAGACCGGTGACGTCATGGCCGAGACCGGACCGGACCGGCTGGTGTACGTGGACCGGCGCAACAACGTGCAGAAGCTCTCCCAGGGCGAGTTCGTCACGCTGTCCAAAGTGGAATCGGTGTTCACCGCGAACCCGTTGATCCGCCAGATCTTCGCCTACGGCAGCAGCGAACGGCCCTATCTGCTCGCCGTCGTGGTGCCGAGCGAACAGGCACTCGCCGAGGCGGGCAGCGCCGAGGCGGTCAAACCGAAACTCGCCGAGGCGATCGGGCAGACCGCGAAGGAGGCCGGGCTGGAAGCCTTCGAGATCCCGCGCGATTTCCTGGTGGAGCCCGAGCCGTTCAGCATGGCCAACGGATTGCTCTCGGACATCCGGAAACTGCTGCGCCCGCGGCTGCGGGAACGCTACGGCGAACAGCTCGAGGCGCTCTACGCCGAACTGGCGCACGGGCAGACCGATGAACTGCGCGCGCTGCGCCGCGGCGGTCCCGGCCAGCCGGTGTACGAAACCCTCGCCCGCGCGGCGCGCGCCCTGCTCGGCTGCGCGGAATCCGAGATACACGAACACGCCCGGTTCACCGAGCTGGGCGGGGATTCGCTCTCCGCGCTGTCGTTCGCCAAACTGCTCGGCGAGATCTTCGAGGTGGATGTCCTGGTCGGCGTGGTGATCAGCCCGGCGACCGATCTGCGCGCGATCGCCGACTACGTCACCGCACAGCGCTCCGGGGAAGGACAGCGGCCCAGCTTCGCCTCGGTCCATGGTGCGGATGCCACCGAGATCCGGGCGAGCGAGCTGACGCTGGAGAAGTTCATCGACCCGGCCACGATCGCGGCGGCAACTGGTCTGCCCGGTCCCGCGGCCACTCCGCGCACGGTGCTGCTGACCGGCGCGACCGGGTACCTCGGCCGGTTCATGTGCCTCGACTGGCTGGAGCGGCTCGCCGAGAACGGCGGCAAACTCGTCTGCCTCGTGCGCGGTACCGACGATGCGGCCGCCCGCGAGCGGCTGGACGCCACCTTCGACACCGGGGATGCCGAACTGCTGCGCCACTACCGGGAACTGGCCGAGGACCATCTCGAGGTGCTCGCCGGGGACATCGGCGAGGCCGACCTCGGGCTGGACGGCGCGGTCTGGCAGCGGCTCGCCGGAGAGGTCGACACGATCATGCATCCCGGCGCGCTGGTCAACCACGTGCTCCCGTACGAGCAGTTGTTCGGGCCGAACGTGGTCGGCACCGCCGAGCTGATCCGACTGGCGATCACCGGCCGCATCAAGCCGTTCACCAACGTGTCCACCATCGGCGTCGCCGACCAGATCGAACCCGGCCGGTTCGACGAGGTCACCGATATCCGCGAACTCAGTTCCGTCCGGCAGATCAACGACGACTACGCCAACGGCTACGGAATGAGCAAGTGGGCGGGCGAGGTCCTGTTGCGCGAGGCGCACGACTCCTGTGGGCTCCCGGTCAGCGTGTTCCGCTCGGACATGATCCTCACGCACAGCCGCTACACCGGCCAGCTCAACCTCCCGGACATGTTCACCCGGCTGATGCTGAGCCTGGTGGCCACCGGAATCGCGCCGGAGTCCTTCTACCGCACCGATTCGGCGCACGCACACTACGACGGGCTCCCGGTCGACTTCAGTGCCGAGGCGATCGACACCATCGGCGGCGGCAACACCGAGGGATACCACACCTACCACGTGTTCAACCCGCACGATGACGGTATTTCCCTGGACACCTTCATCGGCTGGCTGATCGAGGCCGGTTACCGGATCGAGCGGGTGCCCGGCTACCAGGACTGGCTCACCCGGTTCAGCACCGCGTTGCGCGGACTCCCGGAGAACCAGCGCCAGCACTCCGTGCTCCCGCTACTGCACTCCTACGCCGAACCGGGCGAACCGGTCAGCGGTGGGCTCGTTCCCGCCGACCAGTTCCGGAAAGCCGTGCAGGAAGCCAAGATCGGCGCGGACCACGACATCCCGCACATCACGAAGGAACTGATCGTCAAGTACATCACCGATCTGGAACAGCTCGAACTGCTCTGAGCGAGCGGCCCGTTCGCCGGTCAGCCGAGGAATCCGTTGCCACGCAACACCGACAGCGCGCCGACGGTGGTGTAACCGCGCCACTCCAGGGCCGCCGCGGCCGAGTAGCTGTGGAAGTCGGCCCGCCAGCCACCGTCGGCCTGCTGTCCCTCGGCCAGCCGGTGCAGATCGGCCTCGACCGCGACCGGGTCGAGCAGGTTCCGCGCGGGCTGCCCGGGAAGCGGGGCGAAATCGAGCGGGCGCATCAGTTCGTCCTCGGCTCCCCCTTCCACGTGCAGCCGCCCGTCGCGGGGCACGAAGGCAGCCAAGCGGTCCAGCAGCGGCAGCGCCTCCGGGCGGGTTCCGGCGAGCACGTTGAGCAGCCGCACCGCGAAGGCGAGCACCAGGGCGTGCGGCCGCTGCTCGAGGCCACCGATCGCGGAAAGGCAGTAGTCGGTGACCGTGGCGAGCCAGGGATGCGCGGCCACGGCCGGATCGTGCGCGGCGACCCGGTGCGCGTTCTCCGCGACGATCGCCGAGATCTGCAGGGACGGTTCCGCCGGATCGGCACCGGACCAGAACGGCGCGCACCCGGTGGCATCGGTGACCGGCAGCGCGAACGGCAGCCCGCCACCCGGCAGCGTCACCGAGTCCAGCCAGTCGCACAGCTGCCCGGCCCGCTCGGTGGTGTGCGGCCCGATCTCGGCGAACACCTCGAAGGCGTGCAATGCCGCTCCGGTCTGGCTCTCCGGCGAACGCAGATCGGGTTCCAGGCCCCAGCCGTAGCCACCGTCCGGATTGCGGTACGCCTCGAGCGCGGCGAGCACCGGCTCCGGACCGGCCGCGCCGGTCAGCCGCCGATAGCGCTGCCGGTCGAGCAACCGGGCATGCGCGGTGAGAAAGGCCGAGGCGGTGGAGAGGTCGACAGTCATGGGCTCACCGTAGGGCGGCCGCGGCGCCTCGTCTTGGACGATTCGGACTCAGGGCGCACCCGGCAACCCCGTAGCCTGCCGCGCTGCGACGTCGGCGGCGTGCCATATCGTTGCCCCGTCGCGAAGGTGCGCCATCACCATGGCCCAATCCTCCGCCCTGCCGATCTCGGGCGCGGGCGTCCCGCGGGGCACTGCCACGCTGGCTCCCGCCGGCAACGGCAGTGGATCGTCGGATGCTCCCTAGTGGCTGAGCTCGTCCTGTTTCGCACGCACCCAGGCGCGGTCGGCCTCCGCGGGCACCCCGGCCGCTCGCTGCTGGGAAAGGCGTTGCCGTTGTTCCGCGCGGAACCGGTCGTCGTATTTGTCGCGGTCGACCCACACCCGGGCACCGGTTCGCCCGCTGTCCACGTCGAAGAGCATCGGCCAGTCGCTCGGCGAATCCCCCGCGGCGAGGATCGGCTTGGCATAGTGCGAGATGTAGTCCTCGATCGCCGCTTTCTTGCCCTGATACCAGGTCTGCGGCGACCACGGGTACGGCGTCACGCGCATGGCCATGTGCTTGGCCAGCGGATACCGCGCGTCCAGGAAATGCCCTTCCCGGATCTGTTTCCGCGCGGTGGTGAGCATTCCGGTTTCCGGATCACGCAGCAGCGTGCTGACCCCGATCACGTTCCGCGGCGGAATACCCAACCCGTATTTCGGATCGGAGACGACCATGCGCGCCAATTCCTCGTGGGCGGCGCTGACCACGTAGACCTCGATGCCGTGCGCGCGCAGCGCCTCGATGAGTTCGCGCTGTGCGGGGAAAATGCGCGGCGGCGTGACCTCGTCGTGTTTCACCGTCTCCCCGGAGTAGTAGCTGACCGGGATCGGCTCCTTGCGCGCCATGAGCGCATCGACGCTGCGTTTGAGTTCGGCGAGGGAATGCCCGGCGAACACCTGCGCGGCCCACGGATAGCAGACCTTGTCGTCGATCTCGCACAACCGCTGATAGTAGGAGTACAGGCTTTCGTTCGCCTTGAACGGAATCAGTTTCAGCGAGGGATCGAGGCTCGCCGGGCTCAGCTCGCCGTGCATTTCCATGAACGGGATCAGCGCTTCCTCGAGGTCGTGATTCCAGATCGTGTTGTCCGCATCGAAGGTCGCGTAACGCCCCTGATCGGTGTTCGCCGAGATCGTGCGGGCCAGCGCCTCGGCTGCGGGCTTCGGCCAGTGCGTCAGCCGCACCGCCTGCCCGGCATCCCGGGCACCACCCGCGCCACAGCCCGCGACGACGAGCCCGGCCACCACCAGAACGGACACCAGCCAGTGCGATCGACGCACGGAAACTCCCCTCGAGACCAGGTTGTGTACATTTGTACTGATAGCGCAGTGAACACGCGGCGGCCCGGAAAGTCAACACTCGCCCGGGATGACCAGGGCGCCCGCCTTGTTAGGGTTCGAGCGTTGACCGGCCACAGAGGTTGAAGGTGAGTGCTCTGGATTCGCGGGGTGGACGTCGCCTCCGCAAGGACACGGTGCGCAATCGGCGCCGCCTCCTGGAAGCGGCGAGCGAACTGGTGCGCGAGGCGCCGGGCGAGGCCTCCATGCACGCGATCGCCGCGCGCGCGGAGATCGCCCCGGCGACGGCGTACCGCTATTTCGCCGGGGTCGAGGAGCTGTTCAGCGCGTACCAGTTCGACGTGCTCGCGGAGCTGCGCGCACACAGCGAGGCGGCCACGGGCACCGGGCGGGCACTGTTCGAGGACGTGGTGCGCGAGTGGATCAGGCTGATCGGGGCGCATGGGCCGGTCATGGTGCAACTGCGCTCCCGCCGCGGTTTCCTCGAACGGCTGCATGCCGGTGATCCGGTGATCACGGAGGGCTCCATCGCCTGGGACCGTCCGTTGCGCGAACTGCTTACCGAGCTGGGGCTGCCCGAAGACCTCCGCTTCGAGGCCCGGTTCCTGAGCAACATCCTGTTCGACCCGCGCGAAGTACTCGACCTGACCAGCGAATTCGACGGTGACACCGAAGCCGTGCAGCGCAGGCTGGTCGGCGCCTTCCTCGGGGCCTTGCACGGCTGGCAGGACAGCACGCGCGATTGACTCGCCCATCAAAGTGAGGTATCTGTCTTAAGTTAGACGGCTATCTCACTTCAGTGGAGGCGTGCTCATGTTCATCGATGCCCCGGCGGACAGCTGCCGGGTGGCGCCCGCATGGCCCCGGCCGGACGCGGAGACCCTGGCCGCGTTCGCCGCGTTCCCCACCGCGAACATCGGCGATGCCCAGGACCGGCTCGGCCTGGTCAACGGCACGGTGCGGGCGCAGTGGCCGGGCGCGCGGTGCACCGGAGCGGCGCTGCCGGTGCTGACCAGGGAAGGCGACAATCTCGCCATCCACCGCGCGCTGGACGAGGCGGTGCCCGGTGATGTGCTCGTGGTGAACGCGCTCGGCGAGAACTCCCGCGCGGTGTTCGGGGATCTGCTCGCCGAGATCTGCCGGACCCGCGGGGTGCGCGGGGTGGTGCTGGACGGTGCGACCCGGGACGCGACCGCGATCGCCGAGCTCGGCCTGCCGCTGTGGGCGCGGGCGAGCAGCCCGGCCGGGCCGACGAAGAACGGGCCCGGGGTGATCGGTGAACCGGTCGCGATCGGTGGCGTCGTGGTCAGTCCGGGAGACATCGTGGTCGCCGACGCCGATGGGGTCGCCGTGGTCTCCCCGCAGCGGGCCGCGGAGCTGCTGGACCGCCTCGAGACGATCGAACACTACGAAACCGGTCTGCGGCAACGGATCCGCGCGGAAGGTGCCGCGGCATGACCACGTTCGAACCCGCCGCGGCGGTCACCAGGGTGGCCCGGCATTCGCTGCGCCCCAACCTCGCCGGGGCCAGCGGGAACGCCGTCTCGCTCGCGATCGGCGAGCCGGACTTCGACACCCCGGATGTGATCGTCGAGTCCGCGATCGAGGCGCTGCGCGGCGCGGAAACCCATTACGCGAACCAGAACGGGCTCCCCGAGCTGCGCGAGGCGGTGGCCGGTGCGCTGTCCCGGATCGCGGGTGACCCGTTCACCGCGGACCAGGTGCTGATCACGCACGGGGCGACGGCCGCGCTCGCCGCCGCGGTACTGGGCATCGTGGACCCCGGGGACCGGGTGGTGATCCCGGAGCCGTGCTATTCGCTCTACCCGGATCTGGTGCGGCTGGCCGGTGGGGAACCGGTGCCCGTGGCTCCCGCGGCGGATTTCCACTGGGACCTGGACGCGCTGCGCGAAGCGGTCCGCGGTGCCCGGCTGGTGGTCTTCGCCAATCCGGCGAACCCGACCGGAGTGGTACACCGCGAAGAGGAACTGCGCGCGCTCGGGGAATTCCTCGCCGGAACCGGCACCCTGGTGCTCGCCGACGAGGCCTACGACGCGATCGTGTACCCGCCGAACCGCTTCCACTCCGCGCTGAGCATCGAATCGCTGCGGGATCGCGTGGTGTACGCGCAGACCCTGTCCAAGACCTATGCCATGACCGGCTGGCGGGTGGGCTATCTCGGTGGCCCCGCCGAGGTGGTGCAGGCGGCGAGCCGGATCCACCGCACGGTCAACGGTTCGCTCAACACCGCGGTACAGCGTGCCGCGTGCACCGCGCTCGCGAACGGTCCCGTGCTCGCCGAGCCGATGCTCGCCGAATACCGCGAACGGCGCACCGCGCTCTGCGAACGGCTCACGGAGATCCCCGGACTGAGCGCGAACCCGCCGGAAGGCACCTTCTACCTGTTCGCGCGCTACGCACCCGGGGTGTCCTCGGTGGAATTCGCCGCGCGGTTGCGCGAATCCGGGGTGCTGGTGCGCCCGGGAAGCGAATACGGCGCCAGCGGCGAAGGACATGTGCGGTTCTCCTTCGCCACCGGCACCGACCGGATCCACCTCGCGATGGACCGGGTCGCCGCCTGCCTGCGCGACTGGTGAGCGCACCCGGACCGATACGGCAAAGGAGCCGATCTTGACCACCGAGCGAGCGTCCCGTGTGGACACCGAGCGGACCACGATCCGCAGGCTCAGCAGGCGATTCCTTCCGGTGATCCTGCTCGCCTACTTCGTCGCCTATATCGACAGGGTCAACATCGGGATGATCAAACCCGAGCTGTCCGCCGATATCGGGCTCACCGACATCGGGTTCGGCCTGGCAAGCGGATTGATCTTCATCGGGCTGATCTTCTTCGAGATCCCGAGCAACAAGCTCGCCGCGCGGTTCGGTACCCGGCGCTGGATCACCCGCATCATGCTCACCTGGGGCGTGGTGGTCATGGCCGGTTCGCTCGTGCAGAACCCTTGGCAGCTCTACGTTCTGCGCATCGCGCTGGGAATCGCCGAGGCGGGCATGGCTCCTGCGGTGTTCCTGTTCCTCGCCCAGTGGTTCCCCGGCAAACACCGCGCGCGGGCGCTGAGCCTGTTCTTCCTCTCGGTGCCGATCGCCATGGTGCTCGGCAGCCCGATCACCGGTTCGATCCTGCAGTCCGCGCACGAACTGCTCGGCCTCGCCGGGTGGCGGTGGGTGTTCCTGATCGAGGGGGTCGCCGCGATCCTGGTCGCCCCGCTGGTGCTGCGCAGGCTCAGCGACACCCCCGCGAAGGCGAGCTGGCTGCCCGCGCCCGAACGCGCCTGGCTCACCGAGACCTTCGCCGCGGAACAGGCGCGGCGGGAGGGAAACACCCCGGGAACGTTCCGCCGTTCGCTGACCGATGGCCGGGTCTGGCTGTTCTCCATCACCTACCTGCTGCTCGGTTACGGGGCCAACGCGCTCGTGTACTGGATGCCCACGATCATCCGGAAATCCACCACGGCACTGAATCCGCTCCAGATCGGGATCATCTCCGCGATCCCGTTCGCCACCGCCGCCGTCGGAATCTACGTGACCGGCAGGCTCGCCGAACGCACCGAGGCGCGCAAGTGGCACGTGCTTGCCCCGGTACTGGTCTCGGTCGCCGGATTCGGCGCCACCGTGGCGGGTATGGACAACGCGGTCCTGGCCATCGCGATGACCAGTGTCGCGCTCGCCGGTGCCTACGCCGCCCAGCCACAGTTCTGGACCATGCCGAGCGCCTATCTCGGCGGGGCCGCGGCCGCGGGCGGGTTCGCGCTCATCAATGCCGTGAACAACATCGGTGGTTTCGCCGCGCCCTACAGTTTCGGCTGGCTCGAACAACTCGACGGGGCGGGCAGCATGCTGCCCTTCCTCGTCATCACGGTCACCCAGCTGCTCGCCGGGGCCTGTGTGCTGCTCGCCGACCGCCAGCGCCGCAGGACCGAGACCGAGGCGGGCGTCCGCGGCCTCTCGGCCCGGATCTGATCAGCCCGCCACCTTGACGCACAGCTCGGTGCCACCGTGCAGCGGCAGGCTCAGCGAGAGGAAACCGTTGGCCGGATCGCGGATGTAGTCGAGGAAATCGGGCTCGGCATTGTCGTTCAGCACATAGCCGCCGACCCGCACCTGGGGCGCGAGGAATTCGATGACCTCCCTGGCGAGCGAGGGTTCGCTGCCCAGCCAGCCGTCGATCAGCGCGAAATCGACCGGGCCATCGAGGTCGCGCAGGGTCTCGCGGGCATCGCCCTCGCGGATCTCGGCGTATTCCGCCAATCCCGCCTCGGCGAGATTGCGCTGCGCGGCCGCGATCTTCGCGGGCACGATCTCCGATCCGATCACCGTCCCTCCTCCGTTGTCCCGCACGGCCGCGGCGAAGTAGAGCGTCGACATACCGACCGAGGTGGCGAACTCCACGATCCGCTTCGCTCCTGATCCACGGCACAACAGGTACAGCAGATCGCCCTGTTCCGGGAGGATCGAGAAACCGTACTCGCCGTATTCGTGCGGATCCCGCGGCATGCCCGAACGCGGATCCGCGGGCGGGTACTGCTGTGCCGCGGCGAGCCGTTCGAGCACCGCGTTGACTCGTTCGTCGCGCAGCGGGCGGTGGACACTGTCCAGCATTCGGATCTCCTCTTTCCGGGGGTGACACACTTACTAAGGCGACCCTAAGCTGTGTGGTGGCCGTCAGGTGGCCGAGCAGGACCGCGCACCGGCCACGTTCACCGCGCGCGAGGGGAGGGATCCCGGTGCTGAATGTGCGGCACTCACAGGTCGATCGGAACACCCGGCTGGCCGCGCACCGTCATCGGCACCACTTGATCGTGGGGGCGGCGAGCGCGACCGTCACCGTGCGCACCGGCGACCGGGACCGGCTCGTGCCGCCCGCCCACGCACTCTGGCTGCCGTCCGGAACCTCGCACGCCGTGGCGGTACTGCACCCGGGAGACTCCTACGTCGTCGCCGTCGACACCGAACGATGCCCGATCGACTGGCCCGATCCGACCGGGATCCGCATCACCGGGCTGATCCGGGAACTGATCGCCTACCTCGGTGGCGAGACCTGCCCGGAGCACACCCGCGCCGGTGCCGAATCGGTGCTGCTCGACCTGCTCGAACCGGCGAGCGGAGCGAGTCCGCCCGCGCCGCTGCCGAGCGATCCGCGCATCCGGGCCATCGCCGACGCGCTGCTCGCCAACCCCGCCGATCAGCGCGATCTCGCCACCTGGGGCCACGAAGTCGGCGCGGGGGTGCGCACCCTGACCCGGCTGTTCGCCGCCGAGACCGGGATGAGCTTCGCCCGCTGGCGCACCCACGTCCGGATCCGCGCGGCGTTTCCCCGCCTCGCGAAAGGTGCCTCGGTCGGCGCCACCGCCCGCGCGGTCGGCTACCGCAAACCGGGTGCGTTCAGCGAAGCGTTCTTCCGGGTCACCGGCCAGTCCCCGAGCGACTACCGGCCCTGAGCCTCACCCACTGGTGACCTCGAGGACCGGGTCGTGGCGCGCGTGCTCCCCGCCGGAGAGCCGGACCTTGCTGACGTTCGGCGCGTAACTGGTGGCCACCAGGGTGTACCGGCCGGGTGTCAGATCCTCGAGCAGGTAACTTCCGTCCACCCCGGTCACCGCGCTGTGCAGCACCCTGCCGTCGTGATCGAGCAGGCTGACACAGACATCCGGAACCGGTCCGTGCGCCGCATGGACCCGCCCGGTCAGCCGTGCGGTGCTCTCCAGCACCGTGTCCACGGTGACCGGTTCCCCGGCCACCTCGACCCATCGCGCCACAGGGCGCCGGTCGATCGCGGTGATCAGCATCAGGAACCGGCCCGGTCCCGGATCCACGCCGAACCGCCCCTGCTCATCGGTCTCCGCCTTCGCCAGCTGTGTGCCGTCCGGCGCGGTGAGGGTCACCGTGGCCGCGACGGCCGTGCCCGCGCCATCGGTCGTGGTGCCGGTGATCGCCGCGACCCGCGCGGTTGTTCGCCTGCGCCGCCGCCTCCTGGACAGCACGATGTCCGCGACCCCCACCAGGAGCGCGAGGATCACCAGGCCCGCCGAGCCGAACAGCCCGTGTGCCGCGGAATCGTGGAAATCCCCGTGCGAGGCGGAAAGCTGGCTGAAGAACAGCGACCCGCCGATCGCGGTACCCACGGCGGAACCGATGCGCTGCCCGGTCTGCAGCACCCCCGCCGCGGTACCGCCCTCCGCGGGCGGCACCTCCTCGAGGGCCAGTGTGGAGTTCGGCGCGATCACCAGTCCGCTGCCGAACCCGGCGACCAGCAGCGGCGCGGCGAGCAGGAATCCGGAGCCGCCGGTGGTCAGCACCAGCACCGCCGTGGTGGACAGGCCGATGGCCACCAGCAGGATGCCGATCACCACCATCGGCCTGCCGTACCGGTGCACGATGCGCCCGCCGATGGTCGGGGAAATCGCCGAGCCGAGCGCGAAGGGCAGCGAGGCCAGCCCGGACTGCAGCGGCGAATAGCCGAGCCCCTGCTGGAAAAACAGCGTGATCACCAGGAAAATCCCGGTGAAACCGGCGAAATAGACCAGTCCGAGCAAACTGCCCATGGCGTAGCTGCGCACGGTCAGCAGCCGGAGATTGACCAGCGGATGCCGTCCCCTACTGCCCAGGAATCGTTCCCACAGCAGGAAAAGCACCAGCAACGCGGCGCCGATCCCCATCAGCCACCACTGCGGAGTGCCCGTGGCTTCCTCGGCCTCGACCAGCGGCAGCATCACGGTGACCACCGCGGCGCCGAGCAGCACGGTGCCGAGCAGATCCGGGGCCCGCTTCGCCGCGCGCACCCGGTCCTTGGGCAGCAGCCAGAGCCCGAACAGGACGGCCGCGATCCCGATCGGCAGGTTCACATAGAAGACGAACCGCCAGCCCTCGATCGCCCCGAAGCCCTGGATCAGCAGGCCGCCCAGCAGCGGGCCGACTGCGGTCGAGAGACCCACCGTCGCACCGAACCAGCCGAACGCCTTGCCGCGCTCCTTACCGGTGAACAGCTGCTGGATCATGCCGATCACCTGCGGGTTCAGGATCCCGCCCGCGATGCCCTGCAGCAGCCGCGCGACCACCAGCCAGGTCGCGTCCTGCGCGGCACCGGCCAGCGCACTGGTCGCCACGAACAACAGCAGGCCGATCAGGAACATCCGCTTGCGCCCGAAGTCGTCGCCGAGCCGTCCCGCGGGAACCAGCGCAAGGCCGAACGTCAGCGCATAACCCGAGACCACCCAGGAGACATCGGACGGGGTCGCGCCGATACCGCGTTCCATCGACGGCAGCGCGACATTGACGATGCTGACATCGAGCAGCGTCATGAATCCGGCGATCAGGCAGATCCACAGCGCCCGCCAGCGACGCGGATCGACTTCGGGCGGCACCCCCGCGGTCAACGCATACCCTCCATTCTCATACCGGTAAGATAATTACCGGTGTTAGAGTAGCGCGACATGGCGACCCAGCGCGATCAAGTCGACGAGATCATGACGGAGATCCCAGATCTCGACGCACACGAACAGGCCAGCAAGGCGCTGAGCTTCCGGCTGCGCAGGATCGCCGATCACCTCGAGACCGACCTGCGCCGGGAACTGGCCGCCTTCGGTATCGAACTGTGGGAGATGGAACTGCTCGGCACCCTCAAACGGGCCGGTCCGCCCTACCGGCTCTCCGCCGGGGCGCTGCAGGAGCGGATGCGGCTGACCTCCGGCGGCGTCACCAAACGCGTCACCGGACTCGAACGCCGCGGCTGGGTGCGCCGGGACATCGACCGGGACGATCGACGGCAGATCCTGGTCAGCCTCACCGAGGACGGGCTGACCCGTGCCCGTGCGGTGTTCAGCGCCAAGACCCAGACCGAGACGAACCGGCTCTCCGCCCTTCCCCTTGCCGCACAAGAGGAATTGAACGATCAACTGCGCACCCTGCTGATCAGCCTGGAGGGGCCGGGCAGGCAGGCATAGCAACAGTTTCGTGTGGTTCGCGCCGGTGGGGCGGCGATCCTGGAAACGGTTGCGCTGTTGGAGCAGCGTGGTACTCCGGTGGAATTGGCTCGGTTTTCCGGATGGTGGCCGATATCGCCCGTATCGGGGTCACCGAATCACGCCGGATCGCCGCACGCTCCCGCGCGCTGCACGGTGGCCTCGGCATCAGCGGCGAACCGATTCCCGCCACGATGCCGAACCTGGCCGAAGCTTATGCGGCAGGGGAAGTCAGCAGCGAACACATGGACAAGGTGCACCGGTTCGCCGATGATCCACCACACCGACTGGCAGGTCCGCATCCACAACGGCAGACCCGAATTCACCCCGCCCGGATACCGCGCCGAAATTGCCGAGGTGACTCCGCCAGCCATGGCGGCATGAGTCGAGCAATCCCTAGCCGCGCTCCGGTTTCCGGGCCAGACCGGCGAGCATCTTGCTGCGCGCCGGATCGGACTGCTGCGAGCTGGCCGCCTCGAAGTCCGGATCGGCGTGCCACAGTGGCGCCCAGACCACGCCGGGGTCGACCAGCGGCCAGTCGCCGAACAGGCCGGTGATCTCGTCCCGCGTCCGGAAGTACACCGGGTTGGCGGTCGAGGCATAGTTCCGCACCGCCTCGGCGGCCGCGTCGTCGGGCAGTTCGTCGTTGGTGACGTGGGAGAGCGCGAGCATGCTGCCGGGGGCGAGCTGGTCGGCGTAGTAGGCGAGCGTCTGCCGCGGCTCGGCCTCCGGGGACATGAAGTGCAGCAGTGCCACGGCCAGCAGGCACACCGGCTCGGCGGGGTCGATGTAGCCGCTGTCCACGATCCGGCTCCACAGTCCTTCGCGGTCGAAGAAATCCGCGTCCAGGGCCAGATGCCGCTGTGCGTCGGCATTGTCCGCCAGCAGAATCCGCGCGTGCGCGTGCGCGATCGGCTCGTTGTCGATGTACACCACGCGGCAGGAGCGATCCGGATCGGCCTGGTCCGCGATCTCGTGCACATTGCCCGCGCTCGGCAGCCCGGAACCGATGTCGATGAACTGGCGGATCCCGGCCGCGACGGCGAACCGCACCGCGCGCCCGAGGAACTGCCGGTTCGTGGTCATGGCCAGCCGGATGTCCGGGAACACGTCGAGCTGTTTGCGCGCGAACTCGCGGTCCACGGAATAGTTGTGGCCACCGCCGAGAATGTAGTCGTACACCCGCGCCGCGCTCGGCCGGTCGATGCTGCTCCGCACCAACTCACGCGCCTGTTCCACCGACCGTTCCTCGAAGCCGCTCACGACTCACCACCGTCCTGCTTGGCCTGCTCAGCGTTACGCACACGCTACCGCACCTTCGGTCACCGGATCCGGTGACGATCAACGGACGGAGCCGTATCCGAGGCTAGTCTCGAATACGCCCTGATATCGTGCCCGCATGGCGGACAGTCGGCAGCGAACCCGCAGGCCACGCAGCGATGCGATCCGCAACCGCGCGGCCATCCTGGAACACGCGCGGCAGGCGTTCGCCGAACACGGCATCGGTGCCTCGCTCGACAACATCGCCCGCGGCGCCGGGGTGGCCATCGGAACCCTCTACCGCAACTTCCCGAACCGTGCCGAACTGGTCGGCGCCGTGTACGCGGAACCGTTCGACGGGCTGCTGAGCACCGGAAAGCGCGCCACCGCCCGCGAGGACCGCTGGTCGGGGCTGTGCGAATTCCTGGAGTCCACCTGCGCGGCGACGGCGGGTGACCGGGGCATGAGCGAACTGCTCTCCATCCCCGTTCCCGAACCGGAACTCGCGGCCAGACAACAGCTGCTCCGCAGGCTCGGTACCCGCGCCGTCAAGCGGGCGCAGCAGGCGGGGGTGGTCCGCGGCGACCTCTCCCCCACCGACATCCTGCTGCTGTTCTGGTCGCACGCCAAGATCGCCGAGACGACCGAGCAGACCGCCCCGGGACTGTGGCGCCGCCACCTGCACATCCTGCTCGACGCCTACCGCGCGGACGCGGCGCACCCGCTGCCGGCACCGGCCATGACGCCCGCGCAGCTGCGCCGCACCAGTGACCGGATCCGGGCCAGTGCCTCGGACGGGCGCAATCCGCTGTTCCCGGAACAGATCGCGACCTGAGCCGGGTCACCGGGAGAACCGCCGTAGCACGTTCTCACTGATCCGCGCGACGTTGTTGACATACCCGTTCCAGGCAAGGCTGCCCGCCCAGCAGATGGAGCCGACCGAGAACACCGCGCCGCCGCCGCTGATCTCCCGCAGCGTCATGTCCGCACGGACCCGTTCGTTCTCCGTCCCGCCCTGTCCCGGCGCGGTGACCAGTAGCTCTTCCTGGGTTAGCTGGTAGTGATCATCGAGCGCGACCGAGGTGGCCAGGCGCAGTGTCCCGTCCGGGGTGCCCAGTTCCGGCGCGTAACGGTCCACCTCGTCCCCGGCCGCACCGCCGAGCACATGACCGAACCCGCCGATCAGTTCATCGGAACCGATCCCGTCGAACACAAAGGCGGCGCGCTCGTCGTGACTGTCCGGCAGCCGCCGATACGCCGAGGCGGGTCCCCAGCCCTGGGCGGCCATGCCGACGCCGACACTCGCGTGCGGTGGGTAGCCGTTGAACGCCCAGAGGCCGCCCGGATGCGCGGTCGCACTGTGCACGCTCTCCCCCGGCGGGGAATCCCAGCTGCGGCTGCCGTTGTTCCCGCGGCGCACCTCGATCAGGTGCGGGCGATCGGCGAAAACGCTTGTCACCCAGTAGAAGCCATTGCCACCCAGATACATCAGCCGTCCGCCGTGCTCGAGGTAGTGGTGCAGGGCCTGCTGCATCGGACGGGTCCAGTACTCGGGATGGGATCCGGTGACGACCACCCGGTGCCGCTCGAGCAGGGCGCTCCCTTCGTGGTGCAGATCCTCATCGGTGGCCACATCGTGCTCGATCCCGATGCGCCCGAGCCAGTCGAGGATGTAGAGGTCGGCGCTGAGGTGCCGGACATAACCGTTGAGCCAGTTGTGCCGATAGGGACGCAGATTGAGCACCGGGCGCAGGCGGGAGGAATAGGCGACCCCGGATCCATCGGAGTGCAGATCGTACACGGATTTGCCGAGTTCCTCGTGTTCCAGGATGTGGCGTTCGTGCCGGGACAGCTCCGGATCCTGGGCCATGAACTGCAGATTGCCGCCCGCAGTGTACAAGTGCTCGTTGGCGTAGGCGAGATAGGTGAAGGTGGGGGCGAGGAAGAGCACCGGGCACTCGCGACGCCCGTCGCGCACGAAGAACGGGACGATGTCCACGTCCGCTCCGTTGTCCAGGCGGAACCCGTACACCCCAGGGGAAAGCTCGGGAACCGTCCAGCTCCGGTCCTCGGGCCAGCCCGCGTCCTCGAGGTCGTCGTCGTGGAAGTGTACCGCGGCGTAGTGCCCAGGATCGGTGCGGAAATCGCTCGTCGTGCCGTCCCAGCGGCTTCCGGTGACCGCGCGCTGCGGTGACTGGTGCAGGATGCCGTGCCGTCCGGCAGCCGAACCGTCGTGCAGTGTCGTGCTCTCGAAGTCTCTCCCGAACTCGTAGGCCGCGATCAGTTCACCCTTGCCCGGCAAGCCATTCCAGAACACGGGATTCTCGATCTTGCCGTTGAACCCGTACTCCGGCAGGGATGGTTCGGCGGCGCACGGCGCGGCGGCGAGCGTCGTCCACCGCACGTCGGCCTCCGGCGCCGTGCACGCCACCGAAACCGTGCTCTCGGCTGATTGCCCGTGCACGGCATGCAGCCGCAGCTCCAGCCGCCCGCCGTCCAGCCCGAGCGTGCCCTCGTACCAGCGATGGGCCGCGAGTTCGGGCGCGCAAGCGATTTCGGCACCGCCCAGGCGGGCACCGAGCATGCCGTCCGCACCGATGACGAGGGCCAGCAGCGTCCTGCCCGCGGTGTCCCCGGTGTACAGCAGCACCTGCTCACGGCCGAGCACCGGAGTGGTCGGTTCGAACCGCAGCGTCACGGTGAATCCCTGGCCACGCAACCAGTCCCGGGGCAGCGGCAGGCTCGCGAAGGAACCGGTTCCGGTACGGCGCCGCGCACCGTCGGTGTGCCGTGCCACGGTGCCGGGGAGCTGCTCGGTCTCGGCGCACTCGTTCTCGTGGATCGGGCCGTGTAACCGGACGACAGCGGATTCGTACCCGGACCGTTCGCTGTGCACATGCAGACCGAGGCGCTGCCCCGGCCGGACCGTCCAGCGATCGGTGTAGCCGTAGATCGTCAACGGATCCGCGGAAGCTGAATTACTGATGACTGCTCTCCTTCACCGTGCTCCCTGGACCGCGCTGCCCGGAAGCGTGGGCGAGCGCGAAGAACTCGTCGACCGCTTCCGGAGTCTCCCGGACCCGCCGGGCCAGCGAGACCGTGACACCCACGACCGCGCTCAACGCCACCCCGACCGGGCTGATCAGGTAGTAGGGCAACTCCGCGAGCAGGGCGATGGTCACGTAGACCGCACCGGCCAGTAGCGAACCGAACGCGGCGGCGGTGGAGAACCGCTTCCAGAACAGGCCCGCCAGGATCGGGAAAGCCAGCAGCGCGAGATACACCGAGATGTAGGTCAGCGCCAGCAGGATGCTTCCGACCATGGTCAGCGAAAGGACGAGGGTGGTCGCCCCGATGGCCACGAAGAGCAGCCGCCCGATCCGCACGTAGAAGATGCTCGGCCGGTCCTTGGCGAGATACCGCCGGATCACGTCATTGGTGGCGATCGAGACCGCCGCGTTCCACATGGCCATCATGGTGCTCTTGCCCACCAGCAGCAGGGTCACCAGAATCAGGCCCTGCAGGATCGCGGGAGTGTAGTTGAGCACCATCCGCGGCAGGGCTTCCTCCGGTCGCGCCAGATGCGGCATCAGCACCCGGCTGAGCATCGTGGTCACGGCGACGAGCCCGTACAGCACGGTGATCGCCACGGTGTTGATGACCATGCCACGGTAGGCGATGCGCTCCGAGCGTGCGGAGAACATCCGCTGCCCGTACCAGGGCGCGGCGATATAAGCCAGGATGTTCTGGAAACACCAGGCGAGCACGGAGGCGAACCCATAGCGGTCGAGATCCCACACCGGCTCGAAGGACAGGAACCGCGCCTGGAACACATCCCCGAGATGGCTCAGCCCGCCCGCCTTGACGAGCCCGACCGCGAACAGCACCGGGACGAAAATCAGGATCATCGCGTAACTGAGCACGTCGAAGGAGATCGCGGTCACCAGTCCACCGGTGATCGCCAGCACCAGGCAGAAGACCACAACGACGACGACCGTGGTGATCGGATCCACGCCCAGCAGCACGGAGGCCACGACCGAGATACCGGCGAGATAGGTCGCGGGCGCGAGCCAGGTGAAGCTCAGGGTGATCAAGCTGGCCAGCAACCGGGTCGGCTCGGCGAGCCGGCCGGTGAACCGCCGCTCGAAATACTCCGCGATGGTGGAGATCCGCAGCCTCCGGTACGGCTTCGCGACCGTGCCCGCGTAGATGCCGAACACGAACACGAAGATGAAGGCCGTGTAGTAGAGCCCGACCGTTCCGTACTGGTAGGCCACCGAGGCCCCGCCGATGAGCGTCGCGGTGTTGAACTCCGCCGCACCGAGGGTGCCGACCAGCGGGAGCAGCCCGGTCCGCCGCCCCGCGAGGTCAAACTCGTCGTGGGTCCGCGCCCTTCGCCATGACCGGTACGCCAGGTAGATCAGGACCAGGGCGAAAAGCGCGGTGAGGGTGTATTTCTCGACCATGCTCTAGTAGTCGATGGCCTCGATCAGGGACGAGGGTTCGTCCATCAGCGCCCAGAACCGGTCCCGGATCGCCACGGTGATCGGGCCGGGCTCGCCGTTGCCGACCTGTTCCCCGTCCAGCGAGGTGATCGGGGTGACCCCGCCCGCGGTGGTCACCGCCATGAGCTCATCGGCCTCGTAGAGCTCGCTGCTGGTGACATCGCGCAGCATCGTCTCGATTCCCTTGGCCGCGGCGATCTCGTACACCGTCTTGCGGGTGATCCCGGGCAGGGCGTTGCGCGAGGGGGAAACCAGCGCGCCGTCCTTGACCAGGACAACGTTGAAGCCGGGCCCCTCGGCCACGCAGTTGTCCGCGTCCAGCAGCACCGCCGAGCGCGCGCCGCGATCCTTGGCCTCGAAACTGGCCGCGGTGAGATCGCCCCACTGGTAGTTCTTGATCGTCGGATCGATCGTGTTGCGCCCGGCCCGGCGCACGTGCCGGGGAACGATGACGCTGGTGCCGAAGATCTGCTCCTCGGGCGGGAAGGCCCACAGGTACGGGATCGCGTAGACGTAGACCTGGTGGGTCAGCTTGGTGAGGTCCTTCTCGCCGCGCTTCTTCCCGTAGCCGCGGGTGATGGTGATGTTCACGTACGCCTCGCGCAGCTGGGAAAGGCTCACACAGCGTTTGGCGATCCCGGCCAGTTCCTCCCTGCTCATCCCGGTCTCGAGCTTCAGCCGGGCCGCGCCGTGCAGCAACCGGTCCAGGTGGTCCTCCAGCCGGAAGATGTTGCCGTGCCAGACGTGCGCGACGGTGTAGGTGAGATCGGAGTGCCCGAACCCGGTGTCGAAGATCGAGATCCGCGCCTCGTCCGCCGGGACGTACTCCCCCTCGATCCAGGCGACCCCACCGGCGAGCGGCTGGCTGCGGTCCAGCTCGTACTCGCTGTACTGGATCACCGAACCGGGCGGGGTCGGTTCCCGGATGGCTCCCGGCTCGACCGCGACGAGGTTGCTGTTGGCGAATTCGGTTGTGGTCATCGATTTCCCTTTCAGACTAGCGAATTTCGGTTTTCGCGTATTCGGGTCCCGCCTGCCCCGCGCGGAGTTTGCCGCGCAGCCGGGCGAGCCACCACAGCCCGCCGACCGCGACCACGCCGAGGAAGACCCAGCCGTTCCCGGCGAACTGCGGCAGGAAGATCAGGGCGAGGGCGACGATCACGAACACCGCGAGCGCGATGAGGTAGAGCGGCAGGCGGAACCGGCCCAGATCGAAGGTTCCGGGTTCGGCGCGCGGGATGGTGCCTTTCCGGTACCCGAACACCAGCCCGATCGTCTGGAGCAGATAGACGCAGAACATCAGCAGCGAGGAGAGCCCGATGAAGTAGGTCAGGGCTTTCTCGTTGATCAGCGCGGACAGCAACAGCAGACCGGAAAGGCAGCCGAGGCCGACGACCGCGTTGGCCGGGGTACGCCTTCCCGGCGAGACCCGCCGCCAGAACCGGGAGAACGGCAGCATGTTGTCCCTGGCCATCGAATAGGTCAGCCGGGTGGCGACCAGAATGTTCGCCAGCAGGCAGGCCAGGATGTTGGTCAGCGCGAAGGCCACCACGATCTTCGTCACCACCGGCCCGGCCTGCTGGTTGATGATCTCCTCGATCGGGGCGCTGGAGTGGGCGTTCACCGCGGCCGGATCACGGATCGCGAGCACGTAGACGATGTACATGCCGAGCTCGATCACGATCGAAGTGGCCAGCGCGTAGAACATCGTGCGCGGTATGACGAACCGCGCCGCGCGGGTCTCCTCGGCGACATCCGCGCTCGCCTCCACCCCGATCAGGCCGAAGAACGGGCCGAGCGTGGCCGCGAGCCAGGCGATGGCGTAGCTGCCACCGGCCCCGTCCGGCTGGCTGCCCACGAACAGGGTGCGCAGCGGCTGGTGGTGCTCGGGAACGAGGAATGCGATGACCGCGACCAGGATCGTCGCGCCGACCGTCACCACGAGTTCCAGGCTGACCCCGATGTTGTTCACCAGCGTGGCGAACCGGACCCCGTAGAGATTGATCAGCACACACGCGAACACCACGCCGATCGCCACCAGGATCTGCTGCGTCTGCGTGAAGCTCACCCCGAACAGGCTGCCGATGTACCCGGAGAGGGTGTAGCCGACGCCGGTCATGCCACTGATCCAGCCCATCAGCGCGATGAATCCGGTGAACCAGCCGAGGCTCGGCCCGTTGATCCGGCTCGTCCACTGGTACGCGTATCCGGCCAGCGGCAGCTTCGCGGTCAGATCGGCGGCGATGAACGCCCACACCACGAACACGGCTCCGGCGATCAGCAGGGTCCAGACGAAGGGACCGCCCGCGGTGAAGTACCCGGTGCCGAAACTGGTGAACACGGCGGTGGTCGCGCTGATCGTGGCGAACCCGATCGCGAACGAGGCGAGTTTGCCCACGCTGCGGTCGAGTTTCTGGGTGTAGCCGAACTTGGCCAGCTGGGCGTCCTCGGCGTCGGGCACCGGCGCCGTCGAATCGGCTCGGGCCACCGTTTCCTCCGCCATCTCCGCTCCCGTTCCGAACCTCGTTGATCGTGCGAGTCGTTGAACAGGAGACGTCACCGGCAGGTGTTCGCGGAAGTTCCGGTTCCCGATGTATTGATAACGTGGATTTATCAGCGCTGGGCCGGGGGCACTTCGGTGGGTTCGACCGCACCGAGATTCGGCCGCTCCCGCATGAACCGGATCAGTGCGTCGGCCTCCGGGCTCAGCGCGGTGGGATCCCAGGCCAGCGCGGTGTAGCTCGGTGAACGATCCACGATCGGCACGTACACCACGCCCGGGCGCGCGTAGAACCGCTCGACCGAGGACGTGGTGAAGCTGATGCCGAGACCGCGCGCGATCATGGTCGTCTCCGCCTCGTAGGTGGCGGCGACCCCGGCGATCCTCGGCGGCTTCGTGCCCCTGGCGTCCATCGCCATCCAGTAGTCCCGCCAGGTGCCAGCCGAGGGCGGGGCGCAGACGATCGGATCATCGAGCAGCTCGCCGATCTCCACCTCCGCGCGGTCCGCGAGCCGGTGATCCCGCGGCAGACAGGCCACCCAGGACTCCGAGTCCAGGATCAGCATCCGGTGCCCGGGAAGATCCACCGGTGGCCGGATGATCGCCACCTCGGTGCTGCGCTCGCCGAGACCTGCGGTGGGGTCGGCGAAATCGAACTCGATCGGTTCGGTCGCGATCTCCGGATGCGCACTGGCGAAATCGCGCACGATACGGGAGAGGAGATCCGCGCCGGTTCCGATGAAATACCCGATCCGCAACCGGCCGCGCTGCCTTCCGGACAGCGTGAGCAGATTCCGGATCACCGTGTCGACGCCGCCGAGCGCCTGCTGCACCTGGGGCAGCCACGCCGCGCCCAGTTCGGTCAGCGCGACCTGCCGGGTACTGCGGGTGATCAGCTTGACCCCGAACTGCCGCTCGAGCTGCTTGATCGCCGTCGACAGCGCGGGCTGGGTGATGAACAACCGCTCCGCGGCGCGGCGGTAACTCAGTTCCTCGCCCAGCACAGCGAAATAGCGCAACTGCCGGAGCGTGATGTCACCTTCCGTGACGACCTCTCCAAACCTGGTTCCCGATACGGTTCCCGGATCATAACCGCTGGTTGCGTGCCATCACGACCCCGTTGGCTCCCGCCGACTCGAAGCGCAGTACCCGTGCGCCGGTGAATCCGGCCTCGCCGAGCCAGGTCAGGTACTCGGTCTCCGAGTAGTTCCGGCCGCCGGTGGTCTCCACGATCATGTTCACCCCCATCAGCGCGGCACCCCGCGGTCCGGTGCGTTCCGGATTGAGCATCTGTTCGCTGATGATGATCGTGCCGCCGGGAACCAGTGCCTTCCGGCATTTGCCGAGCAGGGCGCGACCGGTTTCCTCGTCCCAGTCGTGCAGGATCATCGACAACAGCAGCACATCGTATCCGTCCGGCAGGGCTTCGTCGTTCAGGAAATCCCCGGCAACGGTGCCCACCCGGAGGTTCAGCCCCGCCTCGGCGGCCTTGCCCTCGGCGATCCGGCACACGTGCGGCAGATCGAAAACCGTGGCCCGCAGTCCGGGAAACATACGGCACAGCTCGATCGGATACGTTCCCCCTCCGCCGCCCACATCCAGCAGCCGCCGGTGTTTGCCGAAATCGTAGTGCCGGCCGAGGGTGCGGGCCGTGGAACTGGAAATCGAATCCATCCCATCCCAGAACAATTCCAGCATCTGCGTGTCCTCGGCGGAGAACAGTGAATCCTGTGTTTCCGGGTCCCAGGTCACCGGGCGGTTCTCGGCGAGCGCGTCGAGAAGCCGGTGCCAGGACGGATATTCGCGACGATCGGCATAGCGCACCCAGCCGCCGAAGTACCCGGGACGGCCTTCGACGAGAAAGGCTTCGGAAAGGGCTGAATTGCGATAGCCCTCGCCCTCCTTTTCCAGCAGCCCCAGCGAGGCGCAACCGGCAAGCAGCATGTCGACCGGCCGTTCGTCCCAGCTCAGATCGCCCGCGAGTTCGCCGACGGTGACCGCCCGGCCGCCCGCCAACCGGCTGAACAGACCCAGTTCGACCGCCGCCGCCAGCGTTTTGAACGCCCAGAACGAACCGGTCAATTCCATGAGCGGGGCCGCGGAAAGTTCCTCCGTGGGACCGATGGCCTCCGGTACCGGGATCGCCATGTCAAACCTCCGATTTTCCGCGCGGGATACGCGCAGCGGGCGCGGAGAGTCGACGGTATAGCGGGCAAGGCGGACAGGCGAGTACCGGTTCCGCCGTACGGAACGCGAGCCCGCTCAGCGGTCGGCGGCATCCCCCTCCTGGCCGTGCCTGTGACCCAGGTCATCGGCGCGCCGTGTAATTCCTCGCGCCGGACTCACGATGAACGGCTCGGAAACATTCACCATCGGAGGCACTGGGGGGTACGGCCGGCCGTGTCACGTCTGCCGTTTCGAAGAACCATGGCCGCGCTGGCCGCTGCAGTTTTCGTGCTGTGGACGGGATCCGCGGCCCAAGCCGATGCTCCGGACGGCACGATCGGCTTCGACGATCAGCCGCTCGGGCAGGTTCCGCGGGGATGCGTCACCCCGCAGGGCGCCGCGGCGGGCACCGTCAGCGATGCGCGCGGCTACCTGAGCCGGAAGTCGCTGCGCATCCAGGACACCCGTGGCGACGCGATGACCAAGGTCGACTGTCCCGGCGCCGCACACGGCACGGACAATCTGGCGCTGCAGGTGTTCCCCGCCGCGATCCGCGGTGGTCTGCTGATCGATTTCACCGGCCGGTTCGAGGGAATAGCCCAACGCAGGCAGGTTTTCCATCTCGCCGTGTTCGGCGATGGGCGTATCGCCTGGTACGACGGCCGCACCTGGCTGCCGATCTCCCGGGTGGGCGCGGTGCGCATCGGAGCGTGGAATCACCTTGCCGCGCAGGTCTCCGCGGACCACGCCGCGGTGCTCGTCTACGTGGACGGCCACTATGTCGGCGAAGGCGGGCCGAACGGGATCCGCCCCGTGCAGAGCATCGACGGGTACCAGTTCAGCAGCGGCGGGACCGCGGTCACCGGGGACGACATCTTCATCGACAACGTGCTCCACGACCCACAGCGAAGATCCCCCGCGCGCGAGACCGGTGGCCTGGAACTGGGGAACCACACCGTCATCGACCGCGCGCGCACCCCGCTGCAGATGCCCGATACCGCCGTGCGCGCGGGCGGCGGGCGAATCCTCGCCGGTTATCCCGCACACGGCGACGACAGCGCCTCCGCGGGCAACCGGTTCGCCTACTCCGACGATCAGGGCGCGAGCTGGCACCGCGCACCCGCGATGAATCCGATGCCCGGCGCGGCTTCCACCAATCTGACCCGGTTGCACGACGGCAGCCTGCTGGCCCTCGACTACCACACCTATCTGCGCGCCGATCGGCGCCGGGCGAACATCGACAGCGCGATCTCGCGCGACGGCGGGAGAACCTGGCAGCGCCGCACCGGAACACTCAGCACCCCGGAACCGATGCGGTCCATCGCGGACGTCACCGACCGGCCGGGGCATCCCCTCGGCGGGTTCGTCCTCGTGCACTCCGCGATCGAAAACCGCGACGGCAGCCTGTACCAGTCCGCCTACGGCTACTACCGGCACGACCGCAAATACCGGCAACTACTGCTGCGATCCACCGACCGGGGCCGCGACTGGACCGTGCGCGCCACGCTCGCGATGAATCCCGGCCTGTCCGCCGATCCCGGATACGAGGGATTCTGCGAGGCCGGGATCGAGCGGACCGGTGACGGCAGCCTGCTCGCCGTCCTGCGCACCGGCAGCTACCGGCCGCTCTACACCAGCCGCTCCACCGACGAGGGGCGCACCTGGAGCACACCCCGGCAGCTCCGCACACCGCCCGATTCCCGCCCGGCGCAAAGCGTCTACCCGGTTCTGGCCCGGCTCGACGGCGGCACCCTCGCACTGCTCATCGGCCGCCCCGGGCTCGCCCTGCTCACCTCCGCCGACAACGGCCACACCTGGACCCGGCCCGTCGCGATCGACTACCCCGACTCGGCCAACGGCACCCTGCTCCCACTCGGCGGGAAACGCGTGCTGGTTTTCGGGGACCGCGGCGCCAACTGGTCGGCCCCGAAACCCGAGACCTACACCGTCTGCTCCCGCCCCGTCCGGATTCGCTGACCGGTCCTCAGTTCGCGAGGATGTACAGGTGGATCGGCGAGTTCGGAGCGAGACCGATCCGCTCGTACACGGTCTGCCCGGCGAGCGTCGCGTGCAGGGTGGCCCGGGTCAGCCCGCTCTCCCGGTGCCCCGCGTGCAGCGCCTTACGGGTCACCGCCTCGCCGTAGCCCCGGCGCTGCCACCGCGGATCGGTGGCGACGAGATTGACGAACAGCCGCCCCGCGGTCGGGATCGCCGCGGCACAGCTCACCGGAACCCCTTCGCGTACCCCCAGGTACGCGTGCGCGCGTCCGGTCCACAGTGCCGAGGCGGTCAGTCCATCGCGATAGTGCTCCACCGGGAACCCGTAGGCGCGCGAGTTGAGATCCGCGTAGGCGCGCACCTGGTCCGCGGTGCGCACCCGCACGAAGGTCAGCTCCGGATGCCGCGGTTCGGGCATGGGCAGCACCACACCGGCCATGCCCGAACCCGATTCCTCGTGTTCCAGACCGGCGCGGGCGGCGACCGTCCCCAGTGCCGCTCGTGCCCCTTCGGTGAGGAAATCCTCGAACAGCCACAGGAAACCGGGATTCCGCTTGCCGCGCATGATCCGCGCGGCCTCGTGCAACCGGCGGCCGAGCAGTTCCGCGTCCAGCCCGTTCTCGGTCAGCGCCAGGCCGTTCCAGAAAAGCGCCCGGCAGTCGGCCCAGTGCAGCGCGATCCCGGGCAGATTCCGCACATCGGCGCCCGGCTCCCGGTCCAGCGCGATACTCCGCCATGCCGTGATGAGCTGCTCGAGCGATTCGCGCGCGCCTTCGGTCACCGGGTGCCCCACGCTTCGGCGAGCGCCGCGGACAGGACCTCGGCCGCGTGCACCAGATCATCGGGCCGGTGCGCGCTGTTGAGCTGAATCCGGTACCGCGCCTGGCCTTGGGGCACGATCGGGAACTCCACCAGGTGCAGCAGCACCCCGTTCTCCTCGGCGATGGCCAGCGCTTCCCGGCACACCGGAAGGGAATCGACCCGCACCGGAACGATCGGCGACGGCTCACCGAGCACCGCGGTTCCCTCGGCCCCGGAGACGGCTTCCCGGAACACCCGGGCGTTGTACAGCACCTGATCGCGGCGCCGCTGCCCTTCCGGGGAGCGGGCCACCCGCACCGCGGCCAGCGCGCCCGCGGCCTGCAGTGGAGTGAGCGCCGTGGAGAACATGTGCGTGCTGGCGAAATAGCGGGCGTACTGCGCGAGGGCGGCGGAATCGGTGGCCAGGAATCCGCCGTTGGTGGCGAACGCCTTGCTGAACGCCCCGGTGACCACGTCGGGACCGGCGAACATGCCCTGGGCGGCCGCCTGTCCGCGTCCCAGCGGGCCGAGCACTCCGATATCGTGCGCCTGATCCACCAGCAGCGTGGCCGCGTATTCGTGGCAGATTCCCTGCAGTTCGGCCAGATCCGGGGTGTCCGAGTCCATCGAGAACAGCCCCTCGGTGACCACGAGTACCCCGTTGCCGGTGTCCCCGGCGCGGATCCGGCGCAGCGTCGAACGCACGGATTCGTTGTCCAGATGGGGAATGCGGGTCACCTTCGTCCCCCGGCTCGCCGCGATCCCCTCGTGCAGGCAGGCGTGCGCGAGCTCGTCGACGAGCACCTGGTCCCCGCGCCGGAGAAACGCGTTGATCGCCCCGAATCCGGCGGCCCAGCCACTCGGGAACAACACGATGTGCGCCATGCCGAGCAGCTCGGCGAGTTCGGCGCACAGCTGCGCGGAAAGCTCGGTTTCCCCGGCCACACAAGGAGAACCACCGGCGTGCGGCCCGTACTCCTCGAGCGCGTCCCGGATCGCCGCGTGCACCCGGGGATGGGTGCTCAACGCGAGATAGTCCTGGCTGAGCAGATTGATCCCGGAACTCTCCCGGCCTCGCCCGTCGCGCATCCGGGCGCGATCCGCGCTCGGCGCGGTCAGCATCCGCGCGTGATAACCCCACCGGCCCTGTTCGAGGTGCTCATCGAGCCAGCGCGCGAACGGTTCGACCCGCTCGGCGAGGTGGCGCCCGCGCGCGGCGGTGAAGGTGCCCAGGGAACGCCGGTCGGTGACCGCGCTGGGAGATTCGCTCATATCGTGATCCTGTTCTGTGGAAGGATCCTTGGCGGTCGCACGATAGAACGGGCGGCCACACGCCGTCGACGCGTTGTTCCGCCGGACGGAACGAACCCATCCTCGGCAACCGGTCGCCCCGGTTACCCGAGCACTCCGCGGATGTAGCGCACCCCGTCCGTACCCAGTTCGTCCCCGTCGAAGGGAAGGCCGTTGGCGGTGAACAGTTCCCGGATACCGACCCCGTGCAGCACCCAGCCGCGCCGGGCGAGATAGGGAGCGGCTTCGTTACGGGCACCGAAATACCGCAGCCGCGCGTGGTCGAGCTCGAAGCCGTGCGCGCGCCAGAGTTCGGAGATCCGGTCCAGGCCCCGTTTGGTCCGGTTCTCCTCGCCCGCCCGCTGGTTGGGCCGGTTCTCGGTGGCGATCCGGCTTCCCGGCGCGCTGAGTTCGGTGACGGTGTCCAGTAACCGGTCCTGCGCCTCGGGTGGCAGATACCCCAGCAGTCCTTCGGCGCTCCACGCGGTCGGCAGCGACGGGTCGAACCCGGCGGCGCGCAGTACGCCTGCCCAGTCCTCGCGCAGATCGGCCGCGGCCACCCGGCGCTCGGCGGTGGGTTCGGCACCGAGTCCGGCCAGTGTCCTGGTCTTGAACTCCAGGACCGGTGGGCGGTCGACCTCGTACAGCACGGTCCCTCCCGGCCAGGGCAACCGGTACGCGCGGGAATCCAGTCCCGAGGCCAGGATCACGACCTGGGCGATCCCCGCCTGCGTCGCATCGAGGAAGTACTCGTCGTAGAACCCGGCCCGCACCGCGGCCCCGTCGATCCACATCGGATCGAGCAATTCTCCGGGCGCCTCCTCGCCGCTGGCCAGCCGGGTGAGCAGATCGACACCGACCGCCCGGACGAGCGGCTCGGCGAACGGGTCCGTGCTGAGCGGGCGGTCCGCGCGGCTCGCGATCGCGCGTCCCGTCGCGGCCAGGGTGGCGGTCGCACCGACGCTGGAGGCCGGATCCCAGCTGTCGCCCTCGTGCCTGCTGTCGCTCATGTCCTCTCCTGTTCCCGGACCTGCCGTGTCAGTGCCGTGTTCGCGGCGTGTGAGCGGTCCGCCGGAACCTTCGCACGTCCCACTGACACGAATCACGGAGGCGAGACGATGACCGAGAACTGGGTCCGGACCTGGGCCGCCGCGCCCCACGCAGCCGAGGACGGGATCGGCTCGCTCGAGGGCCACCCGCCGCTGGCCGGGGTGACCCTGCGCCAGGTGGTGCGGATCAGCGGCGGCGGGCGGCTGCTGCGCGTCCGCTTCACCAACGAGTTCGGCGCCGCGCCGGTCACCATCGGCGCGGCGCGGGTCGGCCGCGCGGCACCGGGTGGTGCGGTGCGTCCCGGCAGCGATCGGGCGCTGACTTTCTCCGGTGCGCCCACCGGTGTCATCCCGGCGAGCGCGCCACTGCTCAGTGATCCGGTCGAGTTCCCGGTCCCCGCGCTTGCCGAACTGTCCATCAGCCTCTATCTCCCGGGGCACGTGGCGGACTGCACCTGCCACGACCCCGCGATGCGGACCGGCTGGCGGATCCCGGGGGACGCGGTCGCCGCGACCACACTGCCCGAGCAGGCGGAGATCCTGCCGGTGCGCGCACTGCTCTCGGCCGTCGAACTGGTTCCGGACACCCCGGCCGAGAGCATCGTGGTGCTCGGCGATTCGCGCGCCGACGGGGCCGGTTCGACCCCGGAAACCGAGCACGGCTGGCCCGAACTGCTCGCCGAACGGCTCGGGGACACCGGCTATGTGACCAATCAGGGCATCAGCGGCAACCGGATGCTCAATGACGGCATCGGCCCCGCCGCCCTGGCCCGCTTCGACCGGGATGTACTGGCCACTCCAGGTCTCGGCGCCGTCGTGGTCTCCCACGGCGGCAACGACCTCGGCATCTCCTTCGCCGACGGGAACGGTCCGCTCGCCGAATTCCTGGAGATGTTCCCCGGGGCACCGGTGACCGCCGCGGACGTCATCGCCGGTTTCCGCGAACTGATCGGCCGGGCGCGCGCACGCGGGGTACGGGTCTACGGCACCACGATCGCACCGTTCGAGGGCGCGGAGATCTACACCACGGAGGGCGAGAACGCCCGCCGGGCGGTCAACGAATGGATCCGCACCAGCGGTGCCTTCGATGCCGTGCTGGATTTCGACGCTGTCTGGCGCGATCCGGACCGGCCCGCGCGGATCCGGGCCGAGTTCGATTCGGGTGACCGGCTGCACGGTAACGACGCGGGCTATCGTGCCCTCGCCGACTCCGTCGACCTGTCGCTTTTCCGGTCCCGCCTGGACACGGCTCACCCGCTGCGGTGAGGACGGTGCCCGGGCAGTATCGGTGATCTTCCTGGACAACCGGTGTGCGATCACCGCGCGCTGAGCATACGTAAACCAGAAGTCACGTTCCCGTTGCTCAGCACTCCTAGCGTTTCTCCGCGAACCCCAGCGCAGGACACGCGAGGAGCGAACATGACCGCAGTACCGGCCGCCGGTCCACTCGATGTCGTCTGGCGTCGGCTCAGATCATGGCGGACTCCGGCCTATTGGTGCCTCGGTGTCCTCGCCTGCTATGTGCTGGCCGAGTACGCCGAGGAGATCTCGGTCCCGGCCCCGCAGCTGATGATCGCCCTGGTGCTCGGCGCGGTCCTGGCGGTCTCCGGGCTCGTGCGCCGCGATGTGCCCCGGCAGCTGGCCCGGCCGAGTCATGCCCTGATCGGCGCGCTGATGGGGAGCTACCTCGACCTCGACACGCTCGGCTCGATCGCCGCGAGTGCCGTGCCGCTGGTTCTGGTGACCGTGGCGACCGTGGCGCTCTGTTTCGCGGCCGCACTGGTGCTCGCCCGGTTCACCCGGGTCACCCTTCCCGATTCGGCGCTCGGTATGACCCCGGGTGGCTCGGCCGCCGTGGTCGCCTGTGCCGAGGAGGTCGGCGCCGACTCCCGGCTCGTGGCGCTGGTGCAGTACCTGCGGGTCGGGCTGGTCGCACTGACCGCGCCGCTGATCGCCCTCACCGCGTCCTCGGCCACGCAGACCGCACAGGGCGAGGCCGCCCACGAGAGTTCCCGGCGCTCGGCCATCTGGTGGACGGCACCGATCAGCTGGCCGGGCTCGCCGCGCTGGCCGCGGTGTGCGTTCTCGGTTCCCGGCTGGGCAACCGCCTTTCGCTGCCCGCACCGGTGTTGCTCGGCTCGATGCTCATCGCCGCGGCGGCGACCGCGAGCCACGCGGTCAGCGGCTTCGCCCCGGCCGGTCCGTTGCGCGATGTGGTCTTCGTCGTGGTCGGCCTGGAAGTCGGACTGCGCTTCACCTGGCCCGCACTGCGGCACGCGGGGCGCCTGCTGCCGTACCTGTTCGGCGCCATCGTCCTGGTGTGCCTCGCCTGCGCGGGGCTCGCGTTCGCACTCACCGCGTTCACCGGGATGCCGTTCCTGCGGGCCTATCTCGCCACCACGCCCGGCGGGATCAACGCGGTGCTGGCGACGGCGGATTCCACCCACACCGGCACGGCCCTGATCTCGACCGTGCAGAGCCTGCGCCTGTTCCTGGTCTGCCTGCTGGTGCCGATGCTGATCCGCAGACTGCGCGGCCGTGCCGCCGGTGCACCACTCGCCGCGAAGGCCCGGTGAACGCCATGACCGCCGAACCCACCTTCACCATCAACCGGACCTCCGCGGCTTTCACCGGGAACCCCGCATGGAACCGCCGGTTCGCAGAGGCCTCCGCCGCGGACCGGCAGGAGATGATCGATCAGCTCCGGGAGTGCGCGCACCGCCGGCTCGAAGACGTGCTCCACCTGCTCATGCTCTCCGGAGACGCCGAGCTCGTGACCTCCCGGTCTCAGGCACAGCGGCGCAGGGCACTGATCTCGGCCATGATCGCCCTGCGCAGGTCGGCGGCCGGGGACTTGCGGGCGTGCTCGGCGCTGGCGAGGACGAACTCCACGGATCCCAGATCGGGCAGCCGCTCGTCCGGGGGCAGCTCCACGAGGTCGTCGGGGAGCAGGCTGCGCGCGTGCGCGGTGATCCCCAGCCCGGCCCGCACCGCGGCGAACACGCCGTGCAGTCCCTCGCTGGTGCAGCTGATCCGGTACGGAATCCCGTGCGAGCGCAGGGTCTCCAGCGCACGCTCCCGGTTGACGCTCGGGCTCGGATAGAGCACGAGCGGAACCGGTGCGCAGGCGGGCAGCTGGCTCGTCCGGTGCCCGGCCCACACCAGCGAGTCCTGCCAGACCCGCTGCTGATAGCGGTCCGGCCCGCCGCGCTTGCCGAATACGAGATCCAGCTCCCCCTCGGCGAGCCACTGCAGCAGGTGCTCGCTGAGCCCGACGGTCAGCTCGAGCTCCACCGAAGGGTGCCGCCGCCGGAAGTCGTCGACCACCTCGGGCAGCCGGGTCACCACGAAGTCCTCGGAGGCGCCGAACCGGACTCGCCCCTGCGGACGCGGCCGGTCGAAGTGGTCGACCGCGGCCTGGTTGGCCTCCAGGATCGCGCTCGCGTGCCCGAGCAGCGCTTCGCCGTCCGGGGTCAGCGCGGTTCGATGGGTGTCCCGCACGAACAACTGCCTGCCGAGCATCGATTCGAGCCTGCGCACATGCTGACTGACCGTGGACTGCCGCAGACCGAGCCGGGCCGCGCTCTCGGTGAAGCTCAGCATCCGCGCCACCGTGACAAAACTGCGCAGGCACACCGGATCGAACATCATCGTCCTCCCGTGATCGACTGATCGCCTTGGGTGCACGGCCGACCCCGCTGGGGGATGTTCGCCGCTTCTTCGGCCGACCTTGTGTACCCGGCGCCGCGGTATTTTGCATACTGAAGACTGCAGACGGAGAACCTGGCGAACCGAGAACTGGTAGGTGCGACGTGACGAACCCGGGTGCAGCTGAATCGCGGGCCTTCTCGGCGGGCAAGCGATCCCGTGCCCGCAAGGCGAACGGCAACCGGGTGGCCCGTCCGGCCCCGCTGCGTGAGGTCGTGCACGACGCGATCCTCGAGATGATCATCGACCGGACCCTGCGGCCCGGTCAGCATCTCGCCGAGGGTGAGCTCGCGGCCGAGCTCGGGGTCAGCAGGCAGCCGGTGCGCGAGGCGTTGCAGCGCCTGCAGACCGAGGGCTGGATCGACCTGGAACCGGCCCAGGGCGCGTTCGTGCACACCCCCACCGAGCAGGAGACGGTGCAGCTGCTCAGCGTGCGCGTGCTGCTGGAGACGCACGCCGCCGAGCTCGCCGCAGCGCCGCCTTCGGAGGCCGATACCGCACGGCTGTGGGAACTGCAGCGCGCCGGTGAGGCCGCGGTCGCCGCGGACGACCGCGGGGCCATGGTCAAGGCGAACGCGGAACTGCACGCCTTCATCACCGAACTGTCCGGGAACGCCGTCCTGCAGGAGCTCATCGGCATCGTCAACCGGCGGGTGCAGTGGCTCTACACCTCCGTGGCCCGGCAGCGCAGCAAGGACGCCTGGGCCGAGCACGCCGAGCTGATCGAGGCGATCACCGGCGGGAAGCCCGACCGCGCGCGGGAACTGATGCACGCGCACATCACCCGCACCGCCGAGGCGATCCGCACCGGACCGGACACGGCGCACTGAATCCCGGCCGGGGGCGGCCATGCTCACCCTCCGGCGTGCTGCAGTTCCGTGTCCCGGCGCTGGCTCCGGCGCCGGGAACCGGTTCCCGGCTGGCGCAGGAACAGCGTGATCACCGCGGCGAGCAGCGCGATGCAGCCGGCGAGCACATAGGCTCCGGTGAAGCCCCAGGTGCTGATCACTCCCGCGGCGAGCCCGCCGGCGCCGACCCCGCCGACGAGTTTCGCGGTGTACACCAGACCGTAGTTGGTGGCGTTGTAGTTCTCCCCGAAGTAGTCCGGGACCAGCATCGCATAGAGCGGATAAAAGGCGCCGCTGCCGAATCCGCTGACGAAGGCGGCGATCATGAACAGGGTGAGGCTGTGCATGCTGCCCGCGATCAGCACACCGAACTGCGCGATCCCGGTGATCACCAGGACCATGGTCAGGGTGCGGCGGCGGCCGAGATAGTCCGATACCCAGCCGACGAAGAACCGACCTACCCCGTTGACGATGGCCAGCACCCCCGCCGAGGAGGCCGCGATGAACGGCCCGAATCCGCTCGCCTTCGCGAAATCGCTCTGGTTGCCGATACCGAACAGCGAGACACCGCCGATGATCACCATCGACACCCACATCAGCGGCAGCATGCCGGTGCGGATCGCCTCCATGGGCGTGTACTGGCGCGCCGCGGGCGGGTTGCGGTGCCCGGAGCGCTTGCGCGAACCCGCCCAGGCGATCGGATCCACGTTCTTCGGCCACCAGTTCTTCGGCGGGTCCACGAACAGCAGTCCACAGCACAGCACGACGACAAGCATGTAGGCGCCCACGATGTTGAGCACCGTCGAGTAGTTGTCCGGATGGAAGGCGAACGCGAAAATGTAGATCAGTGGAACCGAACCGTAGGCGAATCCGCCGTTCACGAATCCGGTGCGCGCACCGCGCTTTTCCGGGAACCATTTTCCGACCATGTTGATACAGGTCGCATACACCATTCCGGAACCGATTCCGCCGAGTACCGAATAGGTGAGGAATCCGATCGCGAGGCTGCCGCTGTTCGCGATACCGAAGAATCCGAGCCCACTGAACACCGCACCGATCACCATGGCGAACCGTGCGGAGAGAATGTTCTTCTCCCGCAATCTGCCGACCGGGAACGCGACCGCGGCCTGAAAAACGCTCCACAGGCTGAACATCCAGTCCTGTTCGGCAGGCGACCAGCCGTAGTTCTTGGCGAAGAACCCGGATGCGGTCACCGAACCCCATGCGTATTCGAATACGCTCACCGCAACCATGGCTATCCACGGCAACCACACCATCCAGGTGCGCGAACGACCCATGATGTCGAATGGCGTCTCGCCGACCCGGTAAACACGTCCGTTCTGGTCGGTTATTTCACGGTACGCAGGTGAACTGCCCAGCATGATACCCTCTTTCAATTAGGTAGATGGGGTGGTCAGTTCGGGACGGGAACTGTTCAGATGGCGCCGTTGAGGCGCAGTTTTTCGATCTTCTCCTCGTCGAAACCGAATTCGGCGAGCACGGAGTCGGTGTGTTCTCCGAGAAGGGGCGAGCGTTCAACGCTCACCGGGGAATCCGAGAGGTGCAGGGGGCAGCCGACGGTGCGGAAGCTTCCCCGCTCCGGATGGTCGATCTCCACCACGGAGCCGAGTTCGGCCAGTGTCTGATCCTCGATGAGCTCCTTGGTGGACAGGATCGGGCCACAGGGCACATCGTGCGCGTTCAGCGCTTCCATGACCTCCCATTTGGTGTGCCGCAGCGTCCATTCCTCGATGAGCGCGAACATCCTGTCCAACTTCGGCAACCGTGCCGCAGGGGTGCTCCAGTCCGGGTCATCGGCGAGTTCCGGGCGCCCGATCAGTTCGGTGATCGGGGCCCAGCCCGCCGGTTGCACGATCACGTAGATGTAGTCGTTCGGCCCGCCCGGTGCGCACCGCAGCGCCCAGCCCGGCTGCCCGCCACCCGAGGCGTTCCCGGAACGGGGCACCGCGTCCCCGAACTCCTCGTTGGGGTACTCGTTCAGCGGCCCGTGCGCGAGCCGTTGCTGATCGCGGAGCTTGACCCGGCACAGGTTCAGCACCGCGTCCTGCATCGCGACCTGCACCCGTTGCCCGAGTCCGGTATTCGTCCGCTGATAGAGCGCGGCGAGAATCGCGGCCACCAGGTGGATCCCGGTTCCCGAATCCCCGATCTGCGCCCCGGTCGCGGTCGGCGGACCGTCCTCGAACCCGGTGGTGCTCATGGCGCCGCCCATCGCCTGGGCGATCACCTCATAGGCTTTGAAGTCCGCGTACCGGCCGGTGCCGAATCCCTTGATGGACGCGTAGATCAGCCGCGGATTGAGTTCGTGCAGCCGGTCCCAGCCGAAACCGAACCGGTCGACGACCCCGGGGCCGAAATTCTCCACGAGCACATCGCATCCCGCGACGAGCTCGGCGAACACCTCCTTGCCCTCCGCGCTTTTCATGTTCACCGTCACGCTGCGCTTGTTCGAGTTCAGCATGGTGAAATACAGGCTGTCGGCATCGGGCACATCCCGGAGCTGGCCGCGGGTGATGTCACCGCGGCCGGGCATCTCCAGCTTGATCACCTCCGCGCCGAGCCAGGCCAGCAACTGGGTCGAGGACGGCCCGGACTGCACATGGGTCATGTCGAGGACACGCACCCCGGACAAGGCCTTTCCCATGGTGGACACCTCCGAACGTCACTTGTACATCGTCTGGTTCATGGTTCCCGGCGCATAGGCGTCCGGATCGAGCCACACATTGATCAGCGCGGGCTTCCCGGAGGCGCGCGCCCGGTCGAGCGCGGGGCGGATCTGCTCCGGATCGGTCACTTCCTCGCCGTGACCGCCGAGCATCCTGGCGAATTCGTCGTACCGGACATCGCCGAGCGTGTTCCCGATCCGCGCGCGTTCCGGGCCGTACTTGCGTTCCTGCCCGTACCGGATCTGGTTCATCGAGGAATTGTTCCCGACGATGCCGATGAACGGAAGTTCGTAGCGCACAAGGGTCTCGAAATCCCAGCCGGTCAGGCTGAACGCGCCATCGCCGAACAGGGCGACCACTTCCTTCTCGGGGAAGGTGTGTTTCGCGGCGAGCACGAAGGGAATTCCCACACCGAGGGTGCCGAGCGGGCCCGGATCCATCCAGTGCCCCGGCGATTTCGGCTGCACCACCTGCCCGGAGAAGGTCACGATGTCTCCCCCGTCGCCGATGTAGATCGAGTCCTCGGTCAGGAACTCGTTGATCTCGTGCACCAGCCGGTAGGGGTGGATCGGGGATTCCGCGGAACGCAGCTGCGGAAGCCGTTTCTGCTTCGCGGTCTCCTCGGCCTCGCGCAGCTCGTCCAGCCAGGTTTTCCGCTCTCGCGCGCCGTTTTCCTTGCTGTGCACGTGTTCCAGCACGCTATCGAGCACCAGCGCGGCATCGCCGACGATCCCCAGGTCCACATCCCGGTTCTTGCCGACGGTGCGGTAGTCCAGGTCGATCTGCACCACGGTCGCGTTCGGCGGTATGCGGCGCCCGTAGCCCATCCGGAAATCGAACGGGGTGCCGATGATGACGATGACATCCGCGTTGTTGAACGCGTGCCGCCTGGACAACTGGAAATGGTGCGGGTCCCCCGGTGGCAGGGTGCCGCGCCCGGCGCCGTTCATGTACGCGGGAATGTTCAGTTCCCGCACCAGCCTGCGGGCGGATTCGGTGGCGCGGGTCGTCCACACCTGACTGCCGAACAGGATCGCCGGCCGCTGTGCTCCGGCGAGCAGGGCGGCGAGTTGTTCCACCGCGGCGGGATCACCCGCGCTCCGGGTCGAGGCGCGGTATTTGCCCGCTTCCGGGAGCCGCGCCTGCTCGACGGGGACCTTCGCGTCCAGCACATCCCGGGGAATCTCCAGATAGGCGGGCCCCGGCGCACCGTTGTAGGCCTCCCGGAACGCCATCGAGACCAGATCGGCTATCCGCTCGGTCGCGGGCACCGTCGAGGCGAACTTCGTGATCGGAGTGAGCATGTCCACGTGCGGCAGGTCCTGCAGCGAACCCATTTTGTGCTGTGTCTGCGCCCCTTGCCCGCCGATCAGCAGCAGCGGGCTCTCCGCGCGCAGGGCGTTCGCCACCCCGGTCACCGCGTCGGTGGTGCCCGGGCCCGCGGTCACCACGGCGCAGCCCGGTTTCCCGGTCAGCCGCGCATAGGCGTCCGCCGCGTGCGCGGCGACCTGTTCGTGGCGCACGTCGATGACCTCGATGCCGTTGTCCACGCAGCCGTCGTAGATATCGATGATGTGTCCGCCGCAGAGGGTGAAGATCGTGTCCACACCTTCGGCCTTCAAGGCCCGCGCGACGAGATGTCCGCCGGAAATCGACTGCTCAGTGCCGTTTCTCGGCTCGGTTTCTGCCATGCGATCAGCTCCTCAACCGGGTTGCGCCATACTGTATACCGTATGCGTGGCGCAGAGTCCACGGTTGATCACAGAGCACAGTGAGCGCTTCGATCACCCGTGGTGATCAACAACCGGCGACCGATCCGGCAGGCAGGCCTGGCACGCCGCGAACGGCGCGCCGTTTGGGCAGATTAGTCCGATTTTCTGGACACGTCCGGTGATCAAGATTTCTGCGCGGGGCGCAGTCGCGGATCAGCCCCGCTGGGCTTTGGCCAGGAATCGCTCGGCGTGCACGATCGCCCGCTCCACCCGGCCACGCGCGGCGAGCGCCTCCCCGTCCCGCAGGGAGACCTCGAACCGGAGCGTGCGCCCGTCCACCTCGTGCAGCTTCGCCTCGGCGCGCACCGTCTCGCCCACCGGGGTCGCGGCCAGATGCTCCAGTTCGACCCGGATCCCCACGGTGGTCATCCCCGGTTCCAGCTCCTCCGCGACCGCCCGCACCGTCGCCTCCTCGAGCCAGGCGAGCACCCGCGGGGTGGCGAGCACGGCGACCGTTCCGCTGCCCAGTGCCGCGGCCGTGTCCTGTTCGGTCACCTGGTGTTCGATTTCCGCGCGCGATCCAGAATTCAGTGCCATGACGGCAAACTACGCCGAACCGCCCGCCGCCGCGAAGACCGGGCGCGGTGCGGAATATTTCCTCCGCGCCCCGCGTCACCTATAATAGTTGAACGTTCAATGTTGTAGGGAGTCGCGATGAGCGCCCAGCCGGACCGCCTGCCCGTGCTGTACCTGAGCCACGGCGCGCCGCCGCTGGCCGACGACGCCACCTGGACGCGTGAGCTCGCCGCCTGGTCGGCGGGGCTGCCCCGGCCGAAGGCGGTGCTGATCGTCTCCGCGCACTGGGAGGAGGCGCCGCTGACCATCGGGGCCACCGAGACGAGGCCGCTGGTCTACGACTTCTGGGGATTCGCGCAGCGGTACTACTCGGTGCGCTATCCCGCACCCGGCGCACCGGAGCTCGCCGCGCGGCTGCGCACCCTGCTGCCCGAGATGCACGAGGAACCCGAGCGAGGACTGGATCACGGTGCCTATGTGCCACTGGTCGAGATGTACCCGCACGCGGACATCCCGGTTCTGCAGCTCTCCATGCCCACACTGGATCCCGCGCGACTACTCGAACTGGGTCGCAGGCTCGCCCCGTTGCGCGCGGAGGGTGTGCTGATCATCGGCAGCGGCTTTTTCACGCACAACCTGCACGGCCTGGACATGCACCGCCGCGCCGATCACGAGCCGCCGAACTGGTCGGCCGAATTCGACGACTGGGGCACCCGCGCCCTCGAGAACGCCGATGTGGACGCACTGCTGGATTTCCAGCACAAGGCCCCGGCAGCGGATATCGCGCACCCGCGTACCGAACACTTCGCCCCGTTGTTCGTCTCACTCGGCGCGAGCCTGAACGGACCGGCGCCGCGCTCGGTGATCGAGGGATACTGGTACGGCCTTGCCAAACGCTCCTGGCAGTTCGACTGACCGGGCGGGAAAAGAAGGCGCCGAAAGACTCCGGTGCCTCGAATTCATAGGTAAACTTTCCATCCGATCGGCCCGCACCGGCGCGAACCCCCGAAAGGGTGACATTTCCGCACTGCTGCCCGAGTTGTTCCGATGTACGATCTCGTCCGAAGGCTGGCACACCCAAAAGGCGCCAGGTAATCGCATGCCCTGCCATTGATGTCCACAATTGCTGAATATCTGGCGTTCATTCCACAGGAGGTCAGTGATGACAGCCGTGTCTGACGGTTTCAGTTTTACTCAACCATTCCAGAACGCTTTCAGCACACTGATGCAGTATATTCCACAGCTGATCGGCGCCCTGGTCATCCTGCTCATCGGTTTCTTCGTCGCCAAGGCGATCGCCTGGGTCGTGACGAAGGTGCTGGAGAAGGCGCACTTCAACGAGGCCATGCAGCGCGCGAATGTACAGCAGTTCCTCGAACGTGCCGGGACCGGGCTCACCGCATCGGTCGTGCTCGGCAAAGTGGTGTTCTGGTTCGTGTTCATCATCGCGCTGACCATGTTCGCGAGCGCGCTCGGCGTACCGCAGATCAGCGGTTTCCTCAACGGCATGATCGCCTATGTACCGAACATCTTCGCGGCGCTGGTGATCGTATTCCTCGCGGCGCTGCTCGGTCGTTTCCTCGCCGGCATCGTTCGCGGATTCACCGGATCCGAGGTGCTCGCGAAGGCCACCAACACCATCATCCTCGTCTACGCCGTGTTCGTGGCCCTCGTGCAGTTGCGGATCGCCCAGCAACTGACCGGGCCGACCTTCCTGATCGTGCTCGGCGGCGTCGCCCTCGCCGGCGGCCTGGCGTTCGGCCTCGGCGGCCGCGACGACGCACAGCAGCTCATCCACAATCTCGCCACCCGAGGACAGAACAACGGCGGCCACTCGAAGGAGGAACCCGCCCAGTCCCGTCCGGAGACCCCGAACGAATAGCGTCCGGGCTCGAGAGCGGCATCGTCACATCGTCCGGCACCGTGCACGACGCGGTGCCGGACGATGCATCATGGCCATGGATCAATCGACGAGCAGCACGAGCTTTCCGCGCACCGCGCCGGATTCGCCGATCCGGTGGGCTTCGCGTATCTCGTCGAGCGGAAAGGCAGCGCCGACGGCGATGGCGAACTCCCCGTTCGCCGCCATCCCGGCTGCCTGTGCCAGCGCATAATCGGCGCGGCCGGTGTCACCGCGGCTGAATCGCACGCCATGACGTTGCGCGCCAAGGAAATCGGCCACGGTGAGCACGCGCTCGGGGCCGCCCGCGAGATCGATGAGTTCGGCAAGTCCCTTACCCGCGACGTCCAGCGCACGATCGACACCGGACGGGGCGATCGCCCGCACCCGCTCGGTCATCCCCGCGCCGTAGGCGACCGGCTCGGCACCGAGACCGCGCAGGGCATCGTGACTCAACGGGTTCCCGGTGCCGATCACCCGGGCACCGCGGTGCGCGGCGAACTGCACGGCGGCACTGCCCACACCACCGGACGCACCGTTGATCAGCACCGTGCTGCCCTGGGTGACGCCGAGCTGGTCCAGGGCACGGGCCGCGGTCTCCGCCGCAGCGGGGACAACCGCCGCTTCTGCCTCGTCCATCCCGCCCGGAATCGGCGCCCACAACGAAAGCACGGCGAATTCCGCCTGCGCCGCACCATATGGGGAAGCACCGAAGACCCGGTCACCGAGCGCGGCATCGGAGACGCCCGCGCCGAGCTCGTCGACGATGCCCGCCGCCTCATGACCGAGGGTCTGCGGTAACCCCTCGTCCATCAGACCTTGCCGCTTCTTCCAGTCGCTGGCGTTGACCCCCGCGGCGCGCACCCTGATACGGACCTCTCCGGGGCCAGGATGCGGATCCGGCAGCTCGACGATCTCCAGTACCTCGGGGCCACCGAACCGGCTGAACCGTGCTGCTTTCATCTGGGACACCTACTCCTTCTCGGGAAGAAGTGGCGGATCATCCGATACCGCGTGTGCGCGCTCCCGCCGAGACCCCCGCGAGCGCGTTTTTACTCCGATGCCCACAGGATACGGCACCGCGCACAGACCGGTTCCGGCATATCGCTGCCGAGCCGAGGTCAGGCAAACGCGGAGATCGCTACCGCGACCGGCTCAACGCGCGGGCGGCCCGGGACGGATTCGGCCGGCCGAGGTGCCCGGCCAGCCATTCGCCGGTGCGTACCAGGGCATCGAGGTCGATTCCGGTGTCGTAGCCGAGCCCGCGCAGCATCCACACCAGGTCTTCGGTGGCGAGATTGCCGGTCGCGCTCTTCGCGAACGGGCAACCACCGACCCCGCCGACCGAGCTGTCGAATTCCCGCACCCCGGCCTGCAGTCCGGCGTGCACATTGGCCAGCGCCTGACCGTAGGTGTCATGGCAGTGCAGGGCGAGCTCCGAGGTGGCGATACCCGCCGCACGTAGCGCCTCGACCACCGCCTTGACGTGTCCCGGGGTCGCGGCACCGATCGTGTCGCCGAGGCTCAGGCGTGCGCAGCCCTGTTCGTGCAGCCACCGCGCCACGGCCACGACGCGATCGGGCGAGACCGGTCCCTCCCATGGATCGCCGAAGCACATGGAGATGTAGCCGCGCACCGGCATGTCCCGCTGCCGGGCCTCGGCGACCACGGGCGCCAGCGCCGTCAGCACCTCGTCCACGCCACGCCCGAGATTGCGCCGCGCGAAGGTTTCGGTGGCACTGGCGAACACCGCGATCTCCCGCGCCCCTGCCGCCACCGCACGGCGCATTCCACGTTCATTGGGCACCAGAACGGGATGGCGTGCGGAGCCACCGAGCTCGATCCCGGCGAGGACTTCAGCTGCGTCGCCGAGCTGCGGCACCCAGCGCGGGGACACGAAGCTCGTCGCCTCGACCTGCCGCAGCCCGGCGGCGACAAGGCGCCGGACGAGTTCGATCTTGGTGCCGGCGCCCAACGTGGCCTGCTCGGCCTGCAGTCCATCCCGCGGGCCGACCTCGTAGACGGCCACGCTCTCCGGTAACCCCGGTTCGGGCACCGCCATCGGCAGTCCGGTCATCATCGCTGCTGCCCGCGCGAAGGGAACACCGGCGACCGTTTCTCCCGGAACGCCGCGAGCCCTTCGACGGCGTCCGCGGAGGTGAACGCGCGCTGTCCGTAAAGCGCTTCGCTGTGGAACGCCTCCTCCGGTGGCAGATTCGCCAGCCGCAGCACCGATTCCTTGATGGTGGCCAGCGCGGTTGCGCTCAGCCCGGCAAGACGTTCGGCCCAGGCGAGAGCGGTCGGCAGCAGCTCCTCCGCGGGGACCACCTCGTTCAGCAGGCCGTAGCCGAGTGCCTCGCGAGCGCCGATGCGTTCGGCGAGCAGCAGCAGTCGCATCGCCCAGGCGTACGGAATCTGGCGGGTGAGCCGCACCAGGGTTCCGCCGGCCGGAACCACTCCGACGGCGGGTTCGGGGAGCTGGAATTCGGCGTGCTCACAAGCGATCCGCAGATCGCAGGAGAGCAGGATCTCGAAACCGCCGCCCAGGCACAGCCCGTTCACCGCACCGATGACCGGCTTGTACAGCTCGGTGTGCTTCTGATGCGCCCCGTCCCAGTGCGAGATGTCGAACCGCCCCTCGGCAAGGGCCGGGATGGACTCGCCGAGATCCGCGCCGACGCAGAACGCGCGATCGCCGCGCCCGGTCAGCACCGCCGCCGCGATGGCCGGATCCTCGCGCACCTCCGCGAAGGCCGCGGCCAGTTCCTCGTACATCGCCAGGGTCAGCGCGTTGAGCTTGTCCGGACGGTCGAAGCGGATGATCCCGACGGCTCCCTCGCGTTCGAGGCTGATGCTCATTCACACCACCCCCGATCCGCGCAGCTCCGTGATCTCGTCCTCGCCCAGGCCCGCCATACTGCGCAACAGCAGATCGGTGTGCTCGCCGACCGTGGGCGCGAGCCCGCGCGGATTCGCCGGTGTGGCACCGAGATGGACCGGCTGGCCGAACATCTCGAGAGTGCCGAACCCCGGGTATTCCACGTCCACGATCATGTCCCGTGCCTGGATGTGCGGATCGTTGACCACATCCCCGATATCCTTGATCGCGGTGAGCGGAACCTGCTCTCCGGCGAGCTCTTCCAGTTCGGCCCGGGTTCGCCCGGCCATCCACCGGTGCAGCAGTGGCCGGACCCGGCGCTCGTAGATCTCCGGATCGAATCGTTTGGCCATCGTGTCGATCTCGGGATCCTCGGTGACCTCGGGCTCGCCGAACATGGCCGCGGTGAGCCGCCAGAACTTGTCCGTATAACCGCCGAAGAACACGTACCCGTCCTTGCACGGGTACAGCTCGTAGGGCCGGACGAACGGATGCGCGTTGCCGAGGGGTTCGGCGACCGTGCCGTCCACGGTGTAGGACACGACGGCGCTCTCGGTGAGCGACAGCACCGAATCCTGCTGGGCGACGTCGACGAGCTGGCCCTCTCCGGTGCGTTCGGCGTGCCGGAGTGCTGCCAGGGTGCCGATCACGGCGTACATGGTCGCCGCGAGATCGCCGATGATGGTGCCCACCCGCATCGGCGCCTCGCCCGGATTCCCGTTCATCGACCAGAGCCCGCCCGCGGCCTGCGCGGTGTTGTCGAACGCGGGGCGGCGCCGGTACGGACCGGTCTGCCCGAACCCGGAGATCGCGGTGTACACCAGCCGCGGGTTGACCTCGCGCAGTTCGGCATGGCCGAGGCCGAGTTTGTCCATGGTTCCCGGCCGGAAGTTCTCCACGAGCACGTCGGCCCGTTCCACGAGGGTGCGCAGGAGCTCCTTGCCGCGTGGTGCGCCGAGATCGAGGGTGAGCCCGAGCTTGTTGCGGTTGTACTGGGCGAAGAACGCGCTGAACCGGTCACCGTCCGCGGATTCCAGGAACGGCGGGAAATCCCGCGCGTAGTCCGGCTCTGTGGGACGTTCTATCTTGATGACGGTCGCACCGAGATCGGCCAGCATCATCGAGCAGAACGGACCGGCGACGACGCGGGTGATGTCCAGGACGACGACCCCGGCCAGTGGTCCCCTGGTGCCTTCGCTCGCGGCCGGGCTCATCGCGTTTCCCCTTCGGCTACCCGGATCCGGGTTTCGAGCAGGGTTCCGCAGCTCGGGCTGATCAGTTCCTCGAGCAGGACCGCGGGTTCGCTTTCCCGCGCACGCACCCGGACCCCGAGCTCGCCGAGGCGCTGCGCGGCGACGCTGGTGCGGGTGAGCACATCGGCCCGCCAGTCCTCCCCGGTACTCAGTCGCGCTCCGCTCGCCGGGCAGTACCACCCCTGCGTGTCCCTGCGCGGCGCCGAGCTGTCCGCCCTGGCCTCGGCCCCGACCGGTCGCGCGGGCTGCCCGCCGAGCCGTTCGGCGCGCAGTGCGGCCCGCCGCCGTTCGGTCGCCGCGCCATCCACGGCGCCGTCGGCCAGTTCGACGCCGTACACCCCGGCCGCGGCGGACTCGGTCACGTATCCGTCGGCGACATCCCTGGCGACCAGGGCGGGTTCGCGCAACAGCGGATCACCGTAACCACCGCCCCCGGCGACCCACTGGACGAACACATCCCCTGCGCCGATCGTGATCCCCTGCTGGTTGATCTCAAGTAGTTCCCGGTCCGCGCTGTGCAGTGCGTCCTCGCTCGGCACGATCCCCTCTTCGATCAGCCGGTCGACATTGCTCGCCCGCCAGACCGCGTGTCCGCTGCCGCCTCCGGAGTATCCGCCACCGAACCCGTCCGCGACCACCTGCGCGTTGGGGGCGAAAACGGTCTGGGTGACCTCGCTGGCTCCATGCAGGGTCCAGGCGAACTCGTGACCGTGGCCGCCGCGGTGCGCGCCATGCCCGACGCTCGCGGCGTTGAGCCGCTTCCACAGATACAGCACCGGATACAGCATCTCGTTCATCTCGACATCCGGCAGCGCATTGTTGACCTGGGTCATCATTCCGCCGCAGTCGAGCCCATCGGCCACCGGCTGCGCCCCGGTGCCCATTCCGCCACCGTCCATGTTGAACAGTACGAAGTACTCACCGTCGTCCCGGGTTCCCGCGGAGATGCCGCCGGTCCAGGAATCCGCCCACACGCCTTGGGTTCGCGCGCGGATCAGTTCGCTGCCACTGGTGCGCGCCGCCTCGTTGAGCAGCTTGGTGACCAGCCGGCTGACCCGGGCCCCGGTGGTGAGGTGGCCGTTGCTGATCGGGGCCGGAGGTTCGGGATTGACCAGGGAACCGCGTTCGGCGAGGACGGTGCATGCCGTCATGACCCCCTCGTTGAACGGCACATCCCAGGCGAGGATCGGGACGAGCGCACTGGCCACGCTGCCGATCAGGGTGCCGTAACTGAGGTTGATGAACCCGTCGGTCTGCGGGCTGGACCCGGTGAAGTCCATCGTGACCTGGTCACCGGATTTCGTCATCGTGCAGTGCACCCGGTAGAGCTCGTTGACGTGGCCGTTGTGCTCGGTCCACTCGTCGGCGGTATAGACGCCGTCGGCCAGCAGCGCGATCCGTTCCCGCACCACCCTCTCGGCGATCTCGAAGTTGACCCGGGTGTGATCGCGGAACTGCTCGAGCCCGAATTCCCCGACCGTGCCGCACAACCGGCGGATCCCGGTGTTGTTGCTGGCCACCAGGCTGCGCACGTCGTTCCAGAACAGCGTGGGGACACGCACGTTGTTCAGCAGCACGCGGCGGACCCATTCGACGGGCTTGCCGCGCTCGAACACCTTCACCCCCGGCGGGAGACGCAGCGCCTCGCTGTAGCAGTCGTAGGCGCCCGGGGCGAACCCGCCAGGGGTCATCCCGCCGACGTCGACGAGGTGGGCCTGTGACTGGGCCCAGCCGATGAGTTCCTCGCCGTAGAAGATCGGCGAGATCACGTTGGTGTCCGGTGGATGCGCCGAACCGGCGGTGTGCGGATCGTTGCAGATGAAGGCATCTCCGGGATACAGCGGCTCGCCCGCGATCTCGGCGACCAGGTTCTGCACCGCGACGCTGCCGGATCCGATGTGGAACTGCACGAAGTCCGAATAGGAGTAGATCTTGCCTTCGGGGTCGAACAGCGCGGTGTTGAAGTCGCCGGATTCGGTGATCACCGGCGACCCCGAGGACCGGATCATCGCGCTGCCCATCTCCTCGACGATGGAATCCAGGCGCATCCGGAGCACTTCGAGGGTGACCGGGTCGTATCCGGCGGGGACGTAGGAGGAGTTCGTGGTCATGGGGATCTCCTTGGGAGTCGGGGGTCAGGCGGCGTTCAACGTGATGCGGAAGTGCCCGCCGTCGACCACTTCCACGACCGCCCCCGCGGGCACGTAGACGGTGGTGTCCGGCTCCTCGAGCAAACAGGGCCCCTGTGCCTTCCCCAGTGCTCCGAACCCGCGATGCACCTCGATCGCGCGCCGCTGCCCACTCACAGGATCGACGCAGTCCCGCCGTTCGGCACCGTGCCGTTCGTCCGCGCCACCGTTGTCGGTGATCTGCTGCGCCTCGGTGCGCCCGATCGCCTTGACCCGCGAGTTGACCAGCAGGATCTCGGCCTCGGTCCACGCGGTACCCGCGCCGAACTCGGCCTCGTAATCCTCGATGAACCGGCGGCGCAACAGGTCCTTGTCCGCATCGCCGAAACTCTTGCTCGGCAGGCGCGTGGTGACCTCGAAGATCTGGCCGAGGAACTTCATGTCCGCCTCGCGGTAGAGTTCGCGCCGTCCGTCGGGCACCCCTTCGGTTTCGAACCACTCCTGTGCGCGGGCCTCGAGGGCGGCGAACTCCTTTTCCAGTTCCGCCGCCGGTTCCGCGAACGTCCACGGGGTGGTCTGCACCGCGGAGAACACCGAATCGGCGTGCATCAGCCCGTAGGCGGAGAACACCGCGGCGTTGCGCGGGATCACGACCTCGGCCACCCCGATCTCGGCCGCGATCGCCGCCGCGAACAGGCCGCAGGCTCCGCCGAATCCGATCAGGGTGAACTCGCGGGGATCGTGTCCCCGGTTGACCGTGATCTTGCGGACCGCGTTGGCCATCTGCGAGACGGCGAGCCGGTAGACCCCGTGCGCGGCCGCGTCGGTGCCGGTGCCCAGCGGCTCGGCGAGATGGCGGTGCACCGCTTGGCGGGCCTCGGCTTCGGAGAGGGTGACGGTGCCCCCGAGGTAGTAGTCGGGATTGAGCAGACCGAGCACCAGCGCGGCATCGGTGACGGCGGGACGCTCCCCGCCCTTGCCGTAACAGGCGGGCCCGGGAACCGAACCGGCACTGTGCGGCCCGACGCGCATCACCCCGCGCCCGTCGATCCAGGCCAGGCTGCCCCCGCCGGCGCCGATCGTCTCGATGTCGACGGCGGTGAGACTGGTGGGCAGGCCGCCGATCTCGGCGCGGGGCAGCACCCGGAACTCGTCGTCGATGATCGCGGCCGCGTCCAGGCTCGTCCCGCCCATGTCCGCGGTGAGCACGCGCGAGCGCCCCAGCTGCTTGCCGAGCAGCCGGGCCCCGGTCACCCCGCCGACCGGACCGGAGTTGAACATCGCGATGGGTGCCTTGCTGGTTTCCTCCACCGACAGAAAACCGCCGTGCACCTGCATGATCTGCACCCTGGTGCGCAGCCCGCGCCCGGCGAGTTCGGCGGCGAGCTGATCGAAGTGCCGCGCCACGATCGGCTTGACCGCCGCGTCGAGCGTGGTCGTCACCATCCGCTCGTACTCCCGGTACACCGGGGTCAGCGCGCTGGAGAGCGTGTACGGCAGGCCGGGGTGGTGGGTTTCGAGGTACTTGCCGATCTCCTGCTCGTGCTGGGGATTGCGGAACGACCACAGCAGACAGACCGCGAGCGATTCGGCGCCCGCCTCGAGCACCCGCCGCACGGCCTGTTCCAGGGCTTCGGCGCTCAGCGGTACCAGGACCTCGCCACGGGAATCGATGCGTTCGGCGACTTCGACGATGCGGTTGCGGTCGATGATCTCCGGTGGCGGTGCCATGCGATGCGGATCGCGTTCCTCGTCCCGCGCGGACCGGGCGATGCGCAAGGTGTCCCGGAAACCCTGTGTGGTCAGCAGGCCCACGCCCGCGTACTTCTGCTCGTCCACGGCATTGGTGACGATCGTGTTCCCGAGCACGAATCGGTCGATGCGCGGGTAGAACTCGTCTCCGCCATCGCCGAGCCGGTCCTCGAGGACGGCGAGCGCGTCGAGGATGCCGCTGGTGACATCCGGTGTCGAGAAGGCCTTGCCGCGCACGGCACGGCCATCGTGAATGGCGACGGCGTCGGTGAACGTGCCGCCCACATCGATTCCCACGTGCAGGGTCATGGTTGCTGCGTCTCCTTTGACGTCTTCGGTACGGCGGATCAGTGCCCGGCCGAGCGGAGTTCGGCGAGTACCTGTTCGGCCCGTTCGGTTCGAACGGCCCGGTCGGCGATCAGGCGGTGCACCACGACAGGGATCTCCTCGGCCGTGGCTCCCGCGGACACCGCGATGTTGCGCGCGTGCAGTGACATGTGCCCGCGCTGGATGCCTTCGGTGGCCAGGGCGCGCAGCGCGGCGAAGTTCTGCGCGAGACCGACGGCGGTGACGATCTCGGCGAGCCCGGCCGCGGTGGTCACCCCGAGCAGCCCCACCGCCGCGCGCGCCGCCGGGTGCACCGTGGTGGCCCCGCCGACCAGGCCCACCGGCATCGGGAGTTCGAGGGTGCCGACCAGATCGCCGTCGCGGTCGATCTCGAAGTGCGAAAGGGCGCTGTATCGCCCGTCCGCGCCGATCGCGTGCGAGTGCGCGCCCGCCTCCACCGCACGGGTGTCGTTGCCGGTGGCCAGCACGACGGCGGTGATCCCGTTCATGATCCCCTTGTTGTGCGTGGCCGCGCGGTAGGGATCGGCCTCGGCGAGCGCACCGGCGTGCACGATGTCGTCCACCACCTCCGCTCCGCCGAGCGCCTCGGCGGCGAACACCGCCCTGGCGCGGGCCAGGCGCAGATCGGCCTTGTTGGTGAGGATGCGCAGCAGCACCCGGCCACCGGCGATCTCCCCGATCCGGCCGGCCACCGCCTCGGCCATCGTGTTCACGGCGTTCGCGCCCATCGCATCGCGCACATCGACGACCAGATGCACCAGCACATAACTGCCGCCGCGCCCGGGCACCGTGCGCACCCGCAGCTCGCGCACCCCACCGCCGAGGGAGACCAGCCGCGGGTCCTGTTCGTCGGCCAGGCCGATCAGTTCCGCCGCGGCCTCGTGCAGCCGCGCCCTGGCACCTTCCGGATCCGCGACATCCAGCACCTGGACCTGGGCCTGCATGATCGGGGACGTGCTGCTGGTGTGGAAACCGCCCCGTTCACGGGCGATCCGCGCGGCGTTGCTGGCCGCGGCGACCACCGAGGGTTCCTCGGTGACCATGGGCACCAGCACATCGGCACCGTTGACGGTGAAGTTCGTGGCCACCCCGACCGGCATGGCGAACGTGCCGACCACGTTCTCGATCATGTGATCGGCCTGGTCGAGGCTCAGCCCACCCGTGGCGAGCGCGTCCAGCGAGTCCGGGGCGAGCTGCGCGTGCTCGGCGAGTGCGGCGCGCCGCCCGGCCGGGGAAACATCGCGAAACCCGGGAATCCTGCTCTGTGTCGTCACCCGCTACCTCCGCTGCCTTTGATTGGCAGCAACCATAAGCGGACATCGGACGGGGCAACACGGGCAAATCACACATACTCGTGCGGCCGGCTACGTGTAATCCGTCGCCCCGGCCAGGGTATGCAGGCGAACCGCGACGGAAATCCGGAACAGCGACTCGGGTTCCCGCCACGCCGCACCGAGCAATGAACCGATCCGTTCGAGACGCTGGTTGACCGTGTTGATGTGCAGATGCAGCACCCGCGCCGTCCGACTGGGACTCGCCTGCGCGTCGACGAACGCGCCCAGGGTGGTGAACAGGTCCGTGCCCCGTTCGGTGTCCCAGCCGAGCACCGGTCCGATGGTCGCCTCGATGAACCCGGACAGGTCCGCGCCACCGGCCCCGAACATCGCCAGATACGGTTCGTAGGCCCGCGCATCCACGACTCCATCGGCGGTGTTCAGCGTGCGCACCACCCGCACGCACCGGCGGGCCGTTTCGAAGGACCGCCCCAGTTCCTCCGCCGAACCGGCGAGCGGACCGGCGACCGCCAGCACCGGGCCCCGCTGGACCGCGCGGACGGCCTTACCGGCCGCGCGCGCCACCGCGACCGGATCACTGCCCGGGGCGAGCAGCGCCAGCAGGCCATCGCGCTCACCGGCCAGCCCGCCGGGCGCCGACCTGCGCAGCGCCTCGGTGGCCGCTCCCCTGCCGTCCGCGGGCACATCCAGCACGACCACCGACCGTAGCTCGTCCAGCCGCACATCCCGGGCCCGCGCCCGCAACAGCAGCTCGGCCCAGCGATGCTGATCGGCGCGCAGCACATCGGCGAGCAGCTCACCGCGCACCCGGTCCTCCGCGGCCGCCACCGCCTCCTGCTGGACCGCCACGAGGGAGGCGATCTGCGCGGCTCGTTCGATCGTGCGCCGCTCCACCTCGCGAAGCTCCAGTTCCCCGTATCCGACGAGCACCGCCCCGAGGAAGGTCCGCCCGGCCACGACGGCGACCGCGACCTCGGGCCCCGGTTGCCGTCCATCGACGAACACGCACCGCGCGGACAACCGGCTCACTTCGATCGCATCCCGCACACCCGGCCACAACGCCCCGTGCACGTCCGCGTACCGCACTTCGCTTCCCGCCGGTTCCTGCGCGACGGGAGCCAGCTCGCGGTCGAGGATCACCACGGGCCGCCCCAAAGCCTTGCCCAGTGTTTCCGCGACCCCGCTCGCACTGCCGCCGGTCAGCACGACGGCGGTGAGGTCCTCGTGCACCGCACTCGCCCGTTCCATCGCCGTCACATTGCTGACCAGCACGGAGTTGGCCCGTTCCACCTCCTGCGCCGCGACCCGCGCCTGCTCGAGGAGGCTCGTCGTCTGCAGCACCACCGCCGCGTGATCGGCGAACGCGCTCAGCAGGGCCACCTCGTCCGGAGTGAACTCGTGCGCACTGCGGTTCGCCGCGAACAGCACCCCGAGCACCCGGTCACCGGCCACCAGCGGCACCCCGAGCAGCGCCACCAGCCCCTCGTCCGCCACCGCCGCGTCGATTCCCTGATCGTGCGGGACCGAATGGTTCGCGTGGTACACCGAGGTCCACTGTGGACACCGGGTGCGCACCACCTGGCTCGCGACACCCATTCCCGGCGGCACCCGCAGCTCCCGGAACGAGGACGCCACCGTCCCCAGGGTGGTGCGCACCCGCAGTTCATCGGAATCCTCGTGGAACTCCGAAAGGTAGGTCACGTCCGTGCCCATCAGGGCATGCGCCCGCTCCACCAGGCGGTGCAACAGGGCATCGGTGTCCCGCAGCTCGGCCAGTTCCCGCGCACTGGAGAACAGCGCGGAGAGCTCGTGGCCCCGGCGGCGCAGCCGGGCCAGCAGCGAACGCAGCGCGCGCAGCCGATCCACCAGCACCGGTTCGCCCGGCAGTTCGGCCGCCAGCCGCTCGAACGCGCGCACGGCCTCGTCCTCGGATTCCGCGGCCACCGCGTCGAGCAGCTCCACCACGCGCGGTGCCGAGAGCATCACATTGGGTTCCTCGGCGTTGTTCGTCACGTCGCAAGGATGCCCCGCCCGCGGCGCGGCGGCACTCTGGCCGCTCAGCGCAGCGGCGAACTCCCGGACGGCCAGTACTGCCCGGGACCGGATTCCGCCCGGGCGAGCAGGCCGAGGATCCGCCGGTCCCTCGTCCGGCGAAGCCGCCCGGTCAGCCAGGTCAGCAGCACTCCGGAGGCGAAGGCGCCGATCCCCGGCAGGGCACGTTTGAGCAGCGGCGCGACCATGGTGAGCGCGTCGAGTTCACGGTCCCCGGCCCGGGGCATGGTCGGCGGGGTGGCCGGAACCGTCGCGCCCGCCTGGGGTTCTCCGGCCGGAGCCGGGCCGAGCAGATTTTCCAGGTTGGCGGCGAACTGGGCGATGAGGCGGGAGCTGACATCGGCCATGGCGCTGCGGCCGAACTGGGCGAGCTTGCCGGTGATCCGCAGCTCGGTGTGCACGTGTACCCGAGTCCGGTCCGCGGATTCCTCGGCGAGCCGCACGGTGACGGTGGCCGAGGCGGAGCCCTTTCCGCTCTGTTCCTTGCCCTGAGCCTCCAGTACCAGGCGAAGGGCGTCCCGGTCGCGTTCGGCGAACGTCGCGATTCCCGAGTAGGAGACCCGGATCGGGCCGACCTTGACCGCGACGGTTCCCGCATAGGAGTTCTCGTCGTGTGGTTCGACGGTGGCCCCGGGAAGGCACGGCGCGATCCGGGGCACATCGGTCAGCACCGACCACGCCTGCCCGGCACCGGTCGGTACGGTGAATTCGTCGGTGAATTCCACGAACTGCTCCTTACTCGGATTCGATGCCTTCGGCGATGGCGGACCGGACCGCGCGGATGATGCCGTTGTACCCGGTGCAGCGGCAGATGTTCCCGGACAGCGCCACGCAGGCCTCCTCCCGGGTGAGCACCTGCCTGCGACGGGCGAGGTCGTAGCAGGAAAGGACCATGCCGGGGGTACAGAATCCGCATTGCAGCGCGCCTTCCCGGGAAAACGCCGCGCGGATCCGTTCGGCATCGGGATCGTCCAGGCCTTCGATGGTCACCACCTCGCTGCCCGGACAGGATGCCGCCAGGGTGAGACAGGACCGCACCGGCAGTTCGTCGAGGAGCACGGTGCAGGCCCCGCAGACACCTTGTTCGCAGCCGAGATGGGTTCCGGTGAGGCCGAAGGTGTCCCGCAACAGGTCGGCGAGGGTCGTGCGCGCGGGCACCGTTGCGGTGCGGACCCGCCCGTTGACCGTGAGCTCCACGGTGATCTCAGACATCGGCTCCGTCTCCTCGTACCGTCTCGCCCAGCGCCGTCTCGAGCGCGCGCCGCACGGCCACCGCGTGCCGTTGCCGCTCGTATCCCTCGCTGCCGGTGTCGGTCCCGACCGCCTCGGCGAGCCGGTCCAGCGCGATCGGCCCGCCCGCGAGGACGGCCTCGGTCTCGGGCAGCCGGACGGGAACATCCCGGGCGGCACCGAGCCAGATCTCGGTTTCCCCGGGACGGACGAGGGTGATGGCCAGTGATTCGGCGAACTCGCCCGGTTTGCGGGCCAGCTTGATCATGCCCCACCGGGTGTCGGCGCGCAGCCGGGGAACCTCGACGGCGGTGATCAGCTCGTCCTCGGCCAGCGCGGTGGTGAAGAACCCGAGCAGCAGTTCCCGCACCGGAATGCGCCGGTTTCCGCGGTTCGAGCGGACCTGGACCGCGGCGCCGAGCGCGGAGAGGACGGCGGGCCACTCCGCGCTGGAATCGGAATGCGCGAGGCTTCCGGCGATCGTGCCGCGATTGCGCACCGCGCGGTAGCCGATCCCGGCCGCCGCATGGGAAAGCAGTCCGCGAGCAGGATCGGGAACGAGTCCGTCCTCGATCATCATGTGCGTGGTGACCGCCCCGTAGCGGACGCCGCTTTCCTCCTCATCGAACCGGCGCAGGGCACGGATTCCGGTGATGTCGATCAGATGCGCGGGTGCGGCGAGCCGCATGTTCAGGATCGGCAACAGGCTCTGCCCGCCACCGAGCACCTTCGCCTCGTCCAGTTCCCCGAGCAGCCCCACCGCCTCCTCGACGGAATCCGGTCGGTGGTAGGCGAATTCGGCCGGTTTCATCCCGCGACACCCGCCGTGCGCGGCTCGGCGGCGGCCTGCATGCACGCCCACACGCGCCGCGGGGTCATCGGCGTCTCGCTGATCGATGCCCCGGTCTCCCGCAGCGCATCGGTGATGGCGTTGCCGATCGCGGCGGGCGGGGCGATCGCGCCACCCTCACCCGCGCCCTTCATGCCGAACACCGTGTTCGGCGAGGGAGTTTCCAGGTGGCCGATCCTGATCTCCGGTACCTCGCAGGCGCCGGGAAGCAGATAGTCCAGGAAACTCGTGGATTTCGGTTGCCCTTCCGGGTCGTATTCCAGTTCCTCCAGCAGCGCGGTGCCGATGCCCTGGGCGATGCCGCCGATGATCTGCCCGTCCACCACCTGCGGGTTCACCACGGTGCCGCAGTCCTCCACGATCCCGTAGTCGAGCAACCGCACATCCCCGGTGTCCAGATCGACATCCACGACCACGGCGTGGGTGGCGTAGGTGAACGCCCCGGTCTGCACCTCGGGCCGGTAGTAATGGGTGACCTCGAGTCCGGGTGCGACACCGGGCACGTGATCCGGGGTGAACAGGAATTCCTTGGCCAGCCGGGAAAACTCGATCGAACCCGTTCTGCCGTGCACCGCACCGTCCCGCAGTTCCAGTTCCCCGGCCGGTTCGCCGAGCAGCACCGCACCGATCTCGAGGACCTTGCCGGCCAGCTCACGGGCCGCGCCGAAGGTCGCACCGCCGGCCATCACCATCGATCGCGAGGCGAAGGTGCCGTCGCCGCGCGGGGTCCGGTCGGTGTCCCCGTGCATCACGGTGATCCGCTCGACGTCCACGTCGAAGACCTCGCTGACCACCTGCGCCAGGGTGGTCTCCGAACTCTGCCCGTGACTCTTGATCCCGACGGCGAGGGTGAACGTCCCGGTCGAATCCATTGCCAGGCGGGCACTTTCCGTGCCGATCGTGATCGCCAGGCCCCGGGATGCCCATTCGATACAGCCGTGCGCGGTCTGTTCGGTGAACGAGCCGTAGCCGATACCGATCCGGTGCCGGGCGGAACGTGGAATCGCCCGCTGGCGTTCCCGCCACTGCTCGTGACCGATCAGCGTCGCGACCCTGCGGACCGCCTCGGCGTAATCCCCGCTGTCGTAGACCTTTCCGGCGACCGAGCGATACGGCATCTGCGCGGGCGCCACCATATTGCGCAGCCGCATGTCCTTCGGCTCGATCCCGAGTTCGTGCGCGAGATCGTCGATGGTCCGCTCGATCGCGAAGCACGCACCGGGGCGCGCCACGCCGCGATAGGGACCGGACGGGGTCTTGTTACTGGCCAGGCTCCGGGTCCGGAATCGGTAGTTGTCCAGGTGATAAGGGCCTGGGATCATCGCCGAGGACATCGTGGCGTCCATCGTCGCGGTCCACGGATGGACCGAGTAGGCGCCGCTGTTCACCAGGATCTCCGCGTCCACCCCGAGCAGTTCGCCGTCGGCCGCGGCATGCGCGGTGATCCGGTAGTGGTGATCGCGCGCCTGAGTGGAGGCGACCATGCCCTCCCAGCGGTCCTCGATCCACCGGATCGGATACGCGCACCGCAGCGCGATCGCGGCCAGCGTGATCTCCTCCGGATAGACCGAGCACTTGGCGCCGAAGCCACCGCCCATGTCCGGGGCGATCACCCGGACCCGGCGCCCCTCGATACCGAGCTGCAGCGCGATCATGTCCCGGATCATGTGCGGGGTCTGGGTCGAGGACCACACGGTGAGCTGATCGGCCGAGCGGTCGTAGTAGGCCGCGACGCCGCGCGGTTCCAGGGGAACCACGGCCTGCCGGTGCATCGTGTACTCGCGGGTGATCGACACCGCGGCCGCGCGCGCCGCCGCGTCCACATCGCCGACGGCACCGCCGGTGGTGGCGAAGACGTTGTCCGGCCAGTCCTCGTGCACCAGAGTCCGCGCCGCCAGCGCGTCGGAGAACTCGACGACCGCGGTCAACGGTTCGATATCCACGGCGATCCCGGCCGCGAGATCCTCCGCCTCGGCCCGGGACGGTGCGATCGCCAGCGCGATCGGTTCCCCAACGTAACGCACCTTGTCCCTGGCCAGATTCGGCAACGGCGCCTCGCGGAACCCGTCCAGGGTGGAGGTCGCGGTCAACGGCTGCGCCAGCGGTGCGAGCTCGGTCGCGGTCCACACGCTCCCCGGTTCTGCATCGGCGGGCGGCGCCACCGCCGACAACCGGCCGTGCGGCACCTCGCTGCGCAGGAAGGCCACCTCGCGCAGGCCCGGCAGGCGCAGATCCGCAAGGAACGAACCGTTTCCGGACAGGTGCCGGGCGTCCTCTCGGCGCGGGACACGGGCACCGATTCCGTGCCGCCGGTGAGTGCTCCTCATCGAGACTCCTTCCCTGCCGCGTACGGGTCGCCCGAACGACTGGTTTGTCCTGGGAGCGGCGGGATGCGTGTGAAGGTCACGAGAACTCGGCCGCGGGCGGGCGAGTCTTCATCGGGGATGGGCGGGGATCACACCCCGGCGCCCGCGGCAGCGCCTCGGCCGTATCCGATTCCCATCACACATCGAATATAGAATTCTATCTTCGCCCTGGCAAGGGGTTCGCTGATCTAGGTGGTCGATTCGAGGTAGCGCAGCGCTCCGGAAAGGCTCGCATCCAGGTGCCGGTGCAGCACCTCGACGGCCCCGTCCGGGTCGTTGGCCTCGATCCGCTCGACGAGCTGCTCGTGCTCACTGGCCGCGTCCGCCTGCCGCCGCCGGTTGGGCAGGCTGTTCATCACGTACCGCTCGCAGGTGTTCCAGAGCATGCACAGATGGCGCTGCAGCACACCGTCCCCCGCGGCGCGGAACAGCGCGAAGTGGAATTCGCGGTGCGCGTGCAGCATCTCGACCGAGGTCTGGGGAACCTTGCGCTTGGCGAGATCGCGCATCTGGGTCAGCCAGTAGCGCATGGCCCGCACGATCTCCTCGTCCCCGGATTCGGCGCAGCGGCGGGTCGCGATGGGTTCGATGGCGTGCAGGATCTCGAAGGTGTCCCGCAGGTCGGTGACCCGGAGCTCGCGCACCACGGTGCCGCGCCGGGGCAGATTGTCCACCAGCGATTCGGCCTCCAGTTCGCGAACCGCCTCGCGCAGCGGAACCCGGCTGACCCCCAGCTCATCGGCCAGTTCGTAGACCGGGACCTTCTGTCCGGGCCGCAGTTCGCCGAGCACGATGCGGTTGCGGATCACCTCGGTCACGAAGTCCGTGGTGGTCCCCGGTGCCTTGGAGCCCGGAATCCCCGGAATTGCCTGCGTGGTCACCTCGTCGCGCCTCCTGTAGCCAGCGTACCGCCCGCTCGCCCGATCCGCGCCTCGGCCGCGAATCCGATCGGCGGGGTTGTGTAGCAGATAGAATTCTATCTACAGTTTACCGCGGAGGTGGTCGACCATGGCGGTCAAGATCGGTATCTGGGTTCCCTCGTACGCATGGCAGCCGAGCACGGGAGAGGATCAGCGCCGGCGGGTGCACCGGCTCAAGGAATACATTCTGCGCTGTGAACAGCTCGGCTTCGACATCTGGGACATCGACCATCTGCTGACCGCACCCGGGCTCTACGGCAATGCGTGGCTGGAACCGTTGTCGGTGCTGACCTATGCCTCGGCGCTCACCGAACAGGCGATGCTGGGCACCGGGATCCTGGTACTTCCGCTGCGCCATCCGGTGCTGCTCGCCAAGGAGATCGCCACCATGGCGCAGTTGTCCAACGACCGCTACATCTTCGGTGTGGGCCCCGGCTGGGACCCGAAGGAGTTCGAATCGGTCGGTACGCACATCTCCGAACGCGGGCGGCGCACCGACGAGATCATCGCCGCGGTGCAGGAACTGCTCAGCAAGGAGTCGGCGAGCTTCGACGGGGAGTTCTACTCGTTCCACGATGTGACGATCGAGCCGCGGCCCGCCGAACTGCCCCAGATCTGGGTGTCCGGGGGCAGCCGGGTACCGGATCCGAACTTCCACGACCGGGATTCGATGCCGAAGTCGGTGCTGAACCGGATCGCGAAATCCGATGCCTGGCTCTCCCGCTGTTCCGGCACCCAGGACCGGCTGCTCCGCGATTGGCGCACGGTCGGCGATCATCTGGAATCCCTTGGCAAACCACGGGATTCCGTGCGGTTCGCGCACTGCAACTTCATCCAGCTCAGCCCGGGGCAGACCAGGGAGCGGGCGCTCGAACAGCAGCACGAGCACGCGGTGCGCGCGTTCGGCACCCACCGCAGCTACGAGCATCTGCAGGAGTGCTACCTGCTCGGTGATCTCGATCATCAGCTGGGCAGGCTGTCCGAACTGGCCGAACACGGCATGGACTACGTGGTGCTCGGCCCGCTCACCGATGATCTCGAACAGCTCGACATGATCGCCGAGCACATCCGGCCCGCACTCGGCGACTGAGCGGACGAGACGATGCGCGCCGCGGCCATTCAGCTCTCGGTCACCGATGACCAGTCACCGTCCGCCCGCAGGGATGCGGTAGCCGAAGCCGTGCGCGCGGAGGCCCGGCGCGGGGCGGAACTGGTGCTGTTACCGGAAATGTGGTTGCCCGGCTTCTTCGGTTTCGACTCCTACGCGGCACTCGCCGAACCGCTGGACGGGCCCACCGCCCGGTTGCTCGGCGAGCTGGCCGCGGAGTGCGGAATCCGTTGCTGCGCGGGCAGTATCGTGGAGCGGGCTCCCGAGGGCCTGTACAACACCGCGCTGCTGTTCGACCGGGACGGATCGCTCGCGGCCCGGTACCGCAAGATCCATCTCTTCGGTTACGGCTCGCGGGAACGTGCCCTGCTCACCCGCGGGTCCGAGGTGGTCACCTGCGAGCTCGGCGGTATCCGCTTCGGCATCTCCACCTGTTACGACCTGCGGTTCCCCGAGCTCTACCGGGCCGCTGCCGAGCAGGGTGCGGAGTGCTTCCTCGTCGTCGCGGCCTGGCCGTTCCCCCGGCTGGATGCGTGGCGCTGCCTCGCGCGCGCCAGGGCGATCGAGAACCAGGCGGGGCTGCTCGGCTGCAATACCGCCGGACGCCAGGGATCCGGTGTCTTCGCCGGCAGTTCGCTCGCCTTCGACGCGTGGGGAACCCCGCTCGGTGAGCTCGACGACCGGCCGGGCGTGCTGCGCGTCGAACTCGAACCGGAGCGGATTCGCGCCGCACGCCGGGAATTCACCGCGCTCGACGACCGGGTGCTGAACAGGTTGGGATGACGGAAATGCACTACACGCTCGAGACCAAGGACGAACGGCGCGAGGTGCGGCTGCGGCCCGAACTGTTGTTGCTGGCGGGATACACCGGAAGGGACACCGCCGCGGTCGCCGCGCACATCGAGGAACTCGCCGGTCACGGTATCGCGCCGCCGCAACGGGTTCCTTCGGTGTTCGCGGTCTCCGGAAACCGGCTGACGACCGCGGACCGGATCGAGGTCATCGGCGACCGGACCGCAGGCGAGGCCGAATTCGTGCTGTTCGAGACGGACGGTGCGGTGCTGGTCGGCGTCGCCTCGGACCACACCGACCGGGAACTCGAGGCGAGCAGCGTGGTGAAAGCCAAGCAGGCCTGCGAGAAACCGGTCGGTGCCACCCTGTGGCCTTTGTCCGAACTCGAAGGGCACTGGGACGAACTGCTGCTGCGCGCGCAGGTACGCACCGACAAGGGCTGGCAGTCCTATCAGGACGGTGTGCTCGCCGAGATGCTCGCACCACGGGCACTGCTCGCGGAGGTCGGCGGGCGGGTCGGCGACACCGCGCCACATGCGGTGTTCTCCGGCACGATCCCGATCATCGGCGGCGAGTTCGGTTACGGGGACGGATTTCGCGTCACGCTCGAGGATCCGGTACTCGGCCGCGCACTGCACTGCGCGTACGGAATTCGCGCACTGCCCGAAACGAGTCTGTGAGAACCAAGAGAAAGGGAAGGCACATGCCGAAACCAGAGATGGAATTCTGGGACCCGTTCCTCGCGGAGGAATCGAACTGGACCCCGATCGACGGGGTGCCCGGTCTCGCGGAATTCGTGCTCGCCAAGGATGAGCGGACCGGTTCGGTCACCCGGCTGCTGCGGTTCGACCCCGGCTGCGACTCCAGCCCGATGGGCGTGCAACGGCACGATTTCTGGGAAGAAGTGCTCATCTACTCCGGCGCGATCCACGACACCACGCTGGGCACCACGTTCAGCGCCGGCCAGTACGCCTGTCGCCCGCCCGGGATGGCGCACGGTCCGTGGCTGGCGCCGCAGGGGTGTGTCACGTTCGAGGTCCGTACCGTCGAACGCTGACCGATTCCCCGGCACACCAAGGAAAGGAGGCGTCCGCGGCAGCACGATCGGCATCATCGATGACACACTGATAGGAGCTCCGATCATGGACCGGACTCAGCTCGGACAATCGGCTCCACCTGCCACCGGCCAGCGACCTACCAGGATGTCGGCACAGGCCCGGCGGGCCACCCACGCCGCGTTCTTCGGCTTCGGCGTGGACTACTTCGACATCTATCTTCCCGTTGTGGCGCTCGCTCCCGCCATTCACTACTTCCAGCCCGCGGGCATTCCGGCCTCGGTGGAGACAACCCTGTTCTACCTGACCTTCGCCGCCACCCTGCTCGGCCGCCCCATCGGCTCGGTGATCTTCGGCGGGATCAGCGACCGGATCGGGCGCCGCAAGGCAACCCTCATCGCGGTCGCCGGATTCACCGTGTGCACCCTGCTGATGGCCGCACTGCCCGGCTATGCGCAATGGGGTTACGGCGGCATCGTCTGCCTGCTCGTGCTGCGCCTTGTCGGTGGCACCTTCATGGGCGGCGAGTACACCAGCGCCAACCCACTGGCCCTGGAATCTTGCCCACCGGCACGGCGCGGGATCGTCGGCGCCTACATCGGCGGCGCCTACCCCATCGGGTACATCGCCATCTCCGCGGTCACCCTGCCGTTGCTGAACTTCCTGCCCGGCGGGGACACCGGATCCGCCTACCAGTCCTGGGGCTGGCGGATTCCGTTCCTGATCGGCGGGCTGCTCGGGGTCGTGTTCTTCGTGTTCTTCCACCGCTCCATCCACGAATCCGAGCAGTGGCGATCCGTGGCGGTCCGGGAAAAGAGCGAGCAGAAGCACGCGCCGCTGCGCGAACTGGTGCGCGATCGGGGCATCCGCCGCAGGCTGGTGCAGACGATGCTGCTGATGACCGGGCTGTGGTTCGCGGTCCAGTCCATCATCTCCCCCGCATCCGGCCTGCTGATCAGTTATCTCGGTCAGGATGCCAATGCCGTGACGACGGCCCTGCTGCTGGCGAACATCGCGCTGTTCCTCGGTTATCTCGGTTTCGGGTACCTCGGGCAGCGCTATGGGCGCAGGCGGATGCTGATCCTCTGCGGGTGCGGGACCGTCGTCGTATCGGTACCGTCCTTCCTCGCGATGCTGCTCATCCTGGGCCATGGCGGGAGTTTCGCCCTCGCGATGGTGCTGTACACGGTCAGCCTCGTGGTGGCGATCTCGCCGTTCGGGATCGCCACCGTTTACCTGATCGAGGCCTTTCCCACCAGGATCCGCGCTTCCGGTTACGGGGTTGCCTACAGTGTCTCGCTCGTCATCCCGTCCTTCTACAGCTTCTACATGCTCGGCCTGAGTTCGGTCCTGCCGTACGTGTACACGCCGCTGGTGCTGATCGGGATCGGCGGGATCCTCACCGCGCTCGGCGCGAAGACCGGCTCAGCCAAGGGCGGTGAGTGCCGAACCTAGGATGTCGAGCTGTTCGGCGATCCTGGGCAGCTCGACCGGATTCGCGGAGTACAGGGTTTCCCGGCGCTGTTCCTCGGTTTCCCCGTAGAGCAGGCTGCTCGCCACCCGGAACCGCAGCGCACTCGGATCGTCGCCGAAGTGCGCACCGGCGAGCACCCCGACCCCGTGCCGCTCGAACAGCAGCTCGGTCAGTTCGACGCCACTCCGGATTCCTTGTGCGGCAAGGGGTTCACGCAGCTCCGCCAGATCCGGATAGCAGTAGAACGCGGCGGCCGGGGGGCGGCACCGGGCTCCGGCGTCCAGGAAGACCCGGTGCACCGCGCCCGATACGGACTCGTGCAGCCGCCTGCTCGCGGCTACGTATTCGCGCACCGGCCGTGGCTCGCCCATCGCGTACTCCACTACCGCCTGCATGGGCGCGGCAAGGCTGGACCACAGTTCGCTGGCCAGTCCGGTGAATCGCGCGGCGAGCGTGTCCCCGAGTGCTCCGTCCGGCAGGCGGGCGAAGCCGATCCGCCAGCCGCCGAGGGCGAGGTGTTTGCTCAGCCCGCCGGTGACGATCGTCCGCTCGGGCAGCAGTTCGGCGGGGCTGAGGTGCTCGGCGGGGTCGAAGCGCAGTTCACGGTAGATCTCGTCGGAGAGCAGCACGAGTTCGTGTTCCTCGGCGATGGCGCAGACCTGCTTGACCAGTTCCGCGCCCGCCGCGGTCCCGGTCGGATTGTCCGGGATGGTGAGCAGCAGGATGCGCGGATCCGCACCGCGCGAGCGCGCGGCGCGGATGGTCTCGTCCAGCCGCTCGGGGTCGGGAATTCCGCCGCAGGACTCCGGAATCGGCGCGCGGATCACCTGCTTCCCGGTGATGTCCGCCTGTGCCGCGTAGCTGACCCAGGACGGTGCGGGCAGCACGAGATCCCCGGGCAGTGCGGCGAGCGCGGCCCAGAGCAGCGCCTTGCTGCCGGGGGCCAGCAGGATCTGTTCCGCTTCGGTCGGCAGATCGCGGCGGCCGAAGAAACCGGCCGTGGCCGCGCGGGCCCCGGGTGCACCGGCGACCGGTCCGTAACCGTTACGCCCGGCCGCGCCGCGCAGCACCTCGGCGAGCTCGCCGAGCACGGGCAGTCCGGCCTCGCCGAACCCCAGATGCAGCACCGGTTGCCCGGCCGCTCTGCGCCGCGCGATGCGCTCATTGATGGCGAGGGTGGCGGAATGTTCGATCACGTGTGCTCCTTGGCGGGTTGCGAGCTCGCTGGTTCGCGGACACGACGCCGGCGCTGGTGCAGTACTCCGGCGAGCACGGCGAAGCCGGTGACGAGCAGGGTGAGCAGCAGCGAACGCCTGCTGTCCTGGTCGAAAACCATCCCGATGATCACCGCGAGCAGCGCGAGAGCGGCCAGGATGGTCAGGTACGGAAAGGCCCACATGCGCACGCTCAGCCCGCCGGGGCGTTCGCGTTCCAGGCGGCGCCTGCCGCGGAACTGGGTCGCGGTGATGCACAGGTAGACGACGACGGCCACCGAACCGGAGGAGTCGAGCAGGAACTCGAAGACCGCGTCGGTGGGCAGGAAGTAGTTCGCCACCACGGCGAGCAGCCCGGCACTGGAGGCGGCCAGCACCGCGAGGAACGGGACACCGCGGCGGGTGCGGGTGAACGCGGACGGCGCCTCCCCCTTGCGCGCCAGGGCATAGAGCATCCGCGAGGAGGAGTAGATCCCCGAGTTCAGGCAGGAGAGCACGGCGGTCAGCACGATCAGATCCATCACCCCGGCCGCCTGCGGGATACCGATGTGCCGCAATACCGCGGTGTACGGGCTCTGGGCGACACCGGTGGAGTTCCACGGCAGCAGGGTGACCACGATGAAGATAGAACCGAGGTAGAACAACAGGATCCGCCAGACCACGCTGCTCATCCCGCGCCGCACCGCGTGCACCGGATCCACGGCCTCCCCCGCGGCGATCGTGACCACCTCGGTGCCGAAGAAGGAGAACACCACGACCAGGGCGGCCAGCACCACCGATATCCCGCCATTGGGCAGGAATCCGCCGTCCGCGACCAGATTGGACAGTCCCGGGGAGCGGATCCCGGGCAGCAGGCCGAACAGCGCGGCGAGCCCGAGCAGGATGAACGCCACGATCGCGAGCACCTTGATCAGGGCGAACCAGAACTCGAACTCGCCGAAGGAGGACACCCGGACCAGGTTCACCGCGATCAGCAGCAGCATCATCGCGAGCGCGGCCAGCCAGGACGGGATCGCCGGAATCGCGTGGTGCACGATCGCCGCGCCCGCGATCGCCTCGAAGGCAACCGTGACACACCACTGGTAGGCGTAGAGCCAGCCCACGGACAGTCCCGCCCAGCTGCCCAGTTCCCGGCTGGCGTAACTGGAGAACGAACCGGTTTCCGGTTGCGCGACGGCCATCTCCGCGAGCATCCGCATGACCAGCACGACGAGAATGCCGACACCGAGATAGGCCAGCAGCGCACCCGGACCGGCGAGCCCGATCGCCTTGCCCGAACCGACGAACAGTCCGGCACCGATCACCCCGCCGATCGCGATCATCGTCATCTGGCGGTTCCCCAGGCCGCCGCGCAGCCCGGACGGCGCGCGGTTCGAGTCGCCGGACATCCGCACCTCCGTTGTGCAAGTAAAGTTGCATGGAATATTGACGACGCAACTGCAGTTTTGTCAAGGTGGGCGGGTGACCGTCACCGAGGAAACCCTTGCGGGCCTGCGCCGGCTGCGCGTCGATGGTGAACGCCGGGCCGCGTTCCGCGCGATCGGCGCCGCCGCGGCCGAAGAGATCCACGCCGTCCTCGCGGGGCTCGGCGAAGGCGAGCAGCTGCGGCGGTTCGCGGGGAGCGAGGCGGGGGCCGCGGCCGTGGACCGCGTGCTGACCGCGACGCGGCGGTGGCACGGCACCGAGCTGGACGAGGCGTACGCGCTCGCCGAAGGGGCCGGGGTGGATCCGCACCTGCTGTTGCTGGCGAATCTGCGCAGGGACCTCGGCGGCCACGACGGATTGGGCTGCTCGGATCTCGCGCTGACCGGCCCGCACGCGCTGCTGGCGCACAACGAGGACGGCGGTCCGGCGCTCGAGGACCGCCTCGTGCTACTGAGCCTCGCCCTCGACGGGGAGGTTCCGGTCACCGTGCTCTGGTATCCGGGATTCGTGCCCAGCAACACCTTCGTGGCGAACGGGAACGGCCTGGTCTGGGGCATCAACCACATTCAGGTGGCCACGCCCGCGGATGCGCCGGGGCGGCATTTCGTGGCGCGCGGCCTCCAGCGGACGGGCGGCATCGACGAGGCGGTCGGCTATCTGGCCGCACATCCCTCGGCGGGTGGCTTCACCTACAACATCGGCGAACTCGGCACCGGGCGAACGGTCAGCGTGGAAACCGCGGCCGGTGCGCACACCGCGGTCGAGGCGGACGGGCTTGCCTGGCACACCAACCATCTGCGTTATCTGGACGAGCCCCCGGCCGTGTCCGGGGCCACCGGTGCCGAACTGCTCGGCGGGCGGGACAACAGCCTCGCGCGCGCGCGGGTGCTCGAGGCGCTGCGCATTCCGGCACAGGGCACCGAATCCGCGTGGGCGCTGGAGATTCTCGGCGTCCGCCCGGTTCCGGACGGGGTGTACCGCTCCGCGCTGGACGGCGATCCGCTGCTGACCCTGTGTACCTTCGTCGCCGAGCTGCGCACCGGGGAGATCACCGTGCGCCCGCGCGGCCGGCAAGCGGTCACGGTGCCGTTCGAGACCTTCGTTCCCGGTGCCGGCCGTGCTAGATCTAGCCGTGGTAGATACCGAACTCGGTGAGCAACCGCTCGTCGCTGACCAGGTCCTCGCGGCTGCTGGTGCCCCGGCGCAGCGCGACCGCGGTGGCCAGGGCCTGCGCCAGGGAGACCATCGAGGCCACCGAACGCAGGATGGTCACCCCGGCGCAGTCGAGCAGGAAGGTCTCCTCGGCGATCCGGGCCAGCGGGGACGCGGCGGTGTCGGTGAACGCCACCGTGCGCAGCCCGCGCCGCTGCGCCTCGGCGAAGGCGCGCACCGTGTCCTCGGTGTAGGGATGGATGGAGACCGCGAGGAACACCTCGCCCTCGGCCAGGTCCCGCAGCTCGTCCACCAGGCCACCGGTGACCGGGGCGATCTGGTGCACACCGGGCCGGACCAGCCGCAGCAGATAGGCCGCCAGCTGGGCCACCGGGAGGCATTTGCGGAACCCGAGCACGTGCACCCGTTCGGCATCGGCCAGCCAGCCCACCACGGTTTCCCACTGCCGGGCCTCGATCCGGGAGAAACTGCGCTGCAGATTGCGCTGTTCGTGCTCCACCGTCTCGGCAAGCAGATCACCGCTGTCGTGGTGCTGCTGCGCCTGCCCGAAGCGGGTCACCAGCCGCGCCTGAGTGGTCAGCTGTTCCCGGCACAGTTCCACCAGCGCCGGATAACCGGGCAGGCCGAGCAGTTTGGCGAACCGCACCAGCGAGGACTGGTGCACCTCGGCGCGTTCCGCCGTCTCGCCGATGCTGCGCAAGGCGGTGCCGTCCGGATCACTGAGCACCAGCCGCGCGATCCGCTGCTGCCCGGCCGCCATTGCGGGCATCCGTTCCTGCAGTTCGGCACGCAGTTGGTCGTAGTTGCTCGGTGGGGACACGGAATGCTCCTTCGCTCGACCAGACGCGCTCTACGCGACGATAGCCGCCTTGCCCGCCGTGAGCCCGCGCGGACCCGGCAGGACGGCGCCGGTCACCCGATCCGGGCGTGCCGCTCCGCGATCGCCAGCAGCCGGTCCGCGGCGTGCTGCGCGGTGTAGTGGCCGAGGTAGTGCTCCCGGTTCGCCTTGCCGCGCCGCTGCGCTTCCCCGGGATCGGCGAGCTGGTCGAAGGCCTCGGTGAGCCCGTGCTGGTCCTGGACTCCGATCGGGTGCTCGCCGGGCGCGAGGAATTCGGGCAGGGCACCGGAATCGGAGACGATCGGGGTGACGCCGAGTTGCAGGGAGAGCAGTTGCACGCCGCTCTGAGTGGCGGTGCGGTAGTGCGCAACGGATCCCTTCGCGGCCCCGAGAACGGGAAGTACCTCGGCGTAGGAGTAGCGGCCGCGCCGCCATTCGCAGCAGGCGGGCAGCGCCCCGAAATCGGGTTCGCCGTCGCCGATGATCAGCAGCCGGTCGCCTCGGTGCCCGCTGCCGAGGTGCTGTTCCCAGGCGCGCAGCACGAAGGGGATGTTCTTGTACGGGGAGAGCCGCCCGTAGAGCACGAAGTCGCGTCGTCCGGTGACCGGTTCCGGTAGCTCGTGTTCGGCGACGTCACTGGTCAGTGGCACGGTCTCGGCGCCGATGCGGGCCGCGACCGTTTCGCTGAACGCGATGATTCCACTTGCCCGGTGCGAGAAGTACCGGGTGAGCCACTGCTGCCATCGGGGCCGGTGCTCGTGTTCGTCGTGCGGCCGGTCGTCGTGGATCAGGTGCAGCGCAGGGGCGAGCCGGGTGAACGCGATCCAGCGCGGATCCCAGACCAGTTCCACGAGCACGATGTGCGGGCGGAACCGGCGCGCCTCGGCCAGCGCGCGCAGCAGCGGTCCGGTGGTGCGCGGATCCTTGGGATGTGGTTCGAGGACGCGTTCGTAGCCGCGTGCTTCGGCGGGTTCGTAGTGCTGATCGGATGTGATGAGCAGGCATTCGTGCCCGCAGGCGTGCAGGGCCTCGATCTGTGCCCTGGCCAGCGGCCGCATCCACGGGGAGAGCCAGAGGATTCTCATCGCCGCACCGCCGATCCGAGGATGTGCGCATAGGCATCGGTCATGGCGCGCACGGTGTACCGCTCGGTGACCTTGCGGTGCCCCCGCTCGGCGTACGGCGCGAGCACGGACGGGTCCTCGAGCACTTTGCGCAGGGCCGCGGTCCAGGATTCGACATCGGGTTCGACCAGCAGGCCCGCTTCGCCGCCGTCGAGGATGTCGGGTACCGATCCGCGATTCGTGGCCAGCACCGGGATTCCCCGGGTCATCGCCTCGAGCAGCACCATGGGGAACGCTTCGGCGCGGCTGGGCAGGCACAGCACGTCGATCTCCTCGAGTGCGGTGCCCGGATCGTCCACGGCGCCGCGCCAGTGCACGCGCTCGGCGATGTCCGCCGGGGTGCGGGCGGCGAGCCGTGCTCGATCCGGGCCCTCGCCGAAGATGTCCAGCCGCCAGTCCGCCTCGGGGAGCCGGGCGAGCGCGGCGGTGAGCAGGTGCGGGTTTTTCAGTTCCACGATCCTGCCGAGCATGCCGAGCCGCAGCGGGCTGCCCGGCCGGTACGGGCGCGGCTGCTCCGGCCGGACCCCGTTGGGCGCGATGAACGTGGTGCGCGGCAAGGAGTTCCCGCGCCGCAGCTGGTGCAGATGCGCCGGGGAGAGCGCGATCAGCCCGTCGCTGCGGCCGATCACCGAGGCCAGGGCCCCGCCGTAGGTGGGTCCGGAAGAGGCGATCTCGTGGCTGGCCACGAGCCAGCGGTGGGCCCTTCCCCGTGCCGCGCGCGCCGCCCGCCAGCCGAGCGCGAATCCCGCCTCGGTATTGGTGATGCCGGTGATCAGCACGGCGTGGCCGCGCCCGGTCGCCACGATGGGCTGCCACCACGGACACAGCAGCAGCCGCACCTGCTGGCTCAGCTCCGCGGTGAGCGGACCGAACGCCTGCAGGCACACCACGGTCACCGGATAGCCGCGCGCCGCGAGTTCATTGGCGAGCAGCACCCGCTGCCGTTCGGCCCCGCCGCGGCAGAGCTGATTGGTGGTCAGCAGGACGTGCGGCAGACCGGTGGAAACGGGGCGGGCACGGCGTTTGGACCGCTGCACCGCGTCCAGCATCCGGCTGCCCGCGAGGAACACGGTCCCCGGCCCGGTGTTGCCGCGGATCCCGAGCATGATGGCGGTTCCCGCGCGCAACAGTTCGGCCGAGCGGGCGGCACCGGCCGGATCGGTGCCGCTCGTGGCTGCGCCGAGGTGACGCACCGCGACCTCCTCGGCCAGCCGCAGCCGCCACCCGGCCCGTCGTGCCTGCCGCTGCCAGAGGGATTCCTCCCCGTAGAGGTAGCAGCGCTCGTCGAAGCCGCCGAGTTCGCGCCAGGCGCGGGCGTTGATCAGCAGGCAGCATCCGGAGAGGTAACCCTCGGCCTCGGCGGGCGCGCCGCGGCAGTGATCGGAGAACCGTGTTCCGCGCAGCCGTGCGGCGTATCCGGCGTGTCCCACCAGCGCGCGGGGCACGGTCTGCCTGGCCCGGGCGAGATCCCAGCCGTGTTCCCCGTCCAGCATCGGTGAGGCCGCGGCCACCCGCGGTTCGCGCAACGCGGCCCGGGTGCGGGACAGCGGGCCGGTCAGTTCGGCGTCCGGGTTGAGCAGCAGCAGATCCGCATCCGGCACCCGCGCGGCGAGTGCGTTGACCGCGGCGGCGTAGCCGATGTTGCGCGGACAGAACTGCCAGGACACCTCCGGATAGTCCGCGGCGAGTTCGGCGATCCGCCCGCTCTCGGTGGAATGGTTGTCCCACACCAGGATCGGTTCCCCGGGCAGGTGGGCGCGCACGCTGTCCAGGCAGCGGCGCAGCAGATCGGCCCGCCGGTAGCTGACCACCAGTACCGCCAACCCGGTCATCGCGCACCCGCCGAAACCTCGGCCCAGACCTGGTCCAGCCGCTGGACGTAGTCCCGCACATCGAAGCGGCTCGCCTGTGCGCGGGCGGTTTCGGCGAGCCGGTTCCGCAGCGACGGATCCCGGCACAGCCGGGCCAGCGCCTCGCGCAGCTGCTCCGGATTCCCCGGCTCGACGAGGAGACCGTTCTCCCCGTCGCATACGAGTTCCGGAATCGCACCGACCGGGCTGACGACCGGGACGAGTCCGGCCGCCATCGCCTCCAGCAGGGCCATCGGCATTCCCTCGTCCTTGCTCGGCAGCACGAACACCGAGGCTTCGCGCACCATGCCCGCCTTTTCCTCCGCCCCGGCCCATCCGGTGATCTCGGCGCGCACCTCGAGCCGTTCGGCCAGGGCGCGCATGCCGTCGAGGTCCCCGTCACCGGCCATGCGCAGGGTGATCGCCGATCTGGTCGCTTCATCCAGCCCGGCGATCGCCTCGAGCACGTCCGCGCTTCCCTTGCGATCGGAGAACCGGCCGAGGAACAGCACGCCGATCCGGTCCCGTTTCCCGCGGACGCACCGTTGCGGCAGCTCGACCGGATTCGGCAGCTCGACCGGATTCGGCAGCTCGCGCAGCCGGATCGGGCCGAGCAACGCGGCATACCGCTCGTGCCAGGCGGATCCGAGCACCAGGACGGCATCGGCGGCGCGGAACGGGATTGCCACGATCCGCTTGGCGAGCCGGGGCAGGCGCGCGTACCAGGAAAGGAACTCGGCACCGTGACAGTGCAACACGGTGCGCACCCCGAGTGCCCTGGCCAGCAGCACCAGGAATCCCTTGCGCAACACCGAGGACCGTTCCGAGACGTGGGCGTGCAGCACATCGGGCCGGAAGCAGACCAGGCGCACCGTGGCGAGCAGCCAGCCCGCCAGCCAGGCGCGGATCCGCCGCAGCGGGCCGCCGTCACGGAAGGTGGTGACGTAGTCGAGTCCGGCCGGGCGGTAGCGCAGGATCAGCTCGGCGACCGTGGACATGCCGCCCTGTCCCCGTGGATCGGGTCCGACCATGAGTACCTTCACCGGACTACCCGCCAATGCCATCGGTCGCCGTATGCGGCGCGGACCTCGTCGAGCAGTTCGGGCAGGAAAAGCAGCACCGTGTCGGGCCGCCGGTCCGCGAGCCGTTGCGGTGCCACGATGGGGATTCCCGATCCGGGCATGCGCCTGCCGTGTTTGGCCGGGGAAGCGTCCGCGATGGCGGGCAGCTCGCGTTCGGTGATCCCGGACATGGCGAGCAGGGCGACCGCGCGAGAAGCGGCCCCGTAGCCGAGCACCCGGCCGCTTCCGGCGACGGCCGTGCGCAGCTCCTCGAGCGAGGTGCGCACTTTTCCGCTCAGCAGAGCGGGATCGGGCGCGCCCTCGCGGTCGAGCAGCGCGGCGACCGTGGCGTCCGGTTCGCCGCCCGCGCGGGCGGCGAGCAGCACCGTGCCGCCGTAGAGCGGGAAGGTCTCGGCATGCACCGGATCGAGCCCGTGCTCGGCGAGCATCGCGATGAGCACCCGCGCCGAGTAGTAGGCGAAATGCCCGTGCCGCACCGATGTCCACTGTCCGGAGCCGACGATCGTGGCGAGGCTGTGGAACTGCACGACCAGCGTGCCGCCCTCGGCGAGTGCCGCCGCCCGCTCGCGCAGCGCGGCCCGCTGATCCGCTTCGTGCATCAGGCCGAAGTTGTCCACCACGAGATCCGCGCGTCCCCCGCTCGGCCGCAGTCCGCGCTCGGTGAGCGGTTCGAGCCAGCTTCCGCCGTGCGGGCTGCCGAATTCCCGCACCCGATCGCCCGGTTTCGCCAGTCCCTCCTCGCACAGTGCCGTGACCGCGGCCCTGCCCTGTGCGGCGAGCGCGGCCGGTTGCATCCCGAGTGGCTGCTCGGGATGACCGGGATCCTCGGCGAGCTGGGTGAGCGCGCACCGCGCGCACTGCCACAGCCGCAGCGGATGGCGCGCGTCCTCACCCGGCAGTCCGCCGACCGGGAAATCATCGCAGGCGGGCTGGGAACCGAGATCGAGCACGATCCGGCCCGAATCGGCGGCGCACCAACGGCACCTCATCGCGGATTCCGCGGCATAATGGCCGGGTGGAGGTCAACACGACGGCACTGCACGGGGTCCTGGTGTTCTACCCGTCCCCGCACCGGGACGAGCGCGGCCTGTTCACCCGCACCTTCGACACGGCGATCGCCGCCGAGCACGGCATCGACATGGGCCGGCTCGCGCAGGATTCCCAATCCCGCTCGGCGGCGGGCGTGCTGCGCGGGCTGCACGGCCGCGGTGGCCGCGGTGAAGCGAAGCTGGTGCGGTGTGCGCGCGGCGCGGTGCACGATGTCGTCGTCGACGCGCGGCCGGGTTCGCCGAGCTTCGGCGAGCACATCAGCCTGCTGCTGGACGACGAATCGTTCGCGCACCTCTACATCCCGGCGGGAATGCTGCACGGATTCCAGGCACTGCGCGAATCCGACGTGTGCTACCGCATCGACCGGCCGCACGAACCGGGCGAGGACATCGCGGTGCGTTATGACGATCCGGATCTCGGCATCCGGTGGCCGCTCGGCGATCCGATCCTGTCCGCGCGCGATGCCGCCGCGGGAACCTTCGCGCAGCTCGCCGGGTGACGCGGTCACGGCGCGACCGTCCATTGTGGACGCAGGTCGGGCGCGATGGCCCCGGTCTCGCGCAACTCGGAGAGCCGGGCGAGCCTGGTGAACCGGTTCCGGAAATCCCACTCGGTCAGGCCGTTCCCGGTGTAGGCGGTGTACAACTCCCGCGCGCCGTCCGGGATCGACCAGCGCGCCCGGAAATCCGGCAGTGCGGCACGGATCGTGGAGAAATCCACCCGGTAGGAGCGCGGATCACCGCCGGACTCGCCGGTGATCTCCAGGCGTGCCCCGGTGATCTCGGCGACGTGCTCGGCGATCTGCGCGACGGTGAGGTTGTTCTCCTCGGTACCCACGTTGAACGCGCGGGCGTGCACCGCTTCGCGCGGGGCCTCGAGCGCGGCGCGGAAGGCCTCCGCGATATCGGCGGCGTGCACCAGCGGTCGCCACGGTGTGCCATCGGAGAGCACCTTGACCACCCCGGAGAGTACGGCGTGCCCGACGAGGTTGTTCAGCACGATGTCCGCCCGCAGCCGGGGCGAGAACCCGAAAGCGGTGGCATTGCGCAGAAGAACCGGGGTGAATTCGGCATCGGCGAGCTCGGCCAGTTCGTCCTCCACCCGCACCTTGGACTCCGCGTACGGGGTCACCGGCCGCATCGGCGCCCGCTCATCGACGAGTTCCTCCCCCGCCGCGCCGTAGACCGAGCAGGTGGACGCGTAGCAGAACCGGCGCACCCCGGCCTCCCGTGCGAGCCGAGCCAGCCGGACCGAGGCCACGTGGTTGATGGCGTAGGTCAGATCCGGGGCCAGCGAACCGAGCGGATCATTGGACAGCGCGGCGAGGTGCACGATGGCGTCCACGCCCGCCAGATCGGCAGGGCACACCTCGCGCAGATCCGTGGCGATCGCCGGAACAGCCTCGGGTTGCGGGCCGAGCACACAGTCGGCGAACAGCCCGGAATCGAGCCCGAGCACCGTGTGTCCGGCCCGCTGGAGCACCGGGACGAGCACCGTGCCGAGATAGCCCAGGTGGCCGGTCACCATGATGTGCACGAATCGGCTCCTTCGAAGGTCATGGTCAGTTTGGTGGTGTGAAAGGCTTCGGCGTACTCGGCATGGCACTGCACGCCACGGATCCGGGCGAGCCCTTCGAAGGTGCGCGGATCGAACCAGGAACGGGCGCGCTGCGAGGGATAGTGTTCGCCGAGCAGGGCGGTCTTGCGCTGGACGAGTTCCCCGGAAAGTGGCACGAGTACCGGTGGGGAACCCGTGTCGGCGTCCCATTTCGGGATCTCGTAGCCGAGTACGAGATGCTCGCGGAACACGGTGGGCACCAGTTCCGCGAGCAGCCGGTGGTCCTGGTGGGCGTCCGCGGGATGCGGGGCAAGCACCAGATCCGGTTCGCAGTGCGCGCGCAGTTCCTCGACGGCTTCCTTCACCGCCGCCCAGTGCGCGGGCAATCGGCCGTCCGGCAGATCCAGGACGGCCGGTTTCACCGGACGCGCGCAGAACGCGTCCAGCGCGGCGTGTTCCTCGGCCTCGCGCGCGGTTCCGCCCCCGGTCAGCACCAGGGCGTGCACCTCGGTCAGCGCACCGGCCATGCTGAGCAACAACCCGCCTGCACCGATCGCGATGTCATCGCAGTGCGCGCCGAGCAGAGCCACCGAGCGGATCGGTTTCGCGGGCCGTAAACCGTTTCTCACGCGGCACGCTCCCAGAGCATCCAGGGCGCCTGCCCGCGCAGATAGGCCTCCTCGAGCAGGTGCCGCTCCTTGACCGTGTCCGCGGGCTGCCAGAAACCGTGGTACGGCTGGGCAAGCAACCGCCCGCGTTCGGCCAGCCGCCCGCAGCCGTCGGTGACCAGGTCACCGTTTTCCGGGATGTGCTCGAAGATCTCCTGGCGCAGCACGAAATATCCGCCGTTCTCCCACAGCGGCAGTTCGGCGACCGGGCGGATCTTGCTCACCATCCCGGATTCGCCGATCTCCACACAGTGGAACGAGGACTGCGGTGGCACGGTGAGCAGCGAGGCTCCCGCGTCCGCGCCCGCGAACCGGTCGATCATCGCATTCAGCGGCGCATCGGTGAGCACATCGGCATAGTTCGCCAGGAAGATCTCCGCCCCGTCCAGATGCGAGCGGACCCGGCGCAGCCGCTCCCCGATCGGCGCGTCCAGCCCGGTGTGCACGAAGGTGATCGACCAGTCCTCGATATCGCTGCCGAACAACCGGACCTCCCCGTGCTGCAGCACGAAATCGTTCGAGGCGGTCTCCGCGTAGCCGAGGAAGAAATCCTTGATGTGCTCGGCGCCGTGGCCGAGGCACAGGATGAACTCGGTGTGCCCGTGGTAGGCGTAATAGCGCATCACGTGCCAGAGCAGCGGGCGCGGGCCGACCGGCTGCATCGGTTTCGGCAGATCATCGCCGGCCCCGCTGCGCATCCGCATGCCGTATCCGCCGCAGAACAGCACCACTTTCACGGCCGTACCTCCTGCAGTTCCGGAATCGGGAAGATCAGCTTTCCGCCCCATTCGCCGATATAGGCCAGCTGTTCGGTCAGTTCGGCGCGCAGGTTCCACGGCAGCACGAACACGTAGTCCGGCCGGTCCTCGGCGATCCGTTCCGGCGGATGGATCGGGATGCGCGTGCCTGGGGTGAACCGGCCGTGCTTGTACGGATTCCGGTCCACCGTGTACGGCAACAGATCCGGGCGCACCCCGCAGTAGTTGAGCAAGGTGTTGCCCTTGCCCGGCGCACCGTAGCCGACCACGAGCCGGTCCGCGGCGCGCGCGTCGAGCAGGAACCGCAGAATCTCGGCGCGGGTCCGGGTGACCTGTTCGGCGAAGGACCGGTAGCCGTGCGGGGAATGCAGACCGGCCGCGCGTTCGGCCGCCAGCAGCGCCCCGACCGCATGCGCCCGCGGTGCCTGCAACTCGGCAGGGCGCGCCCAGATGCGCAGCGATCCGCCGTGCGTGTCCAGGGTTTCCACATCCACGACGTCCAGCCCGCCGGTGCGCAGCGCGGCGATCGCCGAGGCGAGCGTGTAGTACTGGAAATGCTCGTGATAGATCGTGTCGAACTGGTTGCCCTCGATCAGCCGGGCGAGGTAGGCCACTTCGAGGCACAGCCAGCCGTCCGCGGCGAGCAGTTCGCGCAGCCCGGCCGTGAATCCGAGCAGATCCGGCACATGGGCGTACACGTTGTTCGCGATCACCAGCGCGGCCGGGCCGTGCTCCCTGCGGACCGCGCGCGCGGTCTCCGGCCCGAGGAACGCGGTCAGGGTGGGGATTCCCCGGTCCCGCGCGGCCTTGCCCACGTTGACCGAGGGCTCGATGCCCAGGCAGCGCACCCCGCGCTCGGCCACGTGCCGCAGCAGGTAACCGTCGTTGCTGGCCACCTCGACCACGAACCCCGCGCCCGATCTGGCCAGCCCCTCCTCCACGAGCAGTTTCGCGTGCGCCACCCAGGAATCCGAGTAGGAGGAGAAATAGGCGTATTCGGTGAACGTCTCCTCCGGGGTGATCAGCGCCGGGATCTGGGCGAGCAGGCAGTCCGCGCACAGCCGCAGCCGCAGCGGGTAGCTCGGCTCGGGTTCCTCGAGCATTTCCGCGGAGAGGAACCGTTCGCACGGCGGGGTCGCGCCGAGATCGACGATCCCGTGGAGCCGGGCGCTTCCGCACAGCCGACAGTACATCTCAGTACGCCCCTTTTCCGCTCAGCACGGCCCGCACGGTCTTCCACAGGATCACCATGTCCAGCACCAGCGACCAGTCCTCCACATAGCGCAGATCCAGGCGAACGGACTCGTCCCAGCCGAGATCACTGCGCCCGGAGACCTGCCACAGTCCGGTCAGCCCGGGGCGCACCAACAGCTTCCGCCGCGCCGCGTCGTTGTAGTCACAGGTTTCCTCGGGCAGCGGCGGTCGCGGGCCGATCAGCGACATGTGCCCGGCCAGGACGTTGACCAGTTGCGGGAGCTCATCGAGTGAATGCTTGCGCAGCAGCCTGCCGACCCGGGTGATCCGCGGATCCGCGCGGAGTTTGAACAGCGGACCGTCGGCGTCGTTGTCCCCGGCGAGTTCCGCGCGCATCCGCTCGGCGCCGACCACCATGGTGCGGAACTTCCACATCCGGAAGGTCGTTCCGCCCTTGCCCGCGCGCACCTGCCGGTAGAAGACCGGACCACCGTCGGTGCATTTGATCGCGAGCGCGACCCCGAGCAACAACGGAGCGAGCAGCACCAGCCCGACCCCGGCAGCGCACTTGTCCACGACCCACTTCACCACCCGGGGCACCCCGGAAAACCGCGGCGCACTCACCCGCAGCACCGGAATACCCAGCATCCCGGACACGTGCACCCGCGGCCCGGCGATTTCCATCAGGCCCGGCGAGATCACCATCTCCGTTCCGGGTTCCTCCAGATCCCAGGCCAAGCGCTGCAACCGTTCCGGCGTCCACTGCGGACTCGGCGTTACCGCGACGATCCGATAACCGCCCCGGCGCACCTGGGTGGCCAGTACCTCGAGCGAACCGATCACCGGAACTCCGGCGATCTCCGCGGAAAGCACGTCGGGCGGCGCGTCCAGACAGGCCGCCTCCACCCGCCAGCCGACATGGGTGGCCCTGCGGGTCTGCGTGATCAGCGCGCGCACCCCTTCCGCGGATCCGGCGGCCAGCACCGGAAACATGCACCGGTCCCGCCTGCGCGCGTGATGCAGGAATCGGCGCAGCAGATACCGCTCCGGGAACACGGCCAGCGCGGTCGCCGGAACCGCGGCCAGGCCCCAGACCCGCCATTCCGGCAGCCCCGCCGCGACCAGGAGCACGCAGCCGGACACGGCACCGAAACCCAGCCCACGGCCGAGCCGCCGGTACTCCTCGGCTCCCTGGCCGAGTTCCCGCGGCCGCCATGCGTGCCCGACGATCAGGCACACCACCAGGATCGTGAGGCTGACGAGAACGGTCAATTCCGGAAAGGGCGGAACCCAAGCCGGATCGGTGACCGCCAACAGCAGCAGGAGCAGCCCGAACATGCAGGCCGAGACGAGCACATCGCCGAGGATCACCGCCATCCGGTAGCGGCGTTCCCACCACGCGATCCACGGGTGCCCGGAACCGGATTCGGTTCCCCGCCCGGAAAGCCCGGCCGGGACCACGCTCGCACTCGGGCGGCCGGTGGCACGGCGGCGCGTCACGGTGGTGTGCTCTGCCATCGCTCTCCTGCATTCGCCCCAGTGGTTTGTCCGCTCATCGCCATTTCGGCCAATCGTGTTACACGATCCCGATCGAGTGAATTTTTCGGTAACTATCAGTTATCTAGCAATTCATTCGGGATGCCCCGACCGTTCGGTCCCGACCTGGTTTTTCCGACGTCAGCGGGCATTTCCTGGCGCTTCGGAACCGGCCGGACACGAAGAATTCTTCACCCCTGGGAGGGACTTTCCTCGGCCGTCGCCTGACGTGCCGATCCCGGCCGCACCGCCGCGAACAGGGTCGCGCGCATGCTCGCCGGCAGCGCGCCCGCGAGGAACGCACCGGCCAGGTAGCCGATCCCGCAGGCGGGCAGTACCACCACGAGTGGCAGCGACCAGCAGGCCCAGACCGCCAGCACGCCGAGCCCGAGGCAGGGAAGCAACCGGGCGAGATAACCGAGCGGCGGATAACCGACCCCGATCCGGCGCAGCCTCGGCTGGGCGAACAGCACGCCGGAAAGTTCGCTCGCCAGCAGCGCGATACCACAGCCGACCGCGCCGAGGCGGGGTACGAGCAACAGATTCAGCAGAATGTTCGCCACCAGATTGCAGGCGGACAAGGTGGTCAGATATCGCTGTTCGTGTGCGGCGATCAGCGCATCGGTGATCATCGGGGTGAGAAACTGCGCGGCGCAGGCGATGAAGAACAACCGCAGCACCGGGGTGGCCGCCTCGGCGAACTGTTCCGAGCCGACCGCGTCGACGATTCTCCCGGCGAGCACGGCACCGAACACCGCGACCGGAGCGGCGCACAACAACAGGAACCGGTACCCGGAATCGATGGCCGCGACGAATCTCGGCGGATCGCGGTCGTATCCCTGGTTGATCGTGGACAGCGCCGAACGGGAGAACACCTGGGGAAGCAGGCTCAGGCTGAACGCGATCTGATACGCCATCCCGTACGCGCCGACCTGTTCGGGATCGGAGAACAGGGAGAGCACCACCCCGTCCGCGCGCCAGTACACCACCCCGATCAGCACGATCAGCGTGAACGGGATGCTTTCCACGAGCAGCGAGCGCAGTTCGCGCGCGGCACGCACGAATCGCAGACGGACCAGTCGCCGCGCGGCGAATGCCGAGATGATCAACCGGATCAGCTGCGGGGCGATCTGCACCGCGCACATGGCGAGCAGTCCGGCATCGGTCCACCACACCAGCACGGCGGCCGCGAAGGTGACCAGCCTGGAGGTGATCTCCGCTCCGGCCACCGCGGCATAGCGCACGTGCACGTCGAACACCGGATCGAAACAGCTGGCGATCGTGGTGAAGATCAGCCCGATGGAGATGACTCCGATCGCCAGCTGCACCTCGGCACGCCCGGGATAGGCGAGCAGCCCGATCAGAAAGGAAAGCACGGCGAGCGGTAGCGCGTAGCCCAGCGAGAGGGTCAGGTTCAGCCCGACCAGCCGGTGCAGCGTGCCACCCGGTCCTTTACCGGTGACCCGGCGGACGATCACCGTGCCGATCCCGAGCTCGGTGAACGTCTCGAACAGCCCGGTGAACACCACGGCCGTGGTCAGCACCCCGTAGTCGCTCGTGCCCAGATACCGCGTGGCGATCGCCAGGGTGATGATGGACAGCGGGATCCCGAGCACCCGCCCGGCCACTTGCACGATCACCCCGCGCGCGATCCGCACCGCCCTACTGGCCACGGTGTCCCCCGGCGACGACCCGGAGCAGGAATGCGGGATTGCCGAGAACGTAGCGGCCGAACATCCGGCGGGGTTCGCGCGCGAGCCGGTAGACCCATTCCATCCGGGCCCGGCGCATCCAGCCGGGCGCCCGGGGTACCCGCTGTGCGGTGAAGTCCAGGAAGGCGCCGACCGCGATGCCCAGCCGCGCGCCGCTCGCGCCGAGGTGGGCGTCCAGCCAGAACTCCTGGCGCGGCATCCCCATTCCGACGAGGAGAATGCTCGCCCCGCTCGCCGCGACCTCGGCGGCCAGCCGGGCGCCGTCGGCGTGGTAGCCGTGCGCGGTACCGGCGATCGGCACCCCGCGCGCCCGCAAGCACCGCGCCGCGCGTTCGGCGACCCCGGGGTGCCCGCCGATGAGGAACACCCGGTGTCCGTGCGCGGCCGCCTGTCCGAGCAGCACCGGCAGGAAATCGGTGCCGTTGAGGTTGGCGGGAAAGCTGCGCCCGCGCAGCCGGGCGGCGATGGCCAGCCCGGCCCCGTCCGGGAGCACGAGGGCGGCGCGGTGGCACAACAGGGCGCGGAATCCAGGATCGCGCGCGGCGAGATTGCAGGCGTGCGCGTTGGCGAAGGCGAGCAGCGCGGGTTCCGGCTCCGCGATCAGTTCGGCGATCCGCGCCAGGGCCTGTTCCCGCCCGATCGCGGCGACCGGGACACCGAGCACGGTTATCGACTCCACCGCTCACCTCACCGTGCTGTGTCGTTCGAGCACGGCGGCCTGGCCGAGCCCGCGCCCGAGTGGCGGGGCGGTGCAGGAGCCACCCGCGCAGCCGTCCCCCGGTGATCTGGCCGTGTAGGCGGCGTGGATCTCCTCGCCGATCGAGCTGGCACTGAAATAGGTGACCGGAAGCCTTGCCGCGTCCGCGATCCGGTACCACCGCTCGCCGAGTTCGTTCCATGCGCCGGGATCCCGCGCCTTGCTCGCGTTCGGCCAGCCCACCTCGCCGATCGAGCCGCGCACCCGGAAGCGCTGCAGCCAGTCGACGAAGGTGCGCAGATGCGCGAGCGCGCGGGTGCTCGCGCCCGGATACGCGCGCAGCTCGTAACCCGAGGGGTAGTCGGCGTCCACGAAGTACTGGTGCGCCGAATAGACGATGTTGTGCGCCGGGTCCCGGATCCACGGCCTCGGGTGATACCGCACCCAGGTGTCCACCGCGGCATACCCGGTGCCCTCGATCCACAACAGCGTGCGGTCCCCCGCGGCGCGCAACACGTCGACCACGGACTGCGAGAACCGCTGCCACACCACGGCGCTGATGTGGTTGGGCTCGTTCATGATGTCGTAGGCGTAGAGCGCGGGCTCGGTACGGAACGCCGTGGACAACCGGGACCAGAGATCGTCGAGTTCGGCGGTGCCGATGCCGTTCCCGCACGCGGCGAGGCGCAGCCCGGGTTCCGGATTGCCCTGCGGGAAATGGCAGCCATTGTGCGCGTCGAGCACGACCTTGATGCCCGCCTTGGCGGCCCGGCGCAGCTGTGTCCGCAGCATCCGGACGGCCTGCGGATCGAGCGGAGCGCGCAGCCGGGGTTGCACCTGCGGCCAGAGGAAGGGCAGCCGGACCAGCCGGACTCCCCTGCGTGCCAGGAAGTCGTAGCCCGCCTGCGGTTGCGGGTCGTAGCTGACCCCGCGATATCCCGCGAACCAGACGGTGTCGAACAGGTTCACCCCGCGCAGCACCGGCCCGGCACCGTTCACATCCGTGGCCGTGGGCGCGGCGGATCGCCGCGCGCCCGGCGGCCCGCCGCCCGGTTCCGGAGCGCACGCGGACACGCCGAGTACGGCAACGGTGAAAACCGTGAGTAGTGTTCGCCCCCAATGACGATTCGTCACGCGCTCATGGTAGCCACACTTTCGCGTGAAGTACCCTCGGTCGTGTGAAAGTGTTCGGGCACCCAGAGTGGTTGGTTCGCGCGCTGACCCTGTTGCTCGGAGTGTTCATCGGCGCGGTGGTCGGCGGCTGCCTCGGCGTGCTGACCGGCAGCGGCCCGTCGAGCAGCGCGCAGCTGCTGTTGACCGCGGGCCCGAAAGCCGGGGCGCACGGACTCGATCTCGGTTCCCAGGCACGGTACGTGGAGAACTTCACCACCACGGTCACCGCGCTGGCGCCCACCGCGACGGTACGCGAGGCGGCGGGCGCGCGGATACCGTTCGCCGCAGGGGATCGCATCACCGCGGAAAGCGATCCGGGAACCGAACTCGTGCGCGTCACGGTCTCCGGCGGCGAACGACTGCGCGCCAAGGCCACGGCGGCCGCGGAAGCATTGGCCGGGCTGGCCGAACGCGAACAGCCCCGCCCGGATGTGCTGCGCGCCCGGGTCAGTACGACGGGCGGTCCGGTCGAGGATCACCGCGCGGAATCCGCCGTCCGCCTCGGTGGGCTCGGTGCCGTGCTCGGTCTGCTCGGTGCGCTGCTGCTGCGCGAACTGCGCGAGCGCGGCGGCCGGATCCGCCGCGAGCCAAGGCTTTCCGCGCCCGCGGCCACGGATGCGTTCGCCACCGAACTCAATGCGGTACTCGCCTGCTGGTGGCGGCGCGCCCGCACGCTCCGGGGTGCCGCGGTCGGCGCCGCGGCACTGTTCGCGGTGTTCGGTTACGGCCTCACCGGTTCCTGGATTCCACCCTTGGCGGTTGCCCTGCTTGCGGGATACCGGGGCCTGCGCGATCCACGGTTCGCCGCCGCGAGCGTGTGCCTTTTCGGATTCGGCCCGCTGCCGACGAAGATCGAGACCGTCCGCCTGGGACCGGTGACCCCCACCGTGCTGGAGATCGCGATCCTGCTCGGCCTGCTGTGCACCGTACTCCGGCCCGGAACCGGCCGGAACGGCTTTCCCGTCCGGTGGCAACTGGGGTTGTTCCTCGCCGTGCTGCTGTTCGGCGCACTGGTGGGTTTCACCCGTGGCGGGGACCCGGAGCAGATCATCGAGTCGGTGCGCGCCCTCGGCACCGTGCTGGCGCTCCCGGTGCTCTACCGCGCGTTCACCGGGCGGTTCACCGAACTGCTCGCCCTGCTGCTCCTCGGTGGCGCTGCCGCCGCGGCGGCGGCCATCCTCGCCGCGGGGCTCGGGCTCGCTCCGCTGCTCGCCGATGAACGGACCCAGGTGCTCACCGGAAGCGATGCCTCGGATGTCAGCAGACTGAACAGTCCGGTCCTGATGCTCTGCGGCCCGCTGCTGATCCTGTTGTGTTCCGGGCTGGTGCGCCCGCGCCGGATCTGGGTCTTCCTCGCGCTTTTCGCGCCGGTGTTCGCCATGGAAGCGCTGAGCTTCAACCGGTCCACCTGGGGTCCGCTGCTCGCCGGGATCGTGCTCATCGCCGGGCTGCGCGGCGGGTTGCGCGGTATCGTGCGGCGCGGGATCGGCCTGATCGTCCTCGGCGGCCTGGTGCTCGGCATCGCCTTTTCCGGGGCACTCGGGCGCACCGGGGACGCGCTCGCCGAGCGGGTGAACAGTCTGGTCAGCGGGGCAGCGCTGGCCGAGGACAGCCTCACCGATCGCCTGCAGGAGAACAGCGCGGCCTGGTCCACGCTCGGCGAGCGGCCGCTGCTGGGCACCGGGCTCGGGGTAACCTATGGCGGCACCTTCATCACCTATGACGACGTGATGAGCAGGCTGCGGGTGGACGACCGGCCCTATATGCACAACCAGTATCTGCGGATCTGGCTGTCCCTCGGCCTTGCCGGGCTGTTCGCCTTCGGCGCGCTCGGGGTCCGGGCGATCACCGTGACCGCGCACAGCTGGCGGGCACGGGCGCCGGGAGCTCCGGCCACGGTGGCGCTCGGTTTCGGCCTGGCGCTGGTGGCCGCGGTGAGTATCTTCCAGACCACCCTCATCGCGCGGGAATACGTCATCGGCACGGCCGTGCTGCTGGCCGCCCTGCTACTCGCCGCCCGGTGGATCCCGGCGGCCGAACCCCACGCCCGGGCACACCGGCGCGCCCGGTTCGCCGCGCACTGGCGCGACCGCGCGCGAGCAGAAGGAGGAGAATATGCGTTGGCTGCGCGATAACTGGTGGCTGACCGCCACACTGGCCGGGGCACTGCTCGGTGTGCTGGTGATGCTCGGCGTCTCGCTCTATCTCGGTACCCGCCCGGTCACGGCGACCGCCCAGATCCTCGCCACCCCGGGACCGAGCAAGAGCGGCTCCGATATCTACACCGCCGATCAGTACGTCAGCCAGCGGATGTCCACCTATGCCGGGCTGGCCACCAGCGACCGGGTGGTGCAACCGGCCGCCGCCGGGCTCGGTACGACCGCGAACGCGCTCGCCGCACAGGTCAAGGCCACCGTCGTGGACAACACCACGATGCTGAGCCTGACCGTCACGGGATCCGATCGCGGTGCGGCCGAACGCGCGGGAATCGCGGTAACGCGCTCCTTCGTGGACACGATCACCAGGTTGGAGCAGGTCGACGACGCGGATTCGCGGGTGCGCGTCGAGGTCGTCTCCCCGCCGTCCGCGGCCGACAAGGGCACCCGGCTGCCCCTCGGTCTCGGTATCCCCGGCGGGCTGCTCGCCGGCGCGCTGCTCGGCTATCTGGTGACCGTACTGGCGCGCTGGCTGTACCCGAAGTGGCGCCAGCCGGTCGGCGCGCTTTCCTGAGCCCGAGCGGAGATTGCCAAGCGATGCGTGTACTCGTCGAACTGCCCGAGGAACTCGACGCCGAACAGTGGCGGGCCAGGCACGCCGAGGGAGCCGTGCCGGACGCGACACCCTACGGGCTGCACCGCATCGGGGATGCGCGCACCGCGGTGCGGTTCCGGCCCCCACTGCGCCGGGCTACCGGGATCGCCACCAAGGTGCGCAACCGGCTCGGCGGCTATGACGTGCTCGCCAAGGCCCTCGCGCCGCACCGCTTCGGCGCGGATGTGTTGCTGTGCATGGACGAACGCACCGGCATCCCGGCGGCACTGCATCCGGGGCGCACCCCGGTGGTCTCCGGGATCGCCTGGCTCGAGGATCCGCGTTCGCTTTCCGCGGCCCACGCCCGCCTCGCGGCCACCGGGATGCGCAGGATGGCGGCCGTGTTCAGCCAGAGCCCCGCGCTGACCCCGGCGCTGTGCGAACACTGGGATCTCGATCCGGGGCGGGTGCACGAGATCGACCTCGGTATCGACGAGCAGTTCTATCCGGCCCAGCCCGAGGAAACCGCGGGCCCGATCGTGGCCAGTGTCGGCGATGACCGCAACCGCGACCACGCCACCCTGGTCGCGGCGGTCGCCGCGGCGCGCGCGGGCGGGACCGGATGCACGCTCGAACTGGCCACCACCCTGCCGGTCGAGGTGCCCGAATCGCTCGGTGTGGTGCACCGCAAGCGAATGGGCGCGGGCATGCGCGGGATCTACCGGCGCTGCGGGCTCGTCGCGGTGGCACTGCACGAGAACCGGGTCGGCTCCGGGCTCACCGTGGTGCTCGAGGCGATGGCCAGTGCCCGCCCGATCGTGGTGACCGCGAACCCCGGAATGGAACGGTATGTGCGGCACGGGATCGACGGTCTCCTCGTCCCGGCGGGGGACCCGGCGGCGATGGGCGCGGCGATCGGTGAGCTGCTGGCCGATCCGCAGCGTTGCCGGGCCATGGGCCGCGCCGCGCGGGCGCGCGTGCGGGAACGGTTCACCTCGGCCCACATGGCCGGGCAACTACGCGAACTACTGGGGAAGGCGGTGCGGCGGTGAGATTCGGGGAATCGGTGCGCGCCCAGCGGAGACTGCACGAGCTGGTGCCCGGCGGGGCGCATACCTACGCGCGCGGCAGCGATCAGTATCCCGAGGACATGGCACCGGTTCTGCGCCGTGGCAAGGGTTCCCGGGTCTGGGACCTGGACGGGAACGAGTTCGTCGAGTACGGCATGGGCCTGCGCTCGGTGACCCTCGGGCACGCCTTTCCCCCGGTGTGCGAAGCGGTCGCGAACCAGCTCGCCGAAGGGGTTTCGTTCACCCGGCCCACCGAGCTCGAACTCGCCGCCGCCGAGGACTTCCTGCGCCTCGTTCCCGGTGCGGAGATGGTCAAGTTCGCCAAGAACGGCTCGGACGCGACCACGGCGGCCGTCCGGCTTTCCCGCGCGGCCACCGGAAGGGACATGGTCGCGATCGCCGATCAGCCGTTCTACTCCACCGCGGACTGGTTCGTCGGCCAGCTCGAGATGCGCTCCGGGGTACCCGAGGACGAGCGAGGCCGCACGGTCCGGTTCCGCTACAACGATCTCGGTTCCCTGCGGGAATGTTTCGAGCGCTTCCCCGGCCAGATCGCCTGCGTGCTGCTCGAGGCCGCCACCGCGCTCGCCGAGCCCGAACCCGGCTTCCTGCAAGGGATCCGCGCGCTGTGCGACCGGTTCGGGGCGGTGCTGGTGTTCGACGAGATCATCACCGGATTCCGCTGGTCCGCGGGCGGTGCGCAGTCCGTCTACGGTGTGGTCCCGGACCTGTCGACCTGGGGCAAGGCCATGGGCAACGGTTTCGCGATCGCCGCACTGGCCGGGCGCCGCGAGCTGATGGAGCTCGGCGGGTTGCGCACCGACCAGCGCAGGACCTTCCTGCTGTCCACCACCAACGGTCCGGAAACCATCGGCCTCGCCGCATTCCGGGCCGTCGCCCGGGTCTACACCGAACAGGATCCGGTCGCCGCCATGGAACGCAGCGGCCGCGCGCTCGCCGAGGGCATCAACGCACTCGCCGCCGAACACGGGCTCGAGGAGGCGGTCCGGGTGATCGGGCGTCCCAGCTGTGCCGTGTTCACCACCAAGGACGCGGACGGCAAGCCATCGCAGGAATTCCGCACCCTCTGGCTCGCCGAGCTCCTCGCCCGCGGGGTACTGGGACAGTCCTTCGTCGTCTCCGCGGCACACGACGAAACCGATATCGCGCACACCATCGAGGCCGCGGGCCACGCGCTCACCGTCTACCGCAAGGCCCTCGATTCCGGTGGTGTCACCGGCTTTCTGCGCGGCGGGCCGGTCGCCCCGGCGCTGCGCGCGCACGCCGCACCGCGCCGCCTGTGAGCTCAGGTGTGCCGATTGCGGGGTGCGGCGGAGCGGGGTGGCTGGGCGCGCATGTGATCGCGGACCTTGGTCATGGTGTCGCCGAGGGCTGTCAGGTCCGTTGTGGACAGTGGGGTGAACAGCAGCTCGCGCACGAGTTCGATGTGTCCGGGCAGGATCTTGGCGACCCGGTCGAGGCCGTCCCGGGTGATCGTCACCAGAGTGGCGCGCTGATCCTCGGGACTGGAGGCTCGGGTGATCAGCCCGGCCTTCTCCAGCAGCCCGGCCTGATGAGTCAGGCCGCTGCGACTGTAGACGACACCATCAGCGAGCGCGGTCATGGTCAGCTGCCGCTTCGGGGCATCGGCGAGCCGGGCCAGTAGCTGGAACTGGACGTAACTGAGCTCCCCAGCCGCACGCACCTGCTGCTCGACGGCATGATGCAGCAGGCTCACCGACTCCATCAGCGCGAAGTAGGTGTTCAGCTGCTCGGGTTCCAGCTCCTCTGCCATACCACCCATTCTAGTTACTTCGACATCGAAGCATAGTGACGCACTTCACCGAACGAACGGTTTGCTTCGAATTCGAAGTAAGCTAGCCTGGAATCACTTCGACATCGAAGCAAATTTGAAGGAGGAAGTCATGCAGGCAGTGCGTTACCACAGCTACGGCGGCAGCGAGGTGCTCGTCCACGAGGAGACCGAGCGCCCCGTGCCCGGCGCGGGAGAGGTGCTGATCGAGGTCGCGGGCACCTCGTTCAACCCGGTGGACATCGGCATCCGGGTCGGCGCCCTGCAGGAGGTGTTCCCGCTGGAGTTCCCGCACACCCCCGGAATCGACGTGGCCGGGACGATCGCCGAACTCGGCGCCGGGGTCGAGGGCTGGCGGACCGGTGAGAACGTGGTGGCGTTCCTGCCGATGAACGCCGACGGTGCCGCGGCCGAGTACGTGATCGCACCCGCCGAGGCGCTTGCCAGCGCGCCGCGGACGGTCGAACTGGCGGACGCCGCCGCACTGCCGGTCGGCGGGCTGACCGCCTGGCAGGCCCTGTTCGACCTCGCCGGGCTGCGCGCGGGACAGACGGTCCTGGTCAACGGCGCGGGCGGCGCCGTGGGCGGGTACGCCGTGCAGCTCGCCCATCAGGCGGGAGCGCAGGTCAGCGCCACCGCGAGCGAGCGGAACGCGGACCGGCTGCGCACCGAGGGCGCCGACCGGATCCTCGGCTACCTGGACCTCGCGGCCACCCCGCTGACCGTGGAAGGCGGGCCCTTCGACGTGGTGGTCAACCTCGTCTCGACCAGCCCGGAGGAAACCGCCGCGCTGGCCGATCTCGTCCGGGATGGTGGCGCACTCGTTTCCACCACCACCCCGCCACCGGAGAACCCCGGACGCGGCATCCGCACCGCGCGCGTTTTCGTGCTCAGCAAGGCCGATCAGCTCGCCGAACTGGTCACCCGCGTCGACCGCGGCGAACTGCGCATCGACGTCGCCGCCCACCGCAGGATCGCCGAACTGCCCGCCGTGCACGAGGAGGCCGCGACCGGGCGGCTCGCGGGCAAGACCGTGCTCACCCCGGCCTGACCCCTCGTACCAGCAAAGGCCCTGCCAGAAAGGGAAAACCGATGACCACCGCGTTCGACCCGATCGAGCTGGGCGGGAAACGCCTGCCCAACCGCATCGCCATGGCACCCATGACCCGCAGCCGCGCCTACGGCCCCGGCGCCACCCCCACCGAACTCAACGCCACCTACTACGCCCAACGCGCCACCGCCGGACTGATCATCACCGAAGGCACCCAACCCTCGATCATCGGCCAGGGCTACCCCGACACCCCCGGACTGCACACACCCGAACAAGTCACCGCCTGGCGCCAAGTCACCGACGCCGTACACGCCCAAGGCGGCACCATCTTCGCGCAGCTCATGCACACCGGACGCATCGGCCACCCCAGCCTGCTCCCCAACGACCTGATCCCCGTGGCCCCCTCCGCCATCGCCGCACAGGGCCAGGTGTTCACCCACGAAGGCATGAAAGACTACGTCACCCCCAAAGCACTCACCGAGCACGAGATCACCCAGACGATCACCGACTTCACCGAGGCCGCCCGCAACGCGATCACCGCCGGCTTCGACGGAGTGGAACTACACGGCGCCAACGGCTACCTGATCCACCAATTCCTCGCCCCCAACACCAACCAGCGCACCGACGACTGGGGCGGATCGGTCACCGGCCGCATCCGGCTCGGCATCGAAATCGCCACCGCGGTCACCGAAGCCATCGGCGCACACCGCACCGGATTCCGCATCTCACCCGGAAACCCACTCAACGACATCACCGAAACCAACCCGGCCGACGTGGAACAGACCTACACCACACTCGTCGCCGCGCTCGCCCCACTAAACCTGGCCTACCTGCACCTACTCGAAGGCCCAGACCGCGAACTCACCCAGCGACTCCGCAAAAACTGGCCGGGCACCTTCGTCCTCAACCCGTTCACCCACCCCGAACCGACCGGACCAGAATCCCTCACCCTCATCGAGGACAGCACCACCGACCTCATCGCCTTCGGCGCGCAGTTCCTCGCCAACCCCGACCTACCACGCCGACTCGCCGCTGGCGGCCCCTTCAACACCCCCGACAAAACCACCTTCTACGGCGGCGACCACCACGGCTACACCGACTACCCCACACTCGACGCGTAGGGACCGGTTTCCCTACAGGCTACGGATCGCGCCGAGCAGCCGCCGGGAACGGTCGGTCATCTCGGCCGCCGACTGCCCGGGATGACGCAGCCACCAGTCCACGAGCGCGGTGACGGTGTGCATCCGGATCCGGGTCAGCGCGTCCGGATCCAGTGGATCCGCCAGTCCGTGCCCGGAGAACGAGGTACGGATGCCGGTTGCGGCCTGTTCGGCAAGCCGCAACCGGCATCGGCGCGGACGCTCGGTTGCTGTTCACCGTTGTCCGGATCGACTGCACCTGACGGGAAACGGATCGACGTAGTGGGGATGTCTCGGCCCGGTATCGAGCCGGACAATTCGTCCGATGGTCGCTGTCGGCGAACGACCTCCGCGGAGCATCATGGGATGGTCAAGGAGGACTCGCATGGACTATGGCATCGACGTCTCGCACTTCCAGACCATCAGTGATCCCAATGCCGTGCACGCCAACGGAATCTCGTTCGCCTGGTGCAAGGCGAGCGAAGCGGCCGACTGGACCGACGACACCTACGCACAGAAAACCGGGCAACTCTCCGGAGCCGGCATCGTCGTCGGCGGCTATCACTTCGCCCGGCCAGGTACTGCCGCCGCCCAGGTCGACCATTTCCGCGCCGTCGCCGGAGCCCAGCTCGCCGCACGGAATCTGCGCCCCATGCTGGACATGGAGGACGATGCCATGCGCGGCACGGCAAACGATTTCGTGAACGCCTTCTACGACCGGCTCGCTGTCCCGCTGGTCGTCTACGGCAATCTCGACTGGTGGCAGAGCACGACGCTGAACCCGGCCGCATGGGGTGAGCGCGACATCCTCGGGATGATCGCCCGCTATAACGGCGATCCGGGCAATCCCGGATGGACCTATCCGCGGCTCGCCGTGCACCAGCACAGTTCGGAAGGCCAAGTCCCCGGCATTCCCGGCAAGGTCGACCGGGACGCGACCATCGGCGAGCACACCCTCGCCGAGCTCACGCTCACCTGATGTCGCGGCCGCCCCGTATCCTGACCTGGCCAATCCACGGCGTTGGAGGAACGGTATGGGGCGCACCGAGATCGAGGAACTGTTGCTGGCACGGCAGGGCCTCATCGAACCCTCGGCGCGGCTCACGGCGGCGCACGAAATCGGCCCGGTCACGCCGCTGACCTATGCCGACGGACACCAGGGCTGGCTGATCACCGGGCGGGATGTGGCCCGCAGGGTGCTCGCCGATCCACGGTTCAGTGCCCGTGCGGAGTTGCGCCGTCACCCGACCGGCGCGCTCGGCGATGCCATGGGCCGCCCCGCGGCGCCCGGTGGTTTCGGGATGATGGATCCGCCCGAGCACACCCGGTTACGGCGGCTGCTCACCGGACAGTTCACCGTGCACCGGATGCGCACCCTGACCCCGCGCATCGCGGAGTACGCCGCGAGCTTGCTGGACCGGATGCACGACTGCGGACCGCCGGTGGATCTGGTGCGGCACTACGCGATCCCGATTCCGAGCCTGGTGATCTGCGACCTGCTCGGGGTTCCCTATGCCGACCGCGCCATGTTCGGCGAGGCGATCACGTCCTCGCTTGCCCTGCATGCCTCGCCCGAAGAGCTCACCGCGGCGAAGACCCGGATCACCGAATATCTCGCCGAACTCGTGGCCGACAAGAAAAAGCAGCCGACCGACGACATCCTCGGCGGACTGATCGGCACCGGTGAGCTGACCGACACCGAACTGGTCACCATCGCGCACGTGCTGCTCGCCGGGGGATTCGAGACCACGGCCAACATGATCGCGCTCGGCACCCTCGTCCTGTTGCGCAGCCCGGACCGGCTGGCCGCACTGCGCGCCGATCCCGCGCTGCTGCCGGGCGCGGTCGAGGAACTGCTGCGGTACTGCTCCATCGCCGGGCTCACCCTCACCCGGGCAGCCACCGAGGATGTCGAGCTGGAGGGCGTCACCGTCGAAGCGGGCCAGGTCGTCACGATCTCGGTGCTCGCGACCAATCACGATCCGCACACCTATCCCGAACCCGGGCGGTTCGATCCGGGCCGGAACACCGCGGGCCACCTCGCTTTCGGGCACGGCGTGCACCAGTGCCTCGGCCAGCAGCTCGCCCGCGCCGAACTGCACGTGGCCTATCCCGCGCTGTTCGAGCGGTTTCCCGGGCTCCGCCTCGCCGTCGGCGAGGAACAGCTGCCGTTGCGCACCGACATGCTCGTCTACGGCGTCCACGAACTCCCGGTGAGCTGGGCGCGGGACTGACCCGGCTCGCCGACGGTTGCTAAAAGTACTACTTTTCCGTAGCCTCGGGTTCGCTCAGCCTGGCCCCGTCGTCAGTGGGCTCAGCGGTGGAACGACCAAGAGGTGAAGATGCCGAACGTAACGCTGGTCAACTGCACGCTGCCCACGGCCGGTTTCCCCGAGGAGCAGTTCGTGCACGTGCGCGAGGGCCGGATCGCCGCCCGCGGCCCGATGCGCGAGCTGCGCGCGGAGGTCGAGCAGCCGGGCGAGGAGATCGACGTGGCGAAAGCCGCGGTACTGCCCGCGTTCGGCGATGCGCACGTGCACGTCGCCGAGTCCGGGATCGAGCTGCTGCGCTGCGATATGACGCACGCCCGCACCCGCGAGGAGCTCTGCACGACCGTGGCGGACTACAGCCGGGGGCTCGGCGCGGACGAGTGGGTGATCGGCCGCGGCTGGCAGTACGCGCTGTTCACCGATGCCTGGCACGCCCTCGATGAGCTGGAACGGTGTGTGGACGGCCGTCCCGCGTACCTGAACAATGCCAACGGGCATTGCGCGTGGGTCAGCGAACGTGCCCGCGCGATCGCGGGTATCGGCCCGGACACCGTCGATCCGCCCGGCGGCAGGCTGGGCCGCAAGGCCGACGGCACACCGAACGGAATGCTGTACGAGGACGCGATGGATCTCGTGGCCCGCGTGCTGCCGCCGCTGACCGGCGACCAGCTGCGCGCCGGACTGCTGCGCGGCCAGCAGGAGATGCTCGCGCTCGGGATCACCTCATGGCAGGAGGCGATCGTCGGCGATTTCGTCCCCACGACCGATGTTTTCGCGCCATACCGGGAAACCGAGGCCGCCGGGCTGTTGCGCGGCCGGGTGACCGGATGCCTGTGGTGGCCGCGCTCCGGTGGGAACGTCGAGGAACTGGTGCGGCTGCGCGAACAGAGCGCCGACGGCGAACGGTTCCGCTGCACCGCGATCAAGATCATGTACGACGGCTCGGTCGGCAGCGGCACCGCACTCATCGAACCCGGCTACCTGGACACCGCCGCGGGCAACGGCATCTCGTTCTTCGACCGCGAGGAACTGGCCGAGGCGGTACTCGCCCTCGACGCCGCGGGGTTCGATCTGCACTTCCACTCCTGCGGCAACCGAGCCACCACCGAACTGCTCGCGATGCTCGAACGGGCGATCGACACCAACGGCCCCCGGGACCGGCGGCACCAGCTCGCCCATCTGTACTTCCTCACCGAGGAACACATCGACACCATGGCGCGGCTCGGCATCCTCGGCAACGTCCAGCCGTACTGGGCGCAGGAGGTGGACCGCATCGGTGGTGCGGTGCTGCCTTCGGTGCCCGAACAGTTACGGCCACTGATCTTCCGGTTCCGCTCGCTGGCCGAACGCGGGGTGCGGCTCGCCTTCGGCAGCGACTGGCCGGTGAGCGACCCGAATCCGTTGCCCGGACTACAGGGCGCGGTGGTGCGCCGGCCCAGCCGCGGTCAGGCGGAACCGCTCAACCCCGCCGAACGGCTGCCACTGCCGACCGCGCTGGACGCCGCCACCCGAGGCTCCGCGTACGCGATGCGCCGCGAGGACGAGGTCGGTTCGCTCGAAACCGGGAAATGCGCCGATCTCGTCGTGCTCGACCGCGCGCTGCGACCGGCCGACACCGACGGATTCGACGAAATGCGGGTGGACTACACCTTCGTCGACGGCGAAGCGGTGCACATCCGCGCGGGACGCTGACCGCGCCGCATTCGATTCGTACCCAGGTCAGGAGAGTACCCGGGAAGTTTTTTCCCGGACGCAAAGGAGCGAACAGCACAGTGACGGCAACCGATACCGAGCGGACCACTCGGCAACAGTACGGGTTTTTCGGGCACCCCTGGGGATTGTCGAACCTGTTCGCCACGGAGTTCTGGGAACGTTTCTCCTACTTCGGCATGCGCGCGATCCTCGCGTATTACATGTACTACCAGGTCAGCTCCGGTGGTCTCGGGCTGTCCAGGGAGCTGGCCACGGCACTGGTCTCGGTGTACGGCGCGATGCTGTACATGACCAGTCCCATCGGCGCCTGGCTCGCCGACCGGGTTTTCGGGGCGCAGCGCGCGGTCGCGATCGGCGCGCTGGTGATCATGTGCGGGCACATCGTGCTTTCCCTTCCCGGCGGCGGGGTCGGCACGCTGTACGCCGGGCTCATGCTGATCATTCTGGGCACCGGTCTGCTCAAACCGAACGTTTCCCGGCTGGTCGGCAATCTCTACGGAGAGAAGGACACCCGCCGTGACGGCGGATTCCTGATCTTCTGGATGAGTGTCCACTTGGGAGCGTTCCTCGCTCCGCTGGTGGTCGGCGGACTGCGCAGTGCGGGCGGATTCCATCTCGGCTTCGCGGCCGCCGCGGTCGGCATGGCCATCGGCGTGGTCTGGTACACGGTCAGCCGCAGGCTGCTCGCCGGAACCGGCAAGGCACCGGCGAATCCGATCACCCCGGAAGAGCGTGGCCGGATCGGGCGCGCCATCCTGCTCGGTTTCCTGGTGCTGCTGGCCTACTTCGTCATCACCGGACTGTGCGGGGTGCTCTCGGTCGACCTGGTGATCTACACGATCTCGGCGGTGGGGATCGTCCTGCCGATCGTCTATTTCTGGGTGATCCTGCGCAGCAAGAAGGTCACCGAACTCGAGCGGTCCCGGGTCTGGGCGCTCATCCCGATGTTCCTCGCCTCGATCTTCTTCGCGATGATCAACGACCAGAAACCCAGTATCGGCGCGGTGTACGCGGCCAGCCGGATCGACAGGAACGTGTTCGGTATCTCGGTCAATCCGGAATTCTTCCAGACCGTCGAGCCGATCACGGTGCTCATCCTCGCGCCGATCTTCGCCTGGATGTGGACCAGGCTCGGCACCCGGCAGATCAGCACGCCGACCAAGATCGGGCTCGGCGTCATCATCGGCGGGATCTCCTTCCTGATGCTGATCATCCCCGCGGGCCAGAGCGGACTGGTCAGTCCCTGGTGGCTGATCGGCAGCTTCGCGGTCAGCGTGGTCGGCCAGCTGCTGGCCCAGCCGGTCGGCAACGCCGTGAGCACCCGGCTCGCCCCGGTCGCGTTCAGCTCGCAGATGGTCGGCCTGTGGCTGCTCAGCAATGCCGCGGCCGACGGGATCAACGGTGTCGTCACCCCGCTCTACAGCGTGGCAACCGAGACCCCGTACTTCCTGATCATCGCTGGCGCCGCGGTGCTCGCCGGGATCGGGCTGCTGCTGATGCGCCGCTGGGTGCGCGTCCGGATGCGGGAGAACGAGTGAGCGGCAAGGCCCGGACCGCGAACGGGTAGCGCTCAGCCGGGGCGCGCCTGCTCGGTGCATATCCCGCGCCACACCAGATCCGTGAGCTTCGCGGCCTCGCCGTGCCAGTCCCCGTCCGGATCGAGGTGGAACATCCCGGAAAGCCCGCGCATGACCGTCCGGGTGTCGAGCTCGGCGCGCACGTTGCCCGCCTCGATGTTGGCGCGCAACAGACTCTCGAGGGCACCGAGCATGTTCTCGAGGGCGCTGCTCGGCAGTCGCTCGCCCGATTTCGTCGCCCTGATGAGCGCCTCGGCGAGCCCGTGCTTGGTCATCATGTAGTGCGCGAGATGGTCGGTGACCCAGATCCGGAACGCGGTCTCCGGCGGGTGTGCGGCGAGCAGCCCCGGCACGGCGTCCACGAGCTGGCGCACCTCGCGCTCGTACACGGCGATGATCAGCGCCTCGGGGGTCGGGAAGTGCCGGTACACCGTGCCGACCCCGACCTGGGCCCGCTTCGCGATCGCGTTGAACGACACCTCGTCCGAGCGCACCAGCGTCTCCGCCGCCACGGCGAGGATCAGCTCGTGGTTGCGCCTGGTGTCGGCGCGCCGAGGGCTCACCGATCCGGTCGTCATGCTCGCCCTCCTCTCCGATCGAGCTGGACCGACTCCAGGGCAGCCTAGCCAGTTGCCCACCGGATTATCATCCGCTAGCCTCGACCAGGCCGGGAAGCGGATGATAATCCGCTTCACTCGGTGACGTACCCGACACGAATCGCCACCACCTTCCGGGCCACCACCAGCGGCGCGGACGATCTGGAAACGGGTCCTTTGGACATCTCACTCGATATCAACGGCAAGACCGAACAGCTCAGTATCGAACCCGGCGTCACCCTGCTGGACGCCCTACGGGAACGCCTCGGAATCACCGGCCCGAAAAAGGGCTGCGATCGCGGCCAGTGCGGCGCGTGCACCGTGCACGTGAACGGCAGGCCCGTGCTTTCCTGCCTCACGCTGGCCGCCACCGTCACCGAACCCGTGACGACCGTGGAAGGACTGTCCGCGGGCGAGGAACTGCATCCGGTGCAGCAGGCGTTCATCGACCAGGACGCGCTGCAGTGCGGGTTCTGCACTTCCGGGCAGATCATGTCGGCCGTCGCGGCCACCCGGCAGAGCATCGACGACCCCGAGGAGGTCCGCGAGTTCATGTCGGGCAACCTCTGCCGCTGCTCGGCGTATCCGAACATCGTCAAGGCGATCCAGCAGGCCGGCGATCAGGTGAGGCGGGCCGATGCGACCCTTTGAGCTCAGCACACCGGCGACCGTCGAGGCGGCCGTGGACACCGCGGGCACGTTCCTCGCGGGTGGCACCACGCTCGTGGACCTGATGAAACTCGACGTGCTGACCCCGCAGCGGGTCACCGATATCAACGCCTTGCCCTTGCACGGCATCGACACCGGCGACGGGCTCCGGATCGGCGCGCTCGAGCGGATGAGCGAGGTCGCCGCGCATCCCGGCGTGTACCCGATGATCTCCCGCGCCCTGCTGCTGAGCGCTTCGCAGCAGCTGCGCAATATGGCCAGCATCGGCGGGAACCTGTTGCAACGTACCCGGTGCGGCTACTTCCGGGATGTCGCCATGCCGTGCAACAAGCGGGATCCGGGCAGCGGCTGCTCCGCGCTCGAGGGTGCCAACCGGATGCACGCGATCCTCGGCACCAGCCGGCACTGTGCGGCCACGCACGCAAGCGATGTGGCGGTGCCGCTCGTGGCGCTCGACGCGCGGCTGCGGTTGCGTGGCGCCGAAGGGGAACGCACGGTCCCGCTCGCGGATTTCTACCGGCTGCCCGGGGACACGCCCGAGGTGGAAAACGTGCTGCGGCAAGGGGAACTGATCACCGAGGTGATCGTGCCGCGCCTGGACTGGGCCGCACGATCCACCTATGTCAAGGTACGGGACCGGCAGTCCTACGAGTTCGCGCTGTGCTCGGCCGCGGTGGCGCTCGATGTGGCCGACGGGATCGTCCTCGACGCGCGCGTGGCGGTCGGCGGAGTCGGCACGGTGCCGTGGCGGCTCCCCGGCGTGGAGGCGGCGCTGCGCGGAGAACCGACGAGCCCCGCCGCATTCGAAGCGGCAGCCGAGGTCGCCGGACACGGCACGGAACCGTTGTCCCAGAACGGTTTCAAGGTGTCGCTATTGAAGCGGACCATCGTCCGCGCGCTGCTCGAACTGACCGAAGGGGGCTCTCGATGATCGCCAGGCTGGACGCCGCACCGAAGGTCACCGGCCAGGCCAGGTACGCGGTTGACCACAACTTCCCCGGCATGGTCTATGGCTACCTCGTGCTCAGCACGATCGCCAACGGTGAGCTCGCCGCCATGGAGGTCGCGGCGGCCCGCGAGGCCCCCGGCGTACTCCGGGTGTACACCCCGTTCGAACCGCTCGAGCTGCACACCCCGATCTCGCAGATGCTCGGCGAGAGCTGGGTTCCGTTGCAGGACAAGGAAATCGCCTATTACGGGCAGCCGATCGGCTTCGTGGTGGCCGAGACCTTCGAGGCCGCGCGGGACGCGGCATCGCTGATCGAGGTCTCCTACACCGAGCGGCCCGCGCTGACCTCGTTCCGCGATGGCCTCGCCACGGCCGAGGACGGGAAAACCGGTCCCCGGGGTGCACCGTCGCAGTCGGTGCTCGCCGAGGGCGTGGAGTCCATCGAGGACGCCCTGGCCGCGAGCGAGGTGACCGTGGACGCGACCTATGAGACGGCGAGCCAGAACCACGCCGCCATGGAGCCGCACTCCGCGGTCGCCGTCTGGAACGCGGACGGGCTGACCGTCTACACGGGAAACCAGGGTTCGCACGGCCCCGCGGACGAGCTGGCGCAGGCGCTGAACATCGAGCACTCGGCGGTGCGTGTGGTGAACCCCTACGTCGGCGGCGCGTTCGGCGGAAAGGGCAGGACCTCCACCCCGGCGTTCCTCGCCGCGGCGGCGGCCAGGGATCTCGGCTGCCCGGTGAAGGCCGCGCTGACCAGGGAGCAGGTCTTCACCGCCACCGCGAACCGCCCGGCGACCGTTCAGCGGATCTCGCTCGGTGCGCGCGAGGACGGCACACTGGTCGCGGTGCGCCACGACGCGTGGTCGAGCACGCCGATGAGCCGCTCGTTCATCGAACCGACCTCGCACGGCACCTCCCGCGAGTGGTACGCCACCGAAAACCTGGCCATCAGCCAGAAAGCCGTGCCGCTGAACATCCCGCAGACGACGTTCATGCGCGCACCGGGTGAGGCTCCCGGCTCGTTCGCGTTGGAGAGCGCCGTCGACGAGCTCGCGGTCGCGCTGCACATGGACCCGATCGCGCTGCGCAAACGGAACAACTCGACCGCGCCGCCCGGCGAGGACCTGCAGTGGTCGAGCAAGCACCTCGACGAGTGCTTCGACATCGGCGCCGCCAGGTTCGGCTGGTCGCAGCGGACTCCAGGGGGCCGTGTCGACGGCGACTGGCTCGTCGGTCTCGGCACGGCGACCGCCATGTTCCCCGGCCTCCGCTTCCCGGCCACCGTCGGTATCACGCTGCGGGCCGACGACACCGCGGAGATCGCGACCAGCGGCGCGGACCCGGGAACCGGCCTGCTGACCGTGCTCTCGCTGATCGGCGCCGAATCGCTGGACATTCCGCCGGAACGGGTCACCCCGCAACTCGGCGACTCGGCGCTGCCGCCCGGCGGAACCTCCGGCGGTTCCACCGCGACGGCCAGCGCCGGTTCGGCGACGATGGTCGCCGCAGCCACGGTGATCGACGAACTGCTGCGCCTGGCCTCTTCCCCTGGCGGGCCGTTCGACGGCCGCGAGGCCACCTACGCCGACGGCCGGGTCTTCGCCGATGGGGAGTCGATGACCTTCGGCGAAGTGCTGCGCGCCATGGACCAGACCTCGCTTGCCACCACCGGCAGCACCGCACCCGGCGAGGAACGGACCAAGCACTCCTTCGGCTCATGGGGCGCACAGTTCTGCGAGGTCCGCGTGCACCGCCTGACCCGCGAGATCCGGGTTTCCCGGCTGCTCGGCGTGTTCGACGCGGGCCGCATCATCAACCCGAAAGCGGCCCGCAGCCAGCTGCTCGGCGGCATGATCTGGGGCGTGTCCGCGGCGCTGCACGAAGGGCTCGACGTCGAAGAGAACGGGCGGTTCGCCAACGCCGACCTCGCCGGTTATCTGGTGCCGGTCAATGCCGACATCCCCGAGATCGACATCCACCTCGTCGAATACCCGGACACACTGCTCAGCGACGTCGGCGCACGCGGGCTCGGGGAGATCAGCATCGTCGGGGTGGCCGCCGCCATCGCCAACGCCGTCTACAACGCGACCGGTATCCGGCTGCGCCGCATCCCGATGATGCTCGAGGACCTCCTGGAAGACTGAACGGGCCCGGTTCCCTAGCGGTACCGGGTTTCCAGCATCACGCAGCCGGTTCCGGTGCGATACGGGCCGTGCGGCATGCCCGGCCTGCGCATCGCGAACTCGCCCGCGCGGAACGTCTTCCCCAGGGTGAGGTCGTGGAGCTCGCCCTCGAGCAGGTAGACCTCCTCGACGTAGTCGTGCGTGATCACCCCGGCAGCCGAGGTGTCCAGGCCGGGCGCCCAGTTGGCCAGCCGGGTCAGTATTTCCGGGTCCTCGGGGTCGCGGCTGAGCACGCGTTCGGTCACTCCGTGTTGCGCGGTCGGCTGCCACTGCCCCGTTCCGGCGGGGAAGAACTCGTACTCGGCTTTCACGCACCCGTTCCTTCCTGTGTGGTCCCGTCGATGTCAACCGTTGAGCCGGGCCAGTACCGAATCGAGCGCGGCGCGCACGGTATCCGGTACCCCGTTCTCGCGTAGTTCGGTTTTCAGTTGTTCGTTGGTACCTCCCGGTGTCGTGTGTTTCTCGGTCATGGTGCGCAGTGCGTCCTCATGGCGCAGCAGGGACCGGCCGAGCTGCCCGAACACGTGCGCGAGATAGTCGTGCGCCGCCTGGTCGGAAAGGCCGTGTTCGGTCAGCCAGCCGGCGATGGTGCTCAGATAGTCCAGGTGCGCGGCGAACGTGGCCGTTGCGGCGCTGATCGCGGTCAGCGCCTCCTCGGTCTCCGGGACCACGATCTCGCCGACCCGGCCGTACAGCTCCGCGGCGGCGCTCTCCCGCGGATACAGCGCGGTCAGGCTCTCCCCGTCCGCCGCCTGGGGCAGCGGGATCGAGCGCACCGTCCGGCCCGCGGGCGCGACCCACGCGCGCAGATCGTCCAGCGGGATCCCGGCGATCGCGCTGATCACCACGTGCTCGGGGCGGAACTCCAGTTCCGCGAGGACTTCCCGGGTGATCGGCGGGCGCACCGCGAGCACGATCACCTCCGCGTTGTCCAGCACCTCCTGATTGCTCGCGCACACTCGCGCCGTGGCGCACTCCCCGGCCAGTTCCCTGGCGATCCGCTGGTTGCGCGGGGAAAGGAACACCGGTGGCGGATCCGCGCGGTTCAGCCCGCGCACGATCGCGGCGGTGATCTCACCGGTCCCGATGAAGCCATACGTCGTCATGCCCGCCATCATGCCGCGAACCACCGACAGAACCGGCGGCCCGTAGTGCGCGCAGGTCCGCGGGCGGCCAGGTCTTCATGGCCCAGTAGTACACCGCGGAACTGATGATCAGGCCCACGATCCAGGACACGTCGGCCCCGCCGAGCGGGGCCACCAGTGGTCCGGCGAAGAAGGTCGTGTTGACGAACGGGAGCTCGAGCACGATGCCCGCCAGATAGGCGCCCATCGCCCGCCAGTCCAGTTTTCCGTATACCCCGGACGGATCGAAGATGTCCGGTATCGCGTAACGCTCTTTGCGGATCAGGTAGAAGTCCACCAGGTTGACCGCGGTCCACGGGATGAGGAAATAGGCGATCAGCGCGATGAAGTTGGAGAAGTTCTCCAGGAAGTTGGCCCGGCCGGTGATGGCGATGATCGCGCCGACGATGGCACAGACCGCGATGATGACGATCCGCTGGTACTGGCGCAACCGGCTCGGCATGAACGCGGTCAGGATCGTCGTGGTGCACATGAAGGAGCCGTAGAGGTTCAGCCCGTTGTCGGTGATCAGCGCGACGACCACGATCAGGAAGATCGGCCACAGCAGGGCTTCCGGGGCGAGGTGGAGCATGAAGCCGATGGATCCGCTGGCGAACGCCTCGGTCGCAACGGATGCCGCGATGGCCCCGAAAGCCATGCCCCACACCGAGGAGACGACGTTACCGGCGTAGGTGTACCAGAAGCAGGCGCGGATCGAGGTGTTCTCCGGCAGATAGCGGGAGTAGTCGGCGACGTACGGAGCATAGGTGAGCTGCCAGATCACCGCGATGGACAGGCCTAGCATGAACCCGCCCGCGGAGAATCCGCCGGAGTGGAAGGCATGCCCGATCCCGGGTGTGCCGAACAGCTCGACGCTCAGGTACACGAACAGGATCGCGGACAGCCAGCCCATCCATTTCTCGCAGAAGTGGATGAGCTTGTAGCCGTACACGGTGATCACGAAGACGCACAGGGTCGAGAGGACGATCGCGAGCTCGGGCGGGATGCCGAACTGGTCGGCGATCGCCTGCCCGGCAAGCACATCCGAGCTGGCGAAGTACCCGATGTACATGAAGATGACCAGCAGCAGCGGGATGATCGCCCCGAAGTAGCCGAACTGTGCCCTGCTCTGGATCATCTGCGGGATGCCCAGTTTCGGCCCCTGCGCCGAATGCAGGGCCATGAAGATCCCGCCGATGAGGTTGCCGAGCAGGACCGCCAGCAGCGACCACCACAGGCTCATCCCGGTGGTCAGCGTCGCCGCGCCCGCCGCAACGCACAGCACGTGCATGTTCGCCCCGAACCACATGGTGAACAGGCTGCGGACGCTGCCGTGCCGGGCCGTGGCCGGAACGAACTCCACGCTGTACTGCTCGACGCCCATCGTGTTCGTGCTCATGGTCGTTCTCCCTCGACTCTGCGGGATACCGGCAAACACCGCGTCACACGTTCGACGCACCATCGATCGTCACCACGCCGCCGGTCATGTATCCGGCTTCGGGGCCGAGCAGGAACTCGACGAGCGCGGCGACCTCGCCGAGTCCGCCGAACCGCCCCGCGGGGATCCGGGCGAGCAGTTCGGCTCCGCTTTCCGGATCGTCGAGATAGTCCGCGGTCATCCTGGTGCGGAAATACCCCGGGCACAGCGCGGTGACCGCGATGCCCGCCGGGCCGAGCTCGGCTGCCATGGTCTTGGCGATGCTGACCACCGCGGCCTTGCTGGCGTTGTAGTCGACGAATCCGGTCTCCGGCCGCAGCGCGTTGACCGAGGCGGTCAGCACGATCGAGGCCGGTCCGGTCATCACCCGCGCCGCGGCACGGGCCGCCAGGAACGCCCCGATGACGTTCACATCCAGCACCCGGCGGAAGTGGTCCACATCGGTGTCGAGCACCGGCAGCCCCTCGCCGTCGATGCCCGCGTTGACCAGTGCCCCGTCCAGGCCACCGAGGACATCCATGGCCTCGGCGAACGCCCGCTCCACGGCGGCGGAATCCGAGACGTCGCACCGGCTCGCTCCGGCTAGTGCCAGGTTCTCCCGTACTTCGGCGATCCCGTCCTCCCGGGAGCCGAGCACCCACACCCGGTGCCCGGCCGCGCACAGCCGTTCCGCGCAGGCGTACCCGATTCCGCTGGTGCCACCGGAAATCAGGATCCGGCGTCCGGTGTCAGTCATCGATGTGCACCTCACATTCCCTGAGCTCGGCGATGGTCCGGACGCCGAGCAGCTGCAGGGTTCGCCGGAACTGGGCGGTGAGCAGGTCGAGGGCCCGCTCGACACCGGGACCGCCCCCGGCGGCCAGCCCGTAGAGGTAGGCCCGGCCGATCAGGCACGCGTCGGCGCCGAGGGCCACCGCGGCCGCCACATCCATCCCGTGCCGGATACCGGAATCGAGCAGGATCGGGTAGTCGGCACCGGCAGCGGCCCGTGCCGCGGCGAGCAGTTCGAGCGGACCGGGCCCGCGGTCCAGCTGCCTGCCGCCGTGGTTGGACAGGTGCACGCCGTCCACGCCGCTTTCCTTGGCACGGCACACATCGGCGGCGCCGAGCGGCCCCTTCAGCAACAGGGTTCCCGGCCAGCGGCGCCGCACTCGTTCCAGGTTCTGCCAGGTCACCCGCGGGTCGAACAGCGCGTTGATCGCGGCGACCGTCGCGGCCCCGCTGCCGGTCAGGTTCGCCACCCGCAGCGGTTCCCCGCGCAGCTGACCGGTCCAGTACCGAGGCCGCAGGCCGATGTCGAGCAGGGCTCGGGGGGTCAGCCGCGGCGGGATGGTGAGCCCATTGCGCACATCCCGGCCACGGTGTCCGGCGACGGGCGCGTCCACCGCGACCTCCAGTACCCGGTATCCGGCCTCGGCGGCCCGATCCACCAAGGCATCGGTGCGATCCTGATCGGCGAGCATGTAGAGCTGGAACCACAGATCGGGATGACCGGTCCCGGCGATCTGCTCGATCGTGCTCGTGCCGACCGTGGACAGGGTGTAGGGCAGGCCGTGTGCCGCAGCCGCGCGGGCCACGGCCGGTTCCCCGGCCGCGTCCACCATCCGCGTGTAACCGGTGGGCGCGAGCCCGAGGGGCATCGGCAACCGCCGCTCGAACAGCCGCACCGAGGTGTCCGGCTCGGCGACATCGCGCAGCACGCGTGGCCGGAATCGGGTGCGCCGGAAGGTATCCCGGTTCGCCGCCAGGGTGGTCTCCTCGTCCGCGCCGCCGTCGACGTAGTCGAAGACCGGGCGCGGCAGCACCCGCCGGGCGGCCGCGCGCAGGTCGTCGATGTCGTGGCAGCGGTCCAGCGCCGCCCTCCTGCCGATCCGGGGTGGCTGGACGCGCACCAGTTCGCGGATCTCACTCGGCCGCATCGGGCACCACCCCGTCCAGGAACGCGGCCACCGGATCCGTCCCGTTCTCGGGTTCGCACCCGGCCATGACCGCCATCGCCAGCCCGAGCAGCCGCACCGGTTCCGGCCGGGCTTCCGCGAGCAGATCGGTCACCAGGGCCGGGCAGCAGAACAGCGCGGCGCGCACGAATTCCCGCCAGTCCCGGCGCAACAGGCCCTTGCCGCGCAGTGCGCCGAGCAGCGGTGCCCACACCAGTTCGGCGGCACTGTCCAGGATCTGGGCGCGCAGCGGCGTGATCCGCGCATCCGTGTCGAGATACACCGTGTTCGGATCGATCCGGGTCCGGACCGACCACCGGCGCGCGGCCTCGGCCGGGTGATACAGCCACATCGGGTGCGCCAGCGCGTTGTGATAGGTGGCTTTCACCGGGGCGAGCAGCGCCGGGATGTCGTCCCCGGCGAACGCGGGATCGAACAGCCGCAGCTCGGGTTCTCCCGTGTCCGCGCGCGCATGCCAGACGTTGCCGTGGTGATCGTCGCCGTGCGCGGTGACCACCGGTTCGGCCGCCAGCGCCGCGGGATCGAGCAACCGGTGCGCGCGCTCGAACAGTTCACGCAGGCTGCAGGGATAGCGGACACCGTTGATGCACCAGGTCCGGTCGGCCAGCCCGGCCCAGGACTCGTTCGCGGTGTACCAGGCGCGGTACCGCCCGCCGGGGAAACCGCCGTCCGGATCGACGAGCCGGTGCGCGAACAGCTGGTGGATCGCCGCGGCCGGGGCGTTCTCGGCGGGGCGGCGGAGCGTCTCGAGCAGCACCTCGCCGGTCCGCCGGTCCAGTTCCCGGCGTGCCCGCAGTGTCCCGCCCGGCAGCTCCGCTCGCTCGCGCTCCAGCTCGAGGCAGACATCGGCCATCCGCGGATCGGTACGCAGTTCGTAGACCACCATCTGCCTGCCGGGTTCGGTGCACACCGCGAGCGGGACCTCGACCGGAAGCCCGGCCCGTTCGAGCAGCCGGGCCCGGTAGTACTCGGCGACGTTGTCCTGTTCGCCGTCCTCCTGATGGAACTTGAAGAAGCGTTCGGTGCCGTCCGCGAGCCGTGCCCGGCCGCTGACCGAGTTCAGGCTGTACTCGTCGAGGGTGAAGGCGACCGAGGCCACCGGCTGTTCGAGGGTCGCCCCGACCGATCGGCGCGCCAGTTCCGCGGCCTCGGCGGTCTTCCCCTCGGCAAGCAGAGTCCGCAGCGCGTCCGAGGTGGGCGGTGGGCGCTCAGCCATCGAGCCGTACCCGGACGGCCGCCTCGTGCGCGGGAAAGCCTTCGTGCTGGGTGAACGCGATGACGGTCTCGCTCATCCTGGTCAGCGCGCGCTCATCGGCGCGGGCGACCGCGGTGCGTTTACGGAAGGTCTCGGCGGTCACTCCACCGTTGACCTTGGCGAACCCGCTGGTGGGCAGGGCGGCCGGGCAGCCGATCACGAAGTTGGCCGCGGAAACCGGGGTCCACTGCCCGACCAGGATCTCGCCCGCGTCGTGCAGCAGGCCGAGCGCGGTTTCCTCGTCCCGCACCGCGATCTGCATGTGCTCGGGCGCGTAGGCATTGGCGACCTCGGCTCCCTGTTCCAGGTTCTCCACCAGGACCGCGCCGCCGTTGGTGCCCAGTGCCGTCGCGGCGTACCCGCGCCGCGGCTCGGGCAACAGCGCCAGTTGCGCGGCGACCTCCCGCTGCACCGCCTCCAGCAGCGCGGCGCTCTCGGTGACGAGCACGCTGGACGAGTCGGGGCCGTGTTCGGCCTCGTTGAGCAGATCCGCGGCCAGGATCCGGGCGTCCGCGCTGTCATCGGCCAGGATCAGGCTCTCGCTCGGGCCGAGCAGCATGGCGATCGCGGTGCCGTAGCGCTGCACCTCGACCTGCGCGCAGGCCACGGCCGGACTGCCCGGTCCGGTCACCTTGCGCACCCGCGGTACCGATTCGGTGCCGAATGCCAGCGCCGCGACACCGGCGGGACCGTTGCTGCGGAACACGTTGCGCAGACCCAGTTCGTCGGCGGCCACCAGGACCGCCTCGTCCACCCGGCCATCGGATCCGGGCACCGGGGGCACGATCACCGCGATCTCCGGAACCCCCGCGACCACGGCCGGGGTGCCCAGCTGGACCATCACCGACGGGTAGGAGCCTTTTCCGCTCGGCACGAACAGTCCGGCGCTGGCGATCGGGCTGACCTTCTCGCCGACGGTCAGGCCCGGTTCGCTCTCGAAACTCCAGTCACCGTGCGCCGTCAGCGCTTCGTTGAACCGCCGGACGTGGTCGATGCCGTCCCGGATGGCCGCGCGCAGCTCCGGGGTGACGCTGCGCTGCGCCTGTGCGAACTCCTCCTCGGTGACCCGCAGCCGTTCAGGGGCGACGGTGCACCCGTCGAATTTCGCCAGTGCGCGGACCAGTGCGGCGTCTCCTTCCGCGCGGACCTCTTCGAGCAGCGCCACGATGTTGGTGCGCAGCGCGGGATCGAAGATCGCATCGGTTCCCCGCGACAGCAGTGCGGCGCGCTGGGCGGCGTCGAGCTCGCTCCAGTTGCCGATCACCCGGATCGGTTCGGTCGTTGGCATCGCCTCCACCTTTCTGGTCAGCCGACAGCCTCGGTGCTGCCGGTTCGGCCGCCGAGCGCATCCCGCAGCACGGCGCGCAGCAGAGCCATCTGCGGGGCCCAGCCGATGCTGATCCGCACCCAGCCGGGCAGGCCGAGATCCGCTCCCGGCCGCACGCTCAGCCCGGCCGCCCGCAGTGCGGGCGCCACCGTGTCGTACTCCAGTTCCGCGGTCACGAAATTGGCCTGGCTGGGGAAAAACGGCACACCGAGAGTGTCCAGTTCGGACTCCAGCACGGTCCGTTCGTGCCGCGTTCTGGCCACCGACATGGACCACCAGGCCGGATCCGCGAGCGCGGCCTCGGCGGCCAGCAGGGCGGCCGAGTTCACGCTGAACGGCGGCCGCACCCGGCGCAGCGCGTCCGCGACCGGTTCCGCCGCGATGGCGTAGCCGATCCGCAGCCCGGCGAGCGCCCAGTCCTTGGACAGGGTGCGCTGCACGATCAGATTCGGGTACTCGGCCAGCAGGGCGGCGATCCCGGGGCGGCAGGCGGGATCGGCGAACCCGCGGTAGGCCTCGTCGAGCACCACCGCGCAGTCCGCGGGCACCTGCGCCAGGAATTCCGCGAGCTCTCGCGGATCGGCGGCCACCCCGGTCGGATTGTGCGGCGAGGGCAGCCACACCACCGAGGCACCCTGTGCGGCCTCGGCCATCGCGGGCAGGTCGTGCCCTCCCTCACGCAGCGGAACCCGCCGCAGCCGGGCCCCGGACAGCACGGAGACCGAGGCGTCGATCTGGTAGCAGGGCTCACCGAGCACCGCGATCCGCCCCGGGCCGAGGAACAGCCCGGCGATCAGCGAGCACAGTTCATCGCTGCCGTTGGTCAGCACCAGCTGATCGGGGCGGACATCCACGTGCGCGGCCAGCCGTTCGAGCAGCTCGGCCTGTTCCGGATAACGCTGCACGGATCCCAGTCCGGCGAGCGCCGCGCGCACCCCGGGCGCGGGGCCCAGCGGAGCCTCATTGGAGGCCAGTTTCCCTGCCGCGGAACCGGTTCCGGCCTTTCCTGGACGGTAGGCGGGTACCTCGCGGACCCGTTCCATGGCGAGCTCGCCTAGCCGTGCCACGGTGCGATCACCACCTTCCCGACCGAGGGCCGCTCTCCCAGTTCGGGCAGCCGGGCCACGGCCTCGTCCAACAACAACGCCTCGGTGATCACCGGCCGGTACCGGTCCGGGTCCGCGGCGATCCGTTCCACGGCAACGGGCAGCTCGCGGTCGAAGCCGTTCACCCCGACCAGGCTCAGCGAGCGTTCGGCCAGTTCGCCAGGATGCACCGGAACCGGTTCGTGTCCCAGTGCCACCACCACGACCGTGCCTCCGTTGACGCACAAGGACATCGCTTCGGTCAGCGACCGTGGATAACCGGCGGCGTCGATGACCAGATCGGCCCGGCCCGCCTGTCCGGGTTCGACCGCGCGGGCACCGGATGCGGCCGCCAGTTCCCTGCGTTCCGGCATCGGCTCGACGACCTCGATCGGGACATCCGGCCAACGGTCCGCGGCCGCGCGATGGGTGAGCGCGCCGAGTGGGCCGTAGCCGAGCAACAGAATCCGGGCCGGGTCGACGGCGGCCCGGTTGATCGCGTGCTGCGCGACCGCCAAGGGTTCGGCCAGCACGGCCACGGCCGGTTCCACGGTCTCGGGGCAGGCGAGGAGGTTCCGCACATCCAGCACGCAGTGCCCGGCGAACCCACCGGGAAACGCCTCCCCCACCCAGGCCTGCCGTTCGCACCGGTTCGGCGCCGAGGCACAGCCCGGACAGTCCCGGCACGGCACCCGCGAATCGGCGACCACCCTGGCCCCCGCCGCGAACTCACCGCCGGGACAGGAGCGCACCACGCCGACGAACTCGTGGCCCAGCGTCGCGGGCCAGTAGTCCACCCAGTCACCGGTGCGCAGCACGTGCAGATCCGAGCCGCACACACCGGCCCATTCGACCCGCACCAGCGCCTGCCCCTGCCGTGGCGCGGCCAGTTCACGACTGCCCAGCCGCAGCCGCAGATCCCGGTCCAGCAACAGCGCTTCGGTCTGCCGCGCACTCACCGGGCACCACCACCGAGCCGGACCGAGGCCCGTCCGGCCGCGGCCAGCACCGCGGCACCGACCTGCGCGCCATCCGGGGCGCCATCCGGGGCGCCGTGCTTGAGATAGCTGACCCCGATCGCCCCGCAGCAACCGTCACCGCCGAACACCGGGGCCGCCACGCACTCGATCCCGGTCGCCGTCACCCCGGAATCCACGGCGAACCCGTCGTGGCGGACCCGGTCCAGTTCGGCGGCCAGTTCCGCGGACACCGGGACGGAAACCTCCCGGGCATGGGCCAGCTGCGCCTTCCCGACGGCGGTGGTGGCGGCCGCGAGCCGGGCACCGAGCGAGCTCGCCAGCCCGATGACCGCGCCCGGCGGATCGTGCTTGGCCAGATACACCACCTTGTCGTCGTGCAGCACGGCGAAATGCGAGGTCATCCCCAGCTCCTCGGTCAGCGCGCGCAGCTCCGACTCCGCGGCACCGACCGGCGTGATCCGGCGCAGATAGGCGCTGCCGACCTCGAAGCTCCGTACCCCGAGGGAATAGCGGCCGTCCGGGGCGGCGCGCACGAACTCACGCGCGACCAGCGCCCGCAACAGGTTCAGCACACTGCTCTTCGGCAAATCGAGCGCCCTGGCCACATCCGCGAGGCCGAGGGGTTCCTCGTTCGCGGACAGCAACTCCAGCACATCCAGCGCGCGAGTCACCGAGCGATTCCCGGTCTCCGGATCAGTCATCGGTACCGCACCATCACTCGTCCGTTCACATATATAAACGCCGTTTCAAAATTGCTCACACAGCTTCCAGTGAACGGTTCCGGAAGTCAAGCGGTGGGTGCCGGATCTTCGGCAGGCTCGCGCCGCGCCGTCACGCCGGGGGACCCGGCCAGGACTGCCGATGGGCCTGCTCGATGAGCCGCAGCACCTCCACCGCGTCCTGCGGGTCCACCGGTGGCTCGGCCGTGCCGTTCAGTGCCTGCGCCAGCCGGGTGTAGAAGGCGGCGTAGTCCCCGCGTGGCGGGCGCACCCGGCGTTCCTGCTCCGGGGTGCCGACCGCCGCCCAGTACCGCTGTTCACGGACGCCGAATCCCTCGTCCCCCGGCAGGGATCCCGCGCGCAGCATGGCCTCCTGCGGATCCGTTCCCCAGATCGTGCAGGCCGCGCGCGAGCCGAGCACATGGAACCGTGGGCCGGGCAGCGCCGCGAAGCCGGACAGGAATATCCGCGACCTGGTGCCGTTCGCGTGGCGCAGCACCACCATCGTGTCGTCATCGGCGCCGCCGCCGCGGGTGACCACATCGGCCCACAGATCCTCGACCGGGCCGAACAACTGCCGCGCCTGGTCGAGCAGGTGCGGGCCGAGATCGAACAGGATCCCGCCGCCGTCGGCGACCCCGGTCGTGGCCTTCCAATCCCGCTGGCCCTGCGGTTTCCACGACTCGAAGCGCGATTCGAAGGTGTGGATCCGGCCCAGTTCACCGGAATCGACGAGATCCCGGACCGCCTGGAAATCGTCGTCCCAGCGGCGGTTCTGGTACACGGTCAGCACGCGTTCGCGCTCCCGCGCCTTCGCGAGCAGTTCCGCGGCGGCCGTGCTGGAGACCGCGAACGGCTTGTCCACGACGACGTGCATACCGGCATCCAGCGCCGCGGCCGCGATCTCGGTGTGCGTCGCGGGCGGGGTGCCGATCACGAGCAGGTCCACCTCCCCTGCGCGCCGCAGCAGGGCGTCGAGGTCGGCAAGCACCGTGACATCCGGGGCGAACGCGCGTGCCTGCGCCGCGCGCTGCGCGTTCGCGGTGACCACGAAATCCAGCGAGTACGCCGGATCCGTGCACAGGAACGGGGCGTGGAAGTACCGTCCGGATACCCCGAATCCGAAAACCGCGGTGCGGATGCTCATTGTTCGACTCCATCGTGTTCGCGGGCCGTTCGGCCGAGATGCGCTGTCCGGCGAGGTCTCGCTCGACGGCGATCCGCACCGAAACCTCGTCGCCTTCGTACAGCAGGGTATAGCCGTGCACGACCGGCAGCGCTCCCCCCGGACAGTCCGTTCACCGCCGCCGGTGCCGGTCAGTCCAGGGCCGCGTACACGGCATCGAGAATCGCCGCCTGGCGCGGATCGAAGTGCGCCGAACCGTAGCGGGTGGGAATCCAGCACAGGGCGAAACCGGCGTCGGGGTCGGCCATGGCCAGTGAACCGCCCGCCCCGCCATGCCCGAAGGCGCGCGGACTGCGCGCGAGCGGGTAGGTACTACTGGGCTTCTGGAAGGCCAGCGCGAAGGCTGTCTCCTCCAGGATCAGCGCATCGACACCGCGGGCCCGCTCCGCCGTCGCCACCTGGAGCGCATCTCGGTTCCACAGCAGGGAATCCCCGCCCCGAAGGGGTGCGCTCAACTCCTCGTAGAGATGCGCGAGATCCCGGGCGGCGGCGAACATGTTGGCGCCGGGCAGGAAGGCGTCCCGGATCGCCTCGCCATTGACGGCGGGAATCGGGTCGGGCAACGTTTCGGGGATATTGCGCAGAACGCGCGACTGCACGCTGTCGGGGTCGGCGAAAGCCGCGGCGAGTTCCGGGGTCACTCCCGCCACCGCGTCGCCGGGCGCCGCGAGAACACGGGCGGCGCGGTGCCGCTGTCCGGCCGGCAAGCCGACGTGCATCCCGGTTCCCAGTGCGTCGTTGATTTCCCGTAACAGCTCGGCGAAACCGTGTCCCGAGGCGTATTCGAACAGGAAGTCGGCGTAGTTCCCGACGGTCTGCGGGCTGTAGCCGATCCTGGTTCCCGGTTCCCATTCGGGCGCCTGTGCCACCAGCGCGGCGGCGAGCCTTTCCCGGTCCGCCGTGAGCGCCAGCGGCATCGTGTCATCCAGATACAGCAGACCCGCCTGGTGCGACAGCAGCTGGGACACGGTGATCCCGCGCTTGTCCGCGGTCCCGAACCCGGGCCAGTACGAGGCCACCGGAGCTTCCGGATCGAGTTGCCCCCTCCCGATCAGCAGCGCGGCGACCGCTGCGATCACGCCCTTCCCCATGCTCTGGATGATCTGCAGTGTCTGCGCGGTGTACGGCGCGCCCGCTTCGGCATCCGCGAGCCCCCAGGTCTCGTCGAGCACCGCGGTGCCGTCCACGTAGACGCACAGACCGGCTCCGGCTTCCGGATCGCCGTTCAGCTGTGCCGCGGCGACATCCCGGACCTTCTCGACGTCGAAACTCATGTGCGCTCCTCGGGTGGTGATGCTCGAACGGGTGCGAAAACAGCGGCCTTGACTCGTGCTGCCGATCGAGGCCATGCTCCATATTAACACCGTTAATATGGAGGTGCGGAGTATGAGCTGGACCGACGAAGAGCTGCGGGATCTCCTGACCGCGACCGGCAGGCGCACACCGCTGGAACTGGTGCGGGCGATGACCGAAGGCTGGCGGGTACCCGCCGCCGAGATCGCGGAGTGGGCCGGTGCCGCGCCGCGACGGCGACGCAGGGCCGCCATCGCGGCGGACTTCGCCGGCACCATGCTGGTGATCCCCAACGGGCGCGCTCCCTGGCGCACCGGTGATCTGACCTATCCCTTCCGCCCCGCAACGGATTTCCTGTGGCTGGCGGGCGAGGCCGACCCGGGTTCGGTCCTCGTGATCGACGGTGCCGGAGAGGCGATCCTGTTCGTGGACGAGCGGCCGGCGCTCGGTCATCCGCTCGCCTATCTCGACGCCGCCCGGGGCGCGATCTGCGATGGCCAGCCCGAACCGCTTTCCGCGCTCGGAACCCGCCTGGGCCTCGCGGTGCGCCCGATCGGTGAGCTGGATGCCGTGCTGCGGGGAGCGGGACCGGCCCGCACGGTCCGCGGTCTCGACCCGCTCGTCGATTCCCTTGTCCCGGAAGACGGACAGGAACTCGAGAAGCAACTCGCCCGCCGGCGTCTCATCAAGGACGACTACGAGATCGCCCGGCTACGGGATACGGCACAGGCGACCGTGGCAGGTTTCCGGACCATCGCGCGGAGCCTGCCCGAGGTGCTCGAATACGGCGAACCGTTCGTCGAGGGGCTGTTCACCCGGACCGCCCATGCCCACGGCCACGGTGTGGCCTTCACCCCGGTGTGCGGCGGAGGCGCACGATCGACGATTCTGCACTGGTTCCGCAACGACCACACGATCGAGCCCGGGGATATCCTGCTGCTCGATGCCGGCGTCGAAGGCGCCGAACGCTACGGATCCGATGTCGCCAGGGTGTTTCCCGTCTCCGGGAAGTTCTCCGCCGTACAGCGCGAGGTCCATGCGATCATCTCCGCCGCACACCAGGCCACGCTCGAGGCGGTGCGCCCGGGAGTGACCTTCGAGGAGCTGAGCGAGACCGCCGCGGCGGTGCTCATCGACGGCCTGAAGACACTCGGAGTACTGCCGAACCGAAGCCTCGGGAATGTTCCCGAGGAGGTCCTCGCCCGGCGCTGGAGCCTGCACAGCATCGGTCACATGCTCGGCATCGACGTGCACGACTGCACCGTCGTCTTCGGCGAGTACTTCAACCAGCCGCTGGTGGAGGGGCACGTGCTGGCGATCGAGCCGGGACTCTACTTCTCGCCGTACGACCAGTTCGCCCCCGATCACCTGCGCGGCATCGGGATGCGAATCGAAGACGACCTCGTCGTCACCTCGAACGGTTGCGAAGTGCTCTCGGCCGGGCTCCCGAGCTCGGCGCCCGAATTCGAGGACTGGCTGCAAACCCTGTCGTGAAGCGGTTTTCGGACGTCAGCGCCTTCCGCGCTGATCGGGATCCAACTCGCGCAGCACCAGATCGAGCTGCTGCTCGAAGCTCGCCTCCCACTCGGGTTTCGCGGCACCACGCAGATAGTCGCCGAGCACGCCATATCGCTCGAAGCTCCGATGCCGCTCGAGTCGATCCTCGATCGAGGTGGCACAGGGACGGTGATGGTTCGCGTGCGCGACGGCCTCGCCGACACAGGAGGTCAGCAGCGCCCGGTACAGCACGACGGCCCGTTCGGGCGTCGCCCCCGCCTCCCGCAGATCGGCGAGCAACAGCTGGGCGCAGTCCATCTGCGCGGACGGGGACTGTTCCGGCAGATAGCCGACGATCGCGGTGAGCAGGCCGGGGTGCTCGATACCGGCCCGGTGCAGCCGCCGGGCGACGAGGCGAACCCGTTCCAGTGGATCCATCCCCTCCTCGATCCGCTGGAGTACTTCCCGGGACACGAACGCGTCCGCGACGGCATCGACCAGCTCGTCCCGATCCCGGACGTGGTTGTAGATCGCGGTCGGACTGACCCCGAGCTCCGTGGCGACCGCGCGCAGCGACAGATCGGCGAGACCTGCCCGGTCGGCGACGGACTCGGCGGCAGCGACGACCGCCTCCCTGGTGAGCCCCACCTGCTCGCCCCTCGAACGGGATTCCGACGCCGACACGCTGCTCCCTCCTTCACGATCACGGAGCAGTGGCTCCGGCTCCGAGCCTAGCCGGTCTCCAGTGCCGGACGAGAGCACTCACACCTGCGCGGAACCCCCATCGGCGAAGAACTCGGCACCGTTGACGTAACTCGACGCGTCCGAGGCGAGGAACGTCGTCACGGCGGCGATCTCCTCGGGTTCGGCGAGCCGGCCAAGGGGAACTTCCCCCTCGGCCTGTTCGAGCGCCTCGGGAGTGACCAGATCGAGAAGACCGGGGGTGCGGGTGGCGCCTGGGGAAACCACATTGACCCGGAAGCCATGGGTGCGCGAGCTGTGCGCCCAGCCACGGGCGAGGTTGCGGATCGCGGCCTTCGATGCCCCGTAGACCTCGAGTCCCTGATTGGGCCGTGTCGTCGCGGTCGAACCCGTGAGGATCACCGAAGCGTTGGCGCTCAGCAGCGGCAACGCCTGCTGGAGGGTGAATATCGTTCCCTTGACGTTGGTGGCGAGCATCGAGTCGATCACTTCCTCCGTCGCCTCGCCGAGCGGAGCCACGGTACCGACCCCGGCATTGGCGACCAGTACGTCGATGCGACCGGCCTGGTCGCGCACCGTTTGGTAGAGCGCGTCGAGCTCCGAGGACACCGAGACATCGCAGACCACACCCGTGACGTCCGCTCCGAGCTCGGCGACCGCGGCGTCCAGTGCCTCCTTGCGGCGACCGGTGATGAACACCTTCGCCCCCTCCGCACGGAACGCGCGCGCCGTCGCGAATCCGATGCCGATGCCACCTCCGGTGACCACGGCGACCTTTCCCGCCAAGACGGCCATGCCGCCCTCCTTCAAGTTATGGACCATACAGTCCTTAACTCTGTCAGATATGGACCGTATGGTCAATATCTGTGAGGGCCTCGCGGAGTGTCAGTGCGAGACCGGGTTCTGGCCCTCGGTCAGCAGTCGTGCTGCTGCGTCGGGGCCGTGCCGGCCGTCGAATTCGCTGAAGGCTTGTTCGATCTCGGTGTGTACCCGTTCGACTAGTGGTTCGAAGTCGCGGTGGGTGACGATCAGGAATTGGCGTTGCCGCATGGCTTCGAGGACCTGTTCGCCCACGCGGTCCGGATCGGCGCCCTTGGCGAGCAGCGCGCCGTTGGCGGCGACAGCATCGGTGTTCACCTGCTGTCCGACTAGTTTCGCTTCGGCTTCCGCTGCGGTGGTGTTGATGCGGGTGGCTACCGTTCCCGGTGCGAGCAGGGACACCGCGATATCGGTTTCCCGAAGTTCCTCGCGCAGCACCATCGAGAATCCGACGCTGGCGAATTTCGAGGAGGTGTAGGCGCCGACGTTGGTCATCGGTACGAGTCCGGCCATCGAGGCGGTGTTGACGATGTGTGCCCGTCCGCTGTGCTGTTTGAATCGCGGGAGGAAGGTCGAGACCCCGATGAACTGTCCCTCGATGTTGACCGAGAACACCCAGCGCCACACCGCGAGTGATGTCCGGTCGAGCGGGCCGCCTCCGTTGACGCCCGCGTTGTTGCACAGGATCGAGATCGGCCCGAGCTGATCCTCGGCCCGGTCGGCCGCAGTCGCCCAGCTGTCGGCATCGCTCACGTCGAGTTGAACAGCCGTCACCGTGCCCCCGGCATCGGTGAGTTCTTCGGCGATATCGGTGAGCCGAGCCGTGTCGATGTCGGCGAGTGCCACTTTCACGCCCGCGGCGACGAGTGCCCGGCTGATACCGAGGCCGATTCCCGATGCCGCACCGGTGACGAACGCTGCTTCTCCTACTGGCCAGGTCATCGTTGACTCCTTCGGTCGGTGCCGCCGTTCAGGTTCGCGGCGGACTCGGCACTACCGTCCGTTGCCGGGATCGGCTGAGGACACCGCCGATCGCGGCGGATGAGCAGGCATCGCCCCGCCGTTCGCGCATTCCGCGGTTTTCGGGGGGCGCGCGAATGGCGGGCGAGAATGCCGGGATCTGCCGAGCACGGCGGTGCCACGACCGTTGTCACCCGCCGGATCATGGCCCGAGTTCCCGGATCCCTATCCGATCGAGGACTGTCCTGGGGTCTGGTCCGGGCCGCGATCGCCGCCCGGAAACGGCGGGTCGCGCACGTTCAGCCACGGAAAGGAAGTCGAAGAATGAAGGCAGCACGGTTCCACGGCAAGGAGGATCTCCGCATCGAGGAGGTGCCGGAACCGAGTCCTGGTCCGGGACAAGTGAAGTTGCGCAACGCCTATGCCGGTATCTGCGGTTCCGATCTGCATTTCTACTTCTACCCCGAGTCGCTGCCGTTCTCCCTGGACGAACCACACCCGTTGACCGGCGCCACGCTGCCCCAGGTCCTCGGTCACGAGTTCGGCGGCACCGTTGTCGAGCTCGGTGAGGGTGTGACGGACGTGCGGCTCGGTGACCGTTGTGCCGTGTTCCCGCTGGCACTGTCCTGCGGCAAGTGCGCGGCCTGTGTCCGGGGGCTGCCCTTCTCGTGCCCGCTGATGGGTTCGCTCGGTGCGAATGTCGAGGGCGGTGGCCTCGCGGAGTTCACCGTGTGCGCGGCATCGCAAGCGCACGTCCTGCCCGACGGGGTGGACCTGCGCATGGGGGCGCTCGTCGAACCCATGGCCGTCGGCTGGCACGCCGTCGCGCGCAGCGGCGTGGACCCCGGCGGCAGCGCGCTCGTGGCGGGAGCGGGACCGATCGGTATCGGTGCCTGGTTCGCGTTCAAGGCCCGCGGAGTGGAGAAGGTGCTCGTGTCCGAGCCGAGCGCCGACCGCCGCGAGATCCTGGCCGCCCTCGGGGCGCACGTCGTGGATCCGGGCAACGACGGGGAACTGGCGAAGGCCGTAGCCTCGCTCACCGATGGGGACGGAGTGGACGCCGCAATCGACGCCGCGGGCGCTGGACCGGCGATCACCACTGCCGTGACGAGCCTGGCCCCCGGCGGACGTCTGGTGATCACCGCGCTGCACGAGCACCCGATGGACTTCCAGCCGACCCAGCTCATGATGGGCGAGACCGGGATCGTGGGTTCGGTCGGCTACCGCCCCGAGGAATTCGACGCGGTCATCAAGGCCATGGCCGACGGGTACTACGACACCACCGGCTGGGTGCAAGAACTCCCACTGGACGGGCTTGTCGATGCCCTGCACTCGCTGCGCCGCGGCCTCGGCGGAAAGACCCTGCTGACCCTCCGCTGAAGGAGCCCCAATGCCCCCGAACATCCCCCGTCCTCCCTTCGACCCCGAACCGGAGGCCGTACTCACCGAACTCGCCGACCAGATCCCGCCGACCCTGACCGCGATCACCACTCGGAACAGGCGGATAGCCCGCTCCCTCGACACAGCGCCCACTGCCGGAAACGGAAGGTAGGCTGTTCCGGACACGCGAGGGAGAGCACATGCGGGAACTTGTCGGAGGTTTTGACTCTCTTGATCCCAAGGTGAGCGAACCACTGAAGGTCGTCGGCTACTTCGACACACTCGTCACCGCCGGGGCAGGAGTCGACGGGTTGCTTCGCGGGGCGGCCGCGCTCTCCGGAGTAGTAGCCGGTGCGCAACGGCACGGGCGCGTCAGCCGCCGCGGCCCCGAGGACACGACACCCCCGGAGGCCACGGACCATCCGCACGCACCACACCGTGAATGCTCCACGGGCTCGGTGTGGCTCGAGCGCACCGGCGAACCCCACGCCAACGACGAAATCATCGTGGAACGCCTCGCCGTGGCACTCGATCTGCTCGAGACCCGCTACGACCCGGTCGGCGCACTCGAAACCGCCATCGACCCCGCACGCACCCTCGAAGAACGCACAACAGCCCTGGCCAAACTGAGTATCACCCCCAGCTCGCGTATCCGGATCATCGCGACGAAACCCAACACCTGCCTCAGCGACACGCCCTCAACGGCGGTACCGACCCACCACGGAATACTGCGGGCCACCCTGGGCAAGACGAGCACCGAGCCGCCATCGACCCCAGCGGGCCTGGGAACCTGGGTACGCGCCGACCAGGCACCCCGATCGTGGGAGGCGGCGATGATCGCATTCCAACTCACCGAACCCGGCATGCCCGTCCTGGATGCGAGCGAGCTGGGCACCCTCCTGATGCTCGCTCGAGCACACGACCCCCAGGAACCCCACGACGACATCCGTAACCTCATGCGCCTGGACACCCGCTCGGCACACATACTGCGCACACTCGTGGAAACCGACAGCATCCGCTCCGCGGCCACCGAACTCGGAATGCACCACTCCACACTGCAAGCCCGCCATGAAGCACTGACCCGCGAGCTGGGATACGACCCGCGCACCACCACCGGACGGATCCGGTACGGCACAGCGGAATTCCTCCGGCGACTCACCGACGAACGCGTCGCCCAGGAGGAAACACTCCGGTCTCCGCACCGACAAAGCTGAGCGCCGCACGGAACACTCGGCAACCCAGCGGCCAGCATCCCCGCAATCTCTGCTGACCTCCGTGCCGTTCGGGACCCCTCCCGAACGGCACGGATACCGTCATCCGCGATGTGCGAGAACTGAAGCATGACCGAAGAGGGAGTCATCATGTTCGGGAAAAAGGGGAAGCGGACGGCGCTCCGGACCCGAATAGCCGCCATCGAGGAGCGCACGGCCGAGCTGATAACCACCTACCGCGATGGCGACTGGGATCTGGCTCTGCGCAAGGCCGGTGAACTCCAAGCCGCGGCCAGGCAGCTGCAACCGGCGATGAACCCTTCCACAAGCATCCCGCGGATCGATATCTGTCTCTGGCATATCGACTCGATCCCATTGCGAATCGCTTTCAAGCGCAAAGATATCGGCCTGATAGAATCGGTGGCGAAAACCGGCCGGAACCTTCACGTTCTGGACCTCGCGAGCAGGACCGTGATGCGGCTGACCGTTCACTCCGGCGAAGACCCGGATCGCGACGAACTGAACGCGGACGAGATCCTCCGGGAATCAGAAAACGAACTCGGCCGACGCAGCGATTTGGAAAGTCAAATTCTCCACATGAAAAACCCACACCCCTCGTTGATCGGCACGTTGTGGTTACCGAACTTCTACCTGGAGTGATATGGAGCGGTCGCGACCGTTGATTCGCTGAGGTTTCCCCTACCTCACTTCTCCGGCCTGCACCCGTAATCCGCGGATCTCCTGGACAACGGCGACTGGTCCGATATGTTGAACCCATGGGCGATATCGAGGCGAGCGTTCGAATTCTGAGGGATTCCTTCACACACGACCCGGTTGCCGAATGGTTGTTTCCGGAACCGATGGGGCGGCAGCGAATGCTGGCGTCGATGTTCCGCCCGCTCGTGGAAGCCTCCGCCGGGAAAGGTGCACTGACGTTCTCGGCCGAAGGTGACGCCGTCGCGGTATGGCTACCGCTTGCCATCGGGGAATCCCCGTTCACCGGTGAACCCATCGACATCGCCGAATACCCGCATCTGGCGCAACTGGCCACCCTCATCGAATACACCGAGCCCCGGCACCCGATCGGCTGGGAACACCTGTATCTGCCGTTTCTCGGGGTGGCCGCCACCGTGCGCGGCACCGGGATCGGCGGCGGGCTGCTCACCGATCGGCTGACCAAGGCGGACACCGAACGCGTACCCGCCTATCTGGAGGCGAGCTCGGCGCGGAACCGGTCACTGTACCTGCGGCACGGATTCGTCGACCACGGCGAACCCATCACCTTGCCTTCCGGCCCGCGGATCTGGCCGATGTGGCGGACACCGAAATAAGGAGCGAGCATGACATCCCGAATCATCGCCGGCGGGCCCGGCGAGTTCATGACGGTGCGCGAGCTGATCGCGACCGGCAGCCAGACCTCGATCGGTCATGCCGTGGCCACCGCGGCACTGACCGAACACGATTGGCGGCCGCGGCCGGCGACCACCTGGCTGGCGCGGGCCCGCAGACGCTGGTTCGAACGAGAATGGCCACAGCACCACGCCAGGATGCGCGGAACAGCCGAAGCACTCGGTATCGATCCGGATGCCGACCTGGTGCACGTCGACGGGCTTTCCAGTGTGCCAACGGGTTCGGCGTGTTCGGCGAGCTACTGCCTGCCGTCGAGCACGGTCGGCGGGCACGGCCTGCTCGGCCGCAACTACGACTTCTTCACCGCCAGCGCCACCGAACTGTTCGGAATGCTCACCGGCGAACCAGTGCATTCGGACAAACCCCCGATGGCCTCCGCGCCATACCTGATCACCAGCCGCCCCGATGACGGACCCGCGACCACCGTGCTGACCATGAACGAGCTGGACGGCTGCATGGACGGCATCAACGAACACGGCCTCACGGTCGTGCTGCTGATCGCCGACGCGGCCACCGCCACCGCACCGGTGGATGCCGAGCCGCAGGTCGGGCTGAGCAGCGCACAACTGCCCCGGTTCCTGCTGGACACCTGCCGCACGAGCGACGAGGCCAAACAGGCACTGCTCGGCGCGAAACAATACGACCTCGGAGTCCCACTGCACTACCTGATCGCCGACGCGCACGGCGACGCCTTCGTCTGGGAACGTGGCCGAGGCGGAGTGGAACACATCCTCGAACCCAGCGGCAGCACGCTGTGCGTCACCAATCATCCACTCCACGAGCACCCCGAGCCCGATCGGCTACCCGCGGACAACACGGAAACCATGGCCACCTACCGGCGATACCAAGAGCTCGCCAAGAACACGACCACCGGAGAAATCACCGGAGACCGGCTCCGCGCGGCGATGGACACCGTACGATTCACCGCGGAGAACGCCATCGACTATCCGATCAGGACATTGTGGCGCACCATTCTGGACCCGGCCGCTACCACGATGAGCACGCACTTCTACCTCGGCGACAACCCCGATGGCACACCCCGCTACAGCTCCGAAGTCACCGTGAGTCCCACCGGTCAGCCGTAGCCGAGAAGGACTACCGCGGCGGTTCGGGAGCCACGACGACTGCTGTTCGCACAACAGCAACGCGGCCACTTGTTCTGAGTCAGGGGACAATGTTCCCCTAGCTCAGGCTCTCGACGATGTCCGTGCGACCGTGATCCACGGCCCAGGTCCGGATCGGATCCCAGTTCACCGAGAAAGCGTTGATCGCGACCGTATGGCCGTCCCGATCCCGGATACGCACACTGCGCGCCGGGCCCGGCATCAGCGTGATGTCCGCGATTCCGGCGTAGGTCATCGAGCCGCGCACGAACAAGAACTTGCGATACCACAACGACGTAGCCCCGAGATGCAGCACGACCGAACTCCGGAGCGCGATGAAAAGACCGACAACCGTCAACACCCCACCGGTGGCAGCCATCAAGACCGCGTCGCCGTGCCCCACTCGGCCGCCCCGCACACCACCCGAGAGAAACAGAACACCGGCGATCAGGAAGAAAAGCCCACCCACAGCCACCACCCAGCCCGTGATCCGCAGGACCAACGGCGGCCGGAATGTCATGTCCTCTCCCCGAACCATCGGCAAAGACTACGGCTTCCCGACCTCCAGCACCACCGAGCGCCGGTCAAAGTCGGTATGCACGGGGCAAACCACGGACTACCGCCCTGCCAGGGTCAACCTGTGCCGGGCAGCTCCTCGATACACGAGGTCTCCAGTGCAGATTGGAAGATGACCTGGCGGACACCACTGTGGCTGCGTCAGGGGTATGGTCTGGGTCGTGATCAACGCCGTTGTCGCGTTGCAGCCCGTGAAGGGTTCGATCATCGTCGTCGAGCAGCCAGCACGCGACGCCACCGCTGTCCGAAGGGTTGAGCTGCTCATGCCGCGCCACACTGTCCGAATCGCCGCTGCCGTTGCCGTTCTCGGACTACTGACCTCCTGCAGCAGCAGTACGAACAGCGCCGCGCCGTCTTCGGCCCCGGCGAGTTCCAGCGCGGCCGGCAGCGGATCCGGCCCGAGGGTCCCCGTCCCGCTGCCCACCCGAGAACTGCTCGACAACCCGTGCACGGTCCTCACCAACGCGGAAGCCACCGATTTCGGACTGATCCCACCCGGTGAAAAGACGACACGGCAACTCACCGCCTGCCAATGGCGCTCGTCCGACAACGGCCAGAACTCCATCGGCATGGCCCCGGTACCGCCGAACACCGGCGGCATCAGCGATATCTACGACCAGAAGGAACGCCAGGCCTACTTCGAACCGACCACCGTCGACGGCTACCCCGCGGTCTTCGCCGACACCCAGGACGGCCGCCCATCCGGCACCTGCACCCTCTGGCTCGGTGTCACCGACCACCTGGCCGTATCGATCATCCCCGCGATCGGCGCCGGCCCGAACAGGAGCAAACCCTGCGCCCTCGCGAAAAAGTTCGGTGCCGCGATGCTCACACACCTCAAACATTCGGCGTGACGCGGTCGGGCGAGGGCGAGGCTCTCCAGCCGGAAGGCCGACCTCTGCTCACGTCATTCCGTGACTGCTCGACCGTTTCGAGTCGGCGAGCTTCCGCTGTTCGTGCTTCAGGTGCTTTCCTGGTCTCGGGTGCGGGCCAGTGAGGCGATCAGGCCGAGGATGCAGATCGTGCCGAGGATGAGCAACGCCCAGTGGTAACCGGTGGTGAGTCCGTCCAGGGTGCGCGGGTCGAGCGTGCCGACGGTGCCTGCGTAGGCGGCGTGTTTGAGTGGGCCGGGCAGGCTCATGGTCACGATCATCAGCGACAGTGCGGTGGACAGGGTCCATCCTGCGTTCTGCACGGTCTGCCGTACGCCGTTGGCGATGCCGCGGCGCTCGGGGTTGACCGAGCTCATGACGGAGCTGGTGTTGGGGGTCATGAACAGCCCCACTCCCGCACCGATCACCAGCAGGCACGTACCGAGCCACAACTCACCGATTCGCGGTTCGATCAGCAGGGCAAGGGCGAACAATCCGGCCGCGGTGGCGCCCAGTCCGGTGCTGGCCAGTGCGCGGGTACTGAACCGGGCGCGCAGGCGTCCGGCCACGGGCGAGGCGACCGCCATGCCGACGGCGACATAGAGCACGTGGAACCCGGCCTCGTCGGCGGACTTCCCAGCCACTGCCTGCAAGTACAGCGACATCAGCAGAACCACGGCGTAGTAGGCCATCGCCATCAGAAACAGGGACAGATAGGCCAAACTGCGCGCGCGGTCGGTGAACAGCGACAGATCGAGCAGGGGGTGGCGTCGCCGGGACTGCAGAACAAGGAACGCCGGCAGGCAGAGCACGAACAGGGCCAGACCGATCAGCACCGGGAGGCTGGTCCAGCCGACGGTTCCGCCTTCGGAGAGCGCCAGGATGAGCCCACCGATCCCGAGCATGGACAGGATCGCGCCGGGAAAGTCGAAGGATTCCCCGCGCGCCTGCGCCGGAGTGGGTCGCAGCCTCAACCGGCCCCAGACCAGGCCGATCAGCGCGATCGGCACGTTGAACCAGAACACGGCCCGCCATCCGAGTCCTGTGGTCAGCACGCCCCCGAGAACCGGGCCGAGAACCTGCGCCAGCGCGGCGATCGTGGCGTTGATACCCAATGCGTTCGCCAGTCGAGCGGGCGGGAACGCGTCGGTGATCAGCGCGGTGATGTTGCACAGCAGCGCCGCGGCGCCCACACCCTCCACGCAGAGACAGCAGATCAATACGGTCACGGTGGGCGCCAACCCGGCCAGCAGACCGCCCGCCGCCAGGATCGCCAGACCACCGAGGAACATGCGGCGGCGGCCGAGCATGTCGGCCACCCGCCCGAACACGAACACCAGCACCGTGGTCACCAGCATGTACGACAGCACGATCCACGAAGCCGCACCGGCAGAGGCGTGGAAATGCTCGGCGACTGTCGGCAGCGCCACGGCCATGATCGCGTTGTTGATCGCTGCCAGGAAACCACCGAGCCCGGCGAGGATCTGTACCTGCCACAGGTGCGCTCCCTCGGAGTCCCGCCCTTCGAAGCCGCGCCTGGTGCGCCCGGAGGTCGCCATCAATCCCGCTCGTCCTCCTTCTCTCCAGCGCCGGGCAGCAGCTCCGGATCGAGCCGGGCCAGCAACGTCTCGCCGATGGTGGTGATCTGCTCGCGCATTCGTTCGGAGAGAACCTGCAGGTAGTGCTCGCGGATACTGCTCGCATAGCGTGGCGCCGCCTCGGCCAGTCGCCGCTCGCCCTCCTCGGTGAGTACCGCCAGCCAGCCGCGCCGATCCCCTTCGGGCACCTCCCGGCGCACCAGGCCCTCCTGCTCCAACTGGCCGACCGCGTGCGTGATCCGGCTCGCCTTCGAATGCGTGATCTCGGCCAGACGGGTCATCCGCAGGGCATGCCCGGGAGCACGGTGCAGGCGGAACAAGATGTCCAGATACGTGCGCGGTAATCCGATCTCCCGAGCGGCATCCTCATCGAGTCGGGCACTGATCGCCTGATGCGCTCGGTTGAACGCGCGCCAGACCCGCAACTCCTCCGGGGAAAGCCAGTCGAGTTCCACTTCCTTCGCCATAGCTACTACAGTACAGGATTATTCAGCGCTGTACTAAATCCGAGGAGAAGGACTCCGTTGCCAAGCAAGCCCCCCGATCTCGTCCCGCATCGCACCGCATTGCTGCTCATGGACCTCCAGCCCGCCATCCTGGATGGCATCCCGGGATCGCGGCGACTCCTGGAACAGGCACGGCGAGCACAGCAAGCCGCGCTCAAGGCAGGCATCCAGGAAATACAGGTACGCGTCGCCTTCACCCCCGAGGAGCACGCTGCCGTTCCCGACCACAACAAGACCTTCGCGCCACTGGCCAAGGCCGGCCGTCTGGCCGAGGACACACCGGAGACGGCCATCCATCCCCTGCTGCGCACCGAAGGATCGGCGTGCACGGTCACCAAGACCCGCGTCAGCGCCTTCAGCACCACCGGCCTGGATTCACTGCTGCGAGAAAAGGGAATCGACACCCTCGTCCTCGGCGGCACGATCACCAGCGGCGTGGTCCTGTCGACGATCCGCGACGCCGCCGACCGCGACTACCGCCTATTGCTGCTCGAAGACGCGTGCGCCGACAGCGATCCCCACCGGCACGACATACTGATGCGCTCCATCCTGCCCATACACGCCGACCTCCTCGCCGTAGCGGACTTCGAATCCGCCGCCCACATGGCATCAGCCCCGTATCGACAGGATCGGTGAATGCCTCTGGACGAAACCACCCCTGCCCACCCGGCAGCGGCCTGGAAACCCGCCACGGCCTGCCCGCTTGGCGGATGGCGCGTGCCGCTGGGCCGGATCACTGTTCGCCGGAGTTTCCTGCCGGAGCGAGCGGATATCAGCGAAGTTCGAAGCTGTGCGGAAGCAGCGCGGTGAGCGGGACACTGATCGTTTCTCCTTGCCAGCGGTACACCACCGTGGTGGTGGGGGGCGAATTCGCTGAGCAACTGACGGCATTGTCCGCACGGTGAAACACTGTCCGCATCGCCGACCACCGCGACCGTCTCGATTTGCTTCGCCCCCTGGGTCACGGCGGCACTGACGGCGGACACTTCGGCGCAGACGCTGACTGGATAGGAGGCGTTGTCGATGTTCGTCCCGGTGTGGATCTGGCCTTGCGGCCTTGGCCGGTAGTCGGGCCAGGCATCCGGGGAAAGTGATCGCGAACTTGCGAATCCGGTCAGCGGGAATGGTTATGACGGCATGGTGCGGTGGTGACGGCTATCGGTTCGCGAGGTTGTGGCTGATACGCCGTCGGTAGTTCAGCGGAGATTCTCCTGTTTCGCGTTTGAAAGCGGTGCTGAACGCGCCCCCGGATGCGTACCCCAGGGTGAAGGCCAGCGATCCGACGCCCGCGTCGCCGTCGCGAAGTGCCCGCTGCGCCAGCAACATCCGCCAGCGGGTGAGGTAGGTCAGTGGCGGGACGCCCGCCACTGCGCGGAAACGTTCGGCGAACGAGGTGCGCGACATCGCCGCCGCGATCGTCGACGACGAACCGATCGAGCTCAACCCCTACACGGCACACATCCTTGCGGCGGCTACCTCGGGCATCTCGTCTCGAGAATCCGACCGCGTTCGATCCTGATCCGATTGTCTGGTTGTGCACCGATCATGCTCATGCTGGGCACCCTCGCGATGCCCTGATCGACGCCGCCGTCCCGCACGCCTGAGGTCGCTGCTCGCCGTGAAGACGATTTCGGATATTGCCTCACCAACATGGGACCCCTCCCCGGGGCGCAGACGTAGCCTCCCGGCGACCGTTGCATCGACAAGGAGGAACGTCATGCTGGCTAGGAACATCGCCCTCACCGGTGCCGCAATTGCCGTGCTGGGCACCGTATCCGCCGCGCCCGCCGCATCGGCCGCACCTGCCGAGTCGGCCGGGGCGAAGATCCCTGCGCCGACCTGTGTGCAGGTGCAGTCAGAAGGCGGCACCGCGGGCACCACCTTGTTCGTTTACCTGCACAACGCCTGCGCCGAGGAATACCGCGTGGTCGTCAACGTCAACCGCGCCCCGGACAGCAGCTGCTTCACTCTGCCGCCGGGCACCGATGCGAACGCGAAGTTCATCGGCGCCGAGCCGACCGTCGCAGGCCTCTCACTCTGCTGATCAGGCCACTCGCACGGGGCTGGCACAGTCGATCGGCTGCTCAGCCTCGGCGCACGGCACCTCGACATCGGATTGGGGCAGGGTGTTCTGGCTGCTGGTTTGCGTCCTGGACGGTGTTCTCGCCGTGGCGCGAATGGTGTACGAGCGCGGAGTGGGTTGTGGGTTCGGCGCGTGTTCATCGGATCCGGTGTCGGATGTGTGCGCGCTGGATTGCTTTTTCGCGGCCGAGTCCGCGGCGTGTTCGGGAGGGTTCCGCGCGTTGCCGGGCGCGTTCGTGTTCAGTTGCTTCCCGGTCGATGGTCCACGTGGTGGGGTCTATGACGACGCCGTAGTCGTGGCGGGCTCCTTCGAGGGAGACGAGTTCGTCGAGGACGTCGTCGAGTACGGCTTCGGTGTCGCGATCGAGTGGGTCGCCCCAGCCTCCTCCGCCGCCGCTGTGGGAGAAGATCACTTGGGATGGGTCGTAGGTTTGGGCGACCATGTGTTCGCCGCAGATGGCCTCGTCGGCGTTTTCACCGATGATGCAGAAGTTGCCGGTTCCTTCGTAGCCACCGGCGTATCCGGGCAGGGGGTGGATCAGGGACTGGGAATTGAATGTGGCGAAGGTGCTGCTGGCTCCGCGGTCGGTGCGGCGCATGATGTAGGCGGGACTTCCGCGCCATTGTCCGGGGGCGGCGCTGTCGATCGCGTATTCGCCTTGGTGGTAAATGGTGGGGAACTGGACTTCGGTGAATTCGTTGTTGGCTGGGCGTGACACGCTGAACGGGGTCGCCCATGCGCCCCAGCCGTCTTGGCCGTAGGCCGCGCTGCTCGACATCGCGACTGGTGACATGTCCCAGAAGAAGAATTGCCTGGGGTTGCTGCTGGATGCTACGAGGAATCGGTCTTCGCGGTCGTCGGTTCCGAAGCAGTAGTTGTTGGCGATGTCGATGGACACGTTGGCGACGCGTTGGGGGACGAATTGCTCGAATGCTTTCATCACCGCTTGCCCGATCTGGCCCCCGCAGACGATCGTTCCGAGCACGGTCGCGGCCGGTGAGACGGCGTTGACGATGGTGCCTTCGGGCATCTTGATTTCCACGGGTTCGTAGAATCCGGAGTTGACCGGGATCTGGGGGCAGAGGGCGGACAGGGCGATCGACACGTAGGCGATGGTGTTGGCGGGTACGGAGTTGACCAGTCCGTCGGTTTGCGGGTCGGTGCCCTCGAAATCGACGATCATGTGGTCGTCGTCGATGGTGACCGCGACTCGGATGTCGATGTCGGTGTGGTCGGCGTAGTCGGAGTCGACCGTGAAGCGGCCGTGATAGGTGCCGTCGGGCCAGGCGCTGACTTGGTCTCGGAATTTCCGTTCGGAGTAGCCGAAGATCCATTCGAGGCTGTCTTCGACTTGTTCGAGGCCGTGGCGCTCGACGAGTTCGGTGATCTGGTTTTCACCGACCCGGCAGGCGCCGATCATGGTTTCGACGTCGGCCTCGGTGATGTCGGGTAGGCGGTTGTTGGCCATCAGCCAGTCCCAGAGTTCGCGGCGTCGTGCGCCCTTCTCGTAGAGCTTCATCGGCGGGATCCGGAATCCTTCGTGCCAGATTTCCCGGCACTGGGGGTTGACCGCGCCGGCCATCGGCCCGCCTTGGTCGAGGACGTGGAGCCGGCCGCCGGTGAGGAAGCGGGGTTTACCGTCGAAGAAGACCGGGACTACGACGTTCCAGCAGCCGAGGTGGCTGCCGCCGTGGTAGGAGTCGGCGACGAGGAGGGCGTCTCCGGGGTGGAGGTCGCCGCGGAAGAAGTCGAGGACGGTCTGGGATGAGGAAAGACCGGCGAAGGAGTGCGCGATGATGCCCGCGCGTGACACCATTTTCGAGGTGCTGCCGTCGTAGCTGTAGATTCCCGCGCCGCAGTCTTTTGTTTCGTTGACCACGGAGTTCGGTGAGGAGCGGCAGATCGTCTCGAAGATCTGCTCGGCGATGGTGTCCAGGTGATTGCGGATGATCTCGGCGGTGATGGGGTCAGCCATCGCTGGCACGTCCTTCCAGTCGGTAGACCTCGGTCGCGGTCGTGGACGAGATGAGCCCGTCGTCGACGTCGGCCAGTACGGCGGAGTGTTCCCGGGCTCGCGGATCGCCCTGCCCGCCGCCGCCGCTGAGTCGTATCCGCAGCCGGGTGGCCGGGATGGGAGCTTCGGCGGCCACGAGCGGGGCCTGCTGCCAGCCGTCCGGGGTCTCGAACTCGACACTGCCCGGGTTGCCCGGTGTGCCGCCGTCGGTGCCCGCGGTGGGTGTGTGCATCGATCGCGACCAGAGAGTGAACAGCAGGCCGGCTGGTAGCGCGAACGTTGCCTCGACGGCGGGCGCACCGGCGTGGGCGCCTGACCCCGCGCTGTCTTCGGCGTACTCGAATCGCTCGATGCCCGGGTGCTGCTCGCTTTCCCATTGCTCGATCGAGGGCAACTCGCCTCTCGCGGCGAGTGCTGGTCGGCCCCAGCCGTCCGTTTCGGTGGTGGCACTCGCGCCGCCGATCGCCCATCGTCCGAGGTCGATTTGGACGCTTCGGTCTCCGCTCGGCCGGTAGAAAACGGCCGGTCGAGGAACCGAGAGCGCGGGCGCGGGGTGCGGAAGTGCCGATCGCAGCGTCGCGGTGACCACGTCGGTCACCTCACTTCCGGGGTGGTGGGCACCCCAGCCGACGGCAGCGGGCCGCACCGGGTCGACGATGGTGCCAGGGCGGGTGCGCACCTCGACGACGCGCAGCAGTCCGCCGTTGGGCGGGAGGGTCCCGCCCAGGGATACGAGAATGGCTTGCATGGCGCACGAGGCTGTGACACTCGCGGGGCTGTTGATGAACTGGCCGCTTTGCGCATCGGATGCCGAGAAGTCCAGGATCACCGCGCTGTCGGTGATTTCGGCGTCGAGCCGGATGACGACCGGCGAGTCACCGTCGGCCAGGTCGAGTTCGTGCTGGCCCGCGTAGCGTCCGGCCCGCCATCCCCGGATCAGGGTGCGGGCGATCTGTTCGCTGTAGTCCTGGGCGTAGCGGAAGGAGCGGCGGACCAGCTCGACGCCGTGGCCGGCGACCAGTTCCGCGCAGCGCCCGATGCCCATCTCGAGCACGGCCATGGCTGCGGTGACGGTTCGGTGGGTCTCCCCGGGACGGCGGCCGTTGAGCAGGAAGGCCGCGACGACGTCCCGAACCGGTCGCCCGAGGCGCTGGATCTTGACCGGGGTGACGGGGACGCCTTCGGCCAGCAACTCGGTCGCCTCGGGGTTGATGTTGCCGCCGATCTGGCCGCCGATGTCACGGATCCGTGTGCGGACCGCGATGAGTCCCAGGACCTCGCTGTCCACGATGTGCGGCGCCACGAGCGTGATGTCCTGGACCCGCGTTCCTCCGGTGAACGGGTCGTTGGTCAGGACGACATCGCCTTCGCTGATGTCGAATTCGAAGTAGCCGATGGCGTGGGACACGGTCGCCTGGATCGAGGCCAGCTCCAGGGCGTTGTCGAGCGCGACGACCTGCCCTGAGGCGTCACAGATCGCCACGGTGAACTCGCGTGCCTGGCTCACCTCGACGGTGGGCGCGGAGCGGGCCAGAACCGCCGCCAGTTCCTCGGCACACGCCATCAGGCGGGTCCGCAGGATCTCGAGCGCGATCGTGTCCCGCCGGTCGGCGTCGGACGCATGCCCCGTCACCGGACAACCTCGATCACGTAGGTCTCGTACTGGTCGAGCATGGCTTCCTGCCCGTCCGCGACGACGATGGTGGTTCCCGGCTCGTGGATCACGGCCGGACCCGGGATCACGTGGCCCGGTTCTATACCGGCGCCGTCGAAGATCGGTGTCGGCACGAAACCGCCACGGCCCTCGATGTACACCTCTCGGGTGCCGACCTTCGCCGCCGAGGCGTCCTCGTCGACGAACTTGTGCGGTGGCGTGACATCGCCCATGCCGCGCAGCCCGGTCAGATCGAGGCGTGCGGACACGATCTGTACCGGCTGGTCGGGCCGCTTGTGCCCGTAGAGCTGGTCGTGCAGTTCGTGGAACTCGTTGATCGCCCTGGCGAGGCTGACCTCGGAGATGCGGCGGGTGCGGGTGCGCAACGGGACGATCACCTCCCGCGTCTGCCCCTCGTAGCGGACGTCGAGGTATCGCTCGAGGTGCGTGGTCTCCGCGGTCGGCAGCAATTCCTGCGCCTCGGCGTGCACCGTGTCGAACACCTCGGTCAGTTCCTCGGGCCGGACCGCCTCGGCGGCGCGCACGTAGGACTTGATACGCGAGACCTTGAAATCGGCGACCAGACCGCCGAATGCGCTGAGCACGGCGGCTTTGCGGGGAACCAGAACGGTTTTGATGCCCAGGTCGACCGCCTGCACACCGGCGTGGATGGCCCCGGCACCACCGAAAGCCATCAGTGCGTAGTCGCGGGGATCGCGGCCGCGGGTCACCGACACGAACCGCAGGGCGTTGGCCATATCGCTGTTGGCGATCCGGAACACACCCACGGCCGCCTCGGTGACCGAGATGCCCATCGGCTGGGCCACATGCTCCTCGAAAGCCCGTTCGGCCGCCGCCCGGTCGAGGCTCAGCTGGCCGCCCATGAACCGGTCCGGGTCCATGAAACCGAGCAGCAGGTTGGCGTCGGTGACCGTAGGGCGGGTGCCGCCCCGGCCGTAGCAGGCCGGTCCCGGATTCGCGCCCGCGCTCTCCGGGCCGACACGAAGCGCGCCGCCCTCGTCCACCCAGGCGATCGAACCACCACCCGAGCCGATGGTGTGAATGTCGATCAGCGGCACGGCGACCCGATAGCGGCTGATCCAGTTCTCGACACCGACTTCGGGTTTCCCGTCGTGGATCAGGCACACGTCGTAGCTCGTACCGCCCATATCACCGGTGATGATGTTGCGGTAGCCGGACCGTTCACCAAGCGCGACCGCGGCGATCACACCACCGGCCGGGCCGGACAGCACGGCGTCGACACCGTGCTGGGCCGAGTAGGCGACGTCCATGATGCCGCCATTGGACTGCATGACGACCAGCTCACCGCGAAAGCCCGCCTCGCGCAGGCCCTCGTCGAGACGGTTGAGGTAACGCTTGAGCAGTGGGCTGGTGTAGGCGTTGACCACGGTGGTGCTGACCCGCTCGAACTCGCGGATCTGCGGCAACACCTCGCACGAGAGCGTCACGAAACAATCCGGATGTTCCTCGGTGATGATCTCGGCTATCCGCCGTTCGTGGGCATCGTTGACGAACGAGAACAACAGGCACACCGCGATGGACTCGATCCCGGCTGCCTTGAGTTCGCGGACCGCGGTGCGCACCTCGTCCTCGTCGAGCGGGGTCGCGATCTCGCCGCGGTAGTCGATCCGCTCGGTGACCCCTTTCCGGAACCGGCGCCGGGTGATCGGATGCGGCGCGGGCAGCGACAGATCGAAAATGCTCTCCTTGTAACCCCGGCGGATCTCGAGGACATCGCGGAAACCCTTGGTGGTGATAAGCCCCGTGGCAACACCGGTGTACTCGAGCATCGCGTTGGTGACCACCGTGGTGCCGAGGATGAACTGATCGGTGCCGGCCAGTGTCTGCTCGGCAGTGCGCCCGAAGTGCTCGGCGACGATCCCCACAGCGTTGAGCACCGCGGTCGCCTCGTCGTTCGGCCGGGACGACACTTTACCGGCGAAGACCTCTGTTCCCTCGGTCGCCACCACGTCGGTGAAGGTGCCGCCCACATCGACGGCAATGGTGAAGCTCATGGGTTCCGCCTTTCCGGATAGATCGGGTTAATCGCCGGGCACTCAGCCGGCATCGGAGACGAACTTGAAAGCGCCGGAGTCCAGCGGAACTTCGACATCGGGATTGGGCACGGCGATAGTGACCTCGACCTGGGTGTGCACACCGTCGATCTGCTCGAACTCCACGGTCGCGTTCCCCGCGCGGAGCCGATCGCCGTCTTCTTGGAGAGCGAACAGGTCCCGATGGCGCCGCTCCCAGAGTCCCGCCTCGTCCCCGTAGACGCGCACGGCACGAATTTCCGGAGCGGTGTCGGCCTCATCGAGAAACGGCAGCGGGAACAAGCGGCGCTCCTGGAGCGCGAAGAACAGCTCACCGGTGGGCGGTGTTGGCCACAGCGCCACGAAATAGCCCATGGTGCCGTCCTCGCGGCGCCACGACCCGCACTGCGCCATCGCGTTCTCGGTGCCCGGCTGCTCGGCCCAGGACGCCATATCGGCCGCACCGTCCGCGGTGGTGTAGCTGACGTTGGCGATGCGGGGAGTGTTGTTCTCGAACGGGTTCCCGTGCGGGAACGACCCCGGAGACAACTCGCATGCGATCTCGATGAAACCGCCTCCCCCGAGTGGCATCATCCGCGACTGGATACCGAGAGCCGGTTCGACGACCGCGTTCGCCATCCGCAGACCCGCCTTCTCCAGGCCCTCGGCGATTGCGAGCGCCTGTTCGGGGGTGGCCATCACGATGATGTGGTCGATGATCCGCTGCCGCGGCGGAGCCGGAATATACGCGCCCATGCCGGTCACCGCCTTTCCGCGAGCAGGGCCACCGTGGAACCGGCCGGGATGGCGTGCGTGCATTGGCCATACGAGGCACCCGGATACCACCAACAGAACCCGTCGACCGGAGACCGGATCTCCTCGAGCACTTCGCCGTAGAGGTCGGTGATCTCGAGCAGCAGATCACCGGTATGGAAAGGAACCCCGGCCGGGTGGCGCACCCAGACCAGACCCGCCGCGCTCGCGGACAGCGCGCCCCAATAGCCGAAACCACCGGGAATGCGCGCGTCGTCCGCGTGCCGCTCGCCAACGCCCGGGAGCATCCCGATTTCGGTGAGGATCGCGGTGAGCCCCTGCGCGCCCCGACCGGCATCAACGAGGGTGCGGGCACCGTTGAGCTCGACCATGAGACCGGGGATCCCCCGCGCCAGCGCGGTCGCCGCGGGGTACACATCCGAGGGGCCGAGCCAAGCAGGATGCGCTGTCGGCGCGCTCATATCGACCGGCGTGACACCGAACGCCTCCGCCATTCGCACCGCCACCTCGGCAGTCTCCGCGTCGCGGGCGTTCTCCAGGAAGAGCATCGACATCGGCGCACAGGGCTCGTTATTGCCGTGCACATCGACGACGAACTCCGCCCGCTCCAGCACCGAGCCCACGATGGCGCCGAGCCGACGGCTCGTGGAGCCCTCCTCCTCGGCATCCCAGTAGTGCGGGCCGGACATGTTGATGCCGTCGATCGGGCTGACGTACACCCCTCCGGACACGGCAGGGACATTGACCGCCGGGACCGCGATCACCGTTCCGGACAACTCACGCGGATCGATGGACCGTGCGAACTCGATCGCCGCTCCCGTTCCCACGACCTCATTGCCGTGTGAGCCCGCGATGACAACGAAAACCGGGCCATCCTCGGCTCCGTTGACGACGAGGTAAGGAACCGTGATGGCGCTGCCCGATGCCTGCGGTACCTCGCCGAGTACCCCGTGGGCGCGGCTGCCCGCGGGGACCTTCAGACCGCGATGTTCGAACGTAGTCACTCGTGCACCTCTTCCTTGGTTGGTGACTCATTGACGTGCCGGAGGTAGTCGATCGCCGTGAGCGCCATCGCCCGCGCGCCCTGCAGCATCGCCGCGCGGGCCATGCCGGTGTCACCGTGCTTCGTGGCCTCATGACTGTGGAACGGCGTGCCGCCCGGCCAGGCCGCGACCGACACCAAACCGGCGGGAACTATCTGGCTGACATTGCCGAAATCGGTCGAGGCACTGGCATCCCAATCGGTGACCCGCTCACCCAATGCCGCAAGATTCGCACGCAGCAGCGCCGTCAGCAGTGGGTCAGGGCGAATCGGGTCCGCGTGACCGCCGTACTCCACGGAAAGCTCGGTGTCACTGGCCAGCGCGCCCGCCCGCGCACAGTCGATGACCCGGCCGACCACACGATCGAGTTCCGCGACATCCGTGGAACGGACCCCGAACCGGCACTGGGCGAACGCGGGAATCACGTTGTGCGCCTCACCACCAGCGGTGATGATCCCGTGGATGCGGACATCGTCCCGAACCAGCTGACGCAGGGCGTTGACGTTCTGCATGGCCAGCAGCACACCGTCGAGCGCCGAAGCTCCCGCCCACGGTTCGGTCGCCGCGTGCGAAGGACGGCCCACGAACGAAAACGTGACCTCACGGCTGCCCGTGCTCCGGGTCATCACACTGGAACTGCCGGAGGCGTGGAAACTGAGCACCGCGTCGACACCGTCGAACGCGCCGGCCTCGAGCATGTCCCGCTTACCGGTCAATGTTTCTTCCGCGGGACAGCCGAACACCTTGATGCGGCCATCAAGCTCAGTGCACACCGCCGCCAGACCCAACGCGGCAGCGATCGTGGAACCGGCGATCAGATGGTGCCCACACCCGTGCCCGACGCCCGGCAGCGCGTCATACTCCGCGAGCAAACCAACCGTCGGCCCCGGACGAGCGCCCTCGATCGTGGCAACGAACCCGGTCTCGACACCAGCGACATCGGCGACCGCGCAACCGATCTCCTCGAGCACCCGCACACACGCCTCGCGGGCACGATACTCATCACCACTGAGCTCGGGATCGGCGAAGATCTCCAACGCCAGCGCCCAAACCCGATCCGCGGCATCGTCCACCCCAGCAACCGCGGCCAGTCTCACCTGCTCACCCATCGACATCCGACCACGGCTCGAGCCCCAGCTGGAAGCTACCCATCACTCCTCCTCGCTCGCGTGGCCGTGAAACTATTACGTTCACGTAGTATTAGGCAAGAGTGCTTGCGGAGAATTTCAAGGAAATCTCGGACAGAGTGCTGTGTGCACATAACACACGGCTTCTGCGACAATGGACGCCGTCATGAGTGAACAGACAACGAACCCGGTCGAGCAGGACGCAGCACGCGGCCTCGACCTCGACCAGCAAGCCCTGCCCTACCTGCTCAGACGAGCACACTCACGCGCGGAAGCACTCTTCGTCGACATCATGTGCGTCGACGAACTCACACCACGCCAGATCACCCTGCTCACGGTCAGCGCACAACACCCCGGCGCCACCATGAGCGAACTCGCCGAGGTCGCCGCCATCGACCTCAACACCACTTCCGCCCTCGTGCGCAAACTACTCGGGAAGGGCCTGCTCGAACGCCGCCACTGCCCGACCGATGCCCGCGCCAGGCCGATCCACATCACCGAAAACGGCACAGACGTACTCCGCAGAGTACTGCCACACAACGGCGAACTGATCGAAGCGATCCTGGCGCCGCTCCCTCCGGAATACCGCCCCCTGTTCGTCAAATGCCTCAGGCTGATGCTCGGCATCGACCCACCTGCATAAGGCCCCACCGGAACGTACGGGCGCTCCGTCGTCCACGGCGCCGCCGGAATCTCGATGCCGTCAGCGCCGTGTCGCCCCTGCCGCGCCACAACGGCAGGACTGAAGGCGCAGGAGAAAGATCAACCAATGACGTACGGAGACACCCGCATCCCTCTGGCTCCACCGAATTGCGGCCTACTCGCCGCGGTGGTGACCGATGGCTACCGCCGGAAACCCTGCACAGCAAAGTCATCACGAGCGCTATGAGGACGCGGTCTTCCCACCCGAAGCATTGCTGCCCACCGAAGGCTGCCACGACCGGTCGATCCGCACCTTCTTCCTGCTCGGCGACCCCGCCACCGACTTCCCCGCCGACCTGTCCTGGCTGGCCGCCGCCTGCACGGTAAAGCGGTGCCGGACATCGGTCGAGTCGGCCTTCCGGACCGCCGCGCAAACCGGGGAGGGCGTGTTCAGCGGCGATCGCTGAGCAGTCCGGCATCGCTGAGCGTGATGCGGACGTCGCGAACGAAGGCGGCGACGTCGTCAAGCCCGAAAGCCGTGTGTTGCAAGACAAAACCGTGCAGCAACGCCATCACCACCCGCGCTCCGCGATCGGGATCCAGCTCGGCAGGCACGCCGCCCGCCCGCTGGCCATTGCGGAGCGCATCCGCGATGCGTTGGCGCACGCCCTCGAAGCCCGCTTGGGCCTGTTGTCGTAACCCCTGGTGCCGTAACAACTCACCCCAGGCTTGCACGGCACAGCGCAGCAGCTCGTCCACGGGGATGCTCTGTCCCACGGCGTCGACGGCGAGGTCACCACTGACCGGCTCGATCGCCGCCGCGACCAGATCCGCGATGGTGACCTCGCCGCCCGCGTCGACGAGACGCTCGACGGGATCGAACATCACACGGAAGGCGTCGCCAGCTATCTCGATGACGATCTCTTCCTTACTGGCGAAGTGCGATAGGGAGCACCGACCGACACGCCCGCTTCGGCGGCGATGTGCATGGCGGGCCGGTCTGGGTGTACCGGAGCAGGTGGGAGATGGGCCACTACCTCACGCCGCTGCTCGTGAGCCGCGGCTATGCGGTCCTGTATCCGACCCCGAGAGGAAGCGGTGTTCGGCGAGATGGGCGGCACCGACACCGGCGACTACCGCAGCGGCATCGATCATCCGTTGGTCTCGGCGTGGTCGATCCCGGCCGTATCGGAGTCACTGGGCAGTCGTATGGGGGCTTCATGTCGGCGTGGTTGATCACGCAAGACCAGCGGTTCGCGGCGGCCGTGCCGATGGCGCCAGTGACGAACTGGTACTCCCAGCATCACACGTCGAACCTCCCCTGTTTCGACCAGATTTTCCTTGCCGCCGACCCACACGCGGCTGGTGGCCGCTATCACGACCGGAGCCCGGTGATGTTCGCCGGTCGCGTTCGCACTCCCACCCTGCGGACAACCGGGCTGGATGACCGCTGCACCCCGCCCCCACCCAGGCGACCGAGTTCCGTCACGCGCTCCTGGCCGCGGACGTCAACTCGGTCGGCGTGGCCTACCCCGGTGAAGGGCACGGGGCTCACCGCACGCGCGGGAAGACTGACCGCTCAGCTCTCCGACGGCGATGACCGGCGTGTCGAGCCCCGTTCGTCGAACGAATCAGGTCGTGAAAGGCACCGCGGCGTGAACTACCTCAGCCGCGTCATCCTGCCGATCATCAATCGCTGGACATCAACGGCGGCATGCGCCTGCGCTGACCAGCGCCGCCCCATAGAAGCCCTGCTCACTGCCCATACCACACTCAACGTGCCGCTTCCACGAGGAAATTGGGGGCGCCGAAGTTGCCGGATTTCAGTGCGATAGTGAGGCCGATGGCGCTGGAGTGCGTGTATATCCACGGGACTCCGGTTGTCGCGACGCCGGTGATGGTGCCGTGTTTTACTCCTAGGGCCGTGGTCACCGCGCCGGAGGTTTCACCGCCTGCGACGATGATGCGTTTTGTGCCACGGTCACGCAGACCGACGGCGATATGCCCGAGCGTCTTTTCGAGCAGGTCCGCGGACCGGTCCTTGCCGATCCGTTCCTGCACGACTCGCACCTGGTCCGGCTCGAGGGAACCGACGAAGTAGGCAGCGGTATCGGTGGCGAGGGTTTCGAACCAGTCCAGCGCGATGCGCGCGAGAACAGCCGCCGACGAATCTGCCAGCAAGTCGATCTGATGCAGGGGAAGGCCTGCTTCCCGCACATGCGCCAGCTGTTCGCGAGTACGGGCGGAGGCGCTTCCGACAAGGACCGCCGCCCGGTCGGAAGACCCACTCGCGGAACGGACGTGGCTCCCGGTGGCAGGTGCGGACGCCTCCGATCGCAGAACCTGTCCGAGTGCCCGCGCGAGTCCTGCCGCGCCGGAGACGAGCCGATCGCTTCGGGTCTGTGCTGCTACGCGGAGGAGATCCTCGTCCGTCATGGCGTCGGCGACGAGGTAACCATCGTCGCGCCGCGTGGCGCTGGCCGAGCCTGCTTCGTCGAGCATATGGACCGGGCGTTTCGTTTGGGCACTGAGCAGGCGCGGAACGTTCGCGTCCGTCATCGGGGTCAGCGGATGATGTCGCATCGAGGTCTGATCGAGCGGGACGCCGAAGACGAACAGGTCGCCTCCCTCGACCGTGCGGCCGTGCTCGGGTGTGGCGGGCGTGGTGACGCTGTTCGGAACGCCGGTGAGATCCGACAAGGCGTCGAGGATCGGGCCGATGTTGCCCGATCGCGTCGAATCGAATGTCGAGCAGTATTTGTAGTACAGCATCGACGCGCCGAGTTCGAGGAGCCACTTGCCGGCCTGAGTGGATCGCTTCACTGCTTCCGCTGACGGCGCCGTTCGTGTCTTGAGGCCGATGACAACAGCATCCGGTTGCGCACTGACTACGGTCTCAGGGGTGGGCGGACCGAAGTGGATGTCCACAGTGAGACCCGATTGGAACAGCGCCAGAGCGACATCGGTCGCCCCGGTGTGATCGTCGGCCACGACTCCGATCTTCATGACGCCCGTCCCAGAGCGGCCGCGAGCTGTTCCGCGGCACTGTGCGGACCACTGAGCACGGGTTTACCCAATGCCGCTGCGACGGCCTGCGCCGCCGGGGACAGCGAGTACTGCGCCAACATGACGGCGTCGAAATCGGGACCGTCCTGCACTGTGGCGGCAATGGAAGCAGCCAGTTCCTGCACTGTCCCGGATTCCGCGAGGCGCATTGCGTCCCGATCGGTCGCCGTCAGCACCCTCTGCTGAGTTCCGGCGGATCGGAGGCTGGCGCGGAGGCGGTCGGCCGAGTCCCGTGCGGCGGACTCCAGCGACCCGACCACCAGGACCCGGGGCGCAGCCAGCGCTGCGACGGCCTTGAAGACGGCGTCATCGGGAGCAAGCACGGGAATCTCCGCAGATGAGTATTCGGCGGTGATGAAGCCGTACAACGAGCAGGTGAGCAGAATCGCGTCGGCGCTACCTCCGAGTGCATGCTCGATGAGCCGCCGCATCCGCTGCTGCAATGGCGCGTCGACATCACCCTTTTCTTTCGCATCAGCGAGCAGGCGGTCATCGAGAATATTCCAGATTCTGGCGGCCGGGAGGATCTGGGTGATGGCGTCGGTGGCTGGCGGGACGGCGAGGGGCGTGGCGCTGATGATGGCGACCGTGAGCGTCATCGGATACCTCCGATCAGATCTACGTTGTTCCGCCAGCCGAGTCCTGCGACAGTTCCGGCAGCGGGCTGGTACTCGCAGCCGATCCACCGGTCGTAGCCGATTCGGTCGAGGCGTTCGAAGACAGCCTTCCAGCTGATCTCACCGGTACCGGGTTCGTGCCGGAGCGGACTGTCGGCCACCTGCACGTGCTTGATCTGCGGCGCGGCAGCGTGCAGCCGCTCGAGCAGGTTTCCCCCACTGCGCTGCGCATGGTAAACGTCGAACAGGATGCCGAGTCGATCGTCTTCGAAGAGTTCGACCGTTTCGATGGCGTGTTCGAGGTCATCCCAGGCCATCCGCGGCTGGTCCACACGGTTGATCGCCTCGACGGCCAGGGTGATCGACGGATCCGAGTGCGAGAGCGCCCATTCGATGTTGCGGGCGAGCGTGGCCGCGGCGGCACGGCGCGTTCGATCCACAGGGACGAGACCGGCCATCACGTGGATGAGGGAGGCTCCGAGCGTCACCGCATACTCGTGCGCCCGGCGGAAGCCGTCCCGGAAAGCTGCCTCTTCCCCAGGCACACCGGCGGCCCCGTTCGCGGTGGGACTGCCCGGCGCACCGGCCGGGGTGTTCACCAGCACCAGCACCAGCCGAGCCGAGGACAATGCCTTCCGGATGGTTTGCGGCTCGTAACCGTAGGGGTCGGCTATCTCGACGCCTCGGAAGCCATCCGCCGCGGCGGCGGCGAATCGGTCGAGGAACGGCAGCTCGGTATAGAGCCACTTGAGGTTCGCATCGAACTCGATCATGACACTCCTTCAATATACGTTAAGTATATGCATCGTGAGATCCTTGGGTGGCCAAGGGGTGAGATACTGGCGCGACCATGACGACTGACGCCCTCTCGCAAACCGATCAGGCTCTGGAGTTGATCCGGTCCAGCATCATCGACTTACGGCTCGCTCCATCCAGTCGCATCGATGAACCGTTGTTGCTGTCGCAGTTCGGTCTCGGACGTACGCCGGCCCGTGAAGCTTTGAACCGGTTGACCGCAGAAGGGTTCGTCCGTATCGCTCCGAATCGCGGAGGGGCATTCGTTCGCGGGCTCGACCTGCACGAGATGTTGGAAGTGATCACTGCGCAGCAGGTCGTCGAGCAGCTGCTCGGCCAGCTGATCAACCTCGACGATGAGTCACTGGTGGAGGACCTCGAAGCCCTCCAACGCGAGTACGCGGACGTCGTCACCAAGCGCGACTATCTCGCGATCACGGCGGTCAACGAAGCGTTCCACTTGCGCATGCACCGCTGTGTGGAGAACTCCTTCCTGTTCGATTTCGCACAATCGACTCATCGTCACGTCCGCCGTCTGAACGTCTACATCTACCGGCTGGAAGCGGCGAATCCCAGCGAACACAGGGATCTTCTGGCATCGAACTCGTCGGAGCACGACGAAATCATCGAGCACATCCGGGCTCGCGACCGCGACGCGCTGGCCGATCTGCTGCGGCGCCACAGTCAGACCTCCCACAAACGTCTGCTGAACGTGATGGATCAGATCCCGGCCCCGATCGGTGAGATCATGGTGACCACGGACGGCGAAACATCGCACCAGCCGCAGCAAGGATCTGACCTGTCCTGAGGTCACGCGTCGATGGTGGCGATCATCTCCACCTCGACCGAGGCTTCGTGCGGTAACTGAGCGACTCCGACAGCGGAACGCGCATGCCGGCCTCGCTCTGGCCCCAGACGATCGAGGATCGCCTCGGACGCGCCGTCGACGACCAGGCCAAGCGGGACCGGGTCGCCGGGCCGGGCAACGACGAAGCCAGTGATCTTCGCGACCGAGAACCGGCGCCCGGCGAGGTGCCGCTCGAGAACATCGAGACAGGCCGCCGCGCTGATACCGGCGGCCGCCCGGGCTTGGTCGACATCGACGGCGACACCAACGGCGCCGTGCGCGACGATGGTTCCGTCTCGCCGGGGAAGCTGCCCACTGACGAACAGAAAACCGTTGCGTTCCACCACTGGGGTCACCCAAGGGCTCGGCACACTGCTTGCTTGCGGGGTTGTACTCATCGAAGGGATCCTTTCAGCGTGAGGTTGGTGGCAAACGGGGCCCAGCGTGTCTCCGGCGAGCGCATCAGCAAGACGATGCCCAGTGCGTAGAGCACGAGAAGCAGCACGATCACACTCCACGGCGTACCGGTGAGCGCGAGCAGCCCCGCGGCGACGAACGGCGTGGGACCACCGGTGACGAGGTTGTTCAGCGTGTAGACGGCCGCATGACCCGAGTACCGCACGGATGCCGGGAAAAGCTCACCGAAGAACGAGGCGAGTACACCGACGGCGAGTAGTTGCGCGCCTTGGGTCAGCACCATCGAAAGCAGGATCGCCGGCCACGCCCGGGTATCCAGCAGCGGGAAAAACACACAGAACCCGAGAGCCGATGTCGACAGCGCGAGCATGATCACCCGCTTGCGCCCGAACCGGTCCGACAGCCATCCGCCGAGCGGAACAATCCCCAGCCCCGCCACGTTGAGCGTCAGCAGCAGACTGAACGTGGTCGTCGTACTCAGGCCGAGCGTGCCGGTCATGTACGACAGGGCATAAGTGGTAACGACGACGCCGCATGCCGTGTTCGGCGCCCAGATCGTTGCCGTGCGGACAATGTCACGCCACTGCGATCGGAACACGGCCACGAGCGGCGTGCGCTGCTCGCCACCGACCGCCTGTGCGGCCTGGAAAGCCGGCGACTCTTCGAGACTGCGCCGGATAATGTAGCCGAGAATCGCCATCAGGCCGCCGAAGAAAAAGGGGATCCGCCACCCCCACTGCTGCAGTTCCTGATCACCGAGCAGGGCGCCGGCAATAATGAGGAAGACCGACACGATGACCTGGCCTCCCGGGTTCCCCATGTTGATTGCCGCTCCCGCAAGGCCACGCCGGCGATCCGAGGCGTACTCCAAGGCGAGGATCATCGCGGCACTCCCCTCCCCGCCCAGCGCGAAGCCTTGAACGAAGCGAAGAGTCACCAGAGCGACAGGGGCCCAGACCCCGATCGTGGCGTACCCGGGTATGAGACCGATCGCGACCGACGCGATTCCCATGGTGGTCAGGGTGATCACCATGGTCGGCTTGCGCCCGACGCGATCGCTGATCCGCGCGAACCACGCGGCACCGAGTGGGCGTGCGATGAATCCCACGCCGTAAGTGGCGAACGATTGCAGCAGGGCCGCTGTCGGTGAAGCCGCCGGGAAGAACACGGCCGGGAACACGGTGCCCGCGAGCGCGCCGTAGAGAAGGAAATCGAACCACTCCATCGTGTTGCCCAGCGCGCCACCGAGAAGTACACGCCCGATGCCACTCGCACGGCGATGCGGGACGTGCGTCGCGACGTCCTGGTTGGGTGACTGACTCACGTGCCGCTCCTTTGCTCTTCACGTTCGAACGAGTCTAATATATGTAACGTATATTCGTCACCTCAATGTGGGAGAGGCACCGTGGGAACGGACATCGCAGTTCTGGAGAAGATCGTGGGCCGCACGATCCGCCGGGACATCAGTAACTTGGTCGCTTTCGCCGAGGGCGACCTGGAGAAGGCGGCTCGGTCGATCGCCGAGCACGAACAGCCACACATCGGCATCATCTGCGGCTTCTTCGTCCGGCACGCCGAACCGCCGTCACCGGAGACGGACGGCCTCAACGGCATGGCTCAGCTCGCTGCCGGATTCCTCGCGGCCGGCGCGAAGGTCACCGTCATCACCGACGCACCGAGCGCCAAAGCGGTGTGGGCCGCAACGAAGGTCGTTCCAGGGAAGGTCACGCTGGAGATCGTGGACGTCGACGCGGCCGCGGTCCGCGAGCTCCGCGGGCGGTTGGAGTCGCGAGCGGCACCGTTGACGCATCTGGTGGCGATCGAACGGTGTTCGCTGGCCGCGGACGGGATCCCGCACCGGGAGCACGGCTGGGATATTTCCGGAGACACCGCCCCGCTGGACTATCTGTTCGAAGACCAGGGCTGGACGGCTCCGTGGAAAACGATCGGAATCGGTGACGGTGGCAACGAGATCGGCATGGGCAATCTGCCGGTCGAGATCGTCGAACGCGATATCCCCAACGGTTCGAAGATCGCGGCGGCCACCGGCGCCGACTGGCTGCTCGTCGCCGGGGTCGCGAATTGGGGCGCCTATGCGCTTCTGGCCGCTGTCGCTGCGATACAGCCGGAGCACCGCGAGGCATTGTTGTCACATTTCGACGGCGAGTTCGAGGAAACCGTCCTCCGGGCCGCGGTCGAGGTCGGCCAGGCGATCGATGACTCCCGCGTCGACCGCGCCGGTCAGCTGCAGATGACGATCGACCGCCTGCCGCTGAAGGACCACATCGACATCATCAACGAACTCCGCGACGCCGTCCTGGCACCGTGAACGACGGTCGGGGGTGCGAGACATCGGCTCGCACCCCTCACCTTGTCGGCCCCCTTGGCCGACCGCACCCTGCCGAGATATCCACGGTGAATGCGGAAGCTGTGCACCTGTACCCCCGGGTCCGGGATCTGCCATACCGGAGTCAGAACAGGCCAGTGCTCCGATAACCGGCTCGGGCATCGGTGTTCGTGAGCCGATCGAGCGCGTCCATCGTCTGCCCGGTCGCGAGTTGTGCTCCGACGGCGAACGAGGTCGTGGACTGCAACTCTGCCGGCAGCGCACCGAGAACCTGGATGCCTGGAACATAATGCAGTTCGCTGACTTGCTGCACGGCGACATCGGCACGGCCGTCAAGGATCGCTTCCGCGGTGAAGCCCTTCTCCAGGATTGTCGCCTTCGACTCAACCTCTGCCCGAACGCCGAGTTCATCGAGAACGCGCAGGAAAGCCTTCCCGCTCGCCCCGGAACGCGACCACGCCACCGATCGGGCGCTGGTAACGAGCGCCCGGACGGCATCCGGGGAACCGACCGGTGCCACCGGCGCGTCGGGCGCGACGGCCACCCCGATCCCGACCGAGCCCACATGCCGAACGGTTTCCGGATCGAGCCGGCCATGCGCGGCCAGTTCCCGCACCCAGTCCTCGATCGCGAATACCAGATCGAACGGCTCACCGTCGGCGACTCGCTGCCGGAGCACGGCCGTCGGGTCGAACGTCACGTCGATCTCCCGGCCCTCGCGCGCCAACCGCGGCAACACATCCCGTTCCAGGGCAGCCGCCACCGCGAGCGTGCTGAACATCCGGAGCGTCATGACCGTCCCCGCAATGCATCGCGCTGCACAGGGTCGATGGTGCGGAAGGCCGATCCAGCCAACAGCAGCTGAATCGCGGCGGCTTCCTCGATCTCCTCGGCGAGATCGACCGCGGCGGTGACGGTGGGAGCCGAAACAACCGGCCCGTGGTTACGCAGCCAAACAGCATGATGCGTTTCGGCAGCACTCGCGATGACCGCGCCCAGTGATTCATCGCCCGGAACCGCGAAGGGGAGAATGGGCATCGAGCCGATCCGCATCGCGAAATACGCCGTCAGCGGCAACATCGGCTCGGCACCGTCCGGGACATCCAGGCAGGAGACCGCCGCCGCGTGACGGGAATGCGTGTGCACGACCGCAGCGTCCGAGGGCCGAGCACGAAGCATCGCCACGTGCAGGAAGGCCTCCTTGGACGGCTTCGGTCCCGCCAGATGCCGGCCAGCAAGGGACAGCACGGAGAGATCCATGACGTCGACGGTGCGCAACCGCCCGCGGGTCGGGGTGACGAGCACCGTGTCACCGGACCGGACCGATATATTTCCCGTTGAACCATGCGTCAGACCGCGCCGATCGATCTCCCGGGCTGCCTCCACCAACGCAACACCAGCTGGCGAGTGCTCGACATTCACCGGCGCACCTCGTCGATGAATCGCCGGATCGCTGCGATGAGAGCTTCGGGCTGCTCCTCGGGAATGTAATGCCCCGATTCGCTGATGATCTCGCCGCGCAGGTCGGGAATGAGCGGGCGCAGCTTCTCCGGCAGATCCGGAGCCGATCCACGGTCGCCCGCGACGGCGAGGACCGGCACCTTCGTCGGTTCTCGCACGAGCTCGGCATGCAATTCAGCGTCCCGGACGACGGCCCGGTAGTACCCGAGCATGCCGCGAAGCACTCCCGGAGTCTGGTACGTGCGCACGTATTCGTCGATGTCCGCCTCAGTGAACGTGTCCTTCCAGTGCTCGGCCTTGCCGGCGAAGAACCACTCGATCAGCACTCGCTCCCGGCCGGCCAACAGGGCCTCGGGAAGATCCGGCACCGCGTTGAACAGAAAGTGCCAACTGCGCCAGCTTTCCTGCCCGAGCGGGATCGAGGACGGCAGCGTCACACCGGCGATATTGGCGTCGATCAGCACGACACCTTCGAGGTCAGCGGTCTGCTGATGGGCGTATGCGAAGCCGACCCACGCGCCGACGTCATGCCCGACGTAGACGTGTTTGCCGACACCGAGATGCGTCAACAGCCCCCGCACCCGCGCTGCGCTGGTCCCGGTATCGAAACCATCTGCCGGCGCCGCCGAATACCCCTGCCCCGGCAGATCGATGGCGATCGTCCGGAACCGCTCCCCCAGGACCGGAAGGACATGGCGCCATGCATAGGCGCTCTGTGGATACCCGGCGATCAGCACCACCGTCAGATCGCTCTCGAGGTCTCCAGCCTCAACGTAGTGCCATCGCTGGCCATCCACGGTACGCGCGGTCCGGCGCCGTCCACCGTGGCTCCCACCGATCCCCGCGGATCGCCCGTTCGCTGCTGTCATGACTTCCGCCTCCGTCGTCGCGGTCGAGCACAGACAGGACCATCACTTGCGGGTCCAGACAGTAAATATACTACACGTATATTTACTGTTGGCCGGGATGGGTCTTGTCGAGATCACTACGACTGGTAACACCGATGAGGTCTCGCCGAAGGTTCTGCGTCAACGACGACAGCACACGAGCGCCGACCTGGGAGGTCGTGCAGCGTCGGTCGACAGCCGGTGGCTGTCTCCTCAACCCAAGATGGCCAATCAGATCCATAGTTAATCGGACAGGGCATTTTTGTTGAAGATATCTTTGAGAAACGGATCGGCTACTGCGCAGGCGCCAGTGACGTTCGTGGTGAGGTTGGCGAATTCACCAGTAGTGAGGCCGGCTCGTACCTCATCAGCGTCCGTTGCCTTGGCGGGATTCGACCCGTTTTCGAGTGCGAGCCGGTTTCGAAACAGTTTCGGCGCGTCACGACATGGTCGGATCCATGGGCCGTGTCGGCGCGGCCGAGGATAACGCCGCCATCGGGAGTTTCTTCAGCCTGCTCCAGAAAACGTCCTCAACGGTCGCATCTGGGCCATCCGCGAACGCCTCGGGCCGCCATCGTGCCCTGGATCGAAGGACGGTGCTGACGGTGCGGCGTTCTATGCCGAATTGTTCGCCGAGTTCGTAGACGGTGGCCCCGGTTTGGTAGCGGTGATGAGCTCCTGGGTCTGCTAGTCGGTGAGTTGGCGTGCCCGTTTCGGAGGCCGCTGCCGGGCGGGGTCTGGGGCGGGTGTATCGAGCGGGGCAGTTTCTTCCGAAGGTTTTCGAGGGCTATGAACTGGTCCTTCGGGCTGTAATGAGCTCCCCCCAAAGGTCCAGGTTGGCGACAGTCGCCTCAGCACGACACCCAGTGCCCTGTCGCGAGACCCCAGGCTCGCAGCAGCAACGTCATGACGAGCTCAATAGCAGCAACGCAACTTTGCTTTCCTGATCGCCACATCAACAGTCCCGCACACGAACTCGACAGGCCCACAATCCGAGGCCGCAAGCGTGACTCGCGAGGATACGAAAGTTCATACCGTCCGTAGCTTGCCCGACCAGACACCCCATATCGCGGGATCACTATCTGCAGCCAGGCCAGGCAGGCCGATCAACACCGCCGACCACTGTCCACTCCGGACCAGCACCAGCACAGCAGTGAAAATCGAGCACCCACGGAGCACCACGCGGCCGTTCCCACCAGCAAAGATGATCACGAAACCAGAGAAATACCAGGTCAAACCCGGTGCTAGCGAGTGGGCCGCCTGGGGCTCGAACCCAGAACCTACGGATTAAAAGTCCGCAGCTCTACCAATTGAGCTAACGGCCCGCAGCCGGGAGTCTATCGGGTGACGGTGAACCGTTCGGGGGCGGGTGCGTGCGGCGCGCGGGTCACTTGGTGAGCAGGCCTTCGACGAGGGCACGCAGCCCGTACGCGTAGGTGTCCTCGGCGCACAACGCGGGCCAGCGCCCGGCGATCGCGGACAGTCGCGGCAGCTCGGGCTTGTCGAGTCGCCGGAACACGGTGTCGCGATAGGCGGGCCGGTCGAGCTCGGCGCGCTTGCGGTCGGCGCTGGCGCGCACGAGGATTTCCCCGACGGTGTAGTACCAGACGCTGCGGTAGAGGTGCACCGCTTCGTCCGCCGGGCAGCCGTGTTCCATGGCGGCATCGACGATGGCCTCGACCATCCACAGTGCGGCGTCCCCGATGAGGTCGTCGGCGGTGAGTACTTCGACGAGCCATGGCCAGCCGGCGAGGGCGTCGTGCATCACGGTGGCGGCGGCGAGGATCCGCTCCACGGGTTCGCGCGGCAGTTCGCGGCGCGGGATCCGGTCGGCGTAGTCGTCGAGCAGTGCGGCGAGTAGTTCTTCGCGGTCCCGGACATGGTGGTAGAGCGTGGTCGGGGCGACTCCGGCGCGCGCGGCGAGCTTGCGCATGGTCAGCCGTTCCCAGCCCTCGTCGTCAATGAGCTCGCGCGCGGCGCTCAGGATCTGGGCGCGGGAGGTGCGCGGTGGACGGCCGGTACGGCCCCGTTCCGGTGCTGCCATGCCCTCCATCATCGCAGCAGCCCGCTCGACAATGGGGCACCCGCGATGCTAGTTTTCGAACATGTTCGAAAAGTCGATCGATCTCTTCGAGTCGGTGATCCAGCTGCACGGGGACGGGCTGCTCGCCGCGACCGACCGCCGCGCGGATCCGGGGATGTGGACGGTGGGCGCCTTTCACGCCGCGGACGACAAGGCAGTGCATGCCGACGTCTGGGAGCGGCATCCGGGCGCGTACGAACTGCTCTATGTCACCAAGGGCGCGGTCCGGGTGCACCTGCGCGAGGGCGGCGAACCGGTGACGGTCGGCGCGGGGAACTGTTATGTGGTACCGAAAAACACCTGGCACCGGCTCACCGTGGTGGAGCCGACCGACCTGCTCACCATCAGCCCGCGGGCCGAGACGCAGCACGAGCGCAGGACGGACTGACGGCGGCGCCCACGCGGGCGTACGGTCGGGCGATGACGATCTGGCCGATCATGGTGGAGGGCTGGCAGATCGAGTGCTGCCTGACGCCGCCCGCCGTCGGGGATGCGGTCGAGTGGCAGCTGTGCTGGCTGACCCCGGAAGCGCACGGTGAGCTCGCGGTCCAGGAGTGCGTGTACCCGGAGGAGACTCCGCTGACACCGGCCGATTCCGCGGAGCACGAACCGGGGATCCTGCTCCGTTCGGGAGGGCTCTCGGCCTGGTCACTGACACCGACCTTGCCGGTGCATCCGCGCGGATACCTGTCCGAAGATCACCATGGCTGGATTCCACCCGAAATGCCCGCCACCCAGGGCATCGTCCGGGAGATCAGTGTCGTGACCATCGAGTACGGACGGTCGGAACAAGGGCGGCTCACGGGAGCTGTCGCGGGAACCTCCAAGAGGCGCCCGGTCACCAGCAGCCCCAAGCAGTTCGACGCGGCGGAGCTGATGGACGCGAACATCGCGCACCCGCGCAACGAGATCGGCATTCTGGTCGATTTGGATGTCCGCGATCGGCCCGGTTCGCCCGTCGACGCGCGGTGACCGGCCCTACTCGGCTAGAGTCCCCGCATGGGTCAGCCGATGCAGTATCAGCAGCAGCAACAACAGCAGCAGTACCAGCAGCCGCAGTTCCCGATCCCTATCTCGACGATGAACGATATGCCCGGGTTCCGGGTGGTCCGGGTGTTCGGCGAGGTGTTCGGGCTGACGGTGCGCAGCCGGAACATGTTCTCCAACATGGGGTCGGGCTTCAAAGCAATGGCCGGTGGTGAGCTCAAGGGGCTTTCGAAGCTGCTCTCCGATTCGCGCTATGAGGCGCTGGGCCGGATGTGCCAGGAAGCGATGACCTACGGCGCGAACGCGGTGCTCGCGATGCGGTTCGACTGCAACGAGATCGGCGGGGCGGCCAGCGAGATCGCCGCCTACGGAACGGCGGTCTACCTGGTCGCGGACGGCTCCCAGCAGCAGTAGTCCAGCAGTAGCAGCAGCCCGGCGGCACGCGCGGAGACCGGAACCCGGTCTCCGCGCGGCGATCAGCGCTATCGGCGGCCGAGGCGCAGTTTCGGCAGCCACCGCCGGGTCTTGGGCAGCGCACCCGCCACGGCGTCCTCGAGCAGTGCGCCGACGGTTTCGTTCGCGCAGGCCCGGTTGGTGCCGATGCCGCCGGAAGGGCCGCGTTTGATCCAGCCGACGACGTAGCTGCCGGGCACCCCGTCGACGCGTCCTCGGGTGTTCGGCACGATGCCGCGGTTCTCCTCGAACGGCAGGCCGGGCAGCGCGGTCCCCCGGTAGCCGACGGCGCGGACGACCCGCCCGGCCGCGATCTCGGTTTCCGCATCCGCACCGGTGACCCGCAGCGCCCGAACCTGGGTGTCACCGAGGAATTCGACGGGCGCGGAGTGGAAGCGCAGCACGATGCGGCGCTTCTCGTACGGCGGCGGCGCGGACCAGTCGACGGTCTCCCGCCGCACTCCCTTGAGCAGTCCGGCTTTGTCGGTCTCCCCCGACTGCTCGATGATCCGGGACACCTCCGGGTCGTGTTCGTCCACGATCAGCTCGACGGCGTCCTGCTGGGCGAGCGCGCGCAGTTCGGGCATGGTGTACGCGGCGTCCTCGGGTCCGCGCCTGCCGAGCAGCACGACCTCGCGGACCTTGCTGGAGCGCAGCTGGGCAAGGGCGTGCGGCGCGATCGTCGTGTCCACAAGGGTTTCCGGATCGGCGGTGAGGATCCGGGCCACGTCGAGGGCGACGTTTCCGTTGCCGATCACCACGATCCGCTCGGCGGAGAGGTCGACGGCATCGGCGCGGACATCGGGATGGCCGTTGTACCAGGCGACCGCGGTGGTCGCGGCGAGGCTGCCGGGCAGTTCCTCACCGGGAAGGCCGGTGCTGCGCGCGGCCGAGGCCCCGACCGCGTAGATCACCGCGTCGTGGCGCGCGGACAGTTCCTCCGCGCTCACATCCACGCCCACCTCGCAGCCGAGCCGCAGGCGCAGGCGCGGATGGTTGTGGAACCGCGCGAAGGTGTGCTGGATCTTCTTGGTGGACGGATGATCGGGCGCGACGCCGTAGCGCACGAGCCCGCCGGTGTCCCGCAGCCGGTCCACGAGGGTGACCCGGGAATTGGTGTGCAGCAACAGATCCTCGACCGCGTACATTCCGGCCGGACCCGCGCCGACCACCACGACATCCAGCGCGGCGAAGTCGCTCGGCAGCACCCGGTCGAAGGTGGGCGGCCCCCACTCGTGGAAGTTCGGCTTCGGATCGGCCTTGGCGGCGACCGGTTCCCGCTCGGCGTAGTAGGCGGCGTTCACCTCGGCGTAGGGCCGCAGCGTCTCGCTGAGCTGGTCCACCGGGAAGATCGCGTCGACCGGGCAGGCATCGGCGCAGGCCCCGCAGTCGATGCAGGCCTGCGGATCCACGTACAGCATGTCCGTGCTGCCGAAGTCCGGCTCGTCCGGCGTGGGATGGATGCAGTTGACCGGGCAGACCGACACGCAGGAGGCGTCGTTGCAGCAGGTCTGGGTGATCGCGAACGGCATGGGCTCAGATGAGGTTGGCGCGCTTGTAGAACCAGGTCGAGGCCTTGGTGAGCAGCCCTGCGGAGTCCAGGAACTCCATCAGTCCCGCGCAGCTCGAGCGCAGCATCGACTTGTGCTGCTCGTTGGCCTTCGCCTCGCGGAGCGCCCGCTTGGTATCCAGTCCGGCGTTGGCGTACACCTTCTTGTTCACCATGCTGCCGACGATGCAGTAGGAGGCGATGGCCACCACGACAGCGTTGATCTGACGGCGCACCCAGCCCGCGCCCTCGAGGCGTTCCTTGGTTTCCTCGCGGGCGAACTTCATGTGCCGGGATTCCTCCACGACGTGGATGTTGTTGACCGTGCGCACGAACGGCACCACCCGCTCATCGCGCATCCAGTCCCGCTGCATGACGTCGAGGACTTCCTCGGCGACGAGGATCGCGGCGTAGGCGGCCTCCCCGAAGGCCACCGTCTTGAACGCCCTGCCGAGTTCGACCACGATCCGGCTCGGCCGGTAGGCGGGCGCGCGCAGTTTCGCCGCTCCCCTGGCGAACATGATCGAGTGCCGGCATTCGTCGGCGATCTCGGTGAGCGCCCACTGAAAGGCAGGATCGGTCGGGTCCTTGGCGTAGAAGTCACGCAGGATCATCTGCTGCAGGATCATCTCGAACCAGATGCCGGTGCTGGCCACCGAGGCCGCTTCCTGGCGGGTGAGCTCGCGCTTCTGGTCCTCGGTCATCTCGTTCCAGTACGCGGTGCCGTACAGGGTGCTCCATTCCGGACTCGCACCGTGGTAGTCGGTGTCCAGCGGCGTCTCCCAGTCGACCTCGGTGTTCGGGTCGAAGGAGAGCGCCTCGGAAGAGTCGAGCAAGCGGCGCGCGATCTCCTCCCGCTCGGCCGGCTCGGTCGCGGAGCTGGTGCTGCTGGTCATGAGCCCTCCTAGGAGAGGCGCTGGTAGGTCATGGTGTTACCAACGGTAACACATACCTCCGCAAGCACCGGAACGTGACGCCCGACACGCCGGAATTGTCAGTACTAACCTGGAACTAGTTGCGAATCACCACAGGGAGGCGCCGATGGCCGAACACGTCACGTTCCAGCACGGACAGGCATTTCTCGCCGCGATCGCGGAGCGCTGGAACTACCAGATCCTGCGCGAGGTGTTCTTCGGCGTGCACCGCTTCGGCGAACTCAAGCGCGCGCTCGGGATCTCGGCGAACATCCTCACCGCGCGGCTTTCCGACCTCACCGAGCTGGGCATGTTGGACAAACGCGCCTACCGGGAGGACAAGCCCTGGTACGAGTACCGGCTCACCGAGGCCGCCCGTGAGCTGGTGATCCCCGCCGTCGTCGCGGTGACCCGCTGGGCGGAGACCAGGGCGAACGGTCAGGATCCGAACAATCGGGCACTGCTGCACACCGGCTGCGGTAACCGCACCGAGCCCTACCTCGCCTGCGACAGCTGCCACGAACCCATCGAGGCGGCCACTCTCGTTCCACTAGTAGCAAATTGACACTAGTTGTGAGACGCTACCAGTAGGACGACGGAGGAGTACCGATGACCGACTGGTGTGCGGACATGACGACGGAACTGATCCCGACCTCGCTCGGGCTGATCAATGTGCGGCACGGCGGCCACGCGGACGGCCCGGCCATGGTGTGCTGGCCGAGCCTGATGATGGACGGGACGATGTGGCGCTATCAGTACGAGCACTTCGCCCCGACGCATCGCATGGTGCTCATCGACAGCCCGGGCCACGGCGAGTCCGAGGCGCTGCGCAAGCTCATCGACCTTTCATCGACCTCAAGGACTGTGCGGATGTGCTGGTGACCGTCCTGGACGCGCTGGGTATCGGAAAGTGCGTGCTGGTGGGCAACAGCTGGGGCGGCATGCTCGCGGGCGTGTTCCCCGCCTACTACCCGGAGCGGACCACGGCGGCGATCGGGATCAACTGCACCGCCTCGCTGCCGACGATGTTCGAGAGCGTGTGGGCGAGCGTGCTCGCCGGTTATCTCGCGCTGCACGCGCGAATGCCCCGGATCGCCGCGCGCGCCGCACGTGCCGCGTTCGGCGGCCCCACCGCGGAGGCGAGCAATCCGGAATTCCTGAGATTCACCCGGTTCGTGCTCCGCGATGATCCGAAATCCGTTTCCTGGGCGCTGCGCAGTGTCCTGATCGGGCGCAAGGACGAACACCGCAGGCTGGCGAGCATCCCCGCGGACATCCCGGTGCTCATCATCGCGGGCGAGGAGGACAGCCAGTTCCCGGTTCCCGCGGTCCGGAAAATGGCCGATGCCATTCCGAACGGCACCTTCCGCTTGCTCCCGCACACCGCGCACCTGGCCGCACGGGAGAACCCGCGCGCGGTGAACGCGGAGATCGACACCTTCCTGGCCGCTGTCGAAAAGGAGCACTGAGCATGCACGCCGCGGAGACCCCGGACTGGGTCCGGCAGTTCATGCACGAGACGACACCCTGGAATTCGGCGAAGGATTCGCGAACCTGACCGAGGAGACCGAGATGTTCTTCGGCACCGCGCACCTCGTGGGTGCCGAGGCCATCAAGGCATTCTTCGTGCAGATCGACGAACCACTCGATATCACCCACGAGGTGCTCGAATTCTGGACCACCGGGGAGGGCAGCTGCTTCCTGCGCGGCGAGGCCCGGATGGCCAAGAAGACCGAACCGGACACCATCGTGCGGGCCCCGTTCATGCACCTGTTCACCTTCACCGAAGGCGAATCCCGGCGCATCCGGACATTGCGGATCACCGCGGGCCCGCTGCGCACCGATGCCGTGCTCTAGAAATCGTGCGCGGCGGCGTGCTCCCGGTCCGGGGCGATGCGGCGCAGGTGCACCCTGCGGGTCAGCCGGATCAGCGGCCGGACGAGCATCTCGATGCTGCCGAGCACGAACAGCCAGGTGCCCGCATAGGTGGTGGTTCCGGAGAGGAACAGGAAACTGCCCACCAGGAACCAGATCCCGATCAGGATGTCGTTGACGATGCTCGCGACCTCGTAGCGCTGCCGGATCACCAGTTCGTCATGTCCGAAATGCACCACGATCGGCCGCTCGCCTGCGGATGAAGCCATGCCCCGGAAGTTATCGCGCGCCGGATCAGGCCACCGGATCGGCCGCACAGCGGAAACCGAGGTTGCCACTGGAACTGTCCGGGGTGTTCGCGGTGCGCGCCGCGACCCGGTATCGGTTGCAGTAGGACTCGTGGCACAGATAGGAACCACCGCGCATCGCGCGGGCGCCCTGGCTGCCGTCGAACCAGTCGGCGCACCATTCCCAGACGTTGCCGGAGGTGTTGTAGAGACCGAAACCGTTGGGGGAGAACGCATCCACTGGTGCGGTTCCGCGGTACCCGTCCTCGCCGGTGTCCCGGACCGGGAACTTGCCCTGCCAGATATTGCACCGGTGTTCCCCGCCCGGGGTCAGTTCCTCGCCCCAGGGATACCGGGCCTGGCTCAGCCCGCCGCGCGCCGCGTACTCCCATTCGGCCTCGGTGGGCAGCCGCCGGCCAGCCCAGGCGCAGTAGGCCTGCGCGTCCTGCCAGGAGATGTGCACCACCGGGTGGTCCCAGCGGCCGTCGAGTTCGCTGCCCGGGCCCTCCGGGTACCGCCAGTACGCCCCGGCGACCCCGCACCACCACGGTGTCTGCTCCGGCCGCGGGGATTCCTTGCGCAGCGCCCCTGGCAGGAACCGGGCGAACACATAGCTCCAGCCGAACCGTTCCGCCTCCGTCCGGTACCCGCTCGCGTCCACGAACTCGGCGAACCGCGCATTGGTCACGCAGTAGGGCTCGATCGCGAATGCCGCCACCGATACCTCGCGCACCGGTCCCTCGGCATCGTCGGGAAAGCCGTCGGTGTCCTCGGTGCCCATCAGGAAGGTGCCACCGGGCAGCGAGACCAGCTCTCCCCCGGAACCGCCGCCCGGGAACGCGGGGGTCTCCGCTTCCGCCGCTCCCGAGGCACGGGACGGCGGACAGCACTCCGACATGGCTTCGGCACCTCCTACGGCGATGGACCGGTTCCATCCTGCCATCCGGGCTCAGGTAACCAATCCTGCCCGATATCGGGCAGGAAACTTGTCCCGGCACCCGCATCGGTGTCAGGCTTCGCCGATGTGAGCAGCTGGACGTCCCCGGAGCTGGTTCGCCATCTCGTCGCCTCGACCGGGCTACCCGCATCCGTCGCGGAACGTGTCCTCGCGGATGTGATCGGTTACTTCGGTGAGACGGCCGAGGAGTACGTGCGGCGCAGGCATGCCGAACTCAAACGCCGCGGCAGGCGCAATCCGGAGATCTGGCGCAGCCTCGCGGCCGAGATGTCGGGACGCCCGTTCACCGCGCCCACGCTGAGCGAGCGCCAGCTGCGCCGGATCGTCTACGGCTGAACCTACTGATGGGAGCACCGGAACCATGTGCGGAATCGTCGGTTACATCGGGTTTCGCGAGGCCACTCCACTGCTGCTGGAGGGCCTGCGGCGGCTGGAATACCGCGGCTACGACTCGGCGGGCCTCGCGGTCTCCGGGCGCCGGGGCAAACCGCGGATCGCGAAGGTGGCCGGGCGGGTCGCGGATCTGCGCGATGCCGTGGACCCGGCCAGGACCGGCGGCACCGGGATCGCGCACACCCGGTGGGCGACCCACGGCGAGGCCACCGATGCGAACGCGCACCCGCACACCGATCCCGGCGGCCGGATCGCGGTGGTGCACAACGGCATCTTCGAGAACGCGGAATCCCTGCGCGCCCAGCTCACCGCCGAGGGCGCGGTGTTCGCCTCGGAGACCGACACCGAGGTGCTGACCCATCTGATCGCCGCGGCACTCGAGGCCGGGGCGAGCTCGCTCGAGGATGCGGTCCGCACGGCGCTGCGCCCGGTCGAGGGTGCCTACGGCATCGCGGTGCTCGACGGACAGCGCCCGGACGAGCTCGTGGTGGCCCGCCAGGGCAGCCCGCTGGTGCTCGGGGTCGGCGAGAAGGAGATGTTCATCGCCTCCGATGTGGCCGCGCTCGTCCGGCACACCCAGCGCGCGGTCTTCCTCGACGACGGGGAACTGGCCACCGTGAACGCCGAGGGCTACCGCACCTCGACCCTGGACGCGCGGCCCACGGACAAGCAACCGGTCACCGTCGGCGTCGTGGAGGAGGACTATCAGCTCGGCGAGTTCCCGGACTTCATGCGCAAGGAGATCGCCGAGCAGCCGGACGCGGTCACCCGGGCGCTGCGCGGTCGCCTCGACGAACGCTTCGCCACGGTGCGCCTGGACGGGACCGGCCTGGACGCGCGCGACCTGCGCTCGATCCGCCGGGTGAAGTTCCTCGGCTGCGGATCCGCCTACTACGCGGGCGAGCTCGGCGCCAACCTGGTCGAGGAACTGGCCAGGATTCCCGCGGACGCCGAACCCGCATCGGAATTCCGGTACCGCAATCCGGTCGTGGAGTCCGACACCCTCTACATCGCGGTGAGCCAGTCCGGGGAGACCCTGGACACGCTCGCCGCCGTGGAAGAGCTCAACCGCAAGGGCGGGCGGGTCATCGGCGCGGTCAACGGAGTCGGCAGCGCGATCGCACGGGCCTGCGGGGCGGGGCTGCTGCTGCACGCCGGTCCGGAGATCTCCGTCGCCTCCACCAAGGCGGTCACGAACATGTCGGTCTCGTTCGCCATGCTCGCGCTGCTACTCGGCAGGGTTCGTGATCTCTCCACCGCGAACGGCCAGCGCATCGTCACCGCGCTGCGCTCGCTTCCCGGGCAGATCGAGGAGATCCTGCGCGCCGAAGAACAGATCGCCGAGGCCGCACGGCGTTACGCGGACGCGCGGAACATGTTCTTCATCGGGCGCACCCGCTGCTGGCCGACCGCGCGCGAGGGAGCCCAGAAACTCAAGGAGATCTCCTATGTGCACGCCGAGGCCTACCACGCGGCCGAGCTCAAACACGGGCCGCTTGCGCTGATCGACGAGTCCATGCCCAGTGTCGTACTGGCCCCGGACGACGAACTTTTCGCCAAGAACATCAGCGCGATGGAACAGATCAAGGCCCGCGGCGGCCCGATCATCGCGGTCACCAACACCACGCTGCCGCACGGTCTCACCGATACCGTCATCCGGGTGCCGCACAACTCACCGGAACTCGACCCGATCCTGCTCAGTGTTCCGCTGCAGCTGTTCGCCTACCACTTCGCGTCCACTTTGGACCGGGATATCGACAAACCGAGAAATCTCGCGAAAAGCGTCACGGTCGAATGAGCCCGGCCGAGTACTCCTCCAGACGCTGCGCGGCGGCGGGATCGAGCGCATAGGAACGCACCCCGCGCAGCGTGCCGTCCTGCGGGGCGGGTTCGGCGATCTCGCAGTCCTCGCAGTACACCCCGCCGATTTCGCGCAGTCGCGGCGCGGTGGCCGCCCACACCTGCGTCGCCGCGCCCTGTTCCGGCGTCTTGAAATCCGGGTCCACCACGGTTCCCTCGGCGTCCACCCAGCCGCGCTCGATCATCTCGGCGCGGCTGAGATGGCGCTGCAGACCGGTCAGGATGGGGCCGGGATGTACGGCGAAGGCACGGATCCCGTGCTCGGCACCGATCGCGTCGAACCGCACCGCGCACAGGACGTTCGCGGTCTTGGCCTGTCCGTAGGCAAGCGTGCGGTCATAGCCGGTGGTGAACTGCGGATCCGCCCACCGGATGTCCGAGAAATGGTGTGCCAGCGAGGAAACCAGCACCACCCGCGCTCCCCCGCCCCTGGCCAGCGCGGGCCAGAGCAGGCCGAACAAAGCGAAATGACCGAGGTGGTTGACCGCGAACTGGGCCTCCCATCCCGGACCCACGCGGGTTTCCGGGCATTCCATCAGTCCCGCGCTGCCGATGGCGATGTCGATCCCGCGCCCCTGTGCCAGGAAACCTTCGGCGAACGCGCGGATATCGCGCTGCTCCGCCAGATCCAGCGCGGCGATCTCGACCCGGTCGAGCCCGGCCAGTGCCCGCCGCGCCTGTTCCGGGCGGCGCGCGGGAACCAGCACCGTGGCACCGGCCTCGTGCAGCGCGCGGCTCGTAGCGAGCCCGATACCCGAATAGCCGCCCGTGACGAGGGCGAGCCGACCGGAAAGATCCAGCCCGCGCAACACTTCCGCCGCGGTGCTCCGATAACCGAATCCCGAACCGATCGGCCGCTGTCTTTTCGTCATACCCGCACGCTAGGGGCTGGAGCACCCTCCAGGTCAACTGTCCGTGCGGCGCGCAGGATCCCGAGCACACCGAGCAGCGCGAGGCAGCCGATCACCACCGCGAACACCAGCACCGCGATGAACAGCGAGCTGAGGTCCGCCACGATCCCCACCCCGAGCACCGGCAGCGCGACCCCGAGATACAGGCAGATGTTGAACGCGGCGGCGAGCTCCGCGCGGTTGTTCCCCGCCGCGAGCCGGTTCAACCGCGCCTGAGCGCCGAGGAAACCGAGCCCGAGACCGGTCCCGTCCAAGACCGCGCTGGCGGACAACCACAGCACCGAGCGTTCCGGAAACGCGAGCACGAGCGCGGCCAGCCCGCACCCGAGCAGCAGCAACCCGCCCAGCTGGGCACGGTTCTCGTCGAGGGTGCGGCACAGATACTGGGTGAGCGCGGCGATCGCGAGCATCGCGAAGGGCACCGAACCGAGTACCGCGAGATCGGCCGTGCCCAGCAGCGCGGCGGCATAGCTCGGCACCACGGAGGTGTAGAGCGCGCCGACCGACCACACCGTGAAGACCACGAGCCCGGTTCGCGCGAAGGCCCGGCGCGCACCGACCGGGACGGCGGGGATCCGGATCCGGTAGCGCTGTGTCCCGCGCGGTGGCTCCGGCCAGTTCCGCACCAGCAGCAGCCCGGCGGCGATCCCGAGGAGTGCCACGGTTTCCACCGCATAGCTGAGCCAGTACGGTCCGGGAGCGTACTGCGCGAGCACCCCGGCGAGCAGTGGACCGCCCGCCCCGCCGCCCGCGACCGCGATCGTCGCCCATGCCGCGGCCCGGTGCGGTTTCCCGTGCGGTTCCGTTTCCACGAGCGCCGCGGTCGCCGCTCCGGTCGCGGTACCGACCGCGAGGCCCTGTACCGCGCGGCCCGCCAGCAGCCAGCCGAAATCCGGGGCCACCGCGAGCAGCAGCGATCCGGCCGCGGCCGCGAGGAGGCCGAGCATCAGGGTCCGCCTGCGCCCGAAGAGATCGGCGAACCGGCCGAACACGATCAGCGCGGGAATCAGGGCGACGGCGTAGGTGGCGAAGACCAGGGTGAGCAGCGTGGCGCTCAGCGCGAACCGGGAATGGTAGAGAACATACAGCGGGGTGGGTATCTCGGTGCCCGCGATGAGGGCGAACAAGGCCGCCGCGGTCAGCCGGAAACCGGCGCCGGACACACGTTTCCTCGAAAGGGTATACATTCGCTTTCCTCGAAAAGGAGTTGTTTCAGGCGATACAAGCGGACGGATCGCTGTCGGCGAGCGACCACAGGGACAACTGCGCATACGAGCGCCAGGGCCGCAGTCCTTCGGTGGATATCCGGTTCTTACCCAGCGCAGCCCTGGTAAACGGGTGCTCCGGCAGGAACACGTCGGGGTCCTTGGTTCCGGTCAACAGCACATAATCGGTATCCGCGGCAGCAAGATAGCGACCGGATCGCAATTCCTCGGCCCAGCGGTGCGGATTCACCGACGGATCCAGGGCACCGGAACGAATTCCCGCGCAGATCCGCCGGACGCGGTCCCGGAATTCCTCGGCGCCGGGCCAGGATCGCTCGCAGGCGCGCAGGATCGCGGCGGCTCCGGGGAAGGCGTGCGTGACCGTTCCGGGCGGCGCGCCGAGCACCGGCCCGGACTCGGCCAGCAAGCGCGCCGCCATCCGGGCGCTGCGCTCGGGATCGGTGGCCTCGCCGAGGGCCGCGCGCACCAGCAGCTCGGCCGGGTCGACGTGACACGGCACCCGGACTCCGGGGCGGGCGAGCGCGGCGATGAGCGGATTCCCGCGCAGCACCTCCCAGACGGCCACGGGATCGGCGTCCAGATCGAACAGTCGTCGGCACCGGCTGATCGCGGCGGTGAGGTCGCGCGGATCGTCCAGATACAGCCGCGCCGTGACCTGGTCCGCCGCGACGTCCAGCTCGGCGAGCGCGTACCCGTTCGGTAGGGTCAGCGCCCTGCGATACCGGTTCCCGGTGACCTCCTCGAGCCCCGGGATCGCCCGCGCGGCAAGGAAAGCGAGTACCCCGGCCCCGTCGAAGGGTGCGCGGGCCGCGAGTTTCACCGTGAGACAGCCCGCGTTGTCGCCCACGCGACCGGGCGCTTGCGAGCGGATCGCGGTCGGGGTGCGCGCGTAGACGTCCCTGATCGTCTCGTTGAACTGGCGCAGGGTGGAGAATCCCGCGGCCTCGGCGACCCCGGTGACCGGGATATCCGTGGTCTCGAGCAGGATCCGGGCGGTGTGCGCGCGTTGCGCCCTGGCCACCGCACGCGGCCCGACCCCGAGCTCGGCCACCATCTGCCGGTGCAGATGCCGCGCCGAATAGCCGAGACCGGCCGCGAGCCCGCCGACCCCGATCCGGTCCACCACGCCGTCGGCGATCAGCCGCATTGCCCGCCCGACCACATCGGTGCGGATGTCCCACTCCGGCGAGCCGGGGCTCGCGTCCGGACGGCAGCGTTTGCAGGCGCGGAACCCGGCCGCCTGGGCGGCAGCCGCACTGCGGTAGAAGGTCACGTTCTCCCGCCGTGGCGCACCGGGACAACTGGGACGGCAGTAGATGCCGGTGGTGCGCACCGCGGAGTAGAAGAGCCCGTCGAAGCGGGTATCGCGGCTCACCACCGCGCGCCAGCAACGTTCGAAGTCCAGGGGCACGCGTTCAGCCTGGCACCGCGGACCGCACCGTGACTAGCGGCTATCGGACGCGCACAACTTTGCGTTTTCAGCAACAGAACTTGCTCGTTCTCCACTCGCGTCCGCATGCTGGCCGTGGAGGTGGTCGAGGTGACCGGAGAGCTGAACAACAGCTATGACGTGGTGGTGATCGGCGGAGGGGCCGCGGGTCTGAACGGTGCCCTGATGCTGGCGCGAGCCCGGCGTTCGGTGCTGGTGATCGATGCGGGAACGCCGCGCAACGCACCGGCGGCCGGGGTGCACGGGCTGCTCGGCCTGGACGGGACCCCGCCCGCGGAACTGCTCGCCCGCGGCCGCGCGGAGGTGCGCGGCTACGGCGGCGAGGTGACAACCGGCGAGGTGTCCGCGGTGTCCACAACGGACAGCGGGTTCGCGGTGACGCTCACCGACGGCCGCCGGGTACGGGCACGGCGGCTGCTGGTCACCACCGGACTGGTGGACGAGCTCCCCGAGGTGACCGGGCTGCGGGACCGCTGGGGCCGGGATGTGCTGCACTGCCCGTACTGCCACGGATGGGAGGTACGCGACCGGGCAATCGGGATCCTCGGCGGGCCGATGGGCATGCATCAGGCGCTGTTGCTGCGCCAGTGGAGTTCCGAGGTCACCCTGTTCACCCACACCATGCCGGAGCCGGACGCGGAACAGGCCGAACGCCTTGCCGCGCGCGGGATCGCGGTGGTGCCCGGCCGGGTTCGCGCGCTCGAGGTGCACGAGGACCGGCTCACCGGGGTCCGCATCGAGGACGGCACGGTGATCGAGCGCGAGGCGCTGGTGGTCGGTCCGCGAATGGTGGCGCGCGCCGGATTCCTCGCCGGACTCGGACTGCACCCGGTGGAACACCCTTCGGGGGCGGGCGAGCACATCCGCACCGATGCGAGCGGGCGCACCGAGGTACCGGGCGTCTGGGCCGCGGGCAATGTCACCGAGCTGACGGCGCAGGTGGGCGCCGCCGCGACGGCCGGGGCCGGGGCGGGCGCGCAGATCAATGCCGACCTGATCACCGAGGACACCGAGCGCGAACTACGGGTCTACCGGGACCCGTTCTCCGCCGAGTCCGAAGCGCAGCTGTGCGCGCAGGTGATGGGCGACCGCAGGCACGGAATGTGAGGTAGAGCAAGTTTAGTGCGTACCTCCAATTGTAGTTATAAGCTCTAACTAGCGAGAGAGTCTATAACTATGGAGGACGGTATGACGAACGATGTGCACGTGGTACTCGGCGCGGGCCCCGCGGGGACGACACTGGCCACCGAACTCGCCGGACGCGGGCACCGGGTACGGCTCGGTGCCCGCACCCACCGGGGCGCGCCGATCGAGGGCGTGCAGCGGGTGACCGTGGACGTGTCCGATCGCGAGCAGTTGCGCGCGGCGGTGGCCGGGGCGGCGGTGCTGTATCACTGCGTGAACGTGCCCTATCAGGATCAGGTGGCGCTGATGCCCGGGATCCAGGAGGCGATCCTGGACGCGGCGGGCGAGGCCGGGGCGCGGCTGGTGGTGCTGGACACGCTCTACCCGTACGGGGACACGCAGGGCGCCCCGATGACCGAGCGGACCCCGATGACCGCCACCACCGCGAAGGGCCGGATGCGGGCCGAACTGGACCGCGTCTATCTCGCCGCGCACGAACAGGGGCGGGTTTCGGTAGCACTGGGCAGGGCCGCGGACTTCTTCGGTCCCGGGGTGCTCAACTCCACCCTCGGCGGCGGTGTGTTTCCCGGGGCGATCACCGGCGGCGAGATCGTCACGCTCGGGAACATCGAGCTGCCGCACAGCTACAGCTTCATCGAGGATGTGGCCGCGGGGCTGGCCACCCTCGGCGAGAATCCGCGCGGGGACGGACTGGTGTGGCATCTGCCCGCGGCGCCCGCCGTCTCGACCAGGGAGATTCTGGATCGCATCGGCACGCTGCTCGGCACCCGACTCGAGCCGGCCGTGCTCACCGAACCGCGCCCCGCGGGCCCGTTCGACGCGACCCTGATGTCCGAGTACGCCGAGCTCTTCTACCAGAACACGACGAGCCAGATCATGGTCACCGAGGCGTTCACCGAGGCCTTCGGCGTGACCGCGACCCCGCTCACCACGGCCCTGGACCGCACCATCGCGTGGTACCGCGCATTCCTCTCCGGGGCCTAGCGGAGTTCGGCTGGTTTCACCGGCCGCAGCGGTACAGCGTGTCCGGAGCGGGACCGGACACGCGTCGCTGTTTCCGTTCCGCAGCGCCGTAGGCGCGCGGATCGACCACGGTGCAGTGCCCGGTGATCCAGTCCTGGCGGCGTTGCTGGGCGGGGCTGCTCATCCCGCCGCGCGTCCGCTTCGGGGACTGGGCGAGCACATAGCGCAGCGCCCCGGTGCGCACCCAGTCCCGCAGCCGCGCCACGGACGGCACTTCATCGCTGCCCATGAATCCGCCCATGCCGATCACGGTGGCCCCGGTTCCGGTGATGAACTCCGCGGCCGGGACAGCTCCGCTGTTGATCGCGAGATCGATCGCCGCGCCCTCGCCGTGCCGCACCGCGTAGTCGAGCATCCGGCGCTGTACCGGGCTCAGTCCGCCGTCGCCGGGCCCCATTCCGCCGGTCACCACGATTCCGTTCCCGGTCTTGCTCACCTGCGGTGCGTTGCTGTTCGGCCCGGCCGCCGGAATGCCACCGCTCGTGGTGCCGATGGCCGCGGCCCCCGCCCAGCTCGCGGGGGCCAGCAGCATCGCGAGCAGGCCGAGCACCAGGGCGGGCCGGATGATCCGCCGCGGCCGTACCGTGCCGAACCGGGCACCCACCAGTCCGGTGACCGCGAGGGCACCCGCCGCGAGCACCACCCAGCGCACCCAGCCGTGCCAGTCCGGTTCCCGTGCGGCCACGGTGAACGCCCAGGCCGTGGTGAGCGCGACCGCCACCGGAAGCAGCGCCCAGGAACCGGTGTGCGCCCGGCGGTAGCGGCGCCACATCCAGGCGAGCCCGGCCGCGCTGATCGCGGCGACCGCGGGGGCGAGCATGGTCGTGTAGTAGGGATGGAAGATGCCCTGGGTGTAGCTGAACACCAGACAGCTCAGCAGCAGCCAGCTCGCCCACAGCAGCCAGCCGGACAGCGCCGCACGCGGGATGCGCCCGCGCACCGCGGCAACCGCGATCACCAGCAGCACGAACAGGCTCAGCGGGAGCAGCCAGGAGATCTGCCCGCCCACGGCCTCGTTGAACATCCGCAGCAGTCCCGGATCGTCGGAGGTCATGATGGCACCGGGCGGCACCGGCATCCCCGCTCCGCCCGGTCCCCCTGGTCCGGGCGCGCCACCCGGAACGGCACCACCCCCGCCACCGAAGAGCCTGCCGAAACCGTTGTAGCCGAACACCAGGTTCCACGCGCTGCCGTCGGTGCTGCCGCCCATATAGGGTTTGCGGCCCGGCCACCAGTCGTGCAGCGCGACCCACCATAACGAGGACACGAACAGCACCACGGCCGCACCGAGCAGGCCGAGCAACCGTCGCCGCATCGGCACCGGCGCCCCGAGCAGGTACACCAGCGCGAAGCCCGGAACGAGAATCCAGGCCTGCAGCATCTTGGCCAGGAACCCGCAGCCGAGCAGGAAAGCGCACAGCAGCAACCATTTCGTGCCCGCGCTCTCCGGCTCCAGCGCCCTGGTCAGCGCGTAGGCCGCGGCCACGAGCAACAGCACGAGCAGGGTGTCCGGGTTGTTGAATCCGTTGATCGCCACCGTGATCGGGGTGAGCGCGAGGATCACGGCAGCGAGCAGCGCGGCCCGTTCCCCCGCCCAGCGCCGCACGGTGCGGTGCAGCAGGAAGACCGTGGCCACCCCGGCGAGCAGCTGCGGCAGCATCAGCGCGAACCCGTGGAAACCGAACAGCCACACCGAAATCGCTTGCGGCCACAGGGAAAGCGGTGGTTTGTCCACGGTGACCAGGCCGTGCGGATCGAAGGTTCCGAAGAGGAAATCGGTGCAGCCGCGGGTCATCGATTTCGCCGCGGCGGCATAGTACGAGTTGCCGAGCCCTGCCCCACCGGCCCGCCAGCCGTACAACGCGGCGGCGAGCGCGCAGATCACCGCGATCGCCGGAATTCTCGGCATGCGCAACCGGTCCCCGATGGCTATAGTCACCCGGTCACCGTGCCGGGCGGCGGCTAAGAGAAGGCTTGCCGCACGCTGTGGAGATCGTGAGAGAACCCGGCTCGCCGCGGATCCGGTAGTAGCCTCGGGAGAATGCGGGTGCTCGTGGTTGACGATGATCCGGATGTGCGCGAAAGCCTGCGGCACAGCCTGGAATTCGAGGGGTACGAGGTGGAGACGGCCAGCGATGGCGCGCAGGCGCTCGATCGGCTCGCCGGGCTGGACGCACCGGTTCGCCCGGACATCGCGATCATCGACATCCTGATGCCGGGCACCGACGGGCTGGAGACCTGCCGCCGGATGCGCGCGAGCGGAGAACGGATGCCGGTGCTCATGCTCACCGCACGGGACGCGCTCGGCGATCGGATCACCGGACTGGACGCGGGTGCGGACGATTATCTGCCGAAGCCGTTCGCGCTCGAGGAGCTGCTGGCCCGGCTGCGCGCGCTGCTGCGGCAGAACCGCGGCCACCGGCAGCCCTCCGTGCTGCGGTTCGCCGATCTGGAACTGGTTCCCGGCACCCGCGAGGTGCACCGCGGCGGCCACCCGGTCTCGCTGACCCCGACCGAGTTCGACCTGTTGCGGTGTTTCCTGGAGACGCCGGGTCGAGTGCTCGGCCGCGCACACCTGCACCAGCGGGTGTGGGGCTATGACTACGGAACCAACAATCTCGACGTGTACATCGGCTATCTGCGGCGCAAGACCGAGGTGGACGGGGCGCAGCGGCTACTGCACACGGTGCGCGGCGTCGGCTTCATCCTGCGACTGCCCTGATGCGCGACCGGGAACGGAAACTGTTGCTGCGCAACAGGATCGCGATCACCGGTGCCTGTATCGTCGCGGTCGCGCTGATCGGGGTGAGCCTGACGACCTGGCTGGTCACCGAACACAACCTGCGCGATCAGCTGGACCGCACCCTGGTGGAGAAGACCACCCGGCAGCGCATGGTGCTCAGCGATGGCAGCGATTCACCCCCGCAACCGCGCGAAGCCCCGGAAACCGCCATGCTCTGCGGTACCACCCCGGTCGACAAATCGCTGCGCAACTTCATCGAGGACATCGAGCTGTTGCGCGCCGACGGACGCAGTTGCGGACCCGAGAAGTCCCGGATCCAGGAGCTGCCGGGCGATCGCGGCGTGGACCGGCTCACCCTGCGCGATGGCAGCACGCTGTCCGGCATCCCGGTGCGGCTGGCGCTGCGCCCGCTCGAGAACGGGGATGTGCTCGTCTACAGCCGTCCGCTCGCCGATATCGAGGACACCCTCGCCGGGCTGCGGGATGTGCTGATCGCGGTCTGTTTCCTCGGCATCGTCGGCGCCGCGGTCACCGGCCTGGTGCTGACCAGGCGCGCACTGTCCCCGATGCAGCGGCTGACCACCGCGGCCGAACACATCGCGCGCACCCAGGACCTGAACACCCCGATCGAGGTCTCCGGGCGGGACGAGACGGGCAGGCTGGCCACGGCGTTCGCCGCGATGACCGCGGCACTGCGCGATTCCCGGCAACGCCAGCGCAGGCTGGTCACCGATGCCGCGCACGAGCTGCGCACCCCACTGACCAGTCTGCGCACCAATATCGAACTGCTCGGGCGCAGCGCGCGCACCGGGAAGGCCATTCCCGCCGAGCGGCACACCGAGATCCTCGACCGGCTCACCGCGCAGGCCACCGAATTCGGCGAGCTGATCGGGGAACTCGTGGAGCTCGCCAGGGACGAGACCGAGCTCGCCAGGACGCCGGTGGCCATACACGAGGTCGTGGAGCGCGCGGTGCACCGGGCGACCATCCGCGCCCCCGAGCACGAGTTCGATGTGGACAGTGCGGAGTGGACGGTGCTCGGTGATGCGGCCGCACTGGAACGGGCCGTGCTGAACCTGTTGGACAACGCGGTGAAATTCGCCCCGCCCGGTTCGGTGATCACCGTCCGATCGGTGCCCGGCGAGATCACGGTCACCGATCAGGGACCGGGAATCGCCGCGGCACAACGGTCCAAGGTGTTCGAGCGGTTCTGGCGCGCCCCCGAGGCCCGCGCCCTTCCCGGATCCGGGCTGGGCCTGGCCATCGTGGCCACCGTCGCCGGCGCGCACGGTGGCAGCGCGGAGTTCGTGGAACCACCGCAGAGCCGCGGAGCCCGGGCGCGGATCAGCCTGCCTATTTCAGGTTGAGGTCCCTGGTCTCCGGTGCCATGGCGACCGTGGTGACGGTGCCGATCAGCAGGATCGCGGTCAGGCACAGCATCGAGGCACCGAAGCCGATCCCGGAGATCGCGATCGGCAGCAGGAAGGTCCCCGCGGCGGAACCGAGCCTGCTCGCGCCGTTGAGCAGGCCGACCCCGGAACCGCGCAGTTCGGTGGGGAACAGCTCGGGCGGGTAGACCTGGTCCAGGTTCGAGGAGGCGGACATGACGAAGGTGAAGATCAGGAACAGCCCGAAGATGAGTGGGATCGGCCCGTCCGGCCACAGCGAGATCACCCCGAGGCTGGCAGTCAGCACCACGAACGACCAGATGAGCAGCCTGCGCCTGGACAGTTTCGCGACCAGCCACAGCCCGCCGATCCCACCGGCCAGCAGGAAGAGGTTCAGCAGGGCGTTGCCGAAGAATTCGTCCTCCCCGAAGCCGACCTTCACCAGCATGATGGGCAGGAAGGTGTAGATCGCGAAGTACGGGATCACCTGGCAGTTGTAGAACACGATGCCGAACACGGTCTTCTTCAGATGCGCACGGCCGAACAGTTCCCGGTATCCGCCCGCGTTCTCGTTCGGTTCCGCGGCGATCGCCTCGATGTCCACGCCCTTGCCGATGTATTTGGCGATGATCGCGCGCGCCTCGTCGATGCGGCCCTTGCTGATCAGCCAGCGCGGGGATTCCGGGGTACCGATCCGCAGCACCAGTACGAGCACCGCGGGCACCGCCCCGGTCATGAGCAGCCAGCGCCACGCGTCCGGGCCCAGGTTCACCAGATAGTTCCCGAGGAAGTACGCGGCGACATAACCGACGGTCCACAGCACGGTCAGCGAGGCGAGCATGCCGCCGCGGTGTTTGCGTGGCACGAATTCCGCGACCAGTGTCGGCCCGAGCGCGTAGTCCGCACCGATCCCGATCCCGATGAGCAGCCGGAGCACGAACAGTTCCACCGGACCGGTCACGAAGAACTGCAGCACCGAGGCGATCGCGATCAGCAGGAAATCCAGCAGATAGAGCAATTGGCGCCCGATCCGGTCGCCGAGCCAGCCGAGCGCGATACTCCCGGCGAAGATCCCGATCAGCGCCGAGGCACCGAGCAGCCCCTGCCAGGCGGCACCGAGATGCATCTGCGGGGCGATGGCCGCGAGCGCGATCCCGATCGTGCCGAGGTGATAGCCGTCGGAGAAGTTCGCGCCGAAGGTCAGCGCGGTGATCTTGAGGTGGAACCGGTTCAGCGGTACATCGTCGAAACCGGTGCTCACCTGGCTATCGCTCGGTGAAGATTTCTTGCTCGGCAGCATAACGGTCGAAGCCTTCCAATCGTTGCCGTGCGCGCGGTCCCGCGGCGTCGGCGATGGTCTCCAGGAGCGCGACCGAGAGCGAGACGATCGCGGCATGCGAGTCGAACACGAGTTCCGAGCCGACCCCCACGTGCAGCACATCCCCGGCGTGCTCGGTGATCGCCGAGACCGGTTCGTCGGTTATCAGCACGACGCGCATGCCGAGTTCCCCGGCGAACCGCATCGCGGCCGCGGTTTCCCGCGGATAACGGGGCATCGCGAAGAACACCGCCTCGCTTGCCCCCGCCGCGCGCGCGTGCCCGAGCTGGTCGAGCAGCACGGTGCCGCCGTTGGTGAGCACGCGGACATCGGGATGGATCTTGGCGGCCAGATACCCGAACAGGCCCGCGACGTGCGCGGAGACCCGGAGTCCGGAAACCACGAGCGGGACCGAGGCGTACAGCCGCTCGGCGATCCCGGCAAGGCGTTCCTGCCCGGCGAGTTCGGCGTGCAGCGTCTCCAGCCGCGCGATGTCCTCGCGCACCCCGAGCTGCAGCTTGTTGCCCTCCTCGGCGGGTTCGGCGGCCTCCAGGAAGCCGCGCATCGCGCGCCGGAACTGCGGGAACCCGTCGAAGCCGAGCAGGGAGACGAACCTGGTCACCGAGGGCTGGCTGACCCCGGCCCGCTCGGCGAGCTCGCCACTGGTGAGTGCCGCCGCCTCGCCGATGTTCGCGAGCAGGTACTGCGCGATCCGCCGCTGCGCCGGGGTCAGCGTCCGGCCGGCGAGCAGCTCGTGCAGCGCCCGCGACGGTGTCGAGGCGCCCGTTCGCGGCTGCCGGGACACCGCCATGGTCATCACCCTTGATTCGTGCCGAAGAATGTGTTTCATTCAAAATGGTCAATGAATGGAAACTTGTCAAGATGGAGATCGCCGTGGATGAGGCGCAGGCAGGAACGGGCGCGGACGACTTCCCGACCTCGGCGACCCGGATCACCGTGAATGGGATCGGCCTGCGGTGCGCGGACGTGGTGCGCATCGCCCGCTCACAGGCCTCGGTCGAACTGGCCGAGGACGCGATCGAACGGGCCCGCGAGGCCAGCGAGATCGCCGAGCGGACCGGTGCCGAACGCGCGGTCTACGGGCGGACCACCGGTGTCGGGGCCAATCGCGACCACATCGTGGACAGCGGGTCCGCCGTCGAGCACGGGCTGCGCCTGCTGCGCAGTCACGCCGGGGGAACCGGGGAACCGCGCAGCCCCGAATCGGTGCGCGCCTGCATGGCGATCCGGCTCAACCAGCTGGCCGCGGGCGGCAGCGGGGTGCACCCCAGGGTGTTGCGTGCCCTGTCCAGCGCGCTCGGGGTCGGGGCGCTGCCCACGGTGCACACCCGCGGGGCCATCGGCACCGGGGACCTCACCGCGCTCGCCGAGGTCGGGCTGACCCTGGCGGGCGAGAATCCCTGGTCGATCGGGGGCATCCCGCCGATCGTGATCAATCCCGGCGACGCGCTCGCGTTCATCAGCAGCAACGCGGCCACCCTCGCCTCGGTCACCCTCGCCTGGCACGACCTGCGCAGGCTGCTGCGAGCCAGCCATGTGGTGACCGCGCTGTCCTTCCTCGCGCTCGGCGGTTCCCCGGAGGCCTACGCGGCCGAGGTGCACGCCGCGCGCCCGCATCCCGGTTCGGTGGAATGCGCGGCCGCCATGCGCCGGGTGCTCGGCCTCGAGGAGCACCCGGTCAGCGGGCGGCGGCTGCAGGATCCGTTCGGGCTGCGCGCCTTCCCGCAGGTGCAGGGGCCCGCGCTGGAGGCGATCGACGCACTGGAATCGGTGCTGGCCATCGACATCAACGCCGCGGCCGAGAACCCGCTCATCTCCAGGGAAACCGGGACCGTGTTCCACCACGGGCACTTCTCCACCGCGCACCTGGCCCTCGCGCTGGACCGGGTGCGCGCCGCGCTGCACCATGTCGCCGAACTGTCCGCGACCCGGCTCGGCGATCTGGTCGAACCCGAGCAGACCGGGTTGCCCGCCTTCCTGGCGAGCGGGCCATCGGGCAGTTCCGGGATCATGATCCTGGAATACGTCACCCATGACGCGCTCGCCGAACTGCGGCACGCCGCCGCCCCGGTCACGCTCGGCACCGCGGTGATCTCCCGTGGCCTCGAGGACCACGCCAGTTTCACCACCGAGGCCGCGCGCAGCACGGCGACCGCGATCGACGCCTATCGCACGATGCTCGCCTGCGAACTGCTCGCCGCGGTGCGCGCCCTGTGGCTGGCCGATGCCCAGTTGCCCGATGTCCCCGCGGGGCGCGCCTATGCGGCCGCCCGCGACACGATCGCCCTCACCGCGCCCGACCACCAGCTCACCGGCGAGATCGCGCGCGCGAGCACGGTCATCGACCGGCTCGCCGACTACTGAAAGGCAGGCAATGTTCGCGAACGAGATCTCCTCGGTGGCACTCGGGGAGAAACCGGTGACGATCACCGAATTCGTGGCAGTGGCCCGGTATCACGCCCGGGTCGAGTTCACCGAGTCCTATGTGGACAGGGTGCGCGCCTCCCGTGCGCTCATCGAGCGGTTCCTCGCGGAGAACCGGTTGATCTACGGGGTGACGACCGGATTCGGGGACAACTTCACCGAGGTGATCGCTCCCGAGGACGCTGCGGAACTGCAGGCGAACATCGTGCGCTCGCACGCGGTCTCGGTCGGCGAACCGCTGCCCGGGGAAGTGGTGCGGGCGATCTGGCTGATGGAACTGATCGGGCTCGGCAAGGGGTACTCCGGAACCGGGCCGGAAACCCTGGAGCTGATCCGCACCCTGCTCAACGCGGACGTGCTCCCGTACGTTCCCGGTGAAGGCTCGGTCGGCTATCTCGGTCCCGAGGCGCACATGGCGCTGCTGCTGATCGGTGAGGGAAGGGCATGGCTCGACGGGGAACTGCTGGACGGCGCCGAGGTGCTGCGCCGGGTGGGTGCGCGGCCGATCCGGTTCGGCTGCAAGGAAGGGCTGAGCCTGACCAACGGAACCCATTCGGTGACCGCGATCGGGGTGCTCGCCGCACACGACGCGAACCTCGCCGGGCAGACAGCGGACATCGCCGCCGGGCTGAGCCTGCAGGCGCTCAAGGGCACGGTGCGCGCGCTCGATCCCCGGCTGCACGCGGTGAAACGGCATCCGGAGCAGGCCGGTGTCGCGGCCAATCTGCGCCGGATCACCGAGAACAGCCCGCTCAGCGAGGAATTCCTGGACTACCGCCTGCAGGACACCTACAGCCTGCGCGGGATCCCGCAGATGCACGGCGGCGCGAAACGCGCGCTGCACCAGGCCTGGACCGTGGTCGAGGAGGAGCTGGACTCGGTCGGGGACAATCCGATCATCGTGCCCGAGGACGGGGACGGCATCGCGCTCATGGGCGCGAACTTCGACAGCACCTATGTCGGCATCCAGTCCGATGCCATGACGAACGCGCTGACCGTGCTCGCGAAGATCGCCGAACGCCGGACCGACCGGATGGTCAACAGCAACTTCAGCGAACTGCCCGCCTTCCTCGCCCCGGATCCCGGTCTGCACAACGGGTTCATGATCGCCCAGTACACCTCGGCGGCGCTGAGCATGGAACTGCAGGGAATGGCCAGTCCCGCCTCCGCGCGCACCGTGCCGACCTCGGCCAACCAGGAGGACCCGGTCAGCAACGCCTACTCAGCGGCGCTGTCCGCCTACCGCGCGGCCGGGAAACTCGGCTACATCCTCGCGATCGAGCTGCTGTGCGCGGCACAGGCTTTCGATCTACTCGCCCCGCGCAGGCCCTCCCCGGTCAGCGAGGCGGTCAAGGAACTGATCCGCTCCGCGGCCCCCGAGGTCACCGGGGACCGGGTCTTCCACGGGGACATCGAAGCCATCCGGGAATTCGTGCGCCACGGCGAGGTGTTGCGCACCGTGGAGGCGCGAACCGGCCCGCTGGAATAGGCCCGCGGCGGCGCACGGTTACCTCGCCCTGCCACCCGCTGGCCGGGCCGGGGTGCTCGTCATCCAGGGCGAGCTCCCCGGCTTCTCCCGCGCCCGCGTGCACGAACGCCCTCGAATTCCCGCACGGTGAACTCGGCTGAGCGAGCTGATTGGCGCGGCATGAGCCGGCGCTCGTTGTTCTAGTCCATTCCGGCGATACCCGATCGAGCCACTTAATTCTGATCGCTTTTCTGCTATTATTCATGGCATGAACACTGGGGATAGTTCGACGATGCCACCGATCGGAGCATCGTCGAACAGAGAAATGCTCACCGAACTCGGCGAACGGTTCACATTGTTACGTCGAACCGAAGCCGAGATCCTGAATCTTGTTGCACTGCTTGATAAACACGGTGCTCCGGTGGAGTTCGGCTATCGTGGTTCACCTGCGCGAATGGTCGAGGATGTGGCGCGGGTCGGTTTGGGCGAGGCGCGCCGGATTGCGGATCGCGCGCGAGCGCTTTTCGGAGCGCTGGGAATCAGCGGTGAGCCACTGTCGCCGGAGTTGCCGAATACCGCGGAAACCTATGCACGCGGGGAACTCGGCAGTGAGCATGTGGATCGGATCCGGAAGTTCGCCGCGGAGTTGCCCGCGGATGTGTTGACCGGAGAATCCTGGCCGGTCGCGGAAAACTGCCTGGCGCAGATCGCCGCTGAAACTGGTCCGCGTGAGTTGAGCCGCCCGATCCGGGAACTGCACGCCCGCCTCGATCCGGATGGTCACCCACCAAACGATCGGGACCCCTCGCGACCACGACGGGAGATCTGGCTGCGGCAGCACAACCACGATTGGCGCATCGAAGGCCACCTGGACCAGGAAAACGGCTTGAAACTACGCAGTGTCCTCGATGTGCTGAGCAAAACCCGCGGCCCGGAGCTTCGACGGCCGAGTGAACGGGATGCCGATGCGTTCGCCGACATCGTCCAGCTCGCTGCGAGCCCGGAGAATCTCCCCGAAAACGGAGGAGAACCGTTCACCGTCATGGTCACCATGACCGAAGAATCCCTGCGCGAAGGCATCGGCCACGGCACCACCATGGACGGCACTACCATCCCCGCCACCCGACTACGCCGCATCGCCTGCGACGCCGGAATCATCCCCACCGTCCTCGGTAGTGACGGCGAAGTACTCGACATGGGATGCCGGGACCGCACCGCACCACCGAAACTCCGACGCCGACTCATCGCAAGAGACCGCGGCTGCGCCCACCCCGACTGCGACAAGCCGCCCGCCCTCACCGAGGCACACCACATTCGGCATCACGCCAACGGCGGACTCACCACCGAGGACAACATGCTGCTGCTGTGCGCCTACCACCACACAGCGATCCACAACACCGAATGGGAAGTCCGCATCCGCAACGGCAAACCAGAGTTCGCTCCACCCAGCTACCGCCACGACACCGAACACTCCGCGCAGCACGCGGTCAGCCGATCTCGACGAGGATCTTTCCGCGCACCCCACCGGATTCCAGGTCCTGGTGCGCTTTCGCGATGTCGGCGAGCGGATGCACCCGGTCCACCACCGGGGCGATGAGGCCGTTCTCGGTGAGCCGGGTCAGTTCGGCCAGATCCGCCTGGTACGGGTTCCCGCTGAAGAACCGCACCCGCTGTTTGCCGAACACCGTGGAACCGAGGATGTAGCCGATCGAGGACACCGGCCGTTCCGTGTCGAACGCGATCGAGACCATCCGCCCGCCCGGTGCCAGGGCGGCCCGGGAACCGCGCAGATCGGTGCCGACGGTATCGAGGACCACGTCGAACCTGCCGAGCTCGGCCACCCCGGTCTTGCGGTAGTCGACGGCTTCCGCGGCACCCAGTTCCCGGACGAGGTCCAGGTTGCGCGTCCCGGCGAGCCCGGTCACCCGAGCGCCGAGTGCCGCGCCCAGCTGCACGGCGATGCTGCCGACCCCGCCGCTGGCCCCGCGCACCAGCAGCCGCTCCCCCGCGCGGAGTTTCGCCTTGTCCCGCAGCGCGGTCACCGCGGTCGTCCCGACGGGCAGCGCGGCCGCCTGCACCAGGTCCAGCTCCCGCGGGGCATGGGCGACACGATTCGCGGGCACGGCGAGGAATTCCGCAACGCTGCCCATCGCACGCCCGAGCACTCCCCATACCCGGTCCCCCGGCGCGAACCCGGAAACCCCCGGTCCCACCGCCGCGATCTCCCCGGTGAAGTCGATTCCGGTCCGCTTCGGGCCCTGTTCACCTCGAGCCCACAGTCCGGTGAGGAACCTTATCCGGCCCGACCGCGCGTGCAGCTCGCCGCCGTTCACACTCGTCGCGGCGACCCGCACCAGGACCTGACCCGGTCCGGCCTCGGGTTTCGGTACGTTCCCCACATAGAGCACATCCGGTGTTCCGTATTCGTCGTACAGTGCGGCGCGCATTGGCTTTCCCTTCCCATCGGTCGTTACGATCACGCTAACGCCGTAACCGGATGGCACCATCCACATAGCGCCGAGGTGAGAGACGATGCCCGCACAGCACTCTCAGATAACCCGTTCTCAGGTAGCTCAGGACTCTCCGCCGACCGAGAACGAGCTGCGGGCCGACGCGCAGCGCAACCGGGATCGCATCCTCGAGGCCGCGAGCGAGGCGTTCGCGGCGCGTGGGCTCGACGTACCGCTGGCCGCGATCGCGCGCCGGGCCGGGGTCGGCGCGGCCACCCTCTACCGGCGGTTTCCCACCCGCGAGGCACTGGTCACCGAGGTCCTCTGCGAACAGCTCGCCGAATGCCGCGCGGAGCTGGAGCGGGCACTCGCCGATCCCGATCCCTGGCGCGGATTCCGCCGGGCACTGGAGCAGGTGTGCGCGACCCAGGCCACCGATCGCGGATTCACCGCCGCCCTGCTGACCAGTTTCCCGGACGCGACCGAGTTCGAGGAGCAACGCGTGCGCGCCGAGCAGATACTGGACGAACTGATGCGCCGCGCCAAGGAATCCGGTCGGCTGCGCCCGGAGTTCACCCGATCCGACATCACCCTGTTGCTCATGGCCAACAGCGGCCTCGCCACCGAGGAACCCGAAGCGGCGATCGCGGCCTCGCACCGGCTCGTCGCCTATCTCATGCAGGCCTTCCAGACCGGTTCCGGGGAACCGCTACCGCCACCGGCCCCGCTGGGCCTCTACAGTTTCGTGCGCGAGGCCCGCTAGCCGGTGACCGAGCCGAGCCAGCGGTGCAGCGCGATCGCGAGCTCCACGGGGGCGTCGAGCTGGATCAGGTGCCCGGCCCCCTCGATGATCGTGGCCCTGGCCCCGGGAATGCATTCGGCGAGCCGGTGCGCCCGGTCCACCGGAATCCAGGAGTCCTGGGCACCCCAGATCACCGTGACCGGGATGGCGATTTCACCGTAGCGGTCCTGGATTTCGTTGGTGTAGCACTCGTCGGCTTCCTCGATCTGCCGGTAGAAGGCCGGTTTCCCTTCGTCGCCGCACCAGGGGCCGGTCAGCGCGTCCAGCTGCGTGGCGGTCAGCCCGCGATGACTCGCAGTCGCGATGTACGACTCGACCGCCGCCTTGTGGATATTGCCGGGCAGTTGCTCGAACACCTCCGCGTTCTCGGCCACCAGACGGAAGAACGCCGATCCCCACGGACGCAGTGCGACGACATCGACCAGGGCGAGCGAAGCGAATTCCTTGCCGTGCACCAGATGCGCGCGCAGCGAGACCGCGCCCCCGTAGTCGTGCGCGATCACGTGCGGGCGCTCGAGGCCCCAGTGTTCGAGCAGCTCGGCGAACAACTCGCCCTGCACACCGAGGTCGACGTCGTGCTCCGGGTCCTTCGAGGAGCTGCCGTATCCGGGCATGTCCCACAGAAAGACCTGGTATTCCTCGGCAAGCGCCGTGGCGAACGGTTCCCACAGCCATGCGGACCACGGCGTACCGTGACACAGCACGACCGGGGTTCCACTGCCGAACGTCTCCCAGGCGACCGTGCGGCCCCGCCAGGAGAATTGCCGGGTCAACTCCATGCTCACCCCTTCGAATAGGTGCGGCCCTTCCACCGCGCGCCCGCCCCAGAATAGTGCCGTCGCGCGGAATCCAGGGTCATCAGCGTGTACAGCACGGCGACGGCGGGCAGCAGCGGGCCGATCCACACCGGTTGCCGGTAGTACCGGAGCATGGGCGCGAAGGTGGCGGCCAGCAGCAGCCAGGCCGCGCCGCCGAGCAGGGCAGGAAGCGGCGCACCGAGCACCGCACCGGCGATCGTGGCCGCGGGCGGGCCGAGGAAGATCAGCGCCAGTCCGAGCACGGTTCCGGCGAGCAGCAGTGGCGAATAACGCAGCTGGGTGTAGGCGCTGCGGGCGATCATCTGCCACAGATCGGCCAGCCGCGGATAGGGCCGGACACTGCGCACCCGTTGGGCGAGGCCGAGCCAGATCCGCCCGCCGGCGCCCTTGATCAGCCGGGCGAGCGCCACATCGTCGATCACCGCGCCCCGGATCGCGGCCACCCCACCGGCCTCGGCGAGCGCCGCGCGGCGCACGAGCACGCAACCGCCCGCGCCCGCGGCCGCCCGCGAGGACATCCGGTTGACCCAGCGGAACGGGTAGAGCATCGCGAAGAAGTACACGAAGGCGGGCACGATCAGCCGTTCCCACCCGGTATCGGTGCGCAGCCGCGCCATCTGGGAGACGAGATCCCGCCCCTCGTGCGCCGCGGCGACCAGCCGGGCAAGCGAATCCGGTTCGTGTGCGATATCCGCATCGGTGAGCAGCAGGTAGTCCACCGCCCCGGCCGCGGTGATGCCGTGGTCGAGGGCCCACAGCTTGCCCGCCCAGCCGGGCGGTGGTTCGCCCGGTGTGCCGACCCGCAACGGCAGTCCACCGTGCTCGGCGGCCATCCGGCTCGCGAGCGCGCCGGTGCCGTCCGTGCTGCCGTCGTCGACCAGGATCACCTCGACCCGGCCCGGGTACCGTTGATCGAGCAGGCTCGGCAGGCTCTCCGGGAGTACGGCGGCCTCGTCCCTCGCGGGCACCACGATCGCCACCGATGGCCAGTGCCGTGGCTCGCCACCCCGCGGAAGCCGCTGGCCGGTACGCCAGAAGAACCCGCGGCACAACAGCAACCACAACCACGCGGCGAGGCTCACCCCGCCGATCACGAGCCAGGCGATCACCCGGCGAGCCTGTCACGGCGCATCATCGGCGGGACGCTCAGGTCTGGTCGCGCAGCCAGCGCTCCACTTCCTCGGCACCCGCTTTGCTCTGCCGTTCCTCGGCCCGCTCGGCACGGGCGGAACGGCGCAGCACGAAGAACAGCGTCGCGAGGATGCCCAGCACCGCGACCGCGATCAGGATCTGCCCGATCAACCGCGGCCCGTTCTCCACGAGCACGATCAGCTCGATCAGGACCAGCCCGCCGAGCCCGAGACCGAGCAGTTCACGGGAAAACCTCGGCGCACTTCGCGCAGCCATGTACAGCTCCCTTCGCAGACCGGCCCGAGAATAGTTGACCTCCACCGCGGTGGAGCTCGCAGGATCGGAGCATGGTGTTCACTCAGGCACAACTGCGCTATCTACGCGGCCAGGAGATCGGCAGGCTGGCCACGATCGGTCCCGGCGGCCCACAGAATCATCCGGTCTGGTTCCGGGTCACCCCGGTCGGCGTGGACATCGGCGGCACGCAGCTGAGCGACTCCCGCAAATACCGCAACGTGCTCGCCGATCCGCGGGTGTCCTTCGTGGTCGACGATGTCCTCGACGGGCACGGCCGTGGGGTGGAACTGCGCGGCTGCGCCACGATCCACCGGCTGGATTCGCCGCTGTTTCCCGGATTCGAGCTCGAGGTGCTGCGGATCAGGGCGCGCCGGGTCATAGCCTGGAGCATCGACGTTCCCGGGTACCACCGCCGGGACAGGTGATCAGCCCGCCCGCCGCGATGAGCGCGTTGTCCATCGGCCGCGCCGTACCGGCCGCGAGCAGGAAACCGGTGCGCCGCAACCACATCCGTGCGGTCTCCGCGGCCTCTCGCGCGTCCGGGGCGAACGGCCCGTCCACCGCGGCGAACCGTTCGGGGCGGTCCAGCCCTTCCGCGAGGCGGTCCACGACCGGGCCCAGCGCGGCGAGCACATCCCGCAGGGCACACAGGGTCTGGCACACATCCCGGTCCAGCACCGCATCCGGCGGTTTCCCGGCAAGCGCCACGAGTGCGGCGCGGGCCTGATCGAGCAGTTCTCGGCTGTCTTGCACCCTGTCACTATGACCGGGAGCCGGAGTTCAGTGTTAGTGAAATGATTTGAACTGGTATGTAGTCTGAGTGAATGACCGTGGATCCCCGGCGGCTGCTGATCCTGCGCGCGGTGCGCCGCGGCCCGGATGCTGCACCTGACCCCGTCCGGGGTTTCCCAGCAGCTGACCAAACTGGAGGCGGAGACCGGGATCGCGCTGATCGACCGGGGCAGCCGTGGCGGTGGGCGCGCGGCAGAGTTCACCAGGGCCGGTCACGCCCTCGCCGAGCACGCCGAGACGCTCGCGGACACGCTCGCCGCGGTGGATGCCACGGTCAGCGAATTCCGCGAACAACCCGTGGCCCAGGTGCGGATCGGCGGGTTCTCGGTGGTGCTCAGTGAACTGCTCGCCCCGGTGGTCCTGCGACTGGCCACCACGAATCCCGGCCTGAACGTGTGCATCTGGGAGACCACCGAGACCGAGGGCGTCGAAGCGCTGCGCGAAGGACGGCTCGATCTGCTGCTGAGCCAGCGGCCCGGGCCCGGGGAACCCGCCCGCGCGCCGGATCTGGTGGAGACCAGTCTGTTCGAGGACCCGCTCCGGGTGCTGGTGCCGCGCTCCTGGCCGGTCGGCGACGAACCCGCCGAACTGCTCGCCCGCCCGTGGTTCACCTCCTCGCTCGACCCGGCGAGCCAGCGCGAACTGCGCACGCTGAGCCGCGAGCACGGGATCACCCTCGACGAACGCGATATCGGTGCGGCCAACGCGCCGACGCTGCTCTCCCTCGTCGCGAACGGGCTCGGCGCCACGATCGTCCCCGAGCTCACCCTCGGCACCCGCCCGAACCCGAACATCCGGGTCAGTGAAGGAATTCTCACCCTCGGCTCGCGCACCCTCTCCGTGCTGCGCCTGCCCTCGGTGCACCATCCCGGCATCGAGGAACTGCTGCGCGAACTCCGCAGCGAGGGGCGCTCACGCCGCTGACCGCGCGTGCAGCGCGGCGCCGACCGCGATACCGAGCTCGCCGAGCCGCGCGGGCCGGACCTGCACCGGGCGACCGGTCAGCAGCGGACGTTCGGCGAGTGACCGCGTCATCGCGGGTTCGAGCAGCCGCCAGGCCCCGGCGACCCCGCCGCCGAGCACCGCGAGCTCGATTCCGAGCAGCCCGCACGCGTCCGCGATCGCCGCGCCCACATGGGTTCCCGCCTCGGCGAACACCCGGACGGCAACCGGATCCCCCGCCCCGGCGCGCACCGCGACCTCGGCCGCGTCCGCCTGTTCCCCGCTGCCCTCGGCATAGCGCCGCGCGATGGACCGGCCCGAGGCGTAGGACTCCAGGTGCCCGATCTGGCCGCAGGTGCACGGCGCATCGCCGAACCGGCCGATGTGCCCGATCTCGCCCGCGCCCGGCCCTCCGCCGTGCAACAGGGAGCCGTCCACCAGCAGCGCGCCGCCGACCCCGGTACCGAGCGCGACCGCGAGCGCGTGCCGCACCGGAGTGTCCCCGCCCGCGAAGATCTCCCCGAGCAGCAACATGTTCACATCGTTGTCGGTGGCCACGGGCAGCCCCTCGCACCGCGCGGAAAGCTCCGGGGTGATCTTGGTGCCCGTCCAGCCGGGAAACGACCCGCTCGCCGCGACCACGGTCCCGGCCTCGGGATCGATCACCCCGGCCGCGCCGACACCGATCCCCCGGCAGGTTCCGCCCGCGCGGGCGAGCACCACGCGCACCGCTTCGGCGGCGGCGTCCAGGATCGCCGCGGCACCGTGCGCCGCGGGGCTCGGGAACTGGGCGCGCGCGAGCACGTTCGCGTGCTCGTCCACACCCACCGCGAGGATCTTCGAGCCACCGATGTCCACCCCGGCCCAGATCTGCTCGGTCATTTCTCCCCTGTCCTCGCGCGCCTGCGTTCGGCCTGCGCGACCGGATCGGGCACCGGTGAAGCGAGCACGAGCCTGCGCGTGTAGTCCTCGCTCGGGTGCCCGAGCACCGCGGTGCGCTCGCCCTGCTCCACGACCCGGCCCCGGTTGAGCACCGCGACCCGGTCGCAGACATTGTCCACCACGGCGAGGTCATGGCTGATGAACAGGCAGCCGAAGGAGAGTTCCCGGTGCAGCCGCGCGAGCAGTTCGAGCACCGTGGCCTGCACCGAGACATCGAGCGCACTGGTCGGTTCGTCGGCGATGAGCAGATCCGGGCCGAGCACGAGCGCCCGCGCGAGGCTCACCCGCTGGCGCTGGCCACCGGAGAGTTCGTGCGGGAACCGGTCGGCCACGCCCGCGCCGAGTTCCACCGCGTCGAGCAGTTCGGCGATCCGCTTGGCACGCGCGGACTTCGTGCCCTCGCCGTGCACCTGCAGCGGTTCGGCGATGCACTGCCCGATGGTCATCCGCGGATCGAGCGAGGAGCCCGGATCCTGGAACACCACCCCGATCCTGCGGCGCAGCGCCAGTGCCTCACGGCGCTTGGCCCGGTGCGGATCGGTGCCGAACAGGCGCACCGCACCGGAATCCGGCCGGACAAGGCCGAGCGCGCAGCCACCGATCGTGGACTTCCCCGATCCGGATTCGCCGACCAGTCCGAGCAGTTCCCCGCGCCCGACGCGCAGCGAGACCTCGTCCACCGCCTTGACCCCGCCGCCGTAGCGCACGGTGACCCGTTCCAGTTCGAGCGCAGGGCCGTTGTCGTCCACAGTGGACGGTTCGGCACGCCCGCCGAGCAGTGGCACCGCCTCCAGCAGCTCGCGGGTGTACTCCTGCTCCGGGGCGGCGAACAGCTGCACGGAACTCGCCTGTTCCACCAGCTTTCCCGCACGCAGCACGAGAATCCGGTCGGCGATGTCGGCGACCACGCCCATGTTGTGCGTGATGAGCAGGATCGCGGTCCCGGATTCGTCCCGGATGCGGCGCAACAGGTCCAGGATTCCGGCCTGCACGGTCACATCGAGGGCCGTGGTGGGTTCATCGGCGATCAGCAGCCGCGGTTCACAGCCGATCGCCATCGCGATGAGCACCCGCTGGCGCTGCCCTCCGGAGAGCTGATGCGGGTACTGGCGCATCCTCCGGTCCGGATCGTCGATCTCCACCCGCTCGAGCAGTTCGCGCACCCGGTCCCGGTAGTGCGTGAGCCGCTTGGGTTCCGGATCGTGGTTGCGCAGCGCCTCGGCGATCTGCGCGCCGATACGCTGCAGCGGGTTCAGCGCGGTCATCGGCTCCTGGAAGATCATCGCGGCCCGCTTGCCCCGCACCCTGCGCAGTTGTTCACCGCGCAGCGCCAGCACATCCTCGCCGTCGAGCTCCACCGAACCGGAAACCGTGGCCGCGCCGCCGAGCAGCCGCAGCACCGACATGGCCATGGTGCTCTTGCCCGAGCCGGATTCCCCGACCACGGCCAGGATCTCCCGCTCGCCGAGACTGAAGCTCAGCCCGTCCAGCGCGGTGACCTCGCCCGCCTCGGTGTCGAACCGGACCCCGAGGTCGCGCACCCTGAGAACATCGTTCACTGTGCCGCTCGCTTCCTGACTTCGAAGGCGTCCCGCAGTCCATCGCCGATGAAGTTGAACGCGGCGACGACGAGGATGATCGCGATACCCGGCGGCACGATCAACCACCAGGCCCCGTCATAGGTGTAGGTTATGCCCTTGCTCAGCATGGCGCCCCAGTCGGTCTGCGGTGGCGCGACGCCGAGGCCGAGGAAGCTGACGTAGGCGACCAGCAGGATCGCGTCGGCGATCTGGAAGGTCACGTTCACCATCACCGTGCCGATCGCGTTCGGGATGATGTGCCGGAACACCGCGCGGGTCCGGCTGCCCCCGATCGCCCGCAGCGCCCGGATGTAATCGCGCTCGGCGATGGTCACCGTCTCGGCGCGCATCAGCCGCGCGGGCACCAGCCAGGACACCACGCCGATCAGCACGGCGAGGATGCCCACGCTCGGCGTGACCAGGGTCGCGGCCACCAGGAGCAGGAACAGCGCCGGGATCGCGACCCCGGTGTCCACGATGCGCATCAGCACCAGGTCCAGCCAGCCGCCGCTGTATCCGGCGACCGCGCCCCACACCGCGCCGATCGCGGTCCCGATCAGCCCGGCGATCACCCCGATGATCAGCGAGACCTGCCCGGCGACCATGAGCCGCCCGAGCACATCGTGGCCGAGCTCGTCGGTGCCGAGTGGATGCCCCGCCCCCGGGGGAAGCCGCACCGCGCCCAGATCGGTGTGCACCTGATCGGTGCCGTAGATCAGCGGACCGAGGAAGGAGAACAGCAGCATCAGCACCAGGATCACCAGGCCGACCAGTGCCAGCCGGTGCCGGATCAGCCTGCGCAGCACCCCGCTGCGGGTGCGTTCCGGAGTCTCTGTGGTGGTCATCGTTTCGCCGTCCTCACCCGTGGATCGATGAACAACTGCGCGAGATCGGCGAGCAGCGAGCCGACCACCGTCGCCACGGCGATCAGCAGCACCACGCCGAGCAGCACCGGATAGTCCTGCTCCTGGGCCGCGGACCAGAACAGCAGCCCGATGCCCGGATAGTTGAACATCGACTCGATCACCAGCGCACCGCCGAAGATGACCGGAATGTAGTAGCCGAGCATGGAGACCACGGAGGTGAGCGAGTTCCGGAACACGTGCCGAACGATGATCCGGCGCTCCGAGGTGCCCTTGGCCCGCGCGGTGCGTACGTAGTCCTGCGCCAGGTTGTCCAATGTGGACGATCGCATGTACCGGCTGAACGCGGCGACCACCGTGGCCGCGCCCGCCACGATGGGCAGCACGAGCGAGCCGGGATCGGCGAGCACCGAACCGAAACTCTCGTCCTGCGCGGCCTGCGCCGGGAACCACGGCAACACCTGGGAGAACAGGATGATCAGCAGCAGCGAGAGGAAGAACACCGGCGTCGCGTAGAGCAGGAAGCTCAGCGTGGTCAGGATGTGGTCGGCAGCGCGGTTGCGCCGCACCGCCTGCCAGATCCCGGCAGGCAGCGCGATGATGATCCCGATCAGCGTGTAGATCACGGTCAGCAGCAGGGTTTTCGGCAGCCGCTGCGCCAGCAGTGCGGACACCGGTTCGTTCTTGGTGTACGAGTCGCCGAGATCGCCGTGCAGCAGCCGGACGAGATAGTCCCAGTACTGGGTGTACAGCGGCTGGTCGAATCCCTTCTCCTGGTTGAACCGCGCGATCTGGTCCGGGGTCGCCTCCATACCCAGGATCCCGCGCGCCGGACCGCCGGGCAGCAGGTGCAGCAGCACGAAGGTCAGCACGGTGACCAGGAAGACCACGAGGATCGCGAACACGAGCCTTCGCGTGATATAGCGCAGCATCACCCTCACCTCGTCCAGTACCAGCGCTGCGGATACAGATCGGCGAGCGGATCCTGGGTGACCCCGTGCAGCGCCGAATCGATCGCCGAGACCTGATAGGCCGGGTTGGGCACCCAGATCACCGGAAGGTCCTCGGCGAGGAACGCGCTGTACTCGCGCATCGCAAACTGGTCATCGGACTCGTTCGTCTTGGCGATCAGCTCGTCCGCGTACGGATTCGAGTAGCTGCCCAGGTTCGAGGTCCCGTTCGTGCCGAACAGCCGCTCCCCGCTCGGATCGGCGTCGTAGTACCAGCTGCCCTGGGTACCGAAGAAGGACAGCTGCCAGCCGCAGGAGGGATCCGCGGGCTTGCACTGGGCGGTGGCGGCGAGCACCGAGTTCAGCGGGCGCTGGCTGATCTCCAGGTCCACCCCGATACGCGAGAGCGAGGACTTGAGCTCCTGGATCATCCCGGTGGTCTCGTCCGAACCCGATTCGGAGAGCACGGTCATCGAAAGCCTCGTGCCCTTCCCGATCCCGGGACCGCAGGCGTGCGCGTCCGCACAGTAGGCCACCCCATCGGATCCGGTACGCCAGCCGTGCTGTTCGAGCTGCCGCTTCGCCTTCGCCAGATCGAAGGGGTAGGGATTGTGCTGCTGTCGCGGGGAAAGATACTTCGAGGCGGTGCCCTGCGGGATCGGTCCGTAGGTCTTGGTCGCCGCCTTGCGCCAGATCACGTCCGCGATACCGTCCTGGTTCACCGAACGCTGGATCGCCTCGCGCACATAGCGTTGCTTGAACACCGCGCCGAGTGCCGGATTGTTGAAGTTGTAGGGGATGTAGCTGACCGCCCAGCCGTCCCATGGCGTGATCCGGTACCCGAGCCCTTCCAGTTTGGCGCGCTGGCCGAGATCGGAGGTCGGCACATAGCCGTAGTCGACCCCGCCCGCGAGCAGCACGTTGTACTCCGCCGCGGAACTGGTGAACGTCTGGAAGCGCACCATGTCCAGATGGGCCGGATCGGGCCCGGTGTAGTGCGGATTCCTGCGCAACGTGACCTGGCCGCGGGTGGAGAATTCCTGAATGGCGAACGGACCGTCGACCACCTTGAACAGCGGGTTGGTGCTGAATTTCCCGAGTTGCTTTCCCTGGTCGACCAGGTAGTCGAAGACCTTTTCCGCGGTTTTCGGGTTCCGGTCGAAATCACCGACCGGGCCGTTGTCGCTGGTTTTGTCCCATACCGCCTGCGGCATCGGGATGAGCCGGGAGAGCTGGTTCGCGGTGAACCAGTCCTGGTTGTACTTCTTGTCCAGGTGCAGCCGGAACGAGCGCTGCCCGGTGGTCTCGAATCCGGTGATGTTGTCCGGGATCCGCCCTTCCGAGTAGATCGACCACTGCTTCTTGCCCGCCTTGACGAGGTTGTAGAAGAACTCCACATCCCGCGCGGTGACGGGCTTCCCGTTGGACCAGGTCAGGTTCCGCAGGGTGACCGAGACGGTGCGCCCGTCCGGGGAGTAGACCGGTGGCTGCGCCGCGCTCGCCTTCTCGTCCATGCCGAGTGTGCCGTTCGGGGTCTTGTCGAACAGGTACAGCGGCGGATAGAGCGTGTTCCGGATCGCGCTGTTGTAGGTGGCTCCGTAGCCGGAGACCCCGATCGGCAGAATCCAGTTCGGGGTGGCCGAGGGCGGCAGCGCGAAACTCACCGATCCGCCATCGACCATGTGCTCACCGCCACCGCCGTGCTGGCGCGGGGAAACTCCGCACGCGCTCAGTACTACAAGGGCAACGGCGAGTAACACCGCCACCCGACGCCTTCGCCACATAGATAGATCCGCCATTCATCGGCTAAAGTCTGCGCTTGTTGAGACGGCGATGATTGAAGCACGCGAAAGCCATCAGAGATAGTCACGTGAAAATAACAACATAATTCCTACTTCAACCAAGATCGAAGGAAGTGGCGTGGTCGACAGCGAATCCCCCTCGGCGGCACGGGTGCTCCAGCTCGTCGCGAGCGGAGCGGCCAGTTCACGCACCGAACTCGCCACGGCACTCGGCGTCGCACAGTCCACGGTCTCGCTGCGGGTACAGGAACTGCTACGCGCCGGAGTGCTCACCGAGACCGGGCACGGGCGCTCCCAGGGCGGCAGGCGACCGCGCACCCTCGCCGTGGCCGCCGAGGCCGGATACGTGTGCATGGCCGATCTCGGCGGGGCGCACACCCGGATCGGGGTGCTGGACATCGGCGGGCGGTTGCTGCATTCCGAGGAGATCCCGCTCGGCGCCGGGGAGAGTCCACAAGCGACACTCGACGCGCTGCACGATGCGGTGCACACGATGCTGGACACCGTGCGCCCGAGCGGGGTCCTGCTCGGCGCCGGGATCGGATTGCCCGGACCGGTCCAGGACGGTGCGGTCACCCTGCCGTCCAGAATGCCCGGCTGGCGCGGATTCGACGCGGCACACGCGCTGCGGCGCACCTTCGACTGCCCGGTCGTGGTGGACAACGATGCGAACCTGATGGCGATCGGCGAGGCCCGGGTCACCAACCGCGGCAAGGAGAACCTCGTCGTGGTCAAGGCGGGAAGCGGAATCGGCTCCGGGGTGATCGTCGGTGGCGCGCTGTACCGGGGCAACGACAACGCCTCGGGCGATATCAGCCATATGCGCGTCGCCGCGGGCGCCGATCTGCCGTGCAGCTGCGGGATCCGGGGCTGTTTCGCCGCGGTGGCCAGCGGCGCTGCACTGGTGGAACAGTTGCGCGCCAAGGGAATGGCCGTCGAGTCCACCTCGGATGTGGTGCGCGCCGCGGAAAACGCCGAACCCGAGGTGATCACCACGGTCCGCGCGGCGGGCTCCCTGCTCGGCGAGGTGCTCGCCACCATCGTGAACTTCTTCAATCCGGACGCGGTGCTGCTCGGCGGCGCACTGTCCACTTCGGAGGCTTATGTGGCCGCGGTCCGCGCCGGGCTCTACGACCGCTGCCTTCCGTTGAGTACCCGGAACCTCGAGATTTCCCGGGTACGCACCGGGGCCGACGCCGGACTGTTCGGCGCCGGACTGCTCGTACTCGACACGGTGCTCGACGAACGGCTCGCGGCACTGGCCGACTCCCGAACCGAACCCGATGAGAAAGCAGGAGTATGACCACCGAACTGCCCAGGATCGCGATCGCCGGGATCGCGATCGAGTCGAGCACCTTCTCCCCGCACCGCGCCACGATGGACGATTTCCTGACCCAGCGCGGTGCCGAACTGCTGGACCGCTACCCCTTCCTCGGCGCGGAGGACGAGCTGCGCACCCGAGCCGAATGGGTGCCGATCCTGCGCGCTACCTCGCTGCCCGGTGGCGCGGTCACCCCGGAGACGTATGAGTCGCTCACCGAGGAGATCCTGAGCGGGCTGCGCGAAGCGGGCCCGCTCGACGGGTTGTTCTTCGACATCCACGGCGCGATGAGCGTGGTGGGCCGCACCGATGTGGAGGCCGATCTCATCGAGCGCATCCGCGCGGTGATCGGTTCCGATGTGCTGGTCTCCGCCTCGATGGACCTGCACGGCAACGTTTCCCGGCGGCTGGCGAGCGCGCTCGATCTGCTCACCGCCTACCGCAAGGCCCCGCACACCGATGCCTGGCAGACCCGCGAGCGCGCGGTGCGCAATCTGCTCGACCGGCTCGCCGACGGCGGTAAACCGCTGATGAGCTGGACCCAGGTTCCGGTGCTGCTGCCCGGGGAGAAGACCAGTACCCGCATCGAACCGGCCAAGAGCGTCTACGCGCGCATCGACGAGATCGAGCAGCTGCCGGGAGTTCTCGACGCGGCGCTGCTCGTCGGCTACGCCTGGGCGGACGAACCCCGCTGCCAGGCCTCGGTGATCGTGACCGGCGACGATGAGGCCGTGATCACCGAGCAGACCAGGCTGCTCGCCGAGGCCTACTGGCAGGCGCGCGCCGAATTCGCCTTCGTGGCCCCGGCCGAGGGCCTGGAACGCTGCCTGGAAACGGCCGCGGCATCCACCGCGCGGCCGTACTTCATCAGCGATTCCGGCGACAATCCGACCGCGGGCGGTGCCGGGGATGTCTCGGCGACCCTGGCCACCCTGCTGGCCACCCCGTCCGTTGTGGACAGTCCGAACGGGACGATCTACGCGGCGATCACCGATCCGGACGCGGTCGCCGCCGCCGTGGCCGCCGGAGTCGGCGAGACGGTCACCGTGGAGATCGGCGGCCGGATCGACACCATCCATCCCCCGGTGCGCATGACCGCGCGGGTGGCCGCGATCGACGCCGAGGATCCCGTCGCCGGGACCGCGGTGGTGTTCGCCGATCGCGGGCTGCGCGTGATCGTCACCGCCCGGCGTAAGCCGTACCACCTCGAATCCGATTTCACCGCGCTCGGCCTGGATCCGCGCTCGGCCGATCTGGTCGTGGTCAAGATCGGTTATCTGGAACCGGAGCTCTACGCGATGGCCGCCGACTGGATGCTCGCACTCACCAAGGGCGGAGTGGACCAGGACCTGCTCCGGCTCGGGCACCGCGCCATCGAGCGGCCGATGTTCCCCTTCGACGAGTCCATGCCCGAGCCCGCACTCGATCCGGAGCTGCTGTGATCCTCGAACTCTCGGTCGACTCGCTCCCCTGCGCACGCGTCGCCGACACGATCGGCGCCGACCGCGTCGAACTGTGCGCGGCGGGCAGTGAAGGCGGGCTCACCCCGAGCATCGGCACCGTCCGCGCGGCCGCCCGCGTCTGCCGGAGCGCGGGCGTACACGTGCTCGTCCGCCCGCGCGGCGGGGAATTCGTCTACACGGCGGCGGAAATCGACGCCATGGCCGAGGACATCGCCACCTGCGCGGAAGCCGGGGCGGACGGGATCGTCACCGGCGTGCTCCGCGCGGACGGCCGGCTCGACCGCGCCGCCCTCGCCGCACTGCACGCCGCCGCCCAGGGCCGGGAGTTCACCTTCCACCGGGCCATCGACGTCTGCGCCGAACCACACCGGGCTCTGGACAGCCTGGCCGAGCTCGGTGTCACCCGGGTACTCACCTCCGGTGGCGCCGACCGGGCCGAGGACGGTGCCGAACGGATCGCGGCCTTCGTCGCCCAGGCGGGAACCGCGGTGCAGATCCTCGCCTGCGGCGGGGTCCGCACGCACAACGCGCGCGCGATCGCCGAGCGCACCGGGGTCTCCCAGTTGCACGCCGCCCCGCGCAGGCCGCGCCCGCCCGCGATGGCCGATACCGGGACGCGGGTGAGTTTCGCGCTCGCCCCGGATGGCGCCGACCGCTACGAACTGGACGCCGACACGGCCGCCGAGCTGCGCGCCGTGCTGCGCTGACCGGGCCTATCGGGGCGCCATGCTGCGATAGGCCCGGTAGGCGGGGCGGAGCATGAGCCGGTTCTGTAGCGCGTGAATATCCTGCGGGAGCTCGGTCTCATCGCTGGGATGCAGGCGGGGCAGGGCGATCAGGGCGGCACCGGCCCGGTTGAGCAGTAACCAGGCGTCCGCCTCCTGCTCGGTGAACCCGGCGGCGAGCACCCGTTCCCGGTCCGCGCGCTCCTCGGGTGTCCAGTCGCCCTTCGGTGGTTCGGTGTTCTCCGGTGCCGCCGCGTTCGCCTGGCTCGCCGCCATGGGCACCGCGGCGCCCGCCATCGCGGTACCGCGCAGCATGGTGCGCCTGTTCAGCTCGTCCATCCCGGGTCCTCCTCGCTAGCCGACCTGCTTTCCGATTCCGCTACATCGTCCGTGCGCGGACAGTATGCGCAACACCAGTGCGCTGATACTCGGGGAACCGGGCTGCTGACCGTGCCCGATGCCGTGCGTGGTGATGTCGCAGTGCGGTCCGGGCATCGGCAGGGCCGTCGAGGGGAAATCGCCGGTATCGTGCACGGTCCAGTAGTCGACCTCGCGCGGCGGTGGCTCGGCGTTGAGCGCGCGGATGAACCTGCTGCCCGCGCACACGTCGATATCGGGGAACGGTTTGCAGTAGGCGAACGACGGGTCGTTCGGATCCGCGCCCTGCTGCGGGGTGCCGACCGAGATGTAGTTGCGTACCCGGTCCGCGCCGCCGAGCCGTTCGATGAAGTAGCGCGCCGACTGACCGCCCATGCTGTGCGCGACGATGTCCACCCGGCCACGGCCCTTGCCGACGATCTCGTCCACCTTCTTCTTGACCGTGCCGGCGTTGGCGGTGTTGCTCGCCCCGAGATTGCCCATCCCGAACCGGACCACCTGGCTCGGGATGCCGTGTTCGGACAGCCGCTTGCGCATCGGTTCGAAGGCGCCGTCCGGTTCGGCGAAACCGGGGACGAGCACCACCGGAGTCGCCCGGTGTTCCGGGGCGGTCGTGTCCGGTCCACCCGGGGATGGCTGGCCGGAGCGGTTGTTGCGGATGCCGATGATGATCAGGACCGCGACGACCAGTATCACGCCGAGCAACAGCCAGCCTCTGCCCCTGCGCCGCGCCATCGCCTCACCTCCTCGGCCACACTCATTGTGAGTGGGTGTGCTCGTTCAGGAAACGACCGAACAGCCGCTTCTGTCCGCCTGCACCGATCCCGAGGGTTGCAGAGCCGGTTTTGCAGAACTTTCTCTGCAAAGAGAGTTCTGCACAGAAACCTCCGCAGTGCCACCGGCATCCGGGGGCGCCGGAACCGGCGCGCCCTAGAATCGGTGCGCCCACCCGACCGCGCGAGACCCCAAGTGAGTGCCATGGAGATCTGGATCAACCCGGAATGCTCGAAGTGCGCCTCGGCGCTCGAACAGCTCGACGCGGCGGGCGCGGACTACACGGTGCGGCGCTATCTGGACTCCCCGCCGACGGCGGCCGAACTGGCCGCGGTACTCGACCGGCTCGGCCTCGAACCGTGGGACATCGCCCGCACCAAGGAAGCGGTCGCCGGTGAACTGCGGCTCGAGCAGTGGGACCGCACCCCGGCCGAGCGGGATCGCTGGCTCGAAGCGCTCGCCACGCATCCGATACTGATCCAGCGGCCGATCATCACCGCGGACGACGGCACGACGGTGCTCGGCAGGTCGACGGAGGCGGTGCAGCGCACCCTCGGCCAGGACGACCGGGACTGACCACACCCCTAGTCCGCGAGGATCGCGCGGAAGCCCGGCTCCGGATCGAACGGTTCGCCGGGAAAAGTGAGCCGGTGCAACACGATTCCGTCCAGATGACCGATCAGCCGCCGGTACCGCGCCCGCGGATCGGGAAGACCGAGACCGGCGAGCCAGGTTTCGCCCCAGTCGAGGATCGCGGCACGCCCCTCGCGCAGCAACCCGGCGAGCTCGGGATGTGTCGTCGCCTCGAGAAAGAGCGCGTACCGGGCCAGGGTGCGTTCCCCGCTCTCCCCGCTGAGCCGGTTCGCCAGCGCGGCAAGGGTGTCCGCCGCTTCGCCGAGGCTCGCCGGAGGTCGTCCGGTGAACCGTTCCCACTCGGCGCGATCCCGGTCGAGCTGGTGGGCGAGCACACCGTGCAGCAGCGCGGCCCGATTGCGGAACCAGTTGGACGTGGTCCCCGCGGGAACCCCGGCGCGCGCATCGATCGCCTGATAGGTGAGGCCACGGACCCCCGCCGTGCCGATCACGGCGAGCGCGGCATCGAGGACCTGGGCTCGCCTGCGGCTCATGGGATCACGGTAGTCATCGCCGTCCCGGTGCGGTTCCGGTCCCCGGGCTCAGCCTTCCCGTGTCCTGCGGTGCCCCACCACGACCTCGGACACGATGAGCCGGTACAGCGATTCCACGAGCTCCGGGCTGATTCCCTTGTCCCGTGCGCGATCCCGTAACCGCGCGAACATCTCCCGCTCCCGCTCGTGGTCCACGGCCGCCGCATCCGCGTCCCGTTTGAGCACGCCGACCCTGCCGGTGACCTCGAACCGCTTGGCGAGCAGATCGATGATCGACGTGTCCAGTTCATCCAGTTCTCGGCGTAATGCTTCGAGTTCGTCCAGATAACACGCCTGCATGACGACCGATATTACCGCGCAATATCGGTCATCGGCACTTGCATAGCAGCCGCTATTCGAATAGCGTTGACTATGTGAATCGCCGGATGAGCCGAGCCGAGGCCAAGATCCGCACCCGGGAGCTGCTGCTGGACGCGGCCGCGCTCACCTTCGCCCGCAAGGGATTCCACGGCGCCACGGTGGAGGAGATCGCCGAGGCGGCGGGGTTCACGATCGGCGCGCTGTACGCCAACTTCGGCGGCAAGGAACAACTGTTCCTCGAACTGCTCTCCACCCGGGCGAGCAGTCAGATCGCGGCCGCCGAGGAGATGGTGCGCGAGGGCGCGGTGACGGCGACCGATCCGTTGCGGGCGATCAGCCAATACCTGGTGGACCTCGCGGACAAGGACGCGGATTTCGCGCCGCTGCAGGCCGAGTTCTGGCTCTACGCGGTGCGCAATCCGCACGTGCTGGACACCATGGCCGAGCAGATGCGCGAACCGCACGCCGCGCTCGCCCGGCTGATCACCGAATCCGTGGACACTCACGGGGTCCCCCCGGACACCGTGGCCACGGTGGTCTTCGCGTTGTTCCAAGGGCTCGTGCGACGGCGCAGGGTGGATCCGGCGAGCACGCCACCCGAACTGTTCGCCAGCGCCCTGCAGTGGTTGTTCACCGGCATCGAGCACACGGAGGGCACAGCATGACCGCCACCCAGGACACGGCACTGCAGGCACTCTTCGATCCGGCCCGGCGCGCCGATCCCTACCCGGGATACCGGTCGCTGCGGGAGAATTCCCCGATCCTCGAGGCCGCGGACGCCCTGTTCGTACTCACCAGGCAAACCGACTGCGCCGCGGTGATGCGGGACAACAGGTTCGGGCACGCGGAACCGGATCAGGCGCTCGCACTGCGCCGAAGCCCCGACGAGCTCCCGGAATCCCTGCTCGACGAGCACGGCAGGCCGGTGCGCTCATTCCTCGTGCAGAACCCGCCCGAGCACACCCGGTTGCGCAAACTGGTCAGCAAGGCGTTCACTCGTGGCACGGTCGCCGAGCTCGCCCCGCGCATCGAGGAGATCACCGCACGGCTGCTGGACGGGATCCTCGAGCGCGGCGAACCGTTCGACCTGATCGACGAGCTCGCCTATCCGCTCCCGGTCGCGGTGATCAGCGAACTGCTCGGCATTCCCGATGCGGACCGGGAACAGTTCGTGCGCTGGTCGCATGCCATGGCCAGGGGCCTGGACCCGGATTTCCTCATGCCCGAAGGGCTCCGCGAGAAACAACTCGCGGCCCGGCTCGAATTCGGCGAGTATCTGCGCTCGCTCGCGGCCGAGCGCCGCGCGCATCCCGGCGAGGACCTGATCTCCGGACTGCTCGCCGTTCCCGGGCTCGCCGAGCACGACCTGATCGCGACCTGCATTCTGCTGCTGATCGCCGGGCACGAGACCACGGTGAACCTCATCGGGAACGGAACACTCGCGCTGCTGCGCCATCCGGACCAGCTCGCCCTGCTGCGCGCGGAACCCGAACGGGCCGAGGCCGCGGTCGAGGAACTGCTGCGGTACGACTCCCCCGTGCAGATGACCATGCGCCTCGCCAGGGAGGACGCCGAGGTCGGCGAGGTGCCGATTCCGCGTGGTGCGGCGATGATCCTGCTCGTCGGCTCGGCCAACCGCGATCCGGATGTGTTCGCCGAACCCGAGAACTTCGACATCGCCCGCAATCCTGCGAAGCATCTCGCGTTCGGCCAGGGCGTGCACTTCTGCCTCGGCGCACCGCTGGCCCGGCTGGAGGGCCGGATCGTGCTCCGCACCCTGCTCGAACGCGTTCCCGGGCTCCGGCTCGCCGGTACCCCGGCATGGAAGGACAACATCGTGCTGCGCGGTCTCCGGGAACTCCCCGTGGCGGTCCGGTGATGGCAGTGGACGAACACGTCGACGTGCTCATCATCGGTGCCGGGCTTTCCGGGATCGGCGCGGCCTGCCGCCTGCGCGCCACGCATCCGGGCAAGAGTTTCGCGGTGCTCGAGGCGCGTTCGGCGATCGGCGGAACCTGGGACCTGTTCCGTTATCCGGGAGTGCGCTCGGATTCGGACATGTTCACCCTCGGCTACGGATTCGCGCCCTGGCCGTCCGCGCGTTCGCTCGCCGACGGGGAATCCATCCGGGAATACGTGCGGCACACCGCGGACGAACACGGGATCACCGGACACATCCGGTTCGGCCACCGCGCGGTGCGCGCCGAATGGTCCACGAGCACGGCGCGCTGGACGGTCGAGGTACAGCACGCGGGCGAGACGACCAGGATCAGCTGCGGATTCCTGTTCGCCAACACCGGGTATTACCGCTACGACAAGGGATTCACCCCGGAGTTCCCCGGTGTCCAGCAGTACACCGGAACGCTCGTGCACCCGCAGCACTGGCCGGAAGACCTGGACCACGCGGGAAAACGGGTGCTGGTGATCGGCAGCGGGGCCACCGCGGTGACCCTGGTCCCGGAACTGGCCGAGACCGCGGAACAGGTGACCATGCTGCAGCGGTCGCCGAGCTATGTGCTCCCGCTGCCGTCCACCGACAACACCGCGGTCCGGCTCACCCGGCTGCTCGGCACCCGGCTGGCCTATCCGCTCGTGCGGTGGAAACACATCCTGACCGCGCTGGCCTTCTTCAAGCTGAGCAGGCTGCGCCCCGGATTCGTGCGCGGGCTCATCCGTACCGCGAACCAGCGCGCGCTCGGCGCCGATTACCCGGTCGACACGCACTTCAATCCCCGCTACCAGCCCTGGGACCAGCGGTTGTGCTTCGCGGGCGACGGGGACCTGTTCGCCGCGCTGCGCTGCGGAACCGCGAAGGTGCACACCGACACCATCGAGACGTTCACCGCCGGCGGGGTGCGGCTGTCCTCGGGCACCGAGCTCGCCGCCGATATCGTGATCACCGCGACCGGGCTGAATCTCCAGCTGCTCGGCGGGATGGAACTGCTCGTGGACTCCCGGCCGGTGCACCCGGGGAATGCCTTGGCGTACAAGGGAATGATGTTGTCCGGTGTGCCGAACTTCGCACTCACCATCGGGTACACGAACGCCTCCTGGACGCTCAAGGCCGATCTGGTCGCGAACTACGTCTGCCGCCTGATCGGGCACATGGACGCCCGCGGCTACCGGATGGGCACCCCGCACGCGCCCGGGCGGGTGACGCGCACGACGCCGCTGATCGACCTGCACTCCGGCTACGTGCGCCGTAGTATCGACGAGTTGCCCATGCAGGGGCCGAAGAAACCCTGGCGGCTGAACCAGAACTACCTGCGCGATGTGCTGCTACTGCGGCACGGGCGGATCGAGGACGGTATGCGCTTCGCCTAGGAATGATCGTGGCGGGCTCCGGGTGGCGAAAGCGGTTACGCCGCTGAGAAAAGAGCTAGCAGATCGAGTCGCTCGGTTTCGGGTTCGTCAGGCCGAATGCCGGACGCAGCAGGATGCCCGCGTAGGTACCGCCGACCGCCATGATCCCCCACAGCCAGCCGTGCAGGCTGAACGAGGCGATACCGGAGAAGTAGGCACCGATATTGCAGCCGCCCGCCATGCGCGCGCCGAAACCCATCAGGATCCCGCCGAGCACGGCCCCGAGCGCGGTACGCCAGGGCACATTGCGGTGCAGGATGAACGCACCGGCCAGCGCGGAGGCGATCAGCGCGCCGATCATGATCCCGAAGTCCATCACCGAGGTCTTGTCCGCGAGCACCGAGGCGTCCAGTTTCGCGGCGTGCTCGGGCACCCGCCAGTACGCGGAGCCGGAGATGTCGATGCCGAGCCAGCCGGACAGTTTGGCGCCCCACAGGCTGAACGCGGAGGTGATGCCCCACGGTCCCCCGGAGACGAACAGGGTCGCCGCGTTGAGCACGGCGAGTACGACCGCGCCAGCCCACAGCGGCCAGGAACCGCGCAGCACTCGCGCGATCCCGCGGGCCGAGGGCGGCCGCCCCGCGGGCGGTGGATTGCGCTTACGCTGCACCAGAATCGAGATCCCGACGATCACGCCGATGATCGCGAACGAGATCAGCACCGCGCCCGGATAACCGAGCGGAGTGTCGGCGAACGAGACCGTCGGGCCGATCTTCTGCAGCGTGGTGATCCAGTTCGCCGCGAAGGCGCTCGCGATCGAGCCGAGGATGAACCCGCCGAGCGTGTAGATGATCGCGGTCTGCCCGCTGCCCACCGCGAACAGGGTGCCGGACGCGCAGGAACCGCCGATCTGCATGCCCACCCCGAACAGGAAGGCGCCGAGCGCGACACCGACACCCGCGGGAAGCACATTCCCCTCCGGTGCCCCGGAAAGACTCGTCCCGGTGCCGAGCACCACGGAGAACAGCACGCAGGCGATCGCGAGCATCAGCATGTGCGCACGCAGCGCCGTGCCCTGTCCCACCGTCGCCAGCTGCCGCCAGGCCGAGGTGAACCCGAACCGCGAGTGGAACAGCGCCAGCCCGAGCAGCAGCCCGAACACGTAGAGCAGGGTGAGCTTCCAGCCCGCCGCGTTGAACACCGCGGCGCCGAGGGCGACCGCGAGGAGAACACCGACCGCGACCACTCCGGCCCGTGCCGCGGGTGCGCGCTCGATCACCGGTCGCTGGGCCGATCGCACGGCCTCGATTACCGCCATCCGTCCTCCGTTCAGCTCACTGTCCGGCAGCGTAATGCGCGCCCGCGCCCGGTTTCCCGGATGTCCATTCCTCGGGACGCTATCCTTGCCCCATGGAGGCGATCCAGTCACCGGACGAGTACGCGGAGCTACGGAATTCGCTCGAATTCTGGGAACCGCACGCGCGCACCGCGCTCGACTCGGCCGGGCTGGACCAGCCGGAACGGTTCACCGTCCCCGGGGAGAGCACGAACCCGGTATTGGTCGGCGACAACGGTTTCGTGGTGAAGTTCTACGGGGAGCACTGGTGCGGACCCGACAGCCTGGCCACCGAGACCGAGGCCTACCAGGTGCTCGCCGGGTCGGGGCTGCCGGTGCCCGAACCGGTGGCCAACGGCAGCCTCTTCCCCGGCGGCGAGCACTGGCACTGGCCGTTCCTGGTGTGCACCGCCGTACCGGGGCGGCCGTGGCCCGAGGCGGCCGGAAAAGCGGACAGGACAACCGAACTCGCCCTCGCCGCCCAGGCAGGCACCCTGCTGCGCCGGCTCAGCGCGCTCCCACTGAATGGGAACTCGCTGCTGCGCCCGGAATCCCCGGTGTTCGCCGAACTGCTCGCCGAGCGCCGCGCGGTCACCGTCGCCGAACACCGGGAATGGGGGTACCTCGCCCCGGAACTGCTCGATTCACTCGCCGAACAGCTGCCGGAGGTCCGGGAACTGCTCGGTGCGCCCGCCTTCGTGCACGGCGATCTGCACGGGCGCAACCTGTTCGTGGACACCGAGCGCGCCGAGCTCACCGGGCTGGTCGACTTCAACGACGTGTACGCGGGAAACCCGTACTACGGGCTGGTCCAGCTGCACCTGAACACCTTCCGCGCCGACCGCGAACTGCTCGGCACAGCACTGGACGCAGCAGGGTGGGCCCGCGGGACGGACTTCGCGCGCACCATGCTGGGATTCACCCTGCTGCACGATTTCGACGTGTTCGAAGAGGTCCCGCTCGATCTGACCGGGATCACCGATTACCCCGAGCTCGCCGAAGTGTTGTGGGGACCCGAATGAGCGTGTTCCGGCAGGCGCCATGCCGGTTCAGTCGGCGCATTCGCCGCGCCAGACCAGACTGGTCAGGATGAGGTCCCGGGTGAGGGTGACGCGGTAGTCGCCGGGTCCCGGGTTGTTGTGCAGGCACCGGCCGAAAGTCTTCCCGTCCGAGATCCAGGTCGCCTGGACATGATCCAGCCCCGGCTGCGGTGCGCCGTTGTTGAACACCACGGAACCGCTCGGCCCGACGGTATAGGAGCCGGACCAGTTTCCGGTCGTCTTGATCACTGCCGGTCCCTGGACGTCGTCGACCGAGAACACGCAGACGTTCCCTTTCGGACAGTCGGGCGGGTCCGGCTCGGCGGATGCGGGCACGGTTGCGACGAGCAGCCCTACAGCGACAACGGAGGCGCCCGCGGCCATGGCAGTCAATGTGCGCATCGTGTTTCCTCCTGAGCTATCCGTTCGGACTCGATGGCACCGATCAGGAGAACACGTCCCGGCGGGGACCGGTCCCGATCCGCTCAGGCGCTCGATTCGAGCGCGGCGCGCAGGGTGCGCAAACAGGTGGCGCGCACTTCCTCCTTGCTGATCTCCTTGCTCCGCAACCATTCCACGCACATCGCGCGGATGAATTCCAGCCAGGCCAGCAGCGCGGCCGAGGCGAGTTCGCGTTCGTGCCCGGTGTAACCGTACGCATCGAGCATGCGGGCGCGCAGTTCGTTCAGCTCCGCCGAGATGATGCCCTGCACGACGGGATCGCGCGCGGGCTCGCCGGTGTTCGCCTCAAGTACGAGCCCGGGATGCGCGGCGAAGAATTCGATGTGCGCGTCCAGCCCGGCGGTGATCTGTTCGTCCAGCCCGGCACCGGACTCGAGCGCGATACCGGCGAGCAACCGATCGGCGGCACGCTGGTACACGGCGGCGAAGTACTCCGCCTTGCCGGGGAAGTAGTGATACAGCAGCGCGCGGGACACCCCGGCGTGTTCGGCAGCACCGTCCATCGAGACCTCGGTATAGGGGTGCGTGGTGAACAGCTCGGCACCCACCTCGAGCAGGTGCTCGCGGCGCTGCTGCGGGGAAAGCCGTTTCCGTGGTGCGGGCACGAACACTCCAAGTTCAGCGATGGTTGACCGAAGCCGCCTGTCCGCTTATTGTACATGAATCCAATAACGGAGGTGTTCGATGACCGTGCGCAGGATCGAGGTGCCGGAACGGTTGCACGCGCTCGCCGCGCTGCCCGGCTGCGATGACACGGTGGCGTTCACCGCGCGGACCGCCGAGCAGCGCACCCCGGAACAGTGGGCCCGCGCGGTCTTCGAGGGCGGTTCCCCGGTCATGCGTGCCTTCCTGCGCACCGGCTGGTCGCTGGCCCTGGGTTTCCGGCTCGGCCCCAACGGTTCAGCGCGGCACGTGCTCGGCTGGCGCCTGGTTTCGGCGGACGGCACCGCCGCGGTTGTCGAACAGGAATCGGGCCTGATGCTCGCCCGCAACGTGTTCTGGCCGGACGGGGACCGCATCGTGTGGGGCACCTTCGTGCGCTATCGCACCGGTGCGGCACGGCTGATCTGGCCGCCGGTCTCGCTGGTGCACGTGCTCACCGCGCATCCCCTGTTGCGCAGGGCCGCACTCAGCCCGCGCGCGAGGAGCTGACCAGTTCTTCTATCCGTCCGCACAGCCAATCGCTGTACGGTTCGTGTTCGGGTTTCATCAGCACGCTGCGCAGGATGCGCCCGCTCGGCCGATCGGCCCGCACCGGGTGCCCGCGCGCGGCCAGTGCCTCGGCGCTGACCCCGTAGGTGGCGAGGAAAACCGAGTCCTCGGGTTCGGCGGTCATCCCCTTCTCCAGCACCTCGGCACTGATCCGGTCCACATCGGAGAGTAGCTCCGCACGCGGGAGGTAGCCGAGGATGTCCAGCTCGGGGCGTTGGTAGGGGGCGAGCACTTCGGACTCGGCGAGCAGTTCGTGCCAGTGCAGCGCGGCGCGCCTGCCGGGCCGCAGCACCGCGCCGAGCCCGTCGGCGGTGAGCGGGAGCAGCCGCATGGTCAGCCACAGCGCGGCGGCCGCGGCCCCGGCGCGCGAGCACTCCAGCGAGATCTCGCCCAGATGCAGCTCGTCCGAGGTGAAGTAGGTATAGGGCGAATCGTGCCGGTAGAACCGGCCGACCGAGGGATCGGCGTGCAGTACGGCACCGCAGCCATAGGGTTGCAGGCCGTGTTTGTGCGGGTCCACGACGACCGAATCGCAGGAGGCGATCGCGGCGTACGGGGCGGCGGCCACGCCATCGGGTCCGTCATCGGCGATCAGGATGAAGAATCCGCCGTACGCGGCGTCCACATGCAGCCGCACCCCGTAGCGCTCCCGCAGTTCGAGCGCTTCGTGGACCGGGTCGATCGCGCCCAGCCCGGTGGTGCCCGCGGTGAGCACGACGGTGCCGATGTTCTCGGTACGCAGCACGGATTCCAGCGCGTCGAGGTCCATCCGGCCTGCCGCGTCGGTGGCCACCGGATGGGCGGGCACGCCGAGCAGATGCGCCATCCGCGCGTGCGTGTAGTGCGCGTCCGCGCTGTAGGCGATCGCGGTGCCCGGGCGCAGTTCACGCGCCACGAAAAGGGCCTCGAGATTCGCGATGGTGCCACTGGTGGTGAGGTGGCCGAGATGGGTGCCGAAGCCGAACATGACGGCGAGCCCGGCGATCACCTCGCGTTCCATCGCCGCGGTCGCCGGTCCCCCGTCCAGCGCGTGGTTGTTGGGATTGATCAGCATCGCGGCCAGCTGCCCGGCTACCGCGGCCGGGTGCGGCGGTTTGAGCATCTGGCCCGCGTACCGGGGATGGAAGAACGGGTAGTTGTCTCGCAGCCGGGCCAGCAGTTCGCCGAACGCGGCACCGAACTCGCCGTCGCCGACCTCGAGCGCGGGGTGGGCGGCGAAGCCGCCGTACTCCGCCTCCCACTTCCCGATCTCGTCGATACCGTGCGCGAGCCAGTGCTTGAGGTCCATGGCGGCAATCCTGCCATCCACGGAGCCCGCTATTTGCCGAGCAGCCCCTTGGCGATGTGGGTGACCTGTATTTCGTTACTGCCCGCGTAGATCATCAGCGACTTGGCGTCCCTGGCGAGCTGTTCCACCCGGTATTCGGTCATGTATCCGTTGCCACCGAACAGTTGCACGGCCTCCATGGCGACCTCGGTCGCCGCCTGGGAGGAGTACAGCTTCATCGCCGAGGCCTCGGCGAGGCTCGGGGATTTGCCCGCGCGGCCGGCCTCCAGGGCGTGGAAGACCATATTGCGCACGTTGATCCGGGCGACTTCCATGTTCGCCAGCTTGAGCTGGACGAGCTGGAAACTGCCGATGTCCCGGCCCCACAGGGTGCGGTTGTTCGCGTAGTCCACGCACAACCGCACGCATTCCTCGATGATGCCCAGCGACAGCGCGGCCACCCCGACCCGTTCGAGGGTGAAGCTGGACTTCACCTCGCTGGTGGTGTCCTCCCCGCTCGCCCGGTCCTCGGTCTCGCCGAGCAGGTGCTCGCGCCCGAGCCGGACGTTGTCGAAGAACAGTTCCCCGGTCGGGGAGGACATGATGCCCATCTTCTTGAACGGTTTGCCCTGGGTCAGGCCCGGCATCCCGGATTCGAGCACGAAGGAGAGCACCTTGCGGTCCCGCATCGGGGTTCCGTCGCCCTCGTCGAGCTTGGCGTAGACCACGAGCACATCGGCGTACGGGCCGTTGGTGATGAAGGTCTTTTGTCCATTGAGGACATAACCCTCCCCGTCCCTGCGGACCACGGTCTTCATCCCGCCGAGCGCGTCCGAGCCCGAGTCCGGCTCGGTGATCGCCCAGGCGCCGACGTGTTCGAAGGTGGACAGCTTCGGCAGCCAGCGCTCCTGCTGGGCCAGGGTGCCCTTGCTCATGATGGTCTGCGCGGTGAGCCCGATCGAGACGCCCATGGAGACCACGATGCCCAGGCTCACCCCGGCGAGCTCGCTGATCGCGATCATCGCCATGGACTCGTTGCCACCGAAGGCCGATCCGCCACCGGAGCCGGAGCTTTTCTTGCCCTGCTTGCGTTTCTCCAGCAGCTTGGTGGTCTGCTCGCGGGCCAGCGCGTCGATCCCGAAGGCGGCGAACATCTTCCGGATGACCTCGTACGGGGGAAGCTCCCCGGATTCGAGTTCATCGGTGCGCGGGCGGACCTCCTTGTCGATGAACTCGCGGATCGAGTCCCGGATCAGGAGTTCGGTTTCCGACCATTCGATCATGCGATCAGGCCCATTCCCCGAGCCGCGAGGCGACATCGGTGATCGTCCACGGCCCCTCGGTCTCGGTGGTCTTGTCCACCGACCAGCCCTGCAGCTTCTGGATGGATCCGCCCTGCACGGCGAAAACCTGCCCGGTGTGCGGGCATTTCTCGGTCGCCAGGTAGGCCACGAGCGGGGAGATGTTCGCCGGGGAGAACGCGTCGAACTCGCCCTCGGGGACCTCCTGGCCGAAGATCGCGCCCATGCCGGGGGTGGCCAGGGTGAGCCGGGTGCGGGCGATCGGGGCGATCGCATTGGCCCGGACCCCGTAGCGTTCGAGTTCCTGTGCCGCGACAAGGGTCATGGCCGCGATCCCGGCCTTCGCCGCCCCGTAGTTGACCTGACCGGCGTTCGGCAGCGTGGTCCCGGAGGCCGAGGCCGTGTTGACCACCGCGGCGGAAAGTTGTTCGCCCGCCTTGGATTTGGCCTTCCAGTACGCCGCCGCGTGGTGCAGTACCGCGGCATGTCCCTTCAGGTGCACCGCGATCACCGCGTCCCACTGGGATTCCTCGATCCCGGCGATGAACGCATCGCGCAGGATGCCCGCGTTGTTCACCAGCACATCGAGCTTGCCGAACTCCGCGACCGCCTGCTCGACGAGGTTCTTCGCGCCCGCCCATTCGGCGATGTTGTCCGTGTTCGCGGCCGCTTTCCCGCCCGCGGCGCGGATTTCGTCCACCACCTCCTGGGCGGGACCGGCGTCGGTGCCCGATCCGTCATTGGCCCCGCCGAGGTCGTTGACCACGACGCTGGCGCCCTCCTTGGCGAACAGCAGCGCGTGCTCGCGGCCGATACCCCGGCCGGCCCCGGTGATGACGGCGACCCGTCCGTCGAGTTCTCCCATGAAATCTTCGCTCCTATCCGGTGATCTCGGCGAGGCCGTCGGAGATGACCACGGTCTCGCCCACTGTCGTCTCGAAGGCGTAGCTCGTCACGCCGTCCTGCTCGCCTGCTCGCCACATCCGCGTCGTGATGTCCTGCCCGGGAAGCACCGGCTTCGCGAATCGCACCGCGAGCCTGCGCAGCCGCGCGGTCTCCGAACCGGCGAGTTCGGTGAGCACCGCCCAGGAGGTGAACGCCTGGGTGCACAGTCCGTGCACGATGATCCCGGGCAGCCCGGCCTGTTTGGCGACCTCCTCGTCCAGGTGGATCGGCATCGGGTCACCCGCGGCCGGGCTGTACCGGAAGGTCTGGTCCTCGTCCACGTGCGCGACCACCTTCGCCACCGGCGCGGAATCCCGCAGTCCCTCGGGGAAGCGGTGCTCCGGTGCCTGTTCGCCGACCGTGTTCCCGGCGTTGAACCCGCGCACGAAGAAGGTCACGTACTGCTCGGTGACCAGTTCTCCCTCCGGGGTGCGGCTTTCCAGGTACACGCAGGCGGGGGTGCCCTTCTCGGTCCCGTGCCAGCCGGTCATCTTCCCCCTGGAGACCAGCTGGTCCCCGGGCCGGATCGGGCGGTGGAACCGGAAATCCTGTTCCCCGTGCACCACGCGGCCGATGGTGCTCGGCGGAACCACCCCGAGCACCGGCTCCAGCAACGATTCGAAGACCGGCACGATCGCGAACACCGGAGGCGCGAGGTCCCCGGCGCGGTGCGCGGGAACGGGATCGTTGGTGGCCTCCGCGTACTGCGCGATCCGTTCCCTGGTGACCTCGAAGGTCTTCGGCTCGTTCCAGGTGTCCAGCCCGGACTCGTCGAATGTCAGCTCTTCGCTCATCGCTCCTCAATCAAGCAGTTCGGCGAATTTCGCCATGGATTCGTCGAGGTTGTTCTTGCCGTCTTTCTCCACGGCCTTGCCGAGCGCCCCGGTGAGCATCTGCCCCTCGAATTCGGCGTCGATCGTGGCCAGCGTGCCACCTTCGGACGCGGCCACGCTCAGGTCGAAGCGGACCTTGACTCCCGCCATTCCGGTCCCGGAGATGGACAGTTTGCTCGGTGCCTCGAATTCGTCCACGGTCCAGGTGATGGTGTTCGGCATGCCGAGCATGGTCACCACCTCGGTCGCCTGTGCCCCCTTGGCGAACTCACCGGGCACCTCGCCCTTCCATTTCGTGTGGATCGTCAGCCACTTCTCGAAATTGTTCGGATCCGAGAACTGTGCCCACACCTTGTCCGGAGAGGCGTTCAGCTGCACCGACGCGTTGATCTTGCCCATGCGTTACTCCTTCACCGTTGTGCGCGCTGGTAGGCGGTGACCACGGCGGCCCCGCCGAGACCGATGTTGTGCTGCAGTGCCGCCGAGACCTCGGGAACCTGGCGCGCCTGGGATTCTCCGCGCAGCTGCCAGGAAAGCTCGGCGCACTGGGCGAGACCGGTCGCGCCGAGCGGGTGCCCCTTGGAGATCAGCCCGCCGGAGGGGTTCACCACCCAGCGGCCGCCGTAGGTCGTCGCGCCGTCGTCCACGAGTTTCCCGCCCTCGCCCGGGGCGCAGAGGCCGAGCGCCTCGTAGGTCAGCAACTCGTTGACCGAGAAGCAGTCGTGCAGCTCGATCACCTGGAAGTCCTCGGGGCCGAGCCCGCTCTGCTCGTACACCTCCCGCGCGGCCTGCACGGTCATATCGCAGCCGACGATGTTCTTCGCGGTGCCGTCGAAGGTGGAGGCGAAGTCGGTGGTCATGGACTGCCCGACGATCTCCACCGCCTGATCGGCGAGGTCGTGCTCGGCGACGAAGGCCTCGCTGGCCAGCACCGCGGCCGCGGACCCGTCCGAGGTCGGCGAGCACTGCAGCTTGGTCAGCGGTTCGTAGACCTCCCGCGAACCGAGGATGTCCTCGAGCGAGTACTCGTCCTGGAACTGCGAATAGGGATTGTTCACCGAATGCTTGTGGTTCTTCAGGCCGATCCTGGCGAACTGCTCGGCCGTGGTGCCGTGCTCGCTCATGTGTTCCCGGCCCGCGGCGCCGAACATCCACGGCGCGGGCGGGAAAACCGGATCGTAGAGCTCGCACAGCGCCTGGATGTGGCGCATCATCGGCTGCTCGCGATCGTCGAAGGTGGTGCCCAGCGATCCCGATTTCATCTTCTCGAAACCGAGCGCGAGCACGCAGTCGGCGAGCCCGCCGCGCACCGTCTCGGCCGCCATGTAGAGCGCCGTGGAACCGGTCGAGCAGTTGTTGTTCACGTTCACGATCGGGATACCGCTGAGCCCGAGCTCATACACCGCGCGCTGCCCGGAGGTGGATTCCCCGTACACATAACCGACGAACGCGCGCCGTACGGATTCGTAGGACACCCCCGCGTCCTCGAGCGCGCGCGTTCCCGACTGGCGCGCCATTTCCGGGTAGTCCCATTCCACCCGGCCGGGCTTTTCGAACTTCGTCATCCCGACACCGATGACGTACACCTTGTTCGCCACGACCACTCCTGATCTGTCGACGCTGACCGGGGCCAGGTTACATACTGGCATGCCGGTATGTAAATGGGAAGGTAAGATCCTCCGCCGAGTTGAGGGGAAGGGGATGTGAGTCGTGGCTGCTCCGAGGCGGACACAGGCCCAGCGGCGCGCCGAGACGCGGCAGGCCCTGCTCGAGGCGACGATCGACTGCGTCGTCGAGCACGGCTACGGCAATGTGACGACCGCGCAGATCGCCCTGCGCGCCGGGGTGACGAGAGGCGCGCAGAACTACCACTTCTCCGCCAAGACCGAACTCGTCGCGGCCGCGCTCGAGCACCTGATGGATCAGCTCATCGAACAGGTGCGGCTGGATCCCCCGCGCGGGACGGACACCACCGAGCGCGCGCTGCTGCTGCTCGACCGGCTGTGGAACCTGCACGACACCCCCGCGTTCAAGGCGGCGACCGAGATCGCCATCGCCAGTCGCACCGACCCCGAACTGCGCGCCCGGCTGGCCGGGCTCAACCGCAGGCTGATCGGGATGATCCGGGGAATGCTGGACGAGACCTTCCCCGAGCTGATGGGCAACGAGGACATCTACCCGATCATGCTGACCGTGCTCTCCGCGGTGCGCGGGGTCGCCGTCGTCGGGCTGATCGGCTCCCCGGAGTCCATCGAGTCGCTGTGGCGCATCGTGCGCGGTCAGCTGGAGCAGCTCATCGCGCGCGCGGTGGAGAAGGCCTCACTCGCCGGGTAGCGGCCCGTACTGGAAGACTGCTCGCCGTGGAATATCAGCTCATCGCCGAGATCACCGCACCGCAGGGTGCACCCGAACTGGACCCGCTGCAGCAGCTCGGGGTCGTCACGCTGATCGACGAACAACTGGACACGCTCGCCGGGGTCGACGGACCCGACGGGGTCGCCGTGGAACCGCTGGATCACCAGGTCAGCGGGCAACCGGACGGCGCGGTGGTCACCATGGTCGTGGAGGCCCCCGCGCTGGCCTTCGCCGAGGACGGGGCACGCGCGGTGCTCGGTGAACTGCTCGCCGAAACCCCGCTGCTGCCCGGCTGGCAGCTCACCCGCTGCGCGGTGACCGCCAGCGACGCGGATCTGGTCACCGCGGTACACGGGGACGGCGACCAGACCGCCGAGAAGGAGGAAGAGGCAGCGGAGGAGGGCCAGGACCTCGCCGAGCGGCGCACCCACCTGCTCTCCTATGCCGAGCGGTTGCGCGCCCTTGGCCCGGAGCTGTTCGGCACCGAGGACGAGGAGGTCACCGAGGGGCACGCGGCCTACCTGGCCGGGGCACTGCTCGAGGGACTGGAGATCCTCACCGATGAGCTGTTCGCCGACATCCAGATCCTGCGCGAGACCGAGGAACCGGTTAGCGAGCAGGACGGTCTGTGGGTGCTCGACCAACTGCCCGGCAGGTACGCGGAGCGGTACACGGCCCTGTTCGCCCAGCAGTTCCTGGTGACCACCGCGATCCTGGGGCACCGGCTCTGCGGGCCGGAGTGGCCGGGTCCCTCGTGCCCGGCGGAGGCACTGGCCCTGCATCTGGTCAAATCGCTCGCACTCGGGCAGCTGGACCTCGCCGGGCTGCTCGACGAGCTCCCGGTGGAGCGCATGCTCGCCGCCTTCGACGCGCGGGTGTTCGCCAATCTCGACCACGAATGGCTCTACGAACCGGACGAATCACACGGTCCCGCCTTCGAGGACTGGTTCAGCCCGTACCCGGAGCAGGAGGGGATCATCCACCCGTATCTCATCGAGGAGCCCGCCGAGCAGGACGCATGAACACCGACGGCAGCGCGGGGGACGCGGACTACGGGCGGATCGGCGCGGGTTATGCGCACTACCGCCGCCCGGATCCGCGCATCGCCGCGCCCATCGAGGCCGCGCTCGGCGGCGCCCGCACCGTGCTCAACGTGGGCGCGGGCGCCGGTTCCTACGAACCCGCCGATCGGGAGGTCACCGCGGTCGAGCCCTCGGCGACCATGCGGGCCCAGCGCGCGGATGCCACCGCGGTGGTGGACGCGAGCGCGGAGGAGCTGCCGTTCGCGGACGATTCCTTCGATGCCGCGATGACCACGTTCAGCGTGCACCAGTGGAGCGATCCGGAGGCGGGGCTGCGCGAGATGCGCCGGGTCAGCAGGGGCCCGGTACTCGTACTGACCTGCGACCCGGACTTGCTGCACGGGTTCTGGCTCGCCGAGTACGTCCCCGAGGTAATCGAGGTGGAGGCCCGGCGCTACCCCTCGATCGCGCGGCTGCGCGCCGGGCTCGGCGAACACACCACGAGCACCGTGATCCCCGTGCCGCTGGACTGCGCCGACGGGTTCAACGAGGCCTACTACGGGCGCCCGGAAGCCTTCCTCGACCCGCGGGCCCTGCAGGCCTGCTCGGCGTGGAGCTTCGTCCCGGACCAGGCCCGGCAGCGCGGGCTGGAACGACTGCGTGCCGAGCTCGCCGACGGCACCTGGGACCGGCTGTACGGGCAGCTGCGCACACAGCCGAGCTTCGCCGGTTCACTGGTGCTCGTGACGGCGGCGGAGAAAACCGCGGAGGAAATTCCCGCCAGGGATGTCGAGAATCGGTGAACGGCTCCGTCCCCGGGTCGAACGTGGCCAGAATGGGTCACGACCGACACCGAGGAGAACCTCATGGCCAAGTACCTGATGCTCAAGCACTACCGGGGCGCTCCGGCCGCGGTGCACAACGTGCCCATGGACCAGTGGACGCCGGAGGAGATCTCGGCGCACATGCGGTACATGGACGAGTTCGCGGCGCGGCTGGAGCAGACCGGTGAGTTCGTGGACGCCCAGGCGCTCGCCCCGGAGGGCACCTTCGTCCGCTATGACGGCGAGGGTCGCCCGCCGGTCACCGATGGACCGTTCGCCGAGACCAAGGACCTGATCGCGGGCTGGATGGTCATCGACGTGGACAGCTACGAGCGGGCCGTGGAGCTGGCCGGGGAACTGTCCGCGGCGCCCGGGGCGGGTGGGAAACCGATCCACGAATGGCTCGAACTGCGCCCGTTCCTGACCGAGCGGCCGGCGGTGACCGAATGACGGTGCCCGAATGAACGAGGAACTGCTGCGGGAGCTCGTTCCCGCGGTGATCGGCGTCCTCGTCCGCCGCGGCGCCGAGTTCGCGACGGCCGAGGACGCCGTGCAGGACGCGCTGCTGCGGGCACTGGAAACCTGGCCGACGGATCCGCCGCGGGATCCGAAAGGCTGGCTGATCACGGTCGCCTGGAACCGGTTCCTGGACACGATCCGGGCCGACACCGCCCGGCGCAGGCGCGAGGATCTGCTGGACGGTGAACCGGAACCCGGGCCCGCGTCAACCGTGGATGACACACTCGGGCTCTATTTCCGGTGCGCCCATCCGGCGCTGACGCCCTCCTCCGCGGTCGCGCTCACCCTTCGCGCGCTCGGCGGGCTGACCACCAGGCAGATCGCCGAGGCCTATCTGGTGCCCGAGGCGACCATGGCGCAGCGCATCAGCCGCGCCAAGCGCACCGTGTCCGGCGCGCGGTTCGACCGGCCAGGCGATGTGGGCACCGTGCTGCGCGTGCTCTACCTGGTCTTCAACGAGGGGTACTCCGGGGCGGTGGATCTCGCGGCCGAGGCGATCCGGCTCACCAGGCTGCTCGCGGCCAGCTACGACCATCCCGAGGTCTCCGGGCTGCTCGCGCTGATGCTGCTGCACCACGCCCGGCGGGTGAGCCGGACCGCCGCGGACGGCAGCCTGATCCCGCTCGCCGAGCAGGACCGCGGCCGGTGGGACACCGCGATGATCGCCGAGGGCGTCGGGATCCTGCAGGCGGCGCTGGCGCGCGACCGGCTCGGCGAGTTCCAGGCCCAAGCAGCGATCGCGGCACTGCACGCGGATGCGCCTACCGCCGCCGAGACCGACTGGGTGCAGATCCTGGAGTGGTACGACGAGCTGGTACGGCTGACCGACAGCCCGGTCGTACTGCTCAACCGCGCGGTGGCGGTCGGCGAGGCCGATGGTCCGCGAGCCGGGCTGGCCGCACTCGCGGAACTGGACGGGGCGCTGCCCCGCTATACCGCGGTGGCCGCCTACCTGTACGAGCGCGAAGGCGATCCGGGGACGGCGGCGCGGCTGTACGCCGAGGCGGCGGGCAAGGCGGGCAACCTCGCCGAGCGCGATCACCTGACCCGGCAGGCCGCCCGGCTCAACAACCGTTCCTGAACGTCAGCCCGCGCGCCCGGCGGTGCGGCGGTTGCCGCGCGACTGCGGCGCGCCGCCGCGCCGGTTACCCTGGCCGCCGCGGTTGCCCTGCGCGGCCCGGTTGCCCTGCGCCGTTCGGTTCCCCTGCGCCGTTCGGCTGCCCTGTGCCGTTCGGTTCCCCTGCGTGGTCCGGCTGCCCTGCGTGGTCCGGCTGCCCTGTGCGGTTCGATTCCCCTGACCAGCCCAGCTTCCCTGGCCCGCCCGGTTCCCCGTGGCACCGCGGTTGCCCTGGCCGCTCCGGTTGCCGTGCGCGGTCCGGTTGTCCTGACCGGTCCGATTGCCCTGCGTGGTCCGATTGCCCTGGCCGCTCCAGCCGCCCTGCGGGCCCCGGTTGCCCTGTCCGGCCCGGTTCCCCTGACCGCGACCGCCGCCCTGGCCGTTCCGGGCGCCCTGGTCACCGCGGTTGTCCTGGGTGCGCTGACCGTTCCTGCTCCCCTGGCCACCGCGATTCGGCTGACCGCCCCGGCCCTGGCCGTTGCGGTTACCCGGACCACCCCGGGTGTGCTGCTCGCGCCGGGGTCGCCGTGCGGGGCCATCGGCCACGGTCTCCTGCTCGGTCGCGGACTCCTTCGGGGCGGAGAACCCGCGCTTGCCCGGCACCAGCTCACTCAGGAACGGGTGCCCGAGCTGCACCGTCGTGGTCGTGGCATCGATCCCCGCCTTGCGGGTCAGCTTCGCCACATCCGCGGCCTGGTCCGCGGTCATCAGGGTCACGACCGTCCCGGATGCGCCCGCCCGCGCGGTGCGCCCGGAGCGGTGCACATAGGCCTTGTGCTCGACGGGCGGGTCGGCGTGGATGACGAGGGTGACGTCGTCGACGTGGATCCCGCGCGCCGCGATGTCGGTCGCGACCAGGGTGCTCGCCTTGCCCCCGGAGAACGCGGCGAGATTGTTCTCCCGCGCCTTCTGCCCGAGGTTGCCGTGCAGTTCGACCGCGGGAACCCCGGAGGTGACCAGCTTCTTGGCCAGCCGCGCCGCCCCGCGCTTGGTGCGGGTGAACACGACGGTGCGTCCCGGTGCGGCGGCCAGGTCGGCCACGATCGGCACCCGGTCCTCGTGCCGCACCCGCAGTACGTGGTGATCGACCTCACCCGTGCGCACCTCGGGTTCGGCGATGCTGTGTGTGACCGGGTCCTGGAGGAAACGCTTGGCGAGCACGTCCACCTCGCCGTCCAGGGTTGCGGAGAACAGCAGCCGCTGCCCCTCGCGCGGGGTCTGCTCGAGCAGTTTGCGGATCACCGGGAGGAATCCGAGATCGGCCATGTGGTCGGCCTCGTCGAGCACGGTGATCTCGACCGCGTCCAGTTTCGCGTGGCCCGCGGCGATGTGGTCGTTGAGCCGCCCTGGGCAGGCCACGAGCACATCGGTGCCCGCGCGCAGCCCGTTGATCTGCGGATTGGGGCGCACCCCGCCGAACACGGTCAGCGTGCGCAGCGCCAGCGCCTCGGCGAGCGGGGCGATCGCGTCGTGGATCTGGGTGGCCAGTTCCCGCGTCGGCGCCAGGATCAGCGCGCGCGGACGGCCCCTGCGGCGCGGGGTCGTGCTCTCCGCGAGGCGGGCGAGCACGGCGAGCGCGAAGGCGTAGGTCTTCCCGGAACCGGTCTGCCCCCTGCCGAGCACATCCCGTCCGCCGAGCGAATCGGGCAATGTCGCGGCCTGGATGGGAAACGGCTTGGTCACCCCGCGCGCGGCGAGCGCGTCCACGAGGGTGTCCGGCAGGCCGAGTTCGGCGAAACCGGGGAGGTCTTCTGGGCGTTGAGACGCCATGTGTTGTGCTCCGGGGGGCGTAGCGGGAAGCCTGCGTACTCGCGGGCTGGTGAACCTGGTGAACGATCGCCCTCGTGGGCAACCCTATTGACGGTACACGAACCCGGCGGATCACCCGCGGTCGCGGTAGGACTCGATCACCACACGCGCGGCGTCGACGGATTTCGCGGCCACCGCGGCAACCCCCGCGCCATAGCGCGGAAACACTCCGTCCAGATAGAACGCGGCGTATCCGTGCGCCTGGGCGAACACCTGCTCCATCAGCGCGAGCGCCGATTGTGCGTCGGAACTCACCGCGAAGGCCGAATTCAGGAACAGGTCGTTGAACTCGCGGCTGCGCTCGTGCAGCTCGGGATAGTTGGGCGCCCGCAATTCCTCGGTGACCAGCACGTGCAGCCCGGCCCTGGTGCGCGCGAAGTACTCGGTGTAGGCACCCGCGGCGTGCGCGAGCTTCTCCACCGGATCGGTCTGCGCCTCGACCGCGGCGCGTACCCGTTCGATGAGCTGGTCGGCGATCACCAGGGCCACGGCGGCGAACAGATCGTCCTTGCTCGCGAAATGCCGGTACGGGGCGGCCGGGCTCACCCCGGCGCGGCGGGCGAGTTCGGCGACCGAGAATCCCGTGACCCCACGCTCGGCGAGCAGCTCGAGACCCGCGCGCACCAGGGCCTCGCGGAGCTGCCCGTGGTGGTACCCACCGGGCATGAGCCACACCACCCCATCCCAGCTTGCATCGATGTAAGAGGGCTCTTACTCTAGGGGACGGGGAGAACGATCGCAATGTGCGTACTCATGCATGGAGGCAATTCGTGTCAGCTACACCTGCCATCGCCGCGCCCGGTGCGGGACAACCGCTCGGCGTGACCACCATCGAACGGCGAGAACTCCGCCCCGACGACGTGCTGATCGACATCGCCTACGCGGGGATCTGCCACAGCGACATCCACCAGGTGGACGAGGACTGGGGAGGTTCGATCTTCCCGATGGTCCCCGGGCACGAGATCGCCGGAACGGTGGCCGCGGTCGGCTCCTCGGTCACCAAGTACCAGGTCGGCGACCGGGTCGGGGTCGGCTGCATGGTCGACTCCTGCGGCGAGTGCGAGCAGTGCCGGGCGGGCCGGGAACAGTTCTGCGTCAAGGGCAATGTGCAGACCTACAACGCGCGCGGCTTCGATGGCGAGCCCACCTACGGCGGCTACAGCAAGCAGGTCGTCGTGCGGGACGCGTTCGTCTGCCGTATCCCGGAGGGCATCGGGCTCGACGTGGCCGCCCCGCTGCTGTGCGCGGGCATCACCACCTACTCCCCGCTGCGGCAGTGGAACGTCGGCCCGGGCAAGAAGGTGGCCGTGATCGGGCTCGGCGGGCTCGGGCACATGGCGGTGAAGCTCGCGGCGGCCATGGGCGCCGAGGTCACCGTGCTGAGCCAGAGCCTGAAAAAGCGTGAGGACGGGCTCAAGCTCGGGGCCAGCGACTACTACGCCACCTCCGACGAAGCCACGTTCGACACACTGCGCGGCCGATTCGACGTCATCCTGAACACCGTCTCGGCACAGCTCCCGCTTGACCGCTACCTCGGCCTGCTCGCCGTGGACGGCACCCTCGCCAATGTCGGCGCGCCCGCGGATCCGATGAGCTTCAACATGTTCTCGCTGCTCGGCGGGAACAAGAAGCTGGCCGGTTCGATGATCGGCGGGATCCCGGAAACCCAGGAGATGCTCGACTTCTGCGCCGAGCACGGCATCGGGGCCGAGATCGAGGTCATCTCCGCGGAGAAGGTGAACGAGGCCTACGAGCGGGTCAAGAACAGCGATGTCCGCTACCGCTTCGTGATCGACACCGCGACCATCGGCTAACCGAAGTGGCGCACCGGTTCGGGCCACGGCGCCCGGCCGGTCGCCACGAACTCGGCGACGGCCCCGGCCAGTTCCTTGTGCAGGGCGTGATCGGCCTCGGTGACGGGGCCCAGCATCGCGGCGTCCGGATAGGCCTCGAAGGTGCCGAACAGGAACGGCAGCTCGGCACAGTGGGTCGCGCCGAGCGCGCCCGGATCGGGGTCGGGAACCCGGTCGAAGCGGTAGACGTAGGTCCGGCCGGTGCGGTGCTCGGTGAGCGCATCCGGGCCAGCCGCGCCCAGTCCCGCGGCGGTCACGCCCGGTTCCCGGATACCGAAGGCGGTCAGCTCGTCGTGCACGGTGCCCACGAGCACGTCGAGACCGGCGAGGGGATCCTCGGCAAGGGCATCCGGCAGTGCGCGCGCTGCGCCGAATCCGCCGAGCACCGGATACAGCGCCGGGGCGACCTCACCCGGCCGCGCGGTCTCCGCGGCGAGTTCGGCAGCGGCGGCGAGCAGCCCGGTGACCGGTTCCGCGCGCAGCCCGGCGGCGTCGGTGCCGAGGATTTCCAGATAGCGCGTGGCCCGCTCGGTGGCGAGCTCCGGATCCATCGGGGACAGCGCCAGCGGACCGCTCTGCAGGATCACCCGGGAACTGAGCGGACGGGTGCGTTCCTCCATGGCGAGCAACAGGCTGGAGTACGCACCGGCGGACTGACCGCCGACGGTCAACAGCCCGGGATTCCCGCCGAACGCGGCGATGTTCTCGTGCACCCAGTGCAGTACCGCGGCCTGATCGCGCAGTCCGAGGTTGTCCGCGCCTAGTTCGGGCAGGTGCAGATAGCCGAGCGGGCCGAGCCGGTAGTTGGCGGTCACCACGACGATCCCGCCCAGTTCGGCCAGGCGCGCCCCGTCGTACCAGTCCCAGCCGCCGCTGCCGCTGCTGAACCCGCCGCCGTGGAACCACACCAGCACCGGCAGATCGCGCGCCCCGGCAGGCGCCCACACGTTCAGGTTCAGGCAGCCGTCCTCGTCCCAGTCCGGGGTGCGCGGCCCCATCACGGCTTCCAGGCGGGAGGCGTTCTGCGGCACCGCGGGCCCGGGAACCTCCGCCGCGCGCACCCCGGTCCAGCCCTCGTGCGGCACCGGCGGGGCCAGCCTGCGCTGCCCGACCGGCGAGGCCGCGTAGGGAATCCCGGTGAACGCGCCCACCTGTCCGAGGTCGCGCCCCCGCACCTTTCCCGAAGTGGTTTCCACGACCGGTTCACTGCTCATCTCGGCTCCTTTCCGCTGCGCCCGTTCTAGGTCCGTATCGCTGCTCGTGGCCAGTTTCAGGCCGCTGAATCGCGAAAACATGACATCGAGCTGGTCTAGGATGCCGATTGTGCGCCAAGAACTCGACGAGACAGATCGGCGGATCGCGGCCGCGCTGCTCGCCGCCCCGCGCGCCCCGCTGCGCACCATCGCCACCTGCCTCGGCCTCTCCGAACGCACCGTGGTCCGCAGGACGGGCCCGTTGTTCGCGGACGGGGTGCTGCGCAGCACCGCCGTGCGCAACCCGTTCGGCGATCACGTGCCGCTCGCATTGCGCGTCCGCTGCCGGCCGAACCGGATCCAGGAGATCGCGCGCACCCTCGCGCACCGCGGCGACACCCTGTGGGTGGACATCCTCGGCAGCGGGGACGAGATCAGCATGATCGCCTTCCTGGACGGGCCGGAGGCGCGCGTCCGGCTGCTGCTGCGCGATCTGCCCGCGACCACGGCGGTGCACTCCTGGCGCGCCTATACGCTGCTGCGCGTGTTCCCGCGGAGTTTCAGCTGGACCGCGGGGCTGCTCAGCGCGGCCGAGATGACCGCGCTGTGCCCGGATCTCGGGCAGCCGCGCGGAAAACCGGACCTCGACGCACTGGACGAGAAGCTCATCACCGCACTGGCCGAGGACGGGCGGGCGGGCTATACCCGGCTCGCGCACCGGATCGGCAGCACCGCGGTCACCGTGCGCCGCAGGCTGGATGCCTTGGTGCGGGACCAGGCGATCCGGCTCGCGACCGAGATCGACCTCACCCTGCTCGGCGTGCGCGCGGACGCCCTGCTGTGGCTCAGTGTTCCGCCCGCCAGCGCGCACCGGACAGGGGAACTGCTCAGCGAACGCCCCGAGGTGCGGTTCGCCGCCGCGACGACCGGGGCCACGAACCTGCTCGTGGCGGCCGCGACCGAAGACCTGGACACCCTCTACCGGTTCCTCACCGACACCATCGGCGGGATCACCGCGATCACGAACATCGAGACCACCCCGATCCTGGCCACCAGGAAACGGACCGGCCTGACCTACTGACCGCCGATCAGGCTCTGCTGGCCGACCAGGAAAACGCCGAGCGCGATCACGAAACCGAGCACCGCGCCCGCGCACACCTGCGCGGGCGTGTGATGCCGGACCACGACCCGGGACCAGCAGATCAGCGCGACCACCAGCAGCCCGAACAGGGCGTAGGGCGAGTACACGAACGCCAGCATCGCTACCGCGCCCGCCGAGACCGCCGCGTGCATGCTGATCTTCCAGCGCAGCGTGATCGGGAAGACCACGGCCAGCGTGAGCACCATCGCGATCGCCGCGAGGATCATGGCCCGGGGCGCGCCGCCGAGGATCAGCACGAGCAGCCCGGCCGCCGCAGAAGCGAAACACACCAGCAGCGGAACGGTGCGCCCGGCGCGATCCCGCACATGGTGCCCGTCCCATTTGCCCGCGCGGGCCCCGCGCACGATGAACACCATCGGCAGCAGCGCGCTGAACACCGCCAGTACCGCGGCCCAGAGCAGGGCCGGGCCGATCCGGTAGTCCGTGGCGCGCAGGCCGATCGCGAACGCGAACAGCACCAGCACCACCCACGGGGCGAGAATCTCCCCGATGGTCCGCGCGATGAACAGCACCGGACCGTCTGCCCGCGGCTGCGCGGTCGCGGTGTCGAACCGGCTCACCGAATCCTCCCGAATGCCTGAAGCCCCTGCCCTGCAAGGCAAACCAGCATACCGTGCGTTCGGGTCAGCCGTTACTCACGGGGCGGCCCGGTTGCCGCGGGCGTGTCTGCGCTGCGCGCGTTCGATGAGCCCGGCGTGCTGCTCGGCCCATTTCGCCGCGGGCCCCAATGCGGCGAGTAATTCCTCGGCGGACGCGGTCAGCGCATAACACACCGATCGCCGCAGAGCGCCCGGCGATTCGATGCGTTCGACGAGGCCGGCCAGCACCAGTCTGCGCAAGGTGCGTGTCAGCGTCGCCTCGTGCAGTACCCTTGCGCCCGCCGACCAGTTGTTGACGGTCATTTCCCTGCTGATCACACTGAGCAGTTCGCTGTACTGCAATGGCTTTCCGTACAACGCGGTGAGCACCGTCGAAACCCATTCCCCGGAAATCAGGCGGACGATATCATCCACTCCGCGCCACAATTGGAGATCGATTCCCATCGAAAGGTACCCCCAGCAGAATATTTTTCATACCGCGAACTCCAGAGAATCAGACACGCAGGACGCGATATACCGCCATTCAGCTGAATACGAACCATGCAAGCGGTCGAGGCAGGCAGAACTACCTGTTGCCACATGACAAAAGTCCCGCAAACACGCGATCCGACACCGGTCAGCGCACGGCGGCGACCACGACCATCGAGTCCGCCCAGTAGTACTGACAGTCGGCGGGCGGCCGGAAACCGGTGACCAGTGTGGTCTCGATGCGACTGAAGTACTCGGTGAGGATCCGCTGGTGCATGCGGCTCAGCGAATCGATTTCCACGGTGAAATAGGTGAGCACTCCGCTCTCGACGAGATGTTCGACGGCCGTCGGGAAGAAGTGCTGCGCATAAACCGGGGCATCGAGCACGTGCTCGGCGATTTCCTGCTCGGTCGAGGGGTAGGTGTCGAAGAAGATCCCGTCGTAGCGGCCGAGCGCACCGATGGCATCCTGCCAGCGCCCCGGCACGATACGGATGTCGCGGCCGGGGTACCGGGCGCGCCACTGCTCGGCTCGCTCCCGGACCTCCGGGTTCGCCTCGATCACGGTGTAGCTGCGTACGCCTTCCTCGAGCAGCATCGTCGCGGAAATACCCATGCCGAAACCGATCTCGAGCACATCGCCCCGTGCGCGCGCCGCGACCCTGGCCATCTCGGCCATGATCGGCCGTTCCCAGTCCTGCATCACCTGCTGACCGGAGATGATCAGCTGGGAATCAGCGTAGTGCGCAGCACCTTCGGCCAGTTCGCCGTCGATCTCCCGGGTCCGCGCGGCACCGGGAACTCCGCGTTTCCCACAACGGTGCAGCGCATCGAAATCGGCCACGGATTCCTTCAGAACCCGGTGGATTTCGAACTCGCGTATGGCGGGATTCAGCTCCTCGAGATACCCGCCGGTGAGGTCCTCGAGGGTGATCCGGACGTACTCTCCCGACTCGCTCATGCCGGTCTCGGTCATCATGCTCCTTTCCACGACTTCATCCTGTTCTTCGTCCTGCTGCTCCGTCCGGTCGTTCAGCGCGGCTCCGCCTCCTCCCGGATATCCGGTTCCTCGTCCGGGAAGACGAGTCTGTCCAGGCGCAGCTTCCGGGCCACCCGGGACAACGGTCGGACGTAGGCCCAGCCGAGGCGAAGCTCGCATCCCAGCTTGACCTTGGCTTCCTCGTTCGAGATCCCGAAATCCACGGCTTCGAGGCCGTGTTCGATGGCCAGCCGGACGATCCGGCCGCCGAGGTGCCGGTGCACCGGTGTATTGCCGATCCGTTCCCGGTCCACCCCGCTGTACAACGACTCGAGTACCGCGCCACGGCGCACCAGCAGGTCGAATCCGACCACCTCCGCACCGTGCAGCGCGAGCAGGACGGTGCTCTGCGGGAGCGCGGAAACCCGGCGAAAGTAGTCCTCCGGCAGCCACACTTGATCCCGGTCCCGGTATTTCTCGAAAAGCTTCCGCCACAACCGGTGCATGGCCGCGACCGTGGGATCGGCCGGCTGGGTGGTCACGGTCTCCACGCGGAATCCGGCCCGCTCGAATCGGCGGGTGTCCCTGCGCACGGTCTTGCGCCGGTCGGCGGGCAACCATTCGAGATAGCCCGCGTAGTCCGGCCATCGCACCGGAAGCAGCGCGTCCAGGTACATCGGCGTCCTGCGGTATCCCCCGGAAAACAGTTCCCGCCCGCAGGTTCGCCACACCTGGGTTTCCCAGAGATCGCGGACCACCAGCAGCTTCGCCCGCAGCGCCGCGGCCTCGGCGGCCATCGCGTCGAGCAGCAGGGGAAGCACATCATCGACGACCCCGGGCGAGGAGAAGTAGAACGGCGAGCCCACGTTCACCGGTGTCCCGCCGGCGAACACCGGGATGGACAGCGGGCCCGCGACCGGATACCGCATCAGGAAACCGTGCGCCGCACCGATGACCCGGCCGTCCCGCCTTGCGAGGAAGTAACGGAAGACACAGCCGATACCGGCATCGGCAATCGCGCGCAGATAGGCCAGGTCATGCGGCCGCTCCGGAAACCATAACCCGGCCCAGTCGGCCTCCGGAATGTCCGGTCGACCGATCCGGACGACCGTGATCCGCGTATCTCCGATCATCTCCCCAGCTCCAGTGGCGGTGCCGAGTCACCTGGCGTAGCCGGATTCCACGGCGGCGAACAACGCTGCCACATCGACCCGTTGCCGGGTGTCGATGCCTCGCTCGATCCATTCCCGTTGGTCGAGCACATAGGCTTCCCGCACGGTGATCTCGTACAACCGGAATTCCTCGTTCGCCCGGAAGGCAGCCAGTTCCTCGTCCACCGGGTCGGCGAGCGAGTCCGCCGCCCGATCGAGGAACAGGCGCAGCAGGCTCTCCGAACCGTCCGTCTCCCGGCAGCTACCGGAGAACTGGATACCGTCCGCCTCCTCGAGGGTGCTCGTCGAATCGTAGATGGCACCACTCACCTCTGGATTCCGCAGAACAGCAGCACCATGCCGGGAACAGTTCCTCGATACGAAGTAAAGATAATGCGGCGCCACCGGAACGAATCCCACGACCGCAGCCCACGGCCCCTGCTCGTCATGAGTCGCCAACGCGACATATCGATTGGCCCGCAGGATAGAAACAGATCTTTCCGCTGATTCCAGATAATCCACCGAGTCAGAATATCCGCGATGTCAACCTGAACGAAACGATCACATCGGCACGTGCAGCCGTGCACGCGGACACCCGAACGCGTGCCAGAACACGGCCTTGACCAGGCCGGGAAGCAAGAGTAGGAATTCAACCGAAAACGTCGACAGAAATGCATGAGCGACTTGGGGAAACGATAGTGAATGCACTCGACGAGAAATGGTCGTTCGACGATTACCGGCGCAGATCGGCCGCCGAGCGAATGTTCGCCCCACCGATCGTTGACGGCCGCATCGGACCGGCGATCATCTGCGACGGCCAGGAGCTCGTCAACTTCGCGAGCATCAACTTCCTCGACCTGCAGTCGAAGCCTGGGGTGCTCCGCTACTTCTCCGAAGGCACCGAGGAATACGGAATGACGACCGGCGGATCACGGATGACCCAGGGCATCTGCCGTCCGCACCTGGAAATGGAACGCGAGCTGTGCCGGATCACCGGGAAGGAGCGAGCGATCAGCTTCGCGAGCGGGCTGCTGGCGAACATCGGTTTCGTGCATGCGATGGCCGGCGACATGCGGATACGCGAGGGCTGGGAGATCCGCAATTCGGACGCGAATTTCGTGCTCGACCGGGACTCGCACTGGAGCCTGTGGAAGGCCACGGAATCCCTGCAGCACGGCCGCAGATTGCGCCCGTTCCGGCACAACGACCCAGCCAGCCTGGAGAAGGTACTGGCACCATTGGCGGGCGAAAAGACCGTTGTGGTCTTCGAAAGCGTCTACTCCGCCGACGGTGGGGTCGCGCCGATCGGCGAACTACTCGATGTCTGCGAACGCCACGGCGCGGTGAGCTACGTCGACGATGCGAACGGATTTCTGGTCTACGGCGGGAAACACCGGCCGTTCGCGTCCGAGTTCGCCGCACTGCGCAGGGCCGACTTCGTCATGGTCTCGTTCTCCAAATCGGTCGGCCTCGAGGGCGGCGCCATCGCCGGACCGGAGGACCCGATCCGCGCGTTCGAGGTGCTGTCCGGGACCTCCATGTTCACCGCGGCGATACAGCCACCGACCGCGTACACCGCGGGCAAGGTGATGCGCCTGCTCCAGGAGGTCCCGGGCATCGTCGATGGCTACCTCGACCGGGTCGAGCGGTTCCGCGAACAGTTGACCGGCATCGGTTGCGCACCGCACGACACCGGCACCTACCTGTTGTCGGTCCCGGTGAACGACGATGAGGTGGCGACGCGGCTGCACCACGAATTCCTCGCGCGCGGCTACCTGGTCCCCGTGTTCTGCTATCCGGCCGTCCCGCACGACGGGGCGCTGCTGCGGCTGATCCTCAACGCGGGGCACAGCAGGGAGCAGCTCGATGGCTTCGTCGAAACGCTCGCCGAGCTCAAGCGGAAGTTCCGGTTCTGATGCCGGATCGAACCACCGGATGGCAGGCCATGGCCGCGGTGCTGCGCTGCCCGGCCTGTCCGGGCTCGGAGTTCCGGATGGCGGCCGCGGATCTGGTCTGCACCTGCTGTGAGCGGCGCTATCGCCCGCGGCACGGTGTTCTGGACCTGGCCGGGACCGGGAACGCGGCGGGTGACCGGCCGTACGAGGGTTTCTGGGCCACCGTGTACGGCTGGGTGATGGACCGGCCGGGGCGGCAGCGCCTCGATGCCTGGTTACTCGGACTGGATGTGCGGCGCTATTACCGCGAGGTCATCGCCCGGCTCGAGGGTTGTGGTGCCGGTCCCCATCTGGAACTGCCCTGCGGGAACCTGCCGTTCCTCGAGCTGACCGAGGCCTATCGCGCGGGTGGTCCGTGGATCTTCGCCGATCTCTCCTCCGCGATGCTCGGCAAGCTCGCCCGCAAACTCGACGCGGACGGTGCCGATGGCCAAGTCCTCCTCCGGGCCGACGCGTGCTCGCTTCCGGTGCGCGACGGTCGGCTGCGGACCATCGTGTCGCTGTTCGGGCTGCACTGCTTTCACGACAAGGCAGCGGTTTTCGCCGAACTGCGGCGCTGCCTGCACCCGGAGGGAAAGCTCGTGCTGAGCACGCTGACCGCCGACGGCTCCGCGCTGTCGCGCGGCTATCACCGGCTCAACCAGCTGGACGGCACCTTCGCCCCGGCCGCCACGGCAGCGGAGATCGTGGCATCGGCCAGGCGCCACGGCTTCGAGATCGAGGACGAATTCCGACAGGGCAGCGTCTTTCTCTGCACCGCTTCGCCACGCGCGCCCGAGCACGGCAAGGAGAACACGGCATGACCGTCGCGAAAGATCTCGCGGAAACCGTCACCGCAGGATTGCGCGCCCGCGCGGAGCACACGGGCGGGCGCGCGGCGGTGCTCTTCGTCCGGGACCCCGGTGAGCCCGGGCGCACCGAGTCGCTGACCTACCGGCAGCTCGACGAACAGGCCCGCCGAATCGGCTCCTGGCTGGCGGCGCGTTTCCCCCAGGGCGAACGGATTCTGCTGCTGGACACCACCGGGATCGGGATGGTCACGGCCTTCTTCGGTTGCCTCTACGCGGGAATGATCGCCGTGCCCGCGCCACCGCCCGGCAGGCATCGGCACCAGCGCGACCGGGTCACGGCGATCGCGCACGACGCCGGGGTGGCCACCGCGCTCACCACCGGGGCACAGCTGCCGGGCGTCCGGCAGTGGGCCGAGGCGGAGCGGCTCGGGCTGCGGCACCCGGCCGTCGACCCCTCCGGTGCGGGTTCCACTGCGGACTGGAGGATGCCGCCGACAGCACCGGAAACGGTGGCGCTGCTGCAGTACACCTCCGGTTCCACCAGCGAACCCAAGGGGGTGATGGTCACGCACCGGAATCTGGTGTACAACGCGCACCTGATCGGGGAGCAGCTGGAACTCACCGAGCGGGACCGGTTCGGCGGCTGGCTTCCGCTGTACCACGATATGGGGCTGATCGGCCAGGTGATCTCGCCACTGCTGCTCGGCAGCGCCACGGTGCTGATGGAACCCAGTGCGTTCGTCAAGCGACCACACCACTGGCTGCGGATGATCCAGGAGCAGCACGTGGCACTGTCCCCGGCGCCGAATTTCGCGTTCGATCTCTGCCGGCGAGGCGTCACCGGTGAGCAGGCGGCGGAGCTGGATCTTTCCGGGTGGAAGTGCGCGGCCAACGGATCCGAGCCGGTGCACGCGCCGACCCTTGCCGCGTTCGCCGAACGGCTCGCGCCCGCCGGTTTCCGCGCCGAATCGCTGGCGCCTTGCTACGGGATGGCCGAGGCGACCCTGTTCGTCAGCGGGCGGCGCAACCGGCCCGCGGTGGTCCGGCGGGCGGCACCGGCCGAACTGGAGCGCGGCGAGTTCCAGGCGGTCTCCCGGGCCGGGCGCGCGTTGGTTGGCCTCGGCGGGGCAGCCGGATTCGACATACGCATCGTCGATCCGGAGAGCGGAAACGTGCTGCCGGACGGACGGATCGGCGAGATCTGGCTGCGCGGCGCCAGCGTGGCCGCGGGCTACTGGCGGCGTACCGAGCTCACCGAGCAGGTCTTCCGGGCGAGCACCGCGGATGGCGACGGCGGTTACCTGCGCACCGGGGACGCCGGGATGCTGTTCGAGGGCGAACTGTTCATCACCGGACGGTACAAGGAAATGTTCGTCTTCCGCGGGCGAAACCTGTTCCCGCAGGATCTCGAACACGAGGTGCGGCGGGTGCACGAGAATCTGGCCTCCGGTGTCGGCGCGGTGTTCTCGGTCGCCGCACCGGACGAGGAAATCGTGGTCACCCACGAGATCCGCGCGCGCCGGGGAGAAAACGAATTCGGCGAGATATCCGACCGGATCCGGATCGCGCTCGGCCGTGAGTTCGGGGTTCCGGTTTCCGGGATCGTCCTGCTGCGTCCCGGCACGGTGCGCCGCACAACCAGCGGGAAGATCCAGCGGCTCACGATGCGTGAACTGTTCCTCGGAGGCGAGCTCGACGCGCTCCACGAGGACATCAGCCCCGAACTGCACACCCTGCGCAAAGCCGAACGCCGAACGAGGAAGGAACTCCGATGAACGAGAGCACGGTGCTCACCGAGTCCGGGATGCGAATCTGGCTGACCGAACGAGTCGCTTTCCATCTGGAACGGGCCCCAGGGCAGATCGCCCCCGATGTCCCACTGATCAGATACGGACTGGATTCGGTGTACGCGATGAGCGTGAACGGCGATATCGAGCAGGAGTTCGGTCTGGAGCTGGACCAGACCGTGCTGTGGGACAGCCCGACCATCGAGGCGCTGACCCGGCATATCCTCGACCGGTTGCGGGCACCCTCGCGAATCGGCTAGTCGTGCCCCGGGAGACGGCGAACCCTGCGGACGCGCTCCCCCGCCGCCCAGAACAGCTGCATCGGTTCCCCCTCCGGCCAGGCCAGCTCCACGATCCCGGCAACGGCGGGTTTCGCGGTCACGATCATCAGCCATTTCCGCTTCTCGCCCGCGAGGCCGAAGACCACGATATCGCCGGTGACCAGCTCCTTCGCGTGGACCGATTCGGTGGGAATGTCCCCGTCGGCGGTATCCGGCCCACTGTCCACAATGTCCTCGATGATCTCGGCGACCTCCGGTCTCGCGTGGTGTGCCCTCGCGGCTGCATTCGCCGAGGGGGATTTCCGACTGACCATTCGCGTGTTACACATGGAGTCCATGACGGACATTCCGCCGGCGGGTGCGCGGCAGCGTACCGCGCTCATCCTGGATGCCGCCCTGGATTTGTTCGCCACCAACGGTTTCGCCACCACCTCGATGCCGATGATCGCGGAACGCACCGGGCTCGAGGAAGAAGCACTGCGCGCCTGTTTTCCGAGCACCAGGGCGATCTACCGGGAACTGTTCGAACGGTACGGGCCGATCTCGGCCGAGGTGCTGCGGATCGACCCGGCCGCGCTCGGCCGGCGCACTCCGTACGAGGTGCTTCCCGAACTCATCGACCGAATGGTAGCCGACTGGTCGAGTCACCGAGCGCGCCAGTTCGTCACCATCACCGGAATGGAACCCGCGAAGGACGAGGACATCCTCAGCCTGGACGAAGCGAAATGGGTCACCGGGCAGCTGTTCGACGTCTGGCAGGGCCGTGGGCTGCTGCGCGGTGATCTGTCCCCCGAACAACTCGGGTGGGAGCTTTTCGCACCGCTGTGGTGGTTGCGGACCCGGCTGCTGCGGATCGGCGGCGACACCGGGAGGGCGCACCGTGCCATGCGCAAGCACCTCTCATTCTTCCTCACCGTCACCCGACCGGGGAATTGACCGTTCGGGGTTCACTCGGACTCTTCGGTGTCGCTGGCCCGCAGATGCTGCGCGACATGGGGAAGACCGGCCGCTTCGAGGACGTTCGCCAGCCGCCACGCGGTCAGCGCACGCTGTTGCGGCCGCACCTGGCGGAGCAGACCACGCGCGTGCTGCAGGGCCTCGTGCGCGGCGGGCTCGCACACCGGGCAGTCGAAGTCGCTGCGCTGCGGGCCGCGCGGCCCGCAGCGGCTGCGCAGCCAGACGACGGCCGCGATGGCGAGGGCGGCGGGGAGGAGTGCATGCGGTCTGCCGAGGCGATTGAGGCTCATCATTCCAGGGGATTCGTGGTCTCGGTGAGCATGGCGGCGAGCCAGTCGAGTCCTTTGTGGACAGTCGAATCCGGGTCGGCGCCCTGCTCGGGGATTGCTCCGGGAAGGTTCTCCGGCCATGGGCGGTACCCGGGGTCGAGCAGCCCCCGCCAGAGCCGGATCTCGGCGGCGGACGGCGCGCGTTGCTGTTCGCGGGCGCGCAGCAGTTCGAGCAGCCTGCGGTAGTTTCCCGGCACGGTGGCCAGCTCGAGCAGCACGGTGACGGCGGTTTCGGCGAGGCGGGACTCGGCGTTCCTGGTGAGGTGTTCGAGTCGGGTCAGGGCCTCGGCGGGACTCGTGTGCACGAGGGTTTCCACGCAGAGATCGAGCACGGTTGCGGCGAGCGCGGCACCGGTTTCCGGATCCCTGGCCCATTCGAGTGTCCGGGCGCTGGTGCCGAGCGCGTGTTCCCCGGTGCGCCACAGCCCGGCGAGCACGGTGCATGCGGCCGCCCGCAGTCGCCCGTTCACCGCGTTCGGCCCGGTCCGCCAGCCGCGCACGGTGGCGAGCAGATCCTCGGTGCGCATGCTGGCCCCGGCATGGCGGAGATAGCCGTGCAGCAGCACGGTGCGCCCGGCCCGGTCCAGGCGCGGATGACTGAGCATGGTGGTGAGCCACGCGGTGAACTGCGGGCGCAGCCGCGGATAGTTCGCCCAGAAATGCGCGGCTACCAGTTCGGCATAGCCCTCGTTGGGGAACCGGACCTGCCGCCGCTCGTCGAGTTCGGCCCCGATCTCGGTGAACCGCTGCATCAGGTCGGGTCCGCGCAGCAGGGGAGCCTCCTCGGCCGCGCCCAGCCGCAGCGCGAGCGCTTCCGCGGCGTCCTCGAGCAGCTCCGCGTGCCCGCCGGGCAGCATGGCGGCGGCGAACAGCAGCGCGCGGTCCCGTTCCTCGCGCAGTCCGCGAACCTGATCGGCCACCTCGATCGCGGGCAGGGTCAGTGCGCGCAATCCCGCCTCGATGCGCCGCTCGATCCCGGTGTCCGGGGAGCGCGCGGTGTTCCCGGCCAGGTGGGCGAGCTGGCGCATGGTGTAGGCGGTGAACGGGATGCGCAGGCTGCGCTCGGGAAGGGTGCCGCGCCCGCAGCGCACCCCTTCGGCACGCAGATGCCGCAGCAGCACGGTCGCCGGATCCGGCCGGTCCAGCCGCACCAGCTGGGCGCGCAGTTCCTCGGCCAAGTAGGGCTCGTGCCCGGTGCGCAGCAGCACCACGAGCGCACCCGAGCGTTCCCGGGCCAGCCAGCACAACCCGGCCAGGGTGCGGCGCAGTTCGCGCACCTCGCGGGCCTCGAGGGCGCGCAGGTCGAGCAGTAACCGGTCACCTTCCTCGATACCGCCGTCGGAGGCGAGCTCCCCGGCGAACGGTTCGCGCACCGCCGCATCTCCGGCGGGCACATCGTGCAGCAGCATCAGCGCCGCGCTGCGCCGGCCGACCCCGCGCGGCCCGCTGAGCAGCACGGCGCCGTGTTCGCGCAGCGCGGCGGCGGCCCCGGCGTACCCTTCCGGCGGCACGAACCGCCCGCGCAGCCAGGCCAGGTGCGCCGTGCTCACCGGAGGCGCCACCACGCTGGGCTGCCCGGTGCCACCGCGCTGTTCGGCATCACTGTGCTGTTCGGTGCCACTGGGCTGCCCGGTGCCACCGTGCTGTTCGGTGCCGATGAGCAGGATCGTGCTGTCCCGGATGGTGCCGTGGAACTGGTGCCCGCTCCCGGTGTGCACATCCCCGGCGGTGTCGTTGACCAGCAGCCGTACATCCCCGGTCACACTGCCGAGCCCGCCGTGCCCTCGGGTCATGGGCAACCGTCCGCGCCGAGCAGCCCGTCCCGCCGGGCGTGGCGCTCCGGGCAGGGGGCGGCATTGATCACCGCGCCGGAGCCGAAGACGATGGTGCCGACATTGCCCGCGATGTGCCCGATGCCGCCGAACCGCACCTGCTTCTCGGATTCCCCGGACTGCCCGGCCGTCTCGGGCACGAACCGGCGCACCGCATCGGCAAGGCGCTCCAGATCGGCGTCGATGGTGCGATGGTTGACCCGCACGTACTGGCAGCGGGCCAGTCCGGCCAACGGCCCGGGCAGCTGCGCGGTCTCCAGCCGCGGTGTGTTGTCCACGAGCACCGGGACGACCGCGATCCCGAGCCCGAGCGCTTCCTGGATCTCCCTGCGCGGCCAGTCCGCTGGGTCGTCCACGAGCCTGCGCCCGTCCTGCCCGCGGGCGAACCAGCGGGCCCCGATCACCGCGAGCAGTACCCGCGCCCCGCGCACCCCGCGCACCAGTCCCTCGGGGAAATCCTCACCCGGCTCGATGGATTTGCTCGCGCGGAACACCTCGGCGCGCCCGAACCGCCCGGCGAGGTCCCGCTCGATCATCGCGGCGAGCCCTGCCTCGTCTCCCGTGCGATAGTTGACGAACACACTCCAGGACACAGTGGTCCTCCCAAACGATTCTTCCGACACCCATGAACTGCCCGGTCAGCTCGCCAGTCGCTCGAGCCGCTCGGCGAGCTCCACCGCCTGTCCCTCGCCGCGGTAACGGCGCAGGCTCCGGGAACACTGGCGGACATCCAGGGCCACGGTCGCCGAACCGACGGCCTGGATGTCGTCGGCGAAGCGGCCGAGTCTGAGATGCGCGCCCCGCAGGTCCTCGGCGCCGACGCAGGAGAGCACCGCGCGGATGCCGAATCTCGCGCGGGCCCGCCGCGCGTCCGGGGCGAGCCGGTCGATTTCCTTGTCCAGCAGGGAAATCGCCTTCTCGTGCTCGCCGAGTTCGGTGGCGCACCAGCCCTCGGTCATGCTCACCTGGTCCGGGACGTGGATCGAACCGAGCGCCATCGCGTCGGGTTCCTCGGCCACCGCGAGCGAACGCGCGCGGTCCACGCTGCGCCTGCTGTTCGCCTCATCGAAGGCGAGCGCGTATCCCTGCGCCTGGCGTTGCGCCGCCCGGCAGCGCACCCGGGGATCGATCCGCTCATCGCCGACCAGCGCCTCGGTCAGCTCGATCGTGCGCCGCGCCCAGCCGGCGTAGTAGGCGATCAGCGCCCTGCGGAGCACGAGATTCGGCAGCAGCTCGGTGTATCCGGATTCCTTGGCCATCTGCTCGGCGAGCGTGATCCACCGCTCGGCCATCCCGGCGTCCCCGGCCTCCTGCTGCATCCACGCCGCGTACTCCGCGCTGCGCGCCCCGAGCCGCAGTGCGGACCTGCGGGCGGCTTCGTCCCCGGTGCCGAGTGCCTGCTGCTGGGCACCGGCGCACACTCCCGGAAGCAGGGCGAGCGCCATGTTCGCGTCCCCGCGCTGCCCCATCTGCCGCGCGTGCAGGAAGCACTCCCGCAGCCCGGCGAGGACTCCCTCGTCGGCGGCACCGGCCCGCGCCGGAAGCCCGAGCGGGAGCAGCGAGGACAGCGCCGCTCCCGCCGAGGCACACAGCACCCGGCGCCGGGTCCACGCCCCGGGCGGACCATCCGCTCTTCGGCTCGCCTCAAAGGCAGGCAGCAGTTCTCCCGCGCAGCCAAGCGCCGCCTCGCAGGCGCGCACCAGTTCGAAGTGCGGGTTGCGCTCCCCCGATTCCAGGCGGGATATCTGGCCTACGCTCTTGCCCACGAGCCCGGCGAGCGCACCCTGAGTCATCCCGGCCCGCTCCCGCGCCCTGCGCAGCACCACCCCGAACGACTCCCGCTCGCTCATCACCGAGCCCCTTCTCTTCGGCGACGGGGTCACCGCCGCACCGAAAGCTGGCCTGACTCAGTGTGCACACTGCGCACGTTTCCGGTAAGCCCCCGAAAGCGCTAGACAAATGACAACTGGCAAATGCCGATCTGAGCAGCGCAAACGGATCCGGGCGTTGAGGCGAGAGTCCCCCATGGTGGACGAAGGACGGGCGGCGAACACGTCTCACATGGCCGCCTCCACCGCCGAGGGACGTTGCGCGGAGCGGCCCCGCCACCCGGTCTCGGGGTAGCTCAGCGCACCGAGCAGGGACACCACCGAGGCGGCGAGGACATAGACCGGGATCGCCATCGGGGTTCCGCTCGCCGCGACCAGTCCGGTGAGGATCAGCGGGGTGGCACCGCCGAAGACCGAGACGGCCACGGTGTAGCCCAGCGAGATCCCGGTGTAGCGCACCCGAGCGGGGAACGACTCGGCGATCGCGCAGGAGATCACCCCGCAGTTGATGGCCAGCCCGAGGTTGAGCAGCAGATAGCCGCAGATCACGCTCACCGGATCGCCCCGCGCCGCGAGCAGGTACACCGGGATCGCCAGCGCGCCCTGGGCGATGGGACCGGCCACCAGGAACGGTTTCTGCCTGCCGATCCGGTCGGCGAGCCGCCCGCACACCAGGATGCCGATCGCGCCGACGAGGGAACCCACCAGCATCCCGGCGTACACCAGCGATTGCGGGACCCCGGCCTCGCGCACGAGATAGGCGGGGAAGAACCCGGCCTGCAGATAGGTGACCGAGGTGCCGACCACGATCATCGCGATGATCTTGAGCACCGAGCGCCAGTGCTGGCGCAGCACCACGCCCAGCGGTGCCCGCTCCGGATGCTCCGCCGCCCGGGTGAATTCCTCCGCCTCGCTCAACCGCAACCGCAGATAGAGGCCGATCAGGCCGAGCGGAAGGGTGAGCAGGAAGGGGATGCGCCAGCCCCAGTCGTTCAGCGCGGTGCCGGACATGCTGACCGCGAGGATCATGCCGATACCGGTCGAGGCCACCGTGGCGAACAGCTGGGTCGCGTTCTGCCAGCTGCCGTAGAACGCGCGCCTGCCATCCGGTGCTCCCTCGATCATGACCGTGGTGGCCCCGCCGAACTCGCCGCCGGTGCAGAATCCCTGGGCCACCCGCGCGATCACCAGCACCACCGGAGCGGCGATCCCGATCGAGCCCGTCGCGGGAAGCACCCCGATCACGAAGGTGGCCACCGAGATCCCCACGATCGTCACCGCGAGCGCGCCCCGCCTGCCGAGCCGGTCCCCGAAATGCCCGAACACCACCGCGCCGAGCGGTCGGAACACGAACGAGACCGCGAAACCGGCGAAGGTCAGCAGCAGGGACGCCTTTCCTTCCACCGGGAAGAAATTCAGTGCGATCGCGGTGGTGAAGATGCCGTACAGGCCGAATTCGAAGAAATCGATGAAGTTGCCGACCGAGGCCGCGAGCACCCGCTTGCGCCGCATCACCGTGTCCGTCATACCCGGCGACCTCCCTGTCCTCGGCGAGCGGATGCCCGCGCTACTGCCAATAGACCAAACCGGGCAGCGGTCCGACAAGACCGGAAAGCACGCGAATGGCACCATTCACTCGGTCAGCGGCCCCGTTCGCTCGGGACCGCGCCGAGACTGCCCCGCCGCGGAGCGGGACCGGCGAACTTCGCCGCGACCGAACCCAGGACCTCGATCATGGCGAGCGCCGCCGGGGTCGGTGACCGATTGTCCATGTGTGCCAACAGGATCCGCCGGGTCGGCGCGGGCACCCCGGTCGGGAACCCGGCCAGCCGCACATCGCTTCGCCGGTTGGCGAGGGCGAGCCGGGGTGCGATCGCGATCCCCAGTCCGGCGGCGACCATGGCCTGAGCCTCCTGGTAGTCGTGCGATTCGTAGGAGATCTCGGGTTCGAAACCGGCCAGCCGGCAGCTGCGGCGCAGCACCTCGGCGACCGGATGATTGTCCGCGCGGATGATCCACTGCTGCCCGGCGAGGTCCGCGAGCCGCAGCCGCCGGTCCAGCAGTTCGGAATCGGCGGGCAGCACGAGCATGCTCGGGTCATCGAGCAGCTTGGTCATGCGCAGCGCGGGATCGGTGATCCGGTTCCATTCGTAGTCCCACAGCATCGCGAGCTCGGTTTCCCCGGTGTGCAGTGAATCGATGAGCTCGGCGAGCAGCGCGGAGTACACCCCGGTGCGGGTGCCGGGATGTTTGCGGGCGAACCTGGTGAGCGCGAGCGGGAGCAGCGAGGCGCTCGCGGTCGGGAAGGAACCGAGTCGCAGGGTGCCCCGTTCCAGGCGGGCGAACGAGTCGAGATCGGCCTGCGCGGCCCGCAGTTCGCGCCGGATCGTGCGCCCCCGCTCGGCCAGCGCGCTGCCCGCCGCGGTCAGCCGCACCCCGCGGGGCAGCCGGTGCAGCAGCGGTTGTCCCGCCTCCTGCTCCAGCCTGGTCATCTGCTGCGAGGCGGCGGAGGCCGTCATACCGAGCGTTTCGGCGGCCGCGGTGAGCGAACCGTGCTCGGCGATCGCGGTCAGCAACGACAGTCTGCGGGCGTCCACCATGCACCGAGTTTAGCTGAGCTTAACTCGACCTAAAGGTTTCGCTATTGTGCTAAATCCAGGGTCGCGGGCATGGTCGGCGCATGCACGTTTCCGCGAGCCTCGTCCGTGGTGGCACGAGCAAGTGCTGGCTGTTCGACCACCGCGATGTCCCGGCCACCCTGGACGGTATCGAGCGGCTGCTCGTCGACGCCTACGGTGCCGCCGATCCGGGCCAGCTCGATGGTGTCGGCGGGGCGACCCCGACCACCTCGAAAGCGGCCGTGATCGCTCCCTCCAAGCGGCCGGGTATCGATGTGGACTACCTGTTCGGGCAGGTCGGAATCGGATCCGGCCGGGTGGAATGGGGCAGCAACTGCGGCAACTGCGCGACCGCGATCGCGCTGTGGTCGGTGCGCACGGGCCTCGTTCCGGTCACCGGGGACCGCACCGAAGTGGCACTGCGCAACACCAATACCGGCGCGGTGCTGCGCGCTGAGGTGGACACCGAAGGCGGGGTGCTGCCCGAGTTCGGCGAGCAGACGGTGCCGGGAACCCGGGCACGCGGAGTGCGGGTCGGGCTGAGTTTCCTGAACCCCGTGAGCGCGCCGCCGCCGAGCCCGCGCGAACGGCTGGGGGACGCCGTGGTGAGCATGCTCGACGCGGGCGCGCCGATGGTGCTCGTCGACGCGGAACACGCGGGGCGGACCGGGGCCGAGACACCGGCCGAGCTGCGTGCGGATGTGCCGTGGCTGTGCGGAATCCGGCAGGCCGCGGCACCCCGGTTCGGTATCGCCGAGCCCGGTGACGCGGCGCCGAAGGTCGGTTATGTCGGCGTTCCGGTCGACTACCTGAGCAGCACCGGACAGTGGATCGGCGCGCAGGACTACGACGTGTCCGCGCGCATGCTCTCGATGCGGGATCCGCATCCGGTGATCGGCCTGACCTCGGCGGTCGGCATCGCGACGGCGAACCTGCTGGACGGTTCGGTCGTGCACGCGCGTTCGGCCGCGCCCGGTGCGGCCACACTGCGGATCGGCACCGCGGGCGGAGTACTCACCGTGCACTGCTCGGAGTTCGCCGACGGCCTTCCCCGCACGATCACCGTCCGCCGCGCGGCGCGGATCATCTGCGAGGCACAATTGTTCGTCCCGGAACCGGTGCTGACCGTTTCCGCATGAGATAAGGATTGTTCCACCAATGACGATGGAAACGATCGCGGCCCGGATCGACCGGCTGCCCAGTTCCCGGTTCCACCGCGGTGTGGTGCTCAGTCTCGCGTTCATCTATTTCTTCGAGTTCGCGGACAGCAACGCGTTCTCCTATGCCGCGCCCGCACTGCGCGAACACCTCGGCCTCGGTATCGGCTCGATCGCGCTGGTCACCTCGGCCACCTTCCTCGGTATGTTCTGCGGGGCGGTCGGTGCCGGGCGGTTCGCCGACCGGGTGGGACGGCGCAGAGGGCTGATCGTGGCCACCGCGGTGTTCACCGTGTTCTCCCTGCTGAACGCGCTCGCCTGGTCCACGGGGGCGCTGCTGGCCGCCCGGTTCGCCACCGGGATCGGGCTGGCCGCGATGACCGTGTGCGCGAACACCTATCTCGCCGAGCTGATGCCACCGGCCCGGCGCGGCAAGGCGCAGGCGATCGTGAGCTTCATCGGCCATCTCGGCATTCCCGCGATGGCGTTCGCCGCGAAACTGGTGGTTCCGCTCGGCGAACACGGCTGGCGCCTGGTGTTCTGCATCGGTGCCGTCGGCGCGCTCGCGCTCCCGCTCGTGGCCCGGCTGCCGGAATCACCGCGCTGGCTCTACAGCACCGGCCGCACCGAGCAGGCCGTGCGGGCGCTGACCGCGATCGAGCGCAGGGTCGCCGCCTCCGGGCATCCACTTCCCGAACCGGTTCCGGTTCCCTCGGGCGGCGGTGCGGGCGAGCGCGTCACCCGGCCGTATCGCGCACTGTTCTCCCCGGGGCTGCGCCGATCCACCCTGGTGCTCGCGGTCGTGTGGATCTTCACCACCCTCGGCTACTACGGGTTCCTCACCTGGGTGCCCACCCTGCTCGCCGATCAGGGCATCTCCGTCGTGGACAGTCTCGGCTACACCACCCTGATCACGCTCGGCGCCGCACCAGGCGCCCTGCTCGCCTGGCCCATCTCCGCGTGGCTCGGGCGCAGGCTCGGGATCGCACTCGTCTGCGTGCTCGCCGCGATCTGCGGGCTGGTGTACGGACTCTCGTTCAATCCGGTCCTCGTGGTCGTGTTCGGTTTCTGCATGGCCGCGCTGCTGATGGCCTTCGGGGCGCAGATGTACACCTACAGCCCCGAACTGTTCCCGACCGCGCTGCGCAACACCGGAAACGGTCTGGTGTACGGACTCGGGCGACTGTCCAATGTGTTCGGTCCGATGATGATCGCCGCCGTGTACGGGTTCGCCGGTTACCAGAGCGTGTTCGTCTACATTGGACTGTGCTGGCTGATCAGCGCGGCAGCCCTGGTGTTCTTCGCACCGCGCAAGGTTTCCGGCGGGCTCACCGAATCCCTTGGGGAACAGAAGGAAACGGTTGTCGGGTACCGCTCACCCGCCTAGCTCCCGCCGCGACCACCGGTGTCGGCCCGTGCCCGTCGACCAAGTGAATCCCGCATCGATACCGGTAACCGATGCCCTCACCCATCAATGCGCAGCACACCACCGCACCACTTGCCAGACAAGACCTAGCCGCCCACTACTCCGTTCAGGCGATTCTCTGGTGAATGGCGGGAATCCGCGTTGGTGGTTGGTATTATAGATGTATGAACACTGGGGAAATGGGAGCAATACTGTCGAGCCGGGAGCGGTTGGACCGCTTTGTCGAGCAGGCTGTTGTGGTGCG
>NZ_JALM01000021.1 GCF_000737195.2 Sciscionella sediminilitoris
TCTGCTGGTCGATCTTGCCGAGAGCGATGACCGCGATCGCGGCAAGATCGACCAGCAGATACCAGCCGATCAATACTGGCCGCAGTTGCCACAGTGACCACTCGCGAAACCATGTCCACAATGGCAACCGTTTTGACTGAGCGCTCATGCGTGATCACCGCTTGCTTTCGCGGTGGCGTGACTAGACACGTGGGAAGTCAAGGTGGATTCCGATACCATGCCGATGAGTCCCGTTTTCACCCGTTCGAGGAATGAGGTCGTGGACATGTCGACCGAGCACTGAACCACACCGAACACAGATTCCGCAGCTGCCCTATGCCTCATGCGCTCACTGCAGCCTGGGGCATAGGTGATCTGCGACGGGCATTTGCCCAGCTCATGGCGATCATTACGGCGAGGACCACGCTGACGGCCCCCGCGATCGCGACCGCGGTGCTGGGTAGGAGCGCCCCGGCGAGCAGTCCGCCGAGCATCGGGCCCAATCCGTTCGAGGTGTGCAGGACAGCGCTGTTGACCCCGGTGATCCGCCCCCGTTTCGGTTCAGGCGCCAACTGCGCGGTCAGGGCACCTGAGTACATCGTGTAAATCGTTGCCAGTCCGCCGCTGATCGCGAACAACACCAGCGACCACACCAAACCGACCGGGACGAACAGCGGCACCAGCACCGCTCCCGCCAGCACCGCGACTGGCCCGAGCAGCCCTGCCTGCCGACGTGCCGGTACGAGTCTGCCGAAGACGAATGCACCGATCACGGCGCCGAACGGAGCAGCAGCCAGAATGAGCGTCACGGCATAGTGTCCGAGTCCAAGCTGGTGTGCGTACGGAGCAGCGATCCCTTCCGGGACGATATGGAACACGTTCAGCACCCCCACCGCGACCAGCACCAGCAAGCGGCGATCCCTCATGATCGCGGCGACGCCGCGCCCGAGCCCGCGCGGGCTCAACGCACGCTCGCCTTCCCTCGGTCGCACCGGGCGCGATGCCAAGCATCCCAGCAGCACGGCCGAGATCACGAAGGTCCCTGAATCCGCCAGTAGCGTGCCGGCCGGAGACAGGAACGAGACCAGCGCCCCGCCGAGCGCGAAACCGGACAGCTGCGCGATCTGGATCGATACCTGCCGCAACGACACCCCCAGCATGTATCGATCCCCGGTCAGTACTTCCGGCAGTAGTGCCTGCTGACCGGCTTTGAACGGGCCATTGAACAGGGTTGATCCCGCGACCAGCACACATAACAACCACAGCGGCACACCCGGAATCGCCACTGCCGCCAGCAAGACCGCGCGCACTCCATCGCAGGCGATCATCACGTTCCGACGCCGGAAATGATCAGCCAACCCCGTCAGGAACACACTTCCCACCAGCGTCGGCAAGAACGTCAACCCGTACGTCAACCCCGTCAACGCTGCCGAACCGGTCCGGGAGAACACTAAGATCGACAAGGCGATCCGTCCCAGCTGATCTCCGCAAACCGAGGAGACCTCGGCGAGCCACAGGAACCGGAACTCCCGCACCGCCAGCACAGACCGATACGTCGGTCCACCTCTTGACCAGCGCACGTCACCCCTCAACGATCTGTGCTCAGCGTATTCGCCCAACCCTAAAACAGTGAAACCAACACCGCTGGCCAACCAAAATAGTCAACAACCAACATCCCGAGAATCGCCCGTTCAGCCCACCCCGACCGGGGGAGGGGCGAATGCTTGGGGAGAGCTGTCGCGAAGTGCTCGAGACCGTTGCCCGGCATGACCTTTCGCAGGGTGCGCGAGAGCTGTTGCGTAGCCATTACGCGGTGTAAATCGCGAAAATCTGCCACAAATAAGTGGTCAATCTTTCCCTCAACGGTGCTACGCGTCTATCCGTTTCAGGCGAAATGTGCTCTATCGCCATAGCCTCGCGGGGCCGGCGCCGCTGACGGGCCTGCGCTCAAGCGCTGTCATTTGGCTCCGCACTTCCGATTGCAAGGGCGGCAAGACCGGCAGATGCGCAGAACCGCCACCGCCAGCTATCGCTGTGAGTTATCGTCCGGTTGCCATGACCAACATGACCGGGGAGGGATCATGTCAAATCCTGGTGGCCCGTACTGGCCGCAGGGCCCTGCTGGGGGCAGCGAAGATCGTCACGGCCAGGTGTCCAGTGGCACCACGCCGAGCTGGGATCCGGATCGGGTTCGCAAATACATCACCTACAGCGTTGTCGTGTGGATCGTTGGTTCGGTGATCGGGCTCGTCTCGGCTATTTACGGCGCGATCGTGATCCAGGAGCCCACGCTGACCGCGATCTTGCTGGGGATCAGTGGGGTGCAGACCGTTCTCGCGATTCCGGCGGCGATCGTGCTGCAGCGGCGCCGCGCGAACTGGGCCAGGATCCTGTTGCGGATCCTGGCGTTGCTCTCGATCGTGTCGCTGTATCAGGCGTTCAAGTTGGAGGCGTGGCCTTCGCTGGTACTCAACCTGGTGCTCGGGTCGACGCTGGGCACCTTGTCTGACCATCAGGTCCGTGATGCTTGTCGGCAACGGTCGCGATGACCAGCGAGGATTCGGACGCCAGCGGCGAGCCCGAGACTGCTGAACGCTGCGGACCTCGGGACGAGGACGGCAATGCTGAGCCGGATGGTCTCGCTCAACCGTCGACCCTGGGCCAGGGGTCCGATGGTCCCGATGCCCGGACAGTCCAGCGTGAGCGGTGGATCGCGCTCGTCGTGGATTCCGTGCTGTTGCTGATAGCCATTCCGATCAGTTTCGGTATCGGATTGATCGCCGCGTTCAACTCACTTAACTGCGGTGCTTCCACCACCGGCGCGATCTGTTCGCCCGCGGTCCAGGGACTGGTGCTCTGGCTCCCTCCAGTCGCCGCGACAGTCGGACTGTTGCTGGTTCTGGGGCCGGGGCAGATTTGGATCCGTAAGCAGCGGGCGGCTGCGCCCTGGCATGGCCTTGCCTGGCTCTTGGTGATCGCCGCGGGAATCACCTCGCTCGGGATCGGTTCCGGTACGGCACATGACAACTCGGCGCAGTACGAGAAGCAGCTCGACCGCGAGCAACAACAATTTGAACGCGAATACCACCAGCGAGAACTCCAGCGGATCGCCGAGACGAAACGGCGTCCGCATTTTCCCGCCATACAACGCGTGCTGGAACCGCTGCACCAGCGAGTCCTTCAGCAACTGCGCACCGTCGATGGTGGCGTGGATTGGAAGTGGGAAATGCCGGAGGAGAACTGGGCACACACCACGTGCGAATTCAACGATCCCATCAACCCGCAGACCATCCAGCTCAACGACTACGCGGAACTCGAGGTCGTCGAGCGCCCGACAGGCGCTTACGCGGGTATCTCCGATGCCCGCTGGCAAGTGATCCAGACCGCGTTCGCCCAAGAAGGGCAACGGCTGGGCTTCACCGTGCGCAGCACCGTCAAGGACGCCATCCCCGAACTGCACCTCCAGAAAGACGACCTCCACCTGAGCGTCACCCGGCGAGGGGCTGCCAAAATGGCCGAGGGCCGACCAGCGATCGCCGTGAACAGCGCCTGTCACCTGCGATAGACAACCGCATCAAACGGTCCGGCGCGTCACCTCGTGCGTTATCGGGGCGAGTAGCACTCGCCCCGACGCATGGTCGCTGACTGTTACTGCGGAACTGTGGGCATCGGGTCCGGGGCTTCCGACACGCCGGATCGGCGACCCTACAATTGTGCCGGGAGCGCTCGCTGGTACGCTGGGTTTTCCCAGCTGAGCACAGCGCTTAACGGTCCACACCTGAAAAGCGGAAGGTCGGCGGTTCGAACCCGCCCCTGGCCACAGTTTTCGCAACCGCTCCGACGTCGGTCGGAGCGGTTTTTTCGTGCCTGGCGAGGTCAGTGGGGCTCCTCGATCCAGGCGTGTAGCAGGCGCGGGTCGGGGGTGAACCCGTTGCGGACGTAGGCCGGGACCGCGCGTTCGCTGGAGTGCACGGTGACGCGTTCGAGGCCGAGCTCGCGTCCGAGAGCTCGGACGGTCGACATGAGCTGTGCCCCGGTCCCGCTGTCGCGGTGCGCGGGGACGACGTAGACGCACTGCATGTCGCCCGAGGCGCGTTCGGGTGACCTTGGGTTCGGCACCCGCGCGATGATCGCCAGCCAGGCCATCCCGATGATCGTGTTCTCGCGCACGGCGACCAGGCACCGATGTGATGCCGCGTGTTCGCGTGCCCAGGTGGTGAGCAGCCGAACGAACTCGTCGTGCCCGGTGACCGGTGTTCCTTCTCGTTCCAGGAGCCAGCGCCAGCGAAGTTCGGCCACGGTCGGCAGCTCGTCGTCCCGGGCGGGCCGGATCACGGTCTCGTTCATGGCACCATTCTGGCTTGCTCAGCTCAGCGGGCGCTCCCGCACGACCTCGTACTCGGCCACCGAGGCGGAACGGATGGCCGCGTTCTGTTCCTCGCTGGGGCCGCTGCCCCGGAACGCTTCGAGGGCGGCCTGCGATTCCCACCGCTCGAATATGTCGATGCGGCCGGTGTCCACCAGATCGGCGGTGATGGTGAAGTCGAGGCACCCGGGTGCGCGGCGCGCCTGTTCGACGATGTGCGCGCAGTCCGCGAGGTAGGGTTCGCGGTCCCCCGGGGCGACGAGGATGTGCCCGGCGACGATCACCATGTGCTGCTCCTCCGTTGGTCGGAATCGGCCGTTACGGAGGGGGACTCGCGGCGGTGGCCGAACTCATCGGCCACCGCACTCCTCGTCGGCAGCGGTGCTCAGTCGCCGAGCGTCTTGCTCCATTCGGTGTATTCGGCGAGCACGTCCTCGCGCACCTGGACGCCGAGGCCGGGCCCCTGTGGCACGGCCATGTACCCGTTCTCGACGGTCCTCGGCTCGGTGATGTCGCGTGCGTAGTACCGGCTGCTCGCGGAGAGGTCGTTGGCGAGGGTGAAACCGGGCAGGGAGGCCAGTGCGGCGTTGCCCGCCCTGCCGAGCCCGGTCTCGGCCATGCCACCGCACCAGACCCGCACCCCGTGCGCGAGCGCGGTGTCATGAATGCGGCGCGCTTCGAGGTAGCCGCCGACCCTGCCGGGTTTGATGTTGATGATCGAACAGGCGCCGAGGCTGATGGCGGTGGCCGCGGTCCCCGCCGAGACGATCGACTCGTCGAGGCAGATCGGGGTTTCGATGCGTCTGGCCAGTTCGGCGTGGCCGAGGAAGTCCTCGGGTTCGTACGGTTGTTCGATCAGCACGAGGCCGAATTCGTCGAGCGCGGCCAGGTGCCGCTCGTCGCCGGGACGGTAGGCGGTATTGGCGTCGACCTGCAGTGCGAGTTCGGGCCCGAAGCGTTTCCGCACGGCGCGTACCGGTTCGATGTCCCAGCCTGGCTGGATCTTGAGTTTGATTCGCCGGTATCCGGCGTCCACGTGACCGTCCACCTCGTCGAGCAGATCGTCGGTGTTCTCGGCGATGCTGACCGAGACCCCGGAAGGCACCGCGGTGCGCACCCCGCCGAGGTATTCGCCGAAGGAGATACCAAGGGCACGCAGGCGCGCGTCGAGCACCGCCATCTCCAGCGCCGATTTGGCCATCGGATGCCCGCGGAAGTCCGCGAGCAGCGGCGCGACCTGTGCCGGGCTCAGCTGCTCGGCCTCGGCGAGCCGGGGCGCCAGGCAGCGTTCGATGACATCGGCGGCACCGCCGAGGTACTCCGGCGAGTACGTCGGCTCGTTCTCGGCGACGCACTCACCCCAGCCCTCGACGCCGTCGATGCGCATCCGCACCAGGAGCGTGTGGTGGGTCGACTGCGTTCCCCGGGAGGTACGGAACGCGCTCACCCGCGGGATGGCGATCTTGCGCAGTTCGAGGCTTTCCAGCTTCACTCGGGTTTTCCTTCCGTCAGAATTCGGGCGAAGAAATCGCGCACCACCGGCAGCATGGCGGAGCCCTTGTGCCCGGCGCCGGGGACCACACCGCGCTCGACTTCGACCCCGTACGCGGTCAGATTCCGTTTCAGGGCGAGCAATCGCTCCTGCCGGTCGGCGCCCGCCCGGTTGGCCTCCGGCATCCAGTGCCTGCTGGTCTCCGGCACCCACACCTCTTCGCCGCCGTGGTCCTGCTCGCCGATCACGGTGAGCACCCGGACCCGGCGCAGTGCGGCCGGATCCACCGCTTTCCCGAAGCGCTCGGCGAGATCGCGGGTGCCGACCCACCAGTCGCGCTCCTCGTCGAGCAGGGTGACCGCGCCGGGTGCGCCGATGGAGACCGCGGTCAGCCGCTCGGCGTGCAGCAGCAGGAAGCGGTGCGCGAACTGCGCGCCGCCGGAGAATCCGTGCAGCAGCAACGGTCCCGGCTCGAAGCCGTACCGCCCGGCGAATTCCTCGACCATCCGGATCAGCAGCAGATCGAACCGGATCCCGTGGAGCTCCAGGCGTTTGTAGTTGTCCACGTCATCGGGATCCTCGATGCCACACGGGAAAAGCGGGGCGAGCACCACACAACCGTGCTCCTCGGCGAACTCCGCGAAAGCATCCCGGTAGACCGTCGGCTGCCGCAGGGTTCCGTGCACCACCAGCACGATCGGGACCGGTCCGGGCTGTCCGGCCAGGCGTGGCGGTACATAGGTGTAGTAGCTGAACCGCTGATCGGTTTGCAATGCCCAGCCGGGAGCCTTGCCGTACAGGTAATGCGCGAAGCGGGCCTCGATCCGTGGGCCGGTCACGGCCGGTCCTGGTGCGCGGTGATCATCGGGCGGGCCGTCTCGGTGCTGTTCACGTTCACCTCGCGGGACCAGCGCAGCCCGCCGGATTCGGGGAATTCCACGGTGATCGTGTCGTGGAACGGGGACTCCACGAAGTACCAGTCGAGCACGAGCACCCGTGGCTCGCGCCAGTGTGCCGCGCCGAGTACGCGCATCCGCTCGGGCTGATAGGAGTGGTGCAGCCGCCAGCAGGTGACCGTGCTCTCCGACTCCACCCAACTGGACAGTCCACAGTGGACTTCATGACTGCCGCGTGCATCGGTGAGCGTCACGGTCAGTACGCCGTCGGACTCGGTGAAGGCGATCGTGCGCAGTCCGTCCTCGTTCGGTTCGCAGCTGAACCGGGTGTTCGCCAGCTCCGGTTCCGGATCGGCCGAGCGCAGTATCGGTTCCTGATTGTCCTCGGCAAGTGCGGCGGCCAGCTGGGTGTCGCTCGCCGTGGACGGGGTGCTCTCGAACGCGGGGAGCAGGAATTCCTGCACCAGACCGGAAAGGTAGCGGTGCAGTCCGTGGGTGATGCTGCCGGTCGTGGTGATCACCGCGTCGTGCTGCGGGAACACGAACACATCCTGGCCGAACATCCCGGAGGCACGGGAGCCGCCCTGTTCGGTCAGCCAGATCTGGTAGCCGTAGCCCTCGCGTTCCTCCCCGCCGTCGCCGGGCACGAACTCGGCGCCGTTCCAGCTGCCGGCATTGGCCTGCGCCACGTGCCAGAAGGTGGCCTCGTCCACCCAGCCTTCCGGCAGGATCCGCTCGCCGTTCCACATGCCGTCGCGCAGATGCAGCACGCCCCACTTCAGGAAATCGATGCTGCGCAGGCTCAACCCGTTGCCCCCGGAACAGATCCCTTCCGGATCGGTGTCCCAGCTGTGGCCGGAGAATCCGAGCGGTTCGAACAGGCGCGGGGCGAGGTATTCGGCGACACTGGATCCGGTGGCCCGCTGCACGATCGCCGAGAGCATGTGCGAGCTGGCGCTGGAGTAGGTGAAGGCCTTGCCCGGTTCGGTCTCGACCTCCCGGGAGAGGAAATCGGTGACCCAGCTGGTTTCCAGCAGCCGCCAGGTCTTCCCGGAAAGGCCGACGCGGTGCCCGGTGCGCATGGTGAGCAGATCGGCGACGGTGATCGCGCGCAGGTTCTTCCCCGCGGTTTCCGGAACCTTCTCGGGAAAGAACGAGACAAGGGTGTCCTCGAGCCGGATGTGCCCCTCGGCGAGGGCGAACCCGACCGCGGTCCCGACGAAGGACTTCGTCGCCGAATGCAGGGTGTGCGGGAGATCGGCGCGGTAGGGCCACCAGTAGTGCTCGAGCGCGAGCTTGCCGCCCCGATAGATCAGCAGGCTGTCCAGGGACATCCCGCGCCGCTCGAGTTCGGCGAGGAAACCGAGCACGGAACCGCCGTCGACGCCCGCCTCGGACGGTGCCGCGTACTGGAAGGTCACGAATACTCCTATGCGTGCTTGCCTACCCGGGAGGTGAGCCGTTCGGCGACCCGGGAAAGGACGATGTTGACGATGATGTAGAACAGCCCGACGCCGATGAAGGACTGGATGAAGTTGCCGGTGAACTCGCTGAGGATCTTGCCGTTGTTCAGCAGTTCGCTGAGCCCGACCACATAGCCGAGGCTGGATTCCTTGATGGTGCGCACCATCTGCGTGATCAGCGCCGGGGTCAGTGCCCGTGTCGCCTGGGGCAGCACGATCAGGCCCATGACCTCGCGGTGGCGCAGCCCGATCGCCTTGCCCGCCTCACTCTGTCCGCTGCCGATGGACAGGATCCCGGCGCGCACGATCTCCGCGAAGATCGCCGAGGCATGCGCCACGATCGCGAGCACCAGCTGCCAGAAGGTCGGCAGCCGCAGGCCGAGCATCGGCATGGCGAACATGATGAAGAACAGGATCAGCAACAGCGGCATGGCGCGGAAGAACTCGATGAGTCCGGCACACGGCAACCGCAGCCAGGCCGACCGGCTGATCCTGCCGAGCGCGAGCAGCACCCCGAGGATCACCGAAAGGGCCGTGGAAACCAGGCCGACGACCAGAGTCAGCCCGAGCCCGGTCGCCAGGAACCCGAGATAGTCGCCGTCGACCAGGATCGCCCAGCGGTCCGGATCCAGCTGTCCGGAGGCGCCGAGCGCGATGAGCATCCCGGTGACCACGGCGAGCAGGACAACCGTCGCGATGATCGAAACCGTCCGCAGGCGGGCGCGCGCCCGCGGGCCGAGCTGATCGAACAGGGCGTCGTCCGCCGTGCCGGTCTTCGCAGTGCTGTTCATCGCAGTACCCGCGCTTTCCGCTCGAGCAGCCGGACACCGAGGCTGACGAGCAGGTTGATGGCCAGATATCCGCAGGCCGCGGTCAGGAAGGCGAGCACCGGCTGCGCGGTGTCCAGATTGAACGACCGCGTTTCCAGGGTGAGCTCGGAAATCCCGACCGCGGCACCGAGCGCCGAACCGAGCGCGGTGTTGATCAGGATGGTGCCCAGCGGCTGCACCATGGCGCGCAAGGCCTGGGGCAGCAGCACATCCGTGAGCACCCGGCGGAACGGCAGGCCGATGGCGCGCGCCGCTTCGATCTGCCCGCGGTCCACGATGCGGATCCCGGAGCAGACCGTTTCGCAGACATAGGCGCCGAAATAGCCGCCGAGACCGAGCACGAAGCACCAGAACAGCGGGAGCAGCAGCCCGGCGTCCGGGAGTCCGAAGATCAGCAGCACCACGATCAGCAGCAGCGGCGAGTTGCGCACCACGTCGACGTAGAGCCGTCCCGCGATGCGCAGCGGGCGCACCGGGCTGATCCGGAACACCGCGAGCACGATGCCGATGGCGAAAGCGATCGGGAAAGCGGTCACGGTGACCAGAACGGTTTCACCGAATCCCGCGAGCAGGTCTTCGCCGTATGAGCCGAACACGCAAGCCTCCTTCAGGAACCGGGAACCGAGCCGACGCGGGGTGGATGGGGCGCGGGGCCGGGAGTCAGCACGCCGACCGTGCACTCCCAGAGCTTGCGCCAGGTGCCGTCGGCCATGATCCGGTTCAGGAACTCCACGACCACCGACTTGAACACCGGATCGTCCTTGGGCGTGCCGATCCCGAACGGACTGGAACCGAAGGCGATATCGGTCATCCGCAGTTCCTTGTCGATCACGGATTTCCCGAGCAGCAGCGCGGTGTTCGCCGACCAGGCGACGACTCGCCCCTGACGCACCGCGGACGCGTTCTGCGAGGACTGTTCGAACAGCACCGGGATGGCGTCCGGGACCTCCTTGCGCAGGGATTCCTCGGCGGCACCCGGTTGCACGGCGACCCTGCGGCCGTCGAGATCGCTCAGTTTCCGGATGTCGTGGTTGTCCGCGGCGACGAGCACCCCGGAATGCGCCACGTAGTACGGGCCCGCGAAGTTCACCAGCCGCGCGCGGTTCTCCTTGATGGTGTAGGTGCCGATGGCCACGTCCACGGAATGGTTGCCGAGCATGGCTTCGCGGGTGTCCGAACCACCGGTAACGGTGTCCACCTCGGGCTTGCCGAGCAGGTACTTGGCGAGCAGCTGCGCGATACCCGCGTCGAATCCGGTGACCGCACCGGTTTTCACGTTCTCCAGCGCGAAACCGGGATTGGTCAGCGAACCGGATTGGCGCAGATAACCCCGTTGCCGGATTTCGTCGATGGTCGGGGTGCGCGGCAGCCGCCCGGCGACCGGGCCGTGCGCGATGGCGCTGGACTGGTCGATCGTGGCATAGCGCGGATTGCCCGCGGTGCGCTCGGTTTCGCTTCCGCTGCACGAGGCCAGCAGCGGCAGTGCCCCGAGGGCGAACAGGGCGCTGCGCCGGTTGGGGTAACGCGTGCTCACGAGGCGGGCCTGCTTTCGGTGTGCTCGAGAACCCTGGACAGGAAATCCTTGGCGCGCTCGGTTTTCGGGTGCGCGAAGAAGTCCTCGGGATTCCCGGACTCGGCGATCCGGCCATCGGCCATGAACAGCACGCGGTCGGCGACCCGGCGCGCGAAACCCATTTCGTGGGTCACTACGACCATGGTCCGGCCTTCGGCGGCGAGTCCGGTGATGACATCGAGCACCTCGTGCACCATCTCCGGGTCGAGGGCGCTGGTCGGCTCGTCGAACAGCAGCACGCGCGGATCCATCGCCAGTGCCCGCGCGATCGCCGCACGTTGTTGCTGGCCACCGGAAAGCCGCGCCGGGGGCTTGTCCGCGTGTTCCGCGACTCCCACCCTGGCCAGCAGCTCCTCGGCGCGCTGGTTCGCCTCCTGCTTGCCGCGTTTGCGCACCCGGATCGGGCCGAGCGTGACGTTCTCGCGCACCGTCTTGTGCGCGAACAGGTTGAACGACTGGAAGACCATGCCGATATCGGCGCGCAGTTCGGCGAGCGCGTTGCCTTCCTCGGGCAGGGTCTTCCCGTCGAACTCGATCGTGCCCTCGTCGATCGGCTCGAGGCGGTTGATGCAGCGGCACAGGGTGGATTTGCCGGAGCCGGACGGCCCGATCACCACCACCACTTCGCCGGGTGCGATGTCCAGATCGATCCCGTCGAGCACCTTGGTCTCGCCGAAGGACTTGCCGACTCCGTTGAGTCGCACGAGTGGCTGTGTGTCAGTGGTGGTCATCGCCATCGATTCCCATCAGGTCCGGGGAGTGTCGGGAGAACTGTGTCGTGAGAACTACGGATTGTTTTGTAGCTGGGGTTCTCGCTACAAGTACTGTAGTGACAACTACGATACTGTCAATAGTTGTCGTGTAGACTTTCAAGCGATGGACGAGATCTCGTTCGCCGAACGCGTGGACAACCACCGTGACGCGCTCTCCCCCGCGGAGCTGCGGGTCGTCGAGTACCTGCGGGAACACGCGCACGACGCGCTCTTCGCGACCGCCGAGCAGCTGGGCAGGCTCACCGAGACCAGTGATGCGACGGTCGTGCGTACCGCGCGCACGCTCGGCTACAACGGACTGCCCGAGCTCAAGCAGCAGGTCGGACGGTCACTGGTCGACGAGGTCCGTCCCTCGGTGCGGCTGCGCAGGCGCATCGAGCACACCGGCGATGATCACGACTCGACGCTGCGGTACGTCTTCGCCGAGGCGGTCGAGCGGTTGCAGGAGACCCTGCGCCTGGTCAGCGGGGAGGATGTGGCCGCGGCGGTGGAACGGCTCACCGCGGCGGCCGAGACCTTCGCCTTCGGGGTGGGCGTTTCGGCGCTCTCCGCGCGGTACCTGACCAAACGCCTCAACCGGCTCGGCCTGCGCGCGCACGACATCTCCGGTTCCGGATTCCTGCTCGCCGACGAACTGCTCGCGATTACCGGGGACGCCTGCATCGTGTTGTACGCGCCCGGCAGGATGCTGACCGAATGCGAGGTGCTGCTGGGCCATGCCGAAACGGTGGGTGCCTCGGTCGTACTGGTCACCGATTCGCTCGAGACGCGGCTGCGCGAACGCGTCGGCGCCTGCCTGCAGGCCGTGCACGCGCCGAGCGGCAGCACCGGTGAATGCCTCGCCGCGATGACGGTCACCGATGCCGTGCTGCTCGCCGTTGCCGGGCGCGATGAGGCGCGCGCCGAACAGACCTCCGAGCTGCTGACCGGTTTGCGTGAGCAGCTGGCCCCAGGCGCGCGGGACACCAAGCGCAAACAGCGCTGAATACTCGACTGGCCCAGCCTGGTGCGCGGCCGGGCCAGTCGAGTTCCTGTTCGGCGAATCAGGAGTTCTTGGCGGCGACGACCCGGTAGGCGTTGGAGAATCCGCGGTCCTTGAACAGTTTCATCACGGCGCGGTCCACCACGACGGACAGCGCGAACAGCGGGATGGCGGCGATGATCGCTGCGGAGCGCAGCAGTTTCCTCGCCCGCGAGGGGGCAGGGATCCAGGGCGCGTTCTCGCCGCTGCGGGTGGCGTTGTTCAGCGCCAGCCACAGGGAAAGCGGCAGATCATCGCAGCTGCGGGATTCGTCGCGCTGTTCGACGACCACGGTGGCCCCGAGTTCGGCGAGCGCGGTGCGCAGGTTCCCGATCGAGACGAAGTTCAGGTGCTGCGGCTGCATCCACGGCAGCCACCAGCGGCCGAGGAACCGGTTCCACCGGCATTCCGGATCGGGTACCTCGATGATGAGGTGCCCGCCGGGGCGCAGCATCCGCAGCGCGGCCGCGAGGTGCTCACGCGGGTCGGAGGTGTGTTCGAGGTAGTGGAACATGCTCACCGCGTCGTAGCTGTCGGCGAGCTGTTCGGACAGTTCGGTGATGTCCCCGCAGTAGCCCTTGTCGATCCGGCCCGCTTCCTCGGCCAGTTTGACGCCGTCGCTCAGGTCGAGGCCGTCGAACCGGGTTTTCGGGAACAGTTCCTTCGCGACCTGCGGGAAATGCCCGTGCCCGGTTCCGACATCCAGCCAGGTCTCGGGATCCATGACGGTCTTGCCCGCCTCGGCGCGGGACCGGTAACCCTTTTTGTTCTGCTCGAACACCGAGTTCATGTCCTGCTCGCCGAGACCGTCGTAGAAGTCGCGGTAGTAGAACTCGAGACCGGCATCGTTGAGCATCGGATTCTGGAAGATGTGCCCGCATGCCGTGCAGCGGTCCAGGTTGAACCGGCCCGGTTTGAGCTGGACCACGTCGTTGGACCGCACGTGCCTGCGCAGCCGGCTGGATTCGCACCACGGGCAGGTTTCCCTGCGTGCCTCGAAGAACCGCTCGGTGCCGTCCGCGAGGTCAGCGCGATACACCGGCCGCAGTTCTTCGACCATGGCCGCGTGTTCGGCTTTTTTCGACGTCATGACGCTATCCTTCCGTTGAGCTTGGCGGCGACTCCCGCCAGTTCTGCTGCTGCGGTAGGCGCTCCGCCCGCGGTGTGGAACGAATCCCGGATGCGCAGCGCACTGTCCCGATAGGACGGTTCGGTGAGTACCTCGTCGATGGCCGCGCCGATCCGTTCGGCTCCGGACCTGGCGAACCGCAGGCGTACTCCGGCGCCCGCCTCGACGACCTGTTTGGTGACGACCGGCTGATCGTCCCGGATCGGTGCGAGCACGAGCGGTAGCCCGTGCCACAGCGTTTCGCACACCGTGTTGTGTCCCGCGTGGCAGACCACCGCGTCCACCTGGGGCAGCACGGAAAGCTGGGGAATGTGCGCGCGGACGAGCACGTGCGGCGGCTGCGGGCCGAGCACGCCGCCCGGATCCACGATCACCGCCCGGACATCGCGCTCGGCCAGCGCCGTGGCGCACCGGGAAAGGAAGTCCCCGCCAGCGTCCACATTGGCGGTGCCCAACGTGACGAGTACCGCGGGACGCTCGTCTTTCCAGGTGTGCCAGGGAGAATCCGCGTCCGCGGGGCGTTCGGCGATGGACGGCCCGACGAACCGCACGGCAGGCTCGGGAACGTGTTCCGGGCCGAGCAGCGCCCGGGTGGTGAACGCGAGCACCAGCGTCGGGGAGAACTGTGGATCGATGACCCGCTCGGCATGGCCGAACCGGGCCCACAACCCGTCGAGCTGATCGCGCACCCAGGCTTCGATCTTGGGCAGGCCGATCAGCGGGTCGTCGAACGCGGCGGAGGTGGTCGCCGAGGTGACCCAGGGAATGCCGAGCTGTTCGGCGACCAGCGCACCGGCGAAGGCCTGCTGGTCCACCACGAGCACATCGGGGCCGAACTCCTCGACGGCCGCGAGCACACCGGGCACCATGGCCTCGCCGAGCGGGATGAGGAAACCCTCCCACAGGTAGCGGAGCGCTTCCACGTGCCGGACCTGTGGCGGGCGCTGTCCGAGCACGACCGCGGTGCTGCAGTCGTAGATCGGATGACGGTCCCCGGCCAGGGTGCGCACCATCTCCGCATCGCCGACCCAGGCGACCTCGTGTCCCGCTTCGGCGAGACAACCGGCCACGCCGACGGTGGGGTTGATGTGCCCGACCAGCGGGGGCACCACGAAAAGGAAACGACTCATCGCTCTCCCTCCCCTTCTGCTTCCGGCGCGCCCACCGCGCTGTGCTGTGGCCGGTGCCGTCTGATCCACGGCACCATCAGTTCGCGCACCGATTGCGGGGCCTCGGCGAGCACCGAGTGATCCCGGCCCTCGATGATCGCCACCTTGCAGGAGGGCAGCAGCCGCGGCAGCCGATCGGCCACCTGGACCAGATCCGACTCGCTGCCGAAGATGGCCAGTACCGGGCAATCGATCGTGGCGAGCTCCGCCTCGCCGAGCAGCGGACCGCGCGGGATCTCGGTGGCCATCGTGGTCGCGGTGAAGATCTTGCCCGCGGCCACAGTGCGCCGGGCGGTGTGCGCGCCGCGGTTCTCGCTGATCCAGTTCAGCACCTCGGGATGCAGCAGGTGATCGGTCGCGTTGCCGAGCAGTTCGCGCAGTTTCACCGACCAGGCCTCGGTCGCGGGCTCCGATTCGATGACGACCATGCTGGCGACCCGCTCCGGGTAGCGGTGCGCGAAGCTGAACGCGACCGTGCCACCGAAACAGTTGCCGACAAGGTGCACCGGCCCGGTGATCGCCAGCTCGTCCAGCAGCCCGGCGAGGTCCGCGACGGCGTCCCCCAGGGTGTAGCCGTGCGCCGGGCGCTCGCTTTTGCCGTGACCGCGCAGATCGTAGGTGACCACGTGGCAACCCGCGGACGCGGCGGGCGCACCGAGGGTGAAGTAGAAGCTGGCCAGGCTGTCCCAGCCGAGGCCGTGGATGAACACCACGGTCGGCTGCTCCGGGCCGGGCTCGGTGGATTTCGCGGCCAGCCGTTGCACGTGCAGGCGGGCACCGTTGGCGGTGACGAACGGCATCGGTCAGTGTTCCTCGCCGCCGAGCCGCCGCACGATGTAGGTGACCAGATCGCCGACGGTGAGTGCGATGATCGCCTCGAGGTCGAGCTCGGCGGCGAACTCGGCGAAGTTCACCCGGTCCCCGTACCGTTCGCTGAGCAGGTTGCCGAGCATCACCAGGTCGATGCTCTCCATGCCGAGGTCCTCGTGGAAGGTGTCCTCCATGCCGACCTCGGTCGCGGTGAGCTCCATATCCTCCAGCACCTGCGCCAGCATGTCCGCGATCTCGGCGAGCACCGTCTGCTCGTCGGCCACCGTGGCCAGTTCGCTCTCGGTCATGACGTCCTGCCTTTCAGATGTGGGTGTTCATGCCTCGTCGGTGGTCCAGGCGACCAGATAGTCGTTGCCGGGTCTCCAGGGATCGGTGACCCGCGCGTATTCCGGGTGCGCGTGCGCGAATCGGCTCTCCGCCGCGGAATCGGTGACCGGTTCGATGCCGATCCCCGGATCGCTGCCCGCCGGACCGGCGATGGCCACGGCGACCTCCCCACTGTGTGCCACGCGGACATCCAGTTCGGGCAGCGGGTCACGGCAGACCCCGTACACCACGGCATGGCCGTCCGCGTGCTCATGAGCCCCGATCTCGGCGGGATACAGCGGGCCCCATCCGTTGTCCCACAACCAGATACGGGCCGCATCCTTGATCGCGATCCGGTGCAGCAGCCAGGCACGCCGTTCGCGCGGTGACAGGTTTTCGTACTCCTCGCGTTCGGCGAGGCCGAGATGGTTGCGCAGCACGAGTTCGCGGCTGGCCAGATCCGTCCAGTGCTCGGAAAGCAGTGTCCAGCCACCGTTCTGGCGCAGGGAGAGCGTGTTGCGCTCGGGCCAGCGTTCCACCACGACCGTCTGCGGAGAGTTGTCGAATCGGCGATCGGTCCAGTCGCCGAACTCCGCCCATACTCGGCCGTCGACGGACAGCTGCGCCTCGGCGACCACCGTGGTGTCGGTGACGGCGGTGATCCGAACGGTGCAGTGCAGCCGTTTCCCGGGCTCGGGATGCGGGCCGTGGAACCGGATCCGGCTCAACCGCGCGGGAAAGACCGAGGCGCGGCTGGGCAGGGTGGCCACTACCCAGTAGCCGAGCACCTGGCCGACGTTGTCCAGCAGGGCGCCGGGCGCCTCCGGAGTGATCAGCACCGCCCGGGCATGCCGTTCGCCGATCCCGAGCAGTTCCACCACACCCTGGAACCGGGGGCCGTGGAACATCCACCGCCTGGTGTAGAGCTCGGCCGCGGTCATCTCCGGGGCGCGCTCCCCGGGGGGAATCGCCCAGGCGGCCGGGGATTCTGCGGGGTGCCGTTCGGCGAGTTCGGCCACCAGGCTCGCGTGCTCGCCGATCCGTACCTCCATCAGGTCGTCCCCGACGGGGCGGCCGGTCACCGGGAGCTCGCTCGCGGGAAGGGCCGTGATCCACCGGTTCAGCACGACATCGCGCAGGCCGATCACCACGCGGCCGGGTACCGCCTGCTCGACGAGCCGCATCAGGTGCGCGATCATCGTGGTCGCGGGCAGTACCGGGAACCGGTCGGCGAGTTCGGGCCAGTCCGCCCGCTGCCGGAAGAAGCAGTGATCGAGCAGGTACGGCATGTCCTCGATGGACACCCGTAACCGCGTGCCGAATTCCCGGAGCCTTGCCTGCGAGGTGCGCTGCCGCGCCGCGAGCACGGTGCCGACGGAGTCCGCGGTTTCGTGCAGCAGGGCACGGAATTCCGCGGCCATCGGGGAACTCGCGGCCACGGCGTCCAATGCGGACGACTCGGACAGTCCGGTGGCACGCGGGGCACCGAGCAGCGAACGCAGTGAGTCCCGGGTGGGATCGTCGAGGGCAACCGTGGGGCTGCCGAGGTTCAGCCGCATCGAGTGCCGTGGCCGGGTGCCCGCGGATTCCAGTGCTGCCACGGTGTCCGGACCACCGGCGGCCCACACCGCGGCGGTCACCCTGCGCAGCTGGGCCATCCCGGTCCGGCGCCCGGAGCTCGCCGCCACCGCGAGGTGGTCGTGCTCCTGCAGGGTGTCGGTGACCAGCGAGGTGAGCTGCCCGGTCCCGGCCTGCACGAACACCCGGTACCCCGCCTGGTACATCGCGGTGATCAGCTGCCGGAACCGGACCGGTTCGAGCAGGTGCCGGACGAACAGTTCGCGCACCGCCTCGGCGGATTCCGGATACGGTTCCGCGGTGGTCGCCGACCAGATCGGCACGTTGGGCCGGTGCAGTTCCAGGCGGTCGGCGTTCTCCCGGATCGGGTCGAGGTAGGGCGCCAGCATCGGGGTGTGGAAGCCCGAGCGGAATGGCAATACCTGGCACATCACCTGCCGCGCACGGAATCCCGCCACGAAGGCCTCCACCTCCGCGGCCGGTCCGCACACCATCGACTGGTTGGGGGCATTGTCGTGGGACAGCGTGATGCCCGGGTGTTCGGCGAGGGCTTCGCGCACCCGTTCGGCCGAGGTGCCGATCGCCGCGAAGGCCACATCGGGCATTTGCAGCGAGTCGGGATCGTAGGTGTCGAGGAATTCGTCGATGGCCTCCGCGCGGTGCATTCCGCTCGCGGTCATCGCGGTCCATTCGCCGATACTGTGCCCGGCAACCCCGTCCGGGGCGATCCCGATCCTGCGCAGCACGCCGTCCAGGGACCGGCCGAGCTGGGCCACCGCGTGCCCGTGCCGCCCGGTGTTCCCGACCAGCGAGCCACCCGTGTCGAAGGTGAACCCGAAGCGGCGCGCCACATCCTCGACGTTCGGCGTGAACTCCGCTTCCAGCCCGGGGAACAGATAGGCCAGTTTCCCGCCATCGCCGAGCAGTGGCGCTGGGTAGAACCACACATCGTTGCGGCCGCGCCAGGAACGGGCATCCTCGCGGCCGAGCAGCTTGCGGGCCAGCGCGAGCCGCCTCTTCGTCGGGTCCACAATGGACAACCTGCTCGGGCCAGAACCCGTTGGCATGCCGCGAATCTCGGTGTCCTCGCGGTCGAGCAGTGCGGCGAGCGCGCGCGGATCCGACGCGGCGAGCTGCAGCACCTGTTCCGGCTCGGTGACCGTGCCGCTCGCCCGCGCCGGGGTGTGCGCGTGTTCCTCGAGCACCACGTGTGCGTTGATGCCGCCGAACCCGAAGGCGTTCACCGCGGCCCTGCGCGGTCCGTCCGCCTCCCAGGGCCGGGCGGTTTCGGTCGGCCGGAACCGGGTTTCGGCCAGGAGCGGGTGCGGATCGGTGCAGTGCAGGGTGGGCGGCAGTGTCCGGTGGTGCACGGCGAGGGCGGCCTTGATCAGGCCCGCGATTCCCGCGGCTGGCATGGTGTGCCCGATCATCGACTTCACCGAACCGATCACCGCGGGATTTCCGGCGCCGAACACCGTGGCGAGCGTGGCCAGTTCGGTACCGTCCCCGGCCGGGGTCGCGGTGCCGTGCGCCTCGAGCAGTCCGACCGAATCGGGCTCGGCGGGGTCCAGCCCGGCGCGCTCCCAGGCCTGGCGCACCGCCCGCACCTGACCGCCGTGATCCGGGTTGAGCAGGCTGGATCCCTTGCCGTCGCTGGAAACCCCGCTCCCGCGCAGCACCGCGTAGATCCGGTCCCCGTCCCGTTCGGCGTCGGCGAGCCGTTTGAGCGCCACCATCCCGGTGCCCTCGCCGATGAGGATGCCGTCCGCGTCCCGGTGGAACGGCCGGATGCGTTCGCTGCGGGACAGCGCCCCGAGCTGGGCGAACACGCTCCAGAACGTGATGTCGTGGCAGTGATGCATGCCGCCGGCGAGCACCAGATCGCAGCGGCCGCTGTGCAGCTCGCCGATCGCCTGGTCCACGGCGACCAGCGAGGAGGCGCAGGCGGCGTCCACGGTGTACGCGGGTCCGCCGAGATCCAGCCGGTTCGCGAGCCGGGACGCGGCGAGGTTGGGGATCAGCCCGATCGCCGATTCCGGCTGGTTCGAACCCAGTTGCGTGGTGAACGCCCCGCGCACCTTGTCGAGCTGGGCGGGGCTCAGCTCGGGAAGCAGTTCGCCGAGGGTGTGCACCAGCTGTCCGGCGATGCGCACGCGCTGGTTGTACCGGGCCATGCTGGGGCCGATGTAGCCGCCGCGGCCGAGAACCACGCCGATCCGGCCCCGATCGGGCAGCCGGTTCTCGCCGCCGCTGTCCTCGATGGCCTGCGCCGCGACGTGCAGCGCGATGAGCTGATCGGGCTCGGTATCGGCAACCGAGTTCGGCATGATGCCGAATCTGGTCAGATCCACCTCGGCGTGTTCGTCGATGAACCCGCCGCGGCGGCAGTAGACCAGTTCGGCCGCATCCTCGGGGTGCTCGCGCTTGGTGGTGTCCCAGCGGCCGGCGGGGACCTCGGTGATCGCGTCTACCCCGGCGCGCAGGTTGGCCCAGTAGGAGTCCAGGTTTCCGGACCCCGGGAAGAGTGCTGCCATACCGACGATGGCCACACCGGTCATTTCCTGGCTCACCAACCCGAAGCGGTGTACACCACCGCGTTGTTGCCCTGCTCGCCCCAGGCCAGTTCGCGCAGCAGCGCGAGCACGCCCTCCTCGGGGTCGATCAGCCGGATGCCGCGCTTGTCGTACTCGCGCATCAGCTCCGGAGTCACCATGCCGTCGTGGTTACCGGTGGCCGCCCACGGTCCCCAGTGGACGGTCAGCGCGCGGTTTCCGGTGTGTGCGGCCCAGTTCGCGCCGATCGTCTCCAGGGCGTCGTTGGCCGCCGCGTAGTCGGCCTGGCCCCGGTTGCCGTACACCGCGGCGATGCTGCCGAAGAACACGGTGAACGAGGGCTTGGTGTCCAGGCTGGTCAGCTCGTCGAGCAAGGCCCGGGCGCCACCGACCTTGGTGTCGTACACCCGGCTGAAGGATTCGAGGTCCTTCTCCGCGATCAGCCGGTCGGCGAGCACCCCGGCGGCGTGCACGACTCCGTCCAGCCTGCCGTGTTCCGCGTGCACCTGCTTGAGCAGGCCGGCCACCGCGGTGGCGTCCCGGACATCCACGGTGTGGTACTCGACCTCGGAGCCGAGCGCATGGAGTTCGGCGAGGGTGCCGGAAACCTCGCGCTGGGCCAGGATTCCGGACACCTCGCGCTCGACATCGGCCGGGCTGCGTACTCCGCTCTTGATCACCGCGCTGCGCAGCTCGGCCGGGGTGGTCGCGGCGGCGATCGCGGGGTCCTCGGGTCCCTCCGGCAGCGGGGTGCGCCCGGCAAGGTGGATCCGGCACTGGCTGCTCGCGGCGAGCAGACCGGCGAACCGGGCGGTGATCCCGCGCCCGCCACCGAACAGCAGCACCACCGAATCCTGGTCGAGGCCGATCGCCCGTGCCTCGCTGACCCCGGTGCCCGCGGGCCCGGATCCGTTGGTGGCCAGGGCACCCAGCGAGGCCTCGACCGGTTCCAGTCCGTACCGATCCGTGCCGGAGCGCCACACCACGGGGGCCGGTTCGGCACGGCACAGCTCGTCCAGCACGGAGGTGGCCAGCTCGGCCGGTGCCGTTTCCGGATCGAGTTCCACCAGGCGGGCCAGGGTGTCCGGGTATTCGCGCGCCACGGTACGGAAAAACCCACGCAGCCCGGCCGAGTGCCCGGCACCGGTTTCCGGTGCGAGCGCGATCAGCCACCGGGCACCGTTGCCCAATACGGTGCGGTACAGCGGAAAGCTCCCGGGAAACGTCTCGGTGTCCACATCGGACAGGGTGCCGGCGTGGATCAGTCCGTCGACGTGTTCGCCGGGGTCCCGGTCCGCGGCGCCCCGCAGCAACTCGGCGCCGTGCCGGGCCAGTTCGGCGCCGATCGCCTCGGCGAGATGGTCCGCGCCCACGAACAGGAAGCGCTTGCCCTGCACCGAGTCCGGTGCACCGGCTGCGGCGGTCAGCGGTATCCGGCGCAGCTCGAACCTGCGCGGTGCCTCACCCGTCACCGGTGCGGTGGCTTCCTCGGTGACCGGCTCCGCGGCTTCCGGTGCGCCGTCGAGCCGTTCGGTGAGCCAGGACGTGATGGCCGCGATGCTGCGTGCCTTGGTGAGTTCCTCCATCTGCTCATCGGCCAGGGTGCCCTGGATGCCGAGCCGGGTGCCGATCTCACCGGCGATCTCGGCGCGCTTGATGGAGTCGATGGAGAGATCGGCTTCCAGATCGAGTTCGGGTTCGATCATCTCGGCGGGGTAACCGGTACGGTCCGCGATGATGCCGAGCACCACGGCGGGGATATCGGCGGCCGGTTGCGGTTCGGTGTGCTGCTCGGGAGCGGGTTCGGCCGGGGCCGGAACGGTCTCCACCGCGGGCAGTTCCTGGCTCGGCGCGGGGACGGCCTCGAAGGCGGGCCGTGCGGCGGCGGGGCCGAGGTAGCTCAACAGCACATCCCGTTGTGCGTTGACCATTTCCCTGCTGCTGCGCAGGAATTCGGCGATCAGCGCTTCCGGATCGCCTGGACCGCCGTTGGAGGGGCGGGATGAAAACACGGTGTTCTCCTGTATGCGGCGTGCGGGGGCCAGTGCACCGGCCGGGATCTCCCCGGAGGCGTTGCGCACCAGCTGGCCATTGACTGTCCACTGGGGATTCTTGGTTCGGGTTGCCGTTTCCGGGTCCACCGCGCCGCGGCCGTCCACCAGCCACGCGGTGCGCGGTTCGGCCCCGGCAACGGCGAGCTGGGCGAGCGCGAACAGCAGGTCGGTGATGTCCCCGCGGCGGCCCGGTTGGGTGGTGATCGTCCGGTGTGGACGGTCCTTGAGGATCTTGGCCACGAAACCGCTGAGCACCGCTCCGGGTCCGGTCTCGACGAACACCCGCACCCCGGCCGCGTACATCGACTCGATCTGGTCGACGAACCGCACCGGATTGGCCAGTTGCGCGGCCAGCTCGGCGCGGACCGACTCCGGGCGATCCGGGTAGACCGTCGCGGTCCGGTTGGCGTACACCGGGATCTCGGGTTCGTGCACCGGTTCCCCGGCCAGGGTCGCGGCGAAGATCCGTTCGCTCTCAGCGACAAGCGGGCTGTGGAACGCGCAGGCGACCGGGATGCGCTTGGCGCCGAGGCCGCTTTCCCGGAACCGGTGCACCGCCTGCTCGATCGCCTCGGCCGGTCCGGAGATCACGGTCTGTTCCGGGGCGTTGTGGTTGGCCACCACCACCTGCTCGGTGAGCCCGAACTCGGCAAGCGAGAGTGCGACCTTCTGGTTCGCCGCGGAGACCGCGGCCATCGCGCCCGGTTCCTCGCCGACCGAGTCCAGGATGGCCTCGGCGCGCCGTTTGCTCAGTGCCACGAGGGATTCCGGCTCGATCGCGCCCGCCGCGGTGAGCGCGACCAGTTCACCGTAGCTGTGCCCGGCGACGACCGAGGGCGTGATCCCGGCCCTGCCGAGCAGTTCGTGCACCGCCAGCCCGGTGATCCCGAGCACCGGCTGCGCCACCCTGGTGTCGGTGATCCGTTCCGTCTGCGCCGCACGTCCCTCGGCTTCGAAGGCGGCCGCCGGGTGCAGCAGTTCGGCCAGTTCCTCCCCGAGCTCCAGGTAGCGGTGCAGCTCGGGGAAGGCGACGAACAGCGCGGCGAGCATGCCTGCCCGTTGGCTGCCCTGCCCGGGGAAGAGGAAGGCCAGGTCCCCCTCGGGTCGCTGCTCTTCGGCGCGGAACAGACCGGACGCCGGGTCGTGCTCCCCGGCCAGCGCGCGGTGCAGCAGCTCGGTGAGGTTGCCGGGATCGGTGGCGACCACGGCGATCCGCACCGGAGCGGTCTGTGCGTCCGCACGCAGTGCGGTGTTCAGCGCGAAATCCCGGAGCCGCCCGGTTTCCCCGGCCGCGAGCAGATCCAGCAGTTGCCGCACCGAACGGTGCGCTGCCTCCTCGCTCGCACCGCGGAACACGAACAGTTCGGCCGGCCAGTCCGGCAGTGCGTGCGCGGGCGGCGGGCCCTCGTGACCGCGCAGTACGACGTGGAAGTTGGTACCGCCGAACCCGAACGCGCTGATTCCGGCGACCCGTTCGCTCGGCGCGGTCGCCCATGGGCGCGCCTCGGTATGGAAGGCGAACGGGCTTTCCGCCGGTTTCCAGGCCGGGGTCGGCTCGCTGAGGTTCAGCGTCGGCGGGCGGATTCCGGTGTGCAGCGCGAGTGCGGTCTTGACCAGTCCGGCCAGGCCCGCCGCGCATTTGGTGTGCCCGATCTGCGATTTCACCGAGCCGAGCACACAACCGCCCGGCCGGGCGCCCGCCTCGGTGAACATCTCGGTCAGCGTGGCCAGTTCGGTGCGGTCGCCGACCACGGTTCCGGTGCCGTGCGCCTCGATCAGCTCGACTTCGGAGGGATCGATGCCCGCGTTGCGGTAGGCGCGCTCCAGCGCGGCGCGCTGCCCTTCCGGGCGGGGCGCGGTCAGCCCGAGGGACTTGCCATCGCTGGCCCCGCCGACCCCCTTGATGACCGCGTAGATCCGGTCGCCGTCGCGTTCGGCATCGGCGAGCCGTTTCAGCACGAGGCAGGCAACCCCCTCACCGAGCGCGATGCCGTCGGCGGACTGGTCGAAGGTGCGCGACTTCCCGGTCGGCGACAGTGCCTGTACCGAGGAGAACAGCAGATAGTCGTTGATGCCGTTGTGCAGATCCGCGCCGCCGCACAGCACCATGTCGCTGCTGTGCGTGGTGAGTTCCTTGCAGGCGATGTCCACGGCGGCCAGCGAGGAGGCGCAGGCCGCGTCCACCGTGTAGTTGGTGCCGCCGAGATCGAGCCGGTTCGCGATGCGCCCGGCGATGACATTGGCCAGCGCACCGGGGAAGGAGTCCTCGGTCAGCTCCGGCAGTTGCCCGGCAAGCTCCTCCGGAAGCTCGCCGAGATAGGCGGGCAGCACGGTGCGCAGCACGGAGGCGTTGGACAGATCGCTTCCCGCCTCGGCACCGAACAGCACCGAGGTCCGTTTCCGGTCGAATTCGCGGTCGCCGTAGCCCGCATCGGCGAGCGCCCTGCGCGCCGACTCGAGCGCGAGCAGCTGCACCGGCTCGATGCTGCCCAGCGCCGAGGGCGGGATCCCGTAGCTGAGCGGATCGAACGGGATCTCCGGAAGGAATCCGCCCCATTTCGAGGCCGTGGTGCCGGGTTCGCCGTTCTCCGAGTAGTAGATCCGCGGGTCCCAGCGTTCCTGGGGAACCTCGGTGATCGAGTCCACGCCGCGCAGCACATTGGACCAGAAGGTGTCCAGGTCCGCGGCCCCGGGCAGCATCGCCGACATCCCGACGACGGCGATGTCCACCGGCTCGGGCGCGCCGGATTCGGGCGTACCGCCGAGGGATTCCCGCAGCCGCGCCGCGTGCTCGCCGAGGAACGCGGCCGCCCGTTCGGTCACCGTGCCGTGCAGTTCGGCGATCGTGGTCACACCCGCGCGCAGCCGGGCGACTTCGCCCGCCATGAAAAGGCCCTCGCTGCGCTGGCGCGCTTCGTCGACCTCGACGAGCTGTTCGCCGCGGCGTTCGATGCCCTTGCTGGCGATCCGCAGCCGTCCGACGTTCAACTGCTCCAGCCGCTCCCACAGTTCGCGGCCGGTGACCCCGCTTTCCCGTAGTTCGTCCTCGGTCGCGTGGAAGTCTTCGGTGAACGGACCGCTGACGCACCTGGTCGCGTGGCCGGGTGCGGTTTCCAGCAGATCGGTCCGTTCCGCGCCGAGCACCTGCTGCTGGAACAGCGGCCGGATCGCTCCGTGTGCCACGGCTTCCTCGGTGAACAGATAGGCGGTGCCCATCAGCACGCCGACCGCGACTCCACGCGCGGTCAGTGGTGCGGTCAGCGCGGCGACCATCGCCGCGGACCGCTCGTCGTGCACCCCTCCGGCGAACAGCACCTGGAGTTCACTCGCCTGCTGCCCGTTGTGCGCCAGGAATTCCTCGAGCACCGCGAGTTGCGCTTCCCACAGGGTGAAGCTGTTCTTCGGGCCGATGTGCCCACCGCACTCGGCGCCCTCGAAGACGAACTTGCGCGCGCCCGCGGCGAGGAACTGGCTCAGCAGCCCGGGCGAGGGAACGTGCAGGAAGGTGGCGATGCCCGCGTCCTCGATCGCGGCTGCCTGGGTCGGCCGCCCGCCTGCGATGATCACGTGACTCGGCCGCTGTTCCCGGATGACCTCGAGCTGCGCGGTCCGGGTTCGCTCGTCGGCGAAGCCGAGGATCCCCACGCCCCAAGGCCGGTCGCCCACCTGTTCCCGGGTGCGCCGCAGGATCGCGCGGGACTGTTCGGCGGTGGAAAGCGCGAGCGCGATACACGGCAGCCCGCCCTGATCCGCGACCGAGGCGGCGAATTCCGCTTCATCGCTGACCCTGGTCATCGGGCCCTGTACCACCGGAAGCCGGGTGCCGAGTGCCCGGCTCAGCGCCGAGCCGGGGCGCAGCGCCTCCGCCGCATCCGGGTGCGCCGCTTCCTCGATCGCCGTGCGGACCGCCCGGATCGCGCTGCCGATGTCGTGGTGGCGGCGGGCGAAACCGGCGGCGAGGCAACCGTCCTGGCCGACCGCGATCGGTTCCCCGGCCGCCTGGCTGCGCAGCACCCGGTTGCCGTTCTCGATCACCGGTTCCGAACCGTCCATGGTGCGCAGGGCCCTGGCGACCGCGACCGGCAGCCGCATCTCGGCGAGCAGGGCGAGCTGACTGTCCAGGACCACCCCGGCGGCACCGCCGAGCACCGCGGCGGCCGCGGTGTGCGGGCCGATACCGCCCGCCGCCCACACTCCGACGGAAACCCGCTCGTCCGCGAGCAGTTGCTGGAGCAGCACGAAGGTGCTGAGTTCGCCCGCCCTGCCGCCGCTCTCGCTGCCCCGTGCGATGAGCCCGGCCGCGCCGGACTCGACAGCCGCCACCGCTTCGGCCAGACTGACCACCTCGACCAGGACCCGCCTGCCGGTCAATTCCCCGGCACGCCAGTTCGCATCGGCGGTGAGTACGACCGTGTCCACACTTTTCGCGTCGCACAATGCGGTGAATTCGTCCACCGAAAGAGTGCAGTCGCCCGAGACGCGCACGCCGATTGCGCCTGGTGCCCAGCGAATCGCCTGCGCGAGCGCCCGCTTGGAACGCCGTCCGCCGTCACCGAGATCGAGCACCCCCAGCTCGCCCGCTGCGCACACCGCTGCCACAAATCGCGGATCCGGTAGCCCGAACGGGCAAATACCAATGACGAACCCGCCCTTTGAGGATATGCCTGGCAAAGAAGTCTCCCCGTTTCATCGATCGCAGTTGGCGACGCTACCAGTCAACGTGACGCGGAAAGCGGACTCTACCACCATTGTTTGATGGATACGACACGATCGTTTGTCTCCCCAAAAGCCGTGTAGACAGCAACCATTGCAAGGGGAAAAAGGCTGAATGAACAATACACCGATAGTGTGACGTCGATCGTTTGCCGAATTTTCCATTCTGCCTTGTTGGTAAACGAGTGGAGCGCGCTTCGGGGGCCCGGGCGCCCCGTCTCCGGTGGCACGAATGTACTTCGATAGCTGAGTGTGATGGGAACTCTCGGGTACTCACTCCAAAGTGTCGCGGCGTCAACGAATGGGGCCTCCGGAATACCGGCTCGGTGTCCCGAATCTGAATTGCACAGAGGTTTTACTAGGTGTTCCACTAGTCGTTGCGCGCCGCCGGTTCGGACGAAGTTCTCCTGCCATCATTGGTACCGATGTCTGACACACAAGAACTGATGCGGATCTACCTGCATCGGTGGTCGCTACGGCTCGATGGCGAGCCGATCAACGGGAACAACGCGATCGTGCAACCAGTGCGTACCGATGAGGGAACCCCCGCGATGCTGCGCTTGGCGTCGCGGGCACCGGTGCCGGAGCACGACTGGCTTGCACTGTCCCTTTGGGACGGTGACGGTGCGGTTCGGCTGTACGAACACGATTCCGATGGTTCGGTGCAGCTGCTGGAGCGTCTCGACCACACCCGGAACCTCGACGCGTTGCCCATCGATGATGCGGTGATCGTGGCGGTGGCCTGCGTGCCCGGTTGTCCCGCCCGGCACCGCCTGGCATACGGACGGTAGAGCGGCAGGCGGCGAACTGGATCGCGGAGCTGGTGAACGCGCCGGGCCTGCCGGAGCCGATCCGGGACGAGGCGATCGGGGTCTGCCGGGAGCTGGGGCCCGGTGCGAAGTCCTACCTGATCAACGAGGATCTGCATTATCACAACGTGCTCGCCGCCGATCGGGAGCCGTGGCTGGTCATCGATCCGCTGATCGTGGCCGGGGACCGCGAGTTCGGCCTGGCGCCGCTGCTGTGGGGGCGGCTCGAGGAAAGCAGCACCCACCGCATCCTCGATGCCCTGATCGAGATCGAGCGGCTGGATGCGGATCGCGCCCGCGCATGGACCTTCGCCGGTGCCGTCGTCAAGTGGACGTATACGCAGGGGCGGGTGGCCGAGAACTGCCGGAGCATCGCGCGTGCTCTCGCCACGCTGCGGCCGTAGCTCCGGCCCCGGATCACCGGTCCAGGGTGCGGATGAGCCAGTCGATCATGCTCGGCCACACCTCGGCGGCCTTGGACACCGCGCAGTGCCCGGTGTCCGGGACCAGGTTGACCTCGGTGTCGCGGCGATCGGTGAACACCAGCGTGTCGTGCCGCGGAACGTGCACGTCCTCGGCCCCGTTGAGCACCAGCATCGGCGCGTTGCGGTCCTGATCGAGCAATGAGCGCAGGGAGAACTCCGGCAGGCACCGGCCGAGCTCGGCATCGGTGGGGCGATGGTCGAAACCGAGCGCGTTGCCGAGGATGTCGGACATGCCGAACACCGTTTCCCGGTCCCTGGCGAAGGCCGCTTCGACCGGGCCGCCGAGGTCGATGGCCGCGTCGACCTGACCGCTGAGACCGGAACGCGCCGAGTAGTACCCGCCCATGGAGATGCCCAGATGCGCGACCGGCCCGTTGCCGAGGGCGCGGGCGTGCGCGATCAGCCCGTCGACGATCTCCGCTCCACCATCGGGAGTCATGGGTACCTCGGATTCCCCGGTACCGGCGATGTCGAAGGCCAGCACCCGAACCCGTGCTCGCTCGGCGAACTGGACCAGCACGTTGTGCACATCCATTTTCCAGCTGTCCACTCCACCGCTGGCGAGCAGCACCGGGGCATCGGCCGCGAGGCCGGGCAGGGCGAGCAGGTGCACCGGAACGGCCGTGCGGCCACCGCGACAGGGCAGGTCGAGGACCTCGCGCTGGAATTCGACGGGGAATCCCGGTGCGGCAAGGCGATATTGCTCGACCTGCGCGGCGAGGGCGGCGCGTTTGTGGTCGTCGGCGAGCGTGGGGAATTTCGCCCAGCCGTAGGCGAGCGCGGCCAGGTGGTGCCGTCCGGCCCCGGCGTATCCCGCGGCGAGCCGCGACCATTCGTGCACCCAGCCGCCCGCGGCATCGGCCCACATATCGGTGATCGCGGCGCGCACCGCGTCCACCTCGGTGGCCGGCAGCCCCGCCGCGATCATCTGCGGATACCGCTCGGTGAACAGTTCCTCCGGGTCCTGCGGCCACTGGTAGGACATCACACGCTCCTCGTTAACGCAAGTTTCCTGCGATAGTGACGCTACGCCGGGTTCACTGGTAAAGCAAGAAACCTGCGTTAGGGTGCCGGGGTGAGTGACGACGAGCCCCGCACGCGTCCCGGAGGGCGTGCCGCACGCGTGCGCAGTGCCGTGCACGAGGCCACCCGTGCGGTGATCCGGGAGCGCGGTCCCGAACAGCTGAGCATCGGGGAGGTCGCGGCGCGGGCCGGGGTGCACGAGACCTCGGTGTACCGCCGCTGGCGCACCAAGGAGAACCTGATCGCGGACACCCTGCTGGCCTCCAGCAGTGAGCACGTGCCGGTCCCGGACACCGGTTCGATCCGCACCGACCTCATCGCGTTCGCCCGCTCCGTGGCGAGCTACCTGAGCACCCCGCTGTCCATCGCGGCGCTGCGCGCGACCGCCGCGATGACCGAAGACGCGGTGTCCGCGCGGTTCTGGTCCACGCGCTACGAACTGGCGCAGGTCATGATCGACCGCGGAATCGCCCGCGGTGAACTACCCGAGGGTGTAAATCCGCGCGCCGCACTGGAAATGCTGATCGCGCCGCTGCATTTCCGGGTGCTGATCGCCAAGGAACCGTTACCCGAGGATCTTCCCGAGCAGCTCGCAGATCTGGTGCTGGAAGGGTTGCGCGCCCGCTGAGCCGTTATCCGGTCAGATCGCCCTCGCGTTCGTTGAGTTCCGCGTAGCGGCGCAGTTTGTCCTCGTCCACGGTGACCCCGAGCCCGGGCCCATCGGGAACGTGCAGTGCGCCGGATTCGAAGCGCAGCGGTTCCACGATGTCGTCGGCGTGCAGGTAGTACATGGAGTCGATGGCGGTGGACAGCACCGGGGTGCTCGCCACGACGGCGAGGTGGGCGGCGGTGGCGATGCCTAGTTCCCCGCCGCTGTGCAGGTTCATACCGAGCCCGAAGGTCTCGCAGTGCGCGGCGAGGGCTTTGGTGGCCGCGATCCCGCCCCATTTGTAGACATCGCCGTGGATGACGTCGACGGCGCGCATCCGCACCGCGGGGGCGAAGTCCTCGAAGCGTACGACGCACATGTTGGTGCACAACGGAATCCGGACTTTCTCGTGTACCTGGCTCATCCCCTCGATGCCGACGCAGGGGTCTTCGAGGTATTCGAGGTCGAGCTCTTCGAGGGCGCGCCCGGCGCGGACGGTGTCGGGCACGGACCAGGCGGCGTTGGGGTCGACGCGCAGCAGGCTCCCGGGCAGTTTCTCCCGCAGTGCGCGCAGGATCTCGACATCGCCGGGCACATCGGTGGTCCCCTTGAGCTTCACGGCGCTGAACCCGCCCTCGGCCACGACCCGTTCGGCGTGCTCGGCGATCGCGTGCGGGGAGGAACCGTCGGCTCGGGTGATCAGTGCGGTGATCGGCACCGATTCGCGGACCGGTCCGCCGAGCAGGTTCAGCAGGGACTGCCCGCTCGCCTTGCCGATCACATCCCAGCAGGCGACGTCGATCGCGGCGATGGCGGCGTAGCCGAGGTAGCCGTGGAAGAACGGCACCATGTGCTGCTTGCGGTGGAAGGCCTCGAGCGCGAAGGGGGAGGTGCCGCGCAGGTCCTCGGCGAACTTGCGGACGAGCGCGGCGACCGGGCGGCCCCACATGGTCTCGCCCCAGCCCTCGATCCCGGAGTCGGTGCGGATCCGCACGATGGTCCGGGTCTCGCCGGTCTTGGTCTCGAAGGAACTGGTGAACGGGTTGGTCAGCGGCAGGTTGACGACCCACACGTCGACATCGGTGATCTGCATAGGGGTACTCCTAGGCGGTGGCGTGGTGGAAGGCGCGGATGGCTTCGGCGAGTGCGGTGGCCCGCTCGGTGAGCAGGCGCGCACCGGTTTCCGGATCGGCACCGCTCGGATCGTCGGTCTGCCCGCCGACCCTGGCCCATTCGCCGTGCCGTTCCACGGTGAGCCCGGGATAGGGCGGCCGGTCGAACAGGGCGGGCGGCTCGACCGGGGGGCGCGGGGGAACCGGGGACCGCACGAGTTCGGGGTGCGCGGCGAGCAGCAGGCTGGTCTCGAATTCGCCCGCGTGCCCGGGGTGTTGCGGGGATTCGCCGAGTGACCAGTAGGAGCAGGCACCCACGGCGACCTCGGCGCGCAGGGCGAACCGTTTGACCGCGAGCCGCATGATCTCCTCGTTCCCGCCGTGCCCGTTGACCAGCAGGATGCGCCGGAATCCGCTCTCGGCGAGGGAATCGAGCAGATCGGCGAGCACCGCGGACAGGGTGGGCGCGGACAGCGAGACCGCGGCGGCGAACAGGTGGTGCGGGCTGTGCCCGAACGGCAGCGCCGGGGTGCGCACCACCTGCGGATCCTCGGCGCCGAGCAGGTCGAGCGCGCGGTCCACGCAGGCGGTGGCGAGCATGGTGTCGGTGCCCATCGGCAGCGCTTCGGCATGCTGCTCCTGGGAACCGATCGGACACAGCGCGATACCGTCCGCATCCGCTGCGGCCCGCACCTCGCGCCAGGTCATGGTGGTCAAACTGGGCACGGTCGACTCCTCTTCGTAGCGTGGCATGGTGGTCCGATGCATGTGGTCACCGCACCCGAGCCCGCGGCGTGGCTCGGTGCCGTGGAACTGGTGCCCGGCCAGGTCACCGCGGCGCTGCTGCACCGGTCCGGGGAACTGGAGCGCACCGCGCGGGCCGAGTTCGGGGCGCGAGCGGGCGTCGCGGAGATCGAGGACGCGCTCTACCGGGTGGGCGCGGACTGCTTCGCCGGTTACCGGCTGCTCGGGATCGGGGTCGCCGCTGCCGGTCTGGTGGACGCTGAAGCGGGCGTGCTGCTCGAGGTGCACGATGTTCCCGCGCTGCACGGGTATCCGGTGGCCGCGAAGCTCGCCGAGCGGTTCGGTGCCCCGGCCGCCGTGGAACACCGGGCCCGGCTGCAGGTGCTCGGTGACCGGTGGTTCGGCGCCGGGCGCGGCCGGGCCACCTTCGCCTCGGTGTCCACCGGAACGGTGCTCGGCGCGGGGGTGCTCTACGAGGGCAGGGTGCTCGCCCCGCAGGGCGGGCGCAGCGGCGCGCACATGACGGTCGCGGCGAGCGGACTGGAGTGCACCTGCGGGGAGCGCGGCTGCTGGAAGACGCTGGCCACCACGAACTGGCTCACCGCTGCCGCCGCCGCGCGCGGTTTCCACGGTGACCCGGTCGGGCTGCTGCGCGAGCCCGGCGAGTTCCAGTCCACTGTGGACGAGTATGCGGACAATATCGCGCTCGGCCTGGTGAACATCCAGCAGTTGTTCGCCCCCGGCTTGTTCATCGTGCACGGCGAAGCGGTCGCCGGGGGTGAACCGTTCCGGGCGCGGATCGAGGCGCGGTTGGGCGCGGGACTGGTCGCGACCGCCGAACGCCCGAGTGTGGTGTTCGGCGCATACGAGCACAGCGCCCTGCTCGGCGGAGCTGGACTGGTGCTTGCCGGGCACTAGCACCGTCTCCTCCGGCGCGGGTCCAGGCCGGGGACGGCGGCGAGGAGTTCGGCGGTGTAGGGATGCTCTGGCGCGCCGAACACCTGCTCCGCGCTGCCCAGTTCCACCAGCTCGCCCGCCCGCAGTACCGCGACCCGGTCGGCGATCCGGCGCACCACGGCCAGGTTGTGCGAGACGAAGACGTAGGTGAGCGCATGTTCGGATTGCAGGCGGGCCAACAGGTCCAGGATGCGTGCCTGTACCGAGACATCGAGCGCGCTCGTGGGTTCGTCGAGTACCACGAGTTCGGGTTCGATCGCGATCGCGCGGGCGATGGAGATGCGTTGCCGTTGTCCCCCGGAGAACTCGTGCGGGTACCGGTCCTGCATGGCGGCGTCGAGCCCGACCGATTCGAGCAGTTCGCCGACCCGCTCGCGCACCGTTGCTCGTGCCCGCCTGCCGCGCAGCTCCGGTTCGTGGGTGACGAGCGGTTCGGCGATGATATCGGTGACCCGCATGCGCGGGTTCATGCTGGAGTACGGATCCTGCAACACCACCTGCATCCGCCTGCGCAGGGACCGCAGTTCCGCGGGCGCCACGGTGGCGAGGTCCTTCCCCGCGAAGTGCACGGTTCCCCGGCTCGGTGCGAGCAGCGCGAGCAGCAGCCTGGTCAGGGTCGTCTTGCCGGATCCCGATTCCCCGACGATGGCCAGGGTTTCCCCGCTATGCACGGTGAGATCGACATCGGAGAGCACGGTGTCGGCGCCGAAGTCCTTGCCCAGACCGGTTATCCGCACCAGTTCGGTCATGGGGAGGCCTCCAGTCGTGGGGTCGCGGCGAGCAACTGGCGGGTGTACTCGTCCTCCGGTTCCTCGAACACCCGCTCGGTCGCCCCGGATTCGAGCACCATGCCGTTGCGCATCACCACGACCCGGTCGGCGAGTTCCGCGACCACCCCGAGATCGTGGGTGATCAGCAGGATCGCCATTCCGTGGTTGGCCCGCAGTTCGGCCAGCAGATCGAGAATCCGGGCCTGCACGGTCACATCCAGTGCGGTGGTCGGTTCGTCGGCGATGAGCAGGCGGGGCCGCCCGATGAGCGCCATCGCGATCATCACCCGCTGCCGCAGCCCGCCGGAGAGCTCGTGCGGATACTTGCGGGCGCGCTGTCCGGGGTTGTTGATCCCCGCCTCGGCCAGCGCTTCGGGGACCGCGGCCAGTGCCTCGGCCCGGCTCGCCCCGTTGTGTTTGCGCAGTACCTCGGCGACCTGGGCGTCCACCCGTTTCACCGGATTCAGACTGGTCATCGGATCCTGGAAGACCATCGCGATCTCATTGCCGCGCACCGTGCGCAGTTCCCGTTCCCCGAGGTCGAGTAGTGAGCGCCCGTCGAATTCGATGGAGCCGCCCGCGTACACGCACGGCGGTTGTGGGTTCAGCCGCAGCACCGAGAGCGCGGTCGCGGACTTGCCGCTGCCCGATTCCCCGACCACGGCGACGATCTCGCCCGCGCCGACGTGGATGTCGATGCCGCGCACCGCATGCACGGTCCCGTCGGCGAGCTGGAAGTCCACCCGCAGGTTCTCGATGTTCAGTAAAGGATTCATCGGCGGTAGGCCTTCGGATCGGCGACATCGCGCAGGACATCCCCGGCGATGTTGATGGCCAGGGCGGTCAGCATCAGCGCGCAACCGGGGAACACCGCGATCCACCAGGAGGTGCCGAGATAGAGCTGTCCATCGGAGAGCATCGATCCCCAGGTGACCGTGGTCTTCGGGACGCCGAGGCCGAGATAGCTCAGCGAGGACTCGGCCACGATCGCCGAGGCCACGTGCAGGGTGCCGATGGTGGCGAGCGGGGCGAGCACATTGGGCAGCAGGTGGCGGCGCATGATGGTGCCCGAGCGCACCCCGATCGCGCGGGCTTCGGTGACGAAATCCCGCGACCGCAAGGAAAGCACCTCGGAGCGGACCACGCGTGCGTAGTTCACCCAGCCGGTGAAACCGAGCACCAGGATCACGTACCACAGCCCGGATCCGAGGAAGCCGACGATGGCCAGCGCGAGCAGGATCGAGGGGAACGCGAGCTGGATGTCGGCGATCCGCATCAGCACCTTGTCCACCCAGCCGCCGCGGAATCCGGCGATGAGCCCGATCAGCGCCCCGAGGATGCCCGCGAGCAGCGCCGCGCTGCAGCCGACGAGCAGCGAGATCCGGGAACCGTAGATCAGCCGGGAGGTCAGATCCCTGCCGAGCTGGTCGGTACCGAGGAAATGCCCTGCCGTGCCGGGTGGTTGCAAGCGGGACAACAGATCCTGGGCGTTCGGGTCATACGGCGCGAGCAGCGGTGCGAACACGGCGGCGAGCACGAACAGGGCGAGCAGGATCAGCGCGGCAAGGGCGAGTTTGTTCCGGACCAGCGCACGCAGCGTGGCGTTCGAGGTTCCGGTGGTCTTGGCGGTCATGGTGCTCATGCGCGCACCCGCACTCTCGGATCGAGGAAGGTGTAGGAAAGGTCGACGAGCAGGTTCACCACCACGAAGGTGGCCGCGAAGAACAGCACGGTCGCCTGCACGAGCGGGAAATCCCGGTTCGAGATGGCTTCCACGGTCAGCCTGCCGACCCCGGGCCAGGAGAACACCTGCTCGGTCAGGATCGCCCCGCCGAGCAGGCTGCCAACCTCGAGGCCGATCACGGTGACCACGGGAAGGGCGGCGTTGCGCAGTCCGTGGCCGAGTACCACCCCGAGTTCACCGAGCCCTTTTGCCCGCGCGGTGCGCATATAGTCCGCGCCGAGCACATCGATCAGCGAGGAACGCAGCAGCCGGGCGATCATCGCGACCGAGTAGATGGCCAGCGTGATCGCGGGCAGCACCAGGTGTTCGATGCCGCCGTACCCGGAAGCGGGGAGCACCTGCAGGCCGACGGCGAACACCAGGATGAGCAGGATGCCCGCCCAGAACGGCGGAGTGGACTGTCCGATGAGGACTCCGGTCATCACCCCGGTGTCCGAGCTCTTGCCCCGGCGCAGCGCGGCGAGGGTGCCCGCCGGGATCGCGAGCACCAGTGCGATCACCAGCGCGGCCGCGGCGAGCTCCACGGTCGCCGGGAGTCGTTCGGCGAGTACCGAGCTCACCGGCTGGTCGTAGAACAGTGAGTTGCCGAAGTCGAACCGCAGGATCCCGCCGAGATAGTGCAGGTATTGCAGGAACAGGGGACGATCCAGGCCGAGGCTGGCGCGCAGGCTCGCCTCCTGTGCCACGGTGGCATCCGGGGGCAGCAGCACCTTCACCGGATCACCGGAGATGCGGACCAGGAAGAACACCACGGTGGCCACGCAGAACAGTACGAGCAGTGCGCCGCCGATCTTGCCCGCGATGGTGCGCAACAGGTTCATCCGGTGACCCCCGCGCTGTCCATGTCCAGCACCCCGACCGCGTTGGGCCGCCAGTGTGGCCGGTCGTTGCGGGCGAGAATGTTGTCCAGCTGGAACAGGAAGACGAACGGTGCCTCGGTGTGCAGCAGCCACTGCAGTTCGGTGAACGCGCGCATCCTGGCCTTCGGATCGACCGCGCTTTCCTCGATGTCGATCAGCCGGTCCGCGCGCGGATCGTGCCAGCGGCTCTGCCTGCGGTCGTGGCGGATATTGGACTGCACAAGGCTTTCCGCGTCCCCGGTCCACCCGGTGTTCTTGGCGAGGTAGATCGGGCCGAGCGCGCCGGAATTGCTCGAGGTGAGCCTGCTCTTGTAGGTGCTCGGATCCAGCACGGTGACCTTGGCGCGCACGCCTGCGTGCACGAGCAGTCCGGCGATCGCTTCGGCGACCTGGGAGTCCACATTGGACGCGGTGAGCGTGGTGTCCAGTCCGTCCGGGTACCCGGCCTCGGCGAGCAATTGCCTGGCGCGCCGGATATCCCTGGTATAGGCGGGAATCGCGGGATCGAATCCGTTGGCCTCGCGCGGGAACATGGTCGGCACCTCGCGCGCTTTCCCGTCCAGCACGGCTTTGACCAGCAGCGGCACATCGACCGCGTGATTGAGCGCCTGGCGCACCCTGCGGTCGGCGAGCGGGCCCTCGCGGGTGTTCAGCGAGAGATAATAGGTGGGCATGCCGGGGAAGTTCTCGATCCGCACCCCGCCGTATCCGGCGAGCTGGCGGGCCGCGTCCGGGGTGAGCTGGGTGACCATGTCCACCTCATCGCTTTGCAGCGCGGCGAGCGCGGATGCCGGATTGGGCATCGGTTTGAACACCAGCTCGTCCAGTTTCGGGCGGCCCGACCAGTGTCCGGGGAACGCACGCATCCGCAGTTCGTGATCGCGCTGCCAGGACACGAAGCGGAACGGCCCCGTGCCGACGGGTTCGCGGGCGAACCGCTCCGGCCCGACCTCGTCCAGATAGCGCGGTGGCACGGCGACCCCGCCGAACAGCGAGACCTTCGCGGGCAGGATCGGATCGTGCTTGCTGGTGTGCACATCCACGGTGAGCGGGTCCACCACGGTCGCGCCGTCCACATAGCGCAGCTCCACGATCGGTGAATGCGTCGCGGGATCGCGCAACCGGTCGAGGCTGTACCGCACGGCGTGCGCATCGCAGGGTTCGCCGTTGTGGAACCGCACCCCGGGGCGCAGGTGGAACCGCCAGGTCTGCTCGTCGAGCACCGACCAGGAGGTCGCCAGCCCGGGACCGAGCCGGTTGTCGGTGCCCCTGGTGGTGAGCGTGTCGAACATGTTGATCAACACGTTCATCGAGGGCATATCGCCCTGCTTCTGCGGGTCGAGGGTCTTGGCCTCGTCCGGCTGGGACACCCGGAGCACCCGGCCGCGTGGCTCGGCCGCGCTCACTCCGCAGGCGCCGAGCAGCGGGGCCAGCGTGGCGAGACCGCCGAGGCGCAGTGCCTCGCGCCTGGACTGCCGCCGAGCGGTCACCGCGGTACCTCCCGTCGTTGGGCTGTGTCCGTCGAGTATTCAATCCACCGACATAGCGTTTCGTCAGATGGAACGCTGATTGGTTAAGCTAGGCGGCATGCGAAGGGCTGTCAACAACCCCGAAGACGGGCAACCGGTCCGCGGATCGGTGGACAAGGCGCTCGACCTGCTCGCCGCGCTCGCTTCCGGGGACGGTCCGCACCGGCTCGCCGAACTCGCGCGAGAGACCGGGATCGCCAAGCCGACCGTGCACCGGATGCTGCGCACCATGGCCGAATCCGGCTTCGCGGTCGGCACCGAGGGTGGCGCGTATCACGTCGGCCCGCGGTTCCTCGGGATGGCGGCGGCCGCGCTCGCGGGGAGCAGGGGCAACCAGTTCGCCCGGCCGGTGCTCGAGGAACTGCAGCGGCGCACCGGGCATACCGTGCACTACGCGGTGCGGCACGGGAACGAGGCGATCTACGTGGACAAGGTGGAGCCTGCCCAGTCGTACCGGATGACCTCGCGGGTCGGTGGCCAGATTCCGCTGTACTGCACCGCGGTCGGGCGCGCGATCCTGGCCCGGCTGCCGGAGAGCGAGCGCGCCGAGATCCTCGGCACGGCACCGCTTCCCGCGCGCACCGAGCACACGCTCACCGATCCGGACGCGATCCGGGCCGCGCTCGCCGAATGGGACGAGCGCGGATTCCTGACCGAGGACCGGCAGAACGAACCGGACATCCGCTGCGTCGCGGCCCCGGTCACCGATGGGCTCGGCGCGGTCATCGGTGCGATCAGCGTGTCCGGACTGGTGTTCACCCTGGACGAGGAGAGTATCGAGGTGTACGGCCCCATGGTGCGCGCCGCCGCCGACGAGGTCTCGGCGACGCTGGGTGGCCAGGGGCCGCGGCTGAGCTCGGTGCGCTCATGAGCGAGCTGGCGAGCCTGTTGCGGGAAGGGGCCGAACAGCGGGTGTACTCCGCGGCCGCCTGGTCGGTCGGGGACGGGGAAGGCGCCATCGACCGCGGTTCGCTCGGACATCGCGCACACGGCGGGGCTCCGGTGGACGGCACCGAGAACTGGGACCTCGCCTCGGTCACCAAACCCATCGTCGGCCTCGCGGTCATGGCGCTCGTCGAACGCGGAATACTCGGGCTCGAGGACACCCTCGGCAGCCATCTTCCCGGGTACACCGGCGGGGACAAGGCGGAGCTGACCGTGCGCCAGCTGCTGGCGCACAGCTCCGGACTGCCCGGCGGGGTGCGGTTGTTCGCCGATCATCCCAGCAGGGAGGGATTCCTCGACGCGCTGCGCGCCCTTCCGTTGCGCCGCAGTCCGGGTACCGGGGTCGAGTACTCCTCACAGGGATTCATGCTGCTCGGGTTTCTCGCCGAGGCCGCGTCCGGGCGGCGCCTCGACCATCTCGTCGAGGAATACGTGTGCGCGCCGCTGGGTATGGACGGCACCCGGTTCGGCCCGGTCGCCGAGGCCGTCGCTACCGAGTACTGCCACTGGCGCGAGCGGATGGTCATCGGCGAGGTGCACGACGAGAACGCCGTGGTGCTCGGCGGGATCTGCGGGCACGCCGGACTGTTCGGCACCCTGGAGGATCTGGAACGGCTCGGCATGGCGCTGGTGCGCGGCGGTGGCGAACTGCTCGGCGCCGACACCTTCGCCGAAATGACCGCCTGTCACACCGAAACGCTGAACCTGCGCCGATGCCTTGGCTGGCAAGGATTCGACCATGACTGTCCACTGGGGACAGTCTTCGGGCGGGACTCCTACGGGCACACCGGATTCACCGGTACCAGCATCTGGGTGGATCCCGCGCTGGGCCGGTATTTCGTGCTGCTGACCAATCGTGTGCACCCGAGCAGGGAACCGGCCGGTATCGAGGTGTTGCGTCGGCGGTTTCACGAATGCGCGGTCGGTCTTTAGGTTGCGGGGCTGGTTCGGTGTGCGAGGGCTGCCGCCGCTGATTCGGTTTCGTCGGTGACTGTGCGGTAGCAGTGATCCGCCTGCGATGCCCTACTACAACATCGTGGCCGGGCGCACCGACATCGACCTCGCCGACAAAACCAAACCCGAGCGAGTCGGCCACCACTGCATCGACATGGCCCGCGCCTGGCTACTCCGCGGCGACCGGGAACAAACCCTGACGAACCTCAACCGGGCACGGGCATGGTCGCCGTTCAACACCCGGCACCACCCCGGCGTACGAGGGTCAACGGGCGCGAAAGCTAGTTCTATTCCGTACCGCTTCGATAGGTGCGTCCGGTGGGTGTGGTGATTTCGAGTTCGCTGGTGTGGTGGTCGAGTCGGTAGTGCCAGCCGGGTGCGGATTTCAACTTGTGGTCGAGTTTGCGGAGTCCTTGGAGGTCGGCCGTGTTGGTGTGGCCGTTGTCGGCCCATGCTTGTGCGTGGTCGATCTCTTGGATGGGGCGGCAGCATCCGGGGACTCTGCAGTGGTGGTCGCGGAGCCGAATGTAGTCGCGTTGGCGGGTGCTGGGTCGGTATCTGCGTCGTCCGAGGCCGCGAATCACGCCGGTGTCGGGGTCGGTGAGGATTTTGCGGACCGTGTTGCGGGGGTCGGTAAGCATGGCCCGCGCGGTGTGGGCAGGAATCTCTCCGTAGCCGGTGACACGGCAGTATTCCTCGCTCATGTCCAGCGCTACCCCGAGCGGTACTTGCACGTTGACCACGACCCTTACTCCGGTGTGCTGGTTGCGTCCGGTGATCAGGTCGGTGATGGTGTCGGCGCGGAGTTGGTCGAGGGTGCGTGGGTCGCCTTGGTGGCGTAGTGATCGGGCGATCGCGTCGATCCGGGTTTCGCAGGCGGCCAGGTCCTCGCTGGGGAGCCGGGCGAACAGGGTTCCGGTGCCGTCCTCGTCGTCCTGGAACGACACATACCGTGCGGCACGGGCGGCTGCGATCCTTACTTCTTTCGCCGCCGGGTCGAGTCGATCGGCCAGGCGTCGTAGGTAACGCACCCAGTCCCGGGGGCGTCCCTTGTCCTGCAGTCGTTCGGTGATCCGGGTATCGGCGGTGGTGATGAGTTCCTCGGGAAAGGATTCGAACACTTCCCGAATTTTCGAGGCGTGAAACAAATCAACCTGGCCTGCGTGCATGCATTCCAGAACCCCGGGCATGTGTTCGCTGAGAAAGATCGTGGTTTCCACGGTGTCGATGGACCATCCGCGCGGCACATTCCGCGCCAGCCGCAGTTCCTCGATCACCGACTCCACGGTGAACAGGTCCCCGAAACGCTGCTTTTGCCTGCACCACAAGGCATACACCCGGTCCACGGTCATCGCGTCCAACCGCGCCCGCTCCCGGTCACATACACAGATCGCCTCGATAAGCGAATCCTCATCAACCCCAGTGCTCATGAATTCATGATACCACGGAAAATCCTACCGCGCCGAAGATTGAACGGGAAAGCGAATCAGCTTTCGTCCAGGAACGAATCCAAATAAGTCCAGGTCGTTTCCGCCGCCGTGCGACCGGTGAGCACGCCGAGATGCCCGCCCGGCGCGGTGTGCAGGCGCACCTCGGGTGCGTTAGGCAGGATCCGCACCACGTGGTGGGCGGCCGCTTCCGGGGCGAGTACATCGGAATCGCCCGCGATGTTCATGACCGGCACCCGTACATCGGCGAGGTGCACGGTGCGCGTCGGCCCCTCGACGTGTCCGGTGGCGAGTTCGTTGGCGCGCACCAAGCGGTGATAGGCCTGCGCGATGGCCCGGCCGGGGTAGCCGTACATATTGCGCATCATGTCGTCCACGGCCTCGATGTGGGCGAGCGCATCGCGGTCGGTGCTGTATTTGAGCACGGTCAGCGGTTTGCGCAGATACGTGGAGAGCGCGGTGGTCTTGAACGCGAGGCTGACGAGGTTCGCGGGCACGGTTCCGAGGGTGCGCAGCGCGGTGCCGACGATCTGTCCCCCGGTGACCTTGCCGAGCAGCCGCAGCGGATCGGCGAGCCGCACCTTGGACAGGTCGACCGGGCTGGCGATCATCGCGACCGCGCTCACCGGAAGCTCGGGGAAGGCCGCGGTGGTCAACAGACTGAACAGCCCGCCGAGGCACCAGCCGACCAGCTGCACCGGTTCTCCGCCGCGGTCCTCGGAGACGGCGCGGATCGCGGCGGGCAGTACATCCCGGATCCAGAACTCGAGCCCGTGCGCGCGGTCCTCGAACGCCATCGGGCCGTAGTCCACGAGGTAGCTCGGCCGCCCGGAGAGCACCAGGTGCTCGGCGAGCGAACAGCCCCTGCGCAGATCCATGCAGACCGCGGGCGCACCGAGCGGGGGAACCAGCAGCACCGGCGGTCCCTCGACAGGCACCTGCTCGGTGTACCGGTGCACCGTCTGTTTGGGGCCTTCGGCGATGACCGTGGACGGGGTGCGCCTGGTGTCCGCGAGCCCGCCGCGGACGAGGAAATCGAACAGATTCGTGCCCGAGGCGAGGACATCCTCGATCAGCGGCACGGCAGCACTCCCTAGGTCTTCGCCTGGACCTTACCTGTTTCCCGGCGCTGGATCCCACGCAGTGCCGAGCGCACATTCGACAGCTCGGTGCGGATACCGGCCAGCTGCTCGCTTTCCGGCATGGCGGGGAACTCCGCGCGGTCCCCGGGCCGGTCCACCAGCCTGGTCAGCGCGGTCATCGCCCGGACCAGGCGCTGCACGTCCTCGGGATCGGGCAGCGCGGCCCCGTGCTGGATCTCCACGGCACACCGGGTCACCGCATCGGTCGCGCGCTCGAGCCCGACCACCGCGGGCCACCACGCGGCGACCTGCCGGCCGGCCTTGGAGGGTTCGGCGAGCAGTCGCTGGAATTCGGCGCGCAGATCGGAGAGTGCCCGGTAGGCCCGCCTGCGCAGTACCGCCGAGCCCTGCGGAACCCCGGTCAGCGCGCGCTCCAGATAGGTGGAAAGCGCCCGGATCACCTCGGTCATCCGGCCACCGAGGCGCGGGCTCCTGCTGCCCGGCCAGAGCAGGTAACCGAACACGAGCACGATCGCGCAGCCGGCCACGGTGTGGATCAGCCGCGCCCACAGGGTGCCCCAGCTGTCGCCGTGCAACAGGTCCTGCTGCACGAGCACCAGCGGGGTGACGAAGGTGGAGAACATCCCGTAGTTGCGTACCTGGCCGATCGGCAGCATGGCCGCGATCACCAGCACGAGCAGTACGAGCAGCCAGCCGGGTGGTGCCCAGAGCACCACGAGCGAACCGAGCGCCGCACCGACCACGGTCCCGCCGCCGCGCTGTACCGCGCGGGCGAACACCGAGCCGAAGTCCGGTTTCAGCACGATCGCCGTGGTCAGCGCCAGCCAGTAGGACCGCTCCAGCCCGATCAGATGGCCGAGGCTCTCGGCGAGCGCGAGGCACAGCGCGAGCCGCAGGGCGAACAGCCAGGTCTCCCGGCCGGGGGTGAGCCGGTCGATCAGCCAGGCCCGCGCGGTCCGCCGATCGCGCGCCTGGCGCCTGTCCGCATCGGCCCTGCGCACCAGTTGCCTGCGTACGTTCGTGATCCCGGACTGCAGCGCCCGCACCAGGCGCGCGTGGTTGTCCGGCAGCCGGGTGTCCGCGGCCGCGCGGTCCTCGTCGATCGCGTCGGCGAGCTCGTGCACCGCGTCGATCACCGCGCGCGGCGGGCGGTGCCGTGCGTGCAACAGGGCCACGCTCGCCTCGGTGATCGCGGTCGCCGAGGTGAGCAGCACGAGCAGCCTGCGATAGGCGCGGTCCCTGCCGTGCAGCCGGGAACGCACGGTCAGCAGCGCATCGTAGGCGGTGTTCATCGCGGCGGTGAGTTCCTGACGGGCCGGATGCGCCTGCTCGGTGCCGATCGCGCCGAGCAGTTTCGCCGCGCCCCGGTACACCGCGGCGACCATGGCCCGTTCCGGGGCGACCGGATGCACCGGCCAAGCCCCGATGGTCAGCAGCAATACCCACGCGGCCCCCACCGCGAAGCAGCCGGTGACCACGAAGGGATTCGTGCCGAGCGGGGCCTGCGCGGTGCCGACGATGCCGAACACCAGGAACTGCAGCCCGGCCAGTGAGGAGATATCGCTGCCGTCCGAGGCGATCGCGGACACGATCCCGAGCAGGCAGACCAGCAGTACCGTCCACCAGCCGGACCCGCCGAGCGAGCTGCCGAGCAGGATCCCGGCCGTGGCAGAGCCCGCGACCGCGCACAGCCGCCGCGCCCGGTACCGGTAGGAGCCGGGGGCCATGGCCATGGTCGCGGACAGCGCGCCGCTGGAGGTGAGCATGCCGAGCTGGAGCTGCCCGAGCAGCAGACCGAGCGCGATGGGGGCCGCGATACCGACCGCGGCCCGCACCGAGCGCTTCACATCGACGCCGGCCCGTTTCGGCTTGAGCAGCTGGACAAGCCAGTGCGCTGGGATGCCATCACTGCTCTGCACGGCTACGAGCTTAAAGCACGGTCTGCTTGATGAACTCCAAAGTCTGCGGCCAGGAGCGCTCGTAGGCGACCAGGTTGACCGGGTTCTCGTGCCGGGTGTTGTTGGAGAAACCGTGCTCGGCGAGCGGGTAGAGGTGGGTGATCGTGTCCGCCTCGGCGCGCGATTCGAGCCCCTCGCGCAGCCGTTCGAAGCTCTCCCGCGGAACCAGCGTGTCCTGGCCCGGATAGTGCACCATCGCCGGGGCGCCGATCCGCCGGGCTTCGGCGAACGGGTCCAGGCTGTGGTTCGGCGCGGGCTCGGATGGCACGGTCGGGTGGTAGGCGATCACGTTCGCCACTCGCTGGTCCGCGGCGCCGAGCAGCAGCGCGAACCGCCCGCCGAGGCAGTACCCGATCACCCCGACCTTGCGCAGTCCGAGCTCGCCGAACATGTACTCGAGCAGGGCGCGCTGCTCGCCGATCGCGGTCGCGTCGTCCAGCTGGGCCAGCATCCCGAACAGGTCCTCGTGCGCGTGGGTGTCGCTGCTGGCGCCGTGGAACACATCCCAGCACAGCGTGGTGACCCCGGCGTTCGCGATGTCCTCGGCGAAGGTGCGGACCCGGGCGCCGATGCCGTCGATCATCGGGAGCAGCAGCATGCCCCCGCTCGAACCGCCCTCGGGTTCGGCCAGATGGGCGTTGAGATCACCGATTCGTACCTGCTTGGCCACGTCGAGCTCCTTCCTACTGCTCCCCTTGGTACCACGGGTCGACCGAGATCGTCCGGACACAGCAGCCGTTGCCGTCCAGCATGCGCCCGTACACCTTCACCTGGCGCAGCATGAGTTTGCGTTCGACGATCGCGACCTCCGGATGTTCGCGGGCGATCCGCAGCGCGAGCTCGTCCAACTGGTCCGGCCCGTGCAGGCTCGCGATCAGCAGCATGTTCGCCGTCCCGGTCGTCGAGGAACAGTGCCGGGTCTCGGGGAACGCGCCCAGCCGGGCGCCGATCGCGTCCAGTTCGGTGGTCGGCGCGGAGAGCCAGAACATCGCCATCGACTCCCATCCCGCCAGCGGGCGAGCCAGATCGCAGCGGAACACGATATCGCCGTTGCGGCGCAACCGATCGAGGCGGCGCTTCACCGCCTGCGCCGAGGTGTTCAGCTCCTCGGCCAGTTCCGTGTAACTGCGCCGGCCGTCCCCGGTGAGCGCGAGAAACAGCGCGCGATCGGCGGCCCCGAACGGACGCAGCCGTGCCGGTGGTTCCCCGAGCGGATCGCGCAGGTGCTCGGCCTGGCGCCGGTTGATCACCCCGAGCCGCCAGATGATCCCGCCGAAAACCTTGGTGTAGACCGAGATCCGCACGCTGAGCACATCCTCGAGTTCGGGCGGGCACTCGGTGATCATCCGGGTCGCCGAGGCCGGGCTCGTCGCCGAGAGCAGTCCGAACACCTGGTGTTCCCCGGTCGTCACGCAGACGGTGACCAGGTGCGGCAGCGCGGCGAGGCGCTGCGCGACCCGGTCCGCCGTTCCCGGGCGGCAGCCGTACTCGACCAGCGCACCGCCGTGGGTGTGGCCGAGCGCGACCGTGGTCCACGCCGCCCCTTCCTCGGTGAGCCGCTGCCAGCGCCGGGCCAGCGAGATCGGGGCGAGATCGAGCACCTCGGCCAGTGCCGTCCAGCTCGCCCGCGGGTTCACCTGGAGCGCGTCGAGCAGGGCAAGGTCGCTCTCTTCGAGCAGTTTTCCTTCGTTCACCGTGTCCGTTTCGGAGAAATTCATCGTTTCCCGGGAACTGTACGGGATTCCGTGCACGCTACCGGCACCGGAGATGAGGCGAGGTGATGACGGTGTCGGCGGAGACGACAGAGTCGACGGGGACGCGGGAACAGTGGGACACCCACCGGATCGCGCGGACCGCGGTGGTCACCGGAGTGGTCCTGCTGCTCGCCTGGATCATCGACTACGTCGACCGGTACGCGATCAGCATGGCCCTGCCCTCGATCGGCGAGGAATTCGGGCTGAGCAAGACGATGCAGGGGATGCTCGTCACCGTGTTCGCGCTGGCCTACATGGCCGTGCAACTACCGGCCGGGCTGCTCGCCGACCGGTTCGGCGGGCGCGCCCTGATGCTGATCACCCTGTTCGCCTGGTCGGTGTTCACCGCGCTGACCGGGATGGCCGCCACGGTCGCCGTGCTGCTGATGATGCGCACCCTGTTCGGTCTCTCCCAGGGCTGTTTCCCGGCCGCCGCCTTCAAGGCACTCGCCCAGCGCACCACGCCGCAGCGGCGGGCAGGACTCACCGGCTTGATGCTCTCCGCTGCCGGGATCGGTTCGGCGCTCGGCCCGCTGGTGGTCGCACCCATGCTCGGCGCGCTCGGCTGGCGCAGCATGTTCCTGTGGATCGCCGGATGCGGTCTGTTGCTCGGAATCCTGCTGTGGGCCGTGCTGCCGCGCCCGCTGCCCGCCCGGTTGAGTGCCAGTACACCGGGCAGCGAACCGGTTTCCCGGCGGCAGGTGTTCGCCTCCCGCCCGGTGTGGGTGCTCGCCGCGCTGTTCTTCGCGATGAACGTGATCATGATGGGGCTGACCACCTGGGTGCCCAGTTATCTGCGCGCCCAGCACGTTTCGCTTGCCGAGACCGGGGTGCTCACCTCGATCCCGATGGTCGGGGAAACGGTGGCCGTGCTGTTCGGCGGTTTCCTGTTCAACCGGTTCTTCGTGCACCGGGCGCGGTGGTATCTCGTCGGCCTCGGACTGCTGAGCGCTGCGCTGCTGGCCCTGATGGTGCTCGTGGGCGGGACGACGGGATTCAGCGTGTTCGAGACGCTCGCCCTGATCGCGCACGGTCTCAGCTATGCGGCGTTCATGGGGTTGCCGATGCGGATTCTTCCGCCCGAGCACGCGGGTCTCGGGATGGGGGTGGTGAATTTCGGCGGTCAGCTCGCGGCGGTGCTCACTCCGCTGTGGATGGGCGCGGTGGCCGATGCCTTCTCGTTCACCGCCTCCTTCGGTCTGCTGGCGGTCGGCGGCCTGCTGGCGGCGGGAATCGCACTGTTCTTGCCGAAGGGGGACACCTCGTTCGGCAGTGGGAAAACAGCAGCATCGATGGGAGTTCGGAATGAGTCATGATCTGGTGATCCGCGGTGCCCGGGTGATCGACCCGGAAACCGGGCTGGACGCGGTGCGCGATGTCGGGGTCACCGGCGGGAAGATCACCGCGATCAGCACGGAACCCCTGGCCGCGGCACGCACGATCGAAGCGGCAGGTTTGGTGCTGTGCCCCGGATTCATCGATCTGCACAGCCATGCGCAGAGCAGGGGCGGGCTCGCCTTGCAGGCCCTCGACGGGGTCACCACCGCGCTCGACCTGGAAGCGGGCTCGGCCTCGGTCGCCGCTTCACTGGCGCTCGATGCCGAGGAAGGGCGGCCGATCAACTTCGGTTACTCCGCCTCCTGGTTGCTCAACCGGATGGTGCTGATGGACGGCGTGGAACCATTGCGCCCGCTGGAGATGTTCAGCGCCTATCACGGTCTTTCGAACTGGAAACGACCCGCGAGCAGCTACGAACAGGGCCGGATCCTGGACGCGGTGCGGGCCGAGGTCGCCGCGGGCGGGATCGGGATCGGCGTGCTCGTGGGTTATGCCCCGGACAGCGGGCGGGCCGAATACTTCGCGCTCGCCGAACTCGCCGCCCGGCTCGGGGTGCCGACCTTCACGCACACCAGGTTCATCTCCACCGAGGAACCGGGTACCTCACTGGAGGGCGCGCTCGAGGTGATCGCCGCGGCGAGCGGAACCGGGGCACACATGCACATGTGCCACCTGAACAGCACCTCCAACCGGATGATCGACACCATCGCGGGTGCGGTGGAGCACGCGAAGGCCGAGGGGGTCCGGATCACCACCGAGGCCTATCCCTACGGTTCCGGGTCCACGGTGATCGGCGCGGACTTCCTCGCCCCGGAGAAACTGCACCGGATGGGGATGACCCCGGACATGGTGCGCTACCTGCCGACCGGGGAATGGGTCGCCGATGCCGCGCGGCTGGCCGAACTCCGGTCCACCGATCCCGGCGGCCAGGTGATCATGAAGTGGGCGGACGAGCGGGACGAGGCGGACCGCGAGGTGCTGCTGCGTTCCCTGCTGCTGCCGGATTCCGCGATCGCCTCGGACGCGGCCCCGCCGAACGTGCCCGGAAAACCGAAGCTGCACGACGAATGGCCGTTCCCGGATTCCGCCATGGTGCACCCGCGGTCCACCAGTTGCTTCGCGCACACCTTCGGCTGGCTGGTGCGCGAACTCGAGGTGCTCAGCCTGACCGAGGCGGTGCGCCGCTGCACCCTGCTGCCCGCCCAGTTCCTCGCCGAGGCCGCGCCCGCCATGCGCGAGAAGGGCCGGATCCAGGTCGGCGCGGACGCGGACATCGTCGTCTTCGACCCGGAAACCATTGCCCAGCGCGGGGATTACGACACACTCGCCCCCTCCGAGGGAGTGCGGCACCTGCTCGTCGGCGGCGAACGGGTGGTCACCGACGGGGAGGTGCGGGTGGATTCCACCGCGGGCAAACCGGTCACCGGGAGGGGGTGCTGAGCGGTTCAGTGAGGGGCGGCACCGTCCGGTTCGTGCACGGTGCCGCCCGGCTGCCGCACCTGGTCCCCGGTCGCGCGCCGCCACCGGGTGAACCCGCCGTCCAGCGGGCGCGCGTGGTAACCGCGCTCGCGCAGCAGCCGCGCCGCGTTCGGGGAAACCACGCAGTACGGACCGCCGCAGTAGGCCACGATCTCCAGATCGGGAGAAAGCGTGCCGAGTCGTTCGCGCAGCTGGTCGAACGGCATGGAGAGCGCGCCGGGAATGTGCCCGGCCGCGTACTCCCGCTCACTGCGCACATCCAGGACCAGGACCCCGGGATCGTCCAGGCGTGCGGCCAGCTCCGCGGTGTCCACCGGGCGCGTCTCCTCCGGATCACCGAGTTGTTCGGCGACCGCGTCGCGCAGATCCGCCAGCCGCTCCTGGGCGAACCGTTGCACCGTGTCGAGGAAACCGGGGACCGAATCGCCGGCGAGCCGGTAGTACACCCGCTTGCCCTCCTTGCGCGCCGCGACCAGATTCGCCGCGCGCAACTGCTGCAACTGCGCGGAGGTGTTCTTCACCGCGATCCCCGACTCCTCGGCGATCTCCTCCACGGTGCGCTCCCGGTCATCGAGCAGATCGAGCAGCCGCAACCGGACCGGGTTCGCGATCGCCTTGCCGATGCGGGCGAGCTGGGCGTAGATCGGTTCCTCGGGAAACTCAGCCATCGATGTCCACCGTGCCACGGAGGAATTCGAGATAGCGCCGCGCCGAGTCGGCGAGGACCTTCTTCGCGTTCGCCCGGATCGCCGGGGACCACCAGCCGCCGTAGATGCGCTCGAAGGAATACGGTTCCAGCGCGTCCACGATCGCGCGCACCCCGCGTTCGGGGAGCGGCAGATGGTTCGGTGCGCTCCAGATGAACGAGACCCGGTCCTCGCCGGGCGTCACGAATAGCGTGTCCCCGCAGAGCAGCACGCCCGCGCCGTCGGCTCCCGTCCAGTGCAGCACCGCGCTTCCCGGGAAATGCCCGCCGGTGCGCACCAGGTGCACACCCGGCAACGGGGAAAGCGTGTCCGACCACGGGCGCAGCGCGGGAATCGGGCGCTGGATCCAGCGCGTGTCCGCCTCCGGGAGCAGCGCCTCCGCGTCGAACTTCCGGGCCCAGTCCGCCATCGCGCCGTACATGTGCGGGTGACTCGAACTCACGGCCCGCAGGCCACCGGCCTCCCGGACCGCCGTGATCGCCTGCTCGTCCAGGAACGCCGGCGGATCCCACAGCAGATTGCCCTGCTCCGTGCGGACCAGCACACCGCGTTGGCCGACCCCGATGCCCGGAGTGACCCCGATCCCGGTCAGGCCCGGCTCCAGCTCCGCGATCTCCGTGGTGTAGCCCGCATCCGTGAGCTCCGCCATGGTCGTCCACCGCTGACCGGAAGGCGGAACCCATTGCCGCTCGTCCGCGCACACCGTGCAGGTCTCCGGCGGGCGCTCACTCTCGGGATGGTGCGCGCCGCAGGTGGGACAGATCCAGACCGCCATGACTACCTCCAAGACCAACGATCTAACGATCGTTAGATTAAATGATCGTTAGATCGTTGGCAAGGAGGTATGAGCGCCGAGCGGCTCGGCTCAGTGCAGGGCCAGCGCCCGGCGCATGGTGGAGAACATGTCGGTCTGGTTGGTCAGCCCGGTGATGTTGGCCGCCTGCGGTCCGTACCCGGCGACGCGCACCTGGGTGCCGGTGTGCTCCTGCGATTCACCAGGGGTGTTGGTGGCGTAGTTGATCGTCATCGGCGCCCCCTCCTTGGTGATCAGGGTTGCCGTTTGCCCCGGGCTCTTGGCGTCGTTCGGGATGATCTGGCTGCTGTGCCCGTGGTCGGCGGTGACGAGGACCAGGGTGTCCTTGTGGCTGCGCGCGTACGCCATACCCGCGGCCACCGCGTCGTCGAAGCCGACCGTTTCCCCGATCTGGCCGCACGGATCGGCGGCGTGGTCGCGCTTGTCGATGCTCGCGCCCTCGACCTGAAGGAAGAAGCCCTTCTTGCTCTCCAGATTGCCGATCGCCTTGCGAGTCATGTCCGCGAGACTCGGCTGGCCGGAAGGCAGCTTCTTGTTCGGCTCGCACTTGCTGGGTTTCGTGCCGCCGACCTTCGCGGCCGGGCCGGACCACTGCTGTTCGAGGTCGTTCTTGGCGAACAGGCCGAGCACCGGCTTGTCCTTGGGAGCCTTCTCGAGTTCCTTGCCGGTGCTCGCGGTCTGGTATCCGGCCGCCTTGGCCTGATCGAGCACGGTCTTGCCCTTGAACTTTCCGGCCTTGACCTGCTGGTCGAAGTACTCGGAGCCGCCGCCGAGCAGCACATCGGGGCGGGTCTGGACGAGCTGCTCGGCGATCGAACCGGCACCGCCATTTTCCTTGGCGTTGGCCGCGCACTTCTTGCTCGTCTCGTCCGGCCCCTTGCAGTCCCGGTCCACCACGTGCGAGCCGAGCACCGCGGGGGTGGCGTCCTGCACCTCGGCGGTGGTCACGTCCCCGGTCCGGTAACCGTTGCGCTTGGCCAGTTCCAGCACGCTAGGCTGAGGATTCCCGTACGCGTCAACGGAAATCGCACCGTTGTAGGTCTTCTGACCGGTCGCCCAACCGGTGCCGGACGCGGCGGAATCGGTGACATAGTCCGGAGTGGACGGATCGTTGCGCTGCACCGAGTAAGTCGTGTAGGAACCGGTGAGCGGCAGCTCGTCCATGTTCAGCCTGCCCGCGGCCCCGCGTGCGTAGTTGCGCGCGCTGGTGATCTCCGAATCCCCCATCCCGTCGCCGAGGAACAGGATCACGTTCTTCGCCTTGCCGCCCTGGATCGCCTGCCGCACCTCGCTGGTCCGGTCCCCGGTCGATGCCTTGAGCTGTGGCCCGTTCGCACCGGTCTGCGCGATGGCGACCGGTGCCCCGACCGCGACCGCGAATCCGACCGCCGCCACGGCTATCCACCGTCGGCGAATCGACACTGTCATCAAAACCTCCGCTATCGGATTGTTCTCCGCGCCGAAGCATCTACCGCGCACCTGTGCTGAATCGGGCATTTCGGTGGCCGATGCGCCACGGGCCGGTGAACAGCGCGCGAAAACACCAGGTCGAGCCGCACGTACACGGTCTGTTACGACACCACGGCCGGGTGGCCGTCGCAGTCCGAATTCCACCGCGCCGATGATTGTCGTTCCGTCGCGCGGAACGCGTGGTGGACATGAAATAAGTGCCAGGTCACGATGGTTTTCGAAATGATTATTCGATAGGTGGTCATATGCCGGATGTTGCAGGGGAACTCACTACTATTCTTCGGGAAGAGTTCGATGTCGAGGAAATAGAACTCGGCCGGACACTCGACGATATGGGCGTGGACTCGGTAGGGACGATCGAGCTGATCGATATTATCAAAGGGAAGTTCGGAATCGCGATGGACGATGAAGAGCTCACGACAAAGAACACCGTTTCCCAGGTGATAAGCGCTGTCACAGCCAAAGTGGACGCGTAGCTGATGGCGGGGAATTCAGCTGTTTCGATCACCGGGATTGGACTGGTCACTCCGGCGGGACTGGGCCGTGCGGCGAACTGGACCTGGCTGTGCTCGGCCCAGCCGACCGCGCGGTTGACCGAGAAGCTGGACGACGCACCGGTCGGCCTCGCCAGCACCGTGCCGGATTCCTTCGATGCCGACCGGCTGCTCGGGCGCCGGGTCGCCAGGCAGTACGACAGGAGCACCCAGCTGGCCCTGGTGGCCGCACGTGCCGCGGTCAATGAGGCTCGGCTGTCCCCGGAGGTCATCGCGGAAGCCAGGGTGGCCGTGGTCATCGGGACCGCGTTCGGTGGAACGCAGACGTTCGAGGAAAACCACGCCGCACTGCTGAACAGTGGCGCGGACGCGGTGAACGCACGCTTTCTGCCCAAGGGCCTGGTGAACATGGTCGCCGGAATCCTCTCCATCGAACTGCGGGCGACCGGGCCGACGATGGTCGCCTCTACGGCCTGCGCCTCGGGGGCGACCGCGATCGGGATCGGGGCCGGGCTGTTGCGTTCGGGTATGGCGGACATCGTGGTCTGTGGCGGTACCGATGCGGGCGTGACCCCGCTGCAGATCGCCGGGTTCAACAAGATCCGTGCCCTGGCCCGGGGCGTGGACCGGGAACCGTCCGCCGCCTGCCGTCCGTTCGATCGCGAACACGATGGCTTCGTGATGGCCGAAGGGGCGGGAATCCTTGTGCTCGAACGGATCGAGGATGCGCGGGCGCGTGGTGCCGAGCCGTTCGCGAAGCTAGCCGGTTACGGGGCCAGTTCCGATGCGTACCACGTCACCGCCCCGCATCCGAAGGGCCATGGGGCGCGCGCGGCGATCCGGGCCGCCTGCCACGATGCCGGACTCGCCCCGGAGGAGGTCGCGCACGTCAACGCGCACGCGACCTCGACACCGACCGGCGATGCCATCGAGGCCGCGGTGCTCGCCGAACTGCTCCCGGAAGCGATGGTGACCGCGCCGAAGGGAGTCACCGGGCACACACTCGGTGCGGCGGGGGCGATCGAAGCCGCGTACACCGCGCTCGCCCTGCGTGCCCAGGCGATCCCGCCGACGGCGAATCTGGAAAACCCTTGTGACCGGGCGCAGGGGCTCGATCTCGTGACCAAGAGGGTTCGCCGCACTCGATTCGATACCGCGCTGTCGAACAGTTTCGGGTTCGGCGGCCACAACGCTGTCCTGGTCTTCACCACCTGAGACGGCAGAGAGGAAGCGATGGGACAGATCGCTGTCATTACCGGAGGTACCGCGGGGATCGGCCTCGCCTGCGCCGAAAAGCTACACGAGGAGGGTGCCACGGTCGTCATGTCCGGCCGATCCGCCGAGCGCGGCCGCAAGGCGGTCGCCCGGCTCGGATCCGGGGAACGTGCCCGCTACATCCCTTGTGACGTCACCGATCCGCGGCAGATCGTGGGCCTGATCGAGGAGACCGTCGACGAGCACCGGCGGATCGATGTGCTCATCAACAGCGCGGGTGGCGTTACCGATGACGGCAGGCTGGTGGAACAGCAGGACGACGAGGCGCTCACCCGTGCCTTCGATCTCAACGTCAACTCCGCTTTCCTGGCCTGTCGCGCGGCACTGCCGCACATGCTGCCGCGCGGCTACGGTCGGATCATCAACATGTCCTCGCTGGCGGGCAAGACCGGTGTCGCGGGGTTGGTCGGCTACACCACGGCCAAGCACGCGCTGATCGGCTACACCAAGACCCTCGCGAAGGAGGTCACCGCGCGCGGTGTCACGGTGAACGCCGTCTGCCCCGGAATCACCGACACCGAAATGGTTTCCGGTGCGCTGCGGAACGCTATCGAGAACAGCGGGGCCGATTTCGGCGAGGCAGCCGCCCACTACACCGGCGATCTCGGGCGCATGGTGGAACCGGCCGAGGTCGCGGTACTCGTCGCCACCCTGGTGTCCGCGCAGTCCGGCGCGATCTCCGGCACGGCGTTCAGCCTCGACGGCGGTTTCAGCCAGTTCTAGAAAGGTTTCCTGTGTCTTCCACTGCCTGGCTGCGGTATCAGCCCAACCCCGAAGCGGCACGCAGACTGTTGTGCTTCCCGTATTCCGGAGCGCCGCCCGCCCTGTTTGATCGCTGGCATATCCCGGGAATCGAAGTGCTACCGCTGGCCTTGCCCGGGCGCGGGGATCGTGCCGGTGAACCACTCGTCCGCTCCCTTGCCGAACTGGCCGAGGGTATCGTCGACGAGGTCATTCCACTGCTCACCGGGAACTACTGTTTCCTCGGTCATTCCATGGGAGCCTGGCTGGCCCATGCGGTCGCCGGTACCCTTGCCGAGCGCGGACTTCCCGGTCCCGCGCGATTGTTCGCCGTTTCCGCGCCACCGCCCCACCTTCCGCCGCGCCGCTTCTCCTCCTTGCACGGCCTGGCCGATGCGGACGTGGTCGAGGAAGTCATCGCGCTCGGCGGAGCGCCGGAATCGGCCCGCGAAGCCATTCGCGCCAACGTCGATGTGGTGCGCGCCGATGCGACCGCGATCGGCACCTATCGCCCTTCCGGGCAGCTCCTTTCCTGTCCGATCACCGCGATCTGCGGAACCCGGGATCCGCTGTTCGATTTCGGGGACATTCTGCACTGGCGGGAGAGCACGAGCGAGGAGGTGTCGCTGCACCTGCTCGACGCGGGTCATTTCACCGTGACCGAATGCGGCACCCGGATCGCCGAGATCGTCGCGCGGGACGGTGGTGCGGCCGCGCGGTCCACCGATCCGGTCGCCGTGGTCGGCATGGCCTGCCGCCTGCCAGGAGCCGGGGATCCGGACGCGTTCTGGCGGCTGCTCCGCGACGGCGAGGATGCGGTGGTACCGGTACCGAGCGGGCGGTGCACCGATAGCCGCGATCCGGTCATGCGATACGGCGGATTCCTCAGTGATGTCGAGGGATTCGATGCCGCTCACTTCGGATTCACCAGCCGGGAGGCACATCGCTCCGATCCGAGGCTGCGATTGCTGCTCATGGTCACCCAGGAAGCGATCGACGATGCGGGGCTCTCGGCGGGCGAGCTCGCCGGAGCGCGCACCGGGGTCTGGGTCGGGGAAAGCCACTCCGATTACTGGGAGCTGGCCAATTCCGCGGTGAATCCGAACATGTACTCCCTTTCCGGCGGCGGGCTCAAGAGTTTCCTCGCCGGACGGGTCTCGCATTTCTTCGACTTCCAGGGCCCGAGCATCGTGCTCGACACCTCGTGTTCGGCATCCCTGACCGCCGTGCACGCGGCCTGTCAGGCGCTGCGCGACGGCGAAGCGGACACCGCGCTGGCCGGAGGGACCCATCTGATCCTCGATCCGGCTTCCGGGCCGACACTCGGACTGGCCAAGACCCTGTCCCCGAACGGACGTTCGGCCTTCGCCGGTACCGAGGCCGACGGGTACGCGCGTGCCGAAGGTGTCGCGGTGCTCGTGCTCAAACGGCTCAGCGAGGCCATGCGGGACAACGATCCGATACACGCCGTCATCGAGGGGTCGGCCATCAATGCCAACGGCCGCTCCGGGGCCAATATCGTGGCCACCAGCCGATCCGGGCAGATCCGCATGATGCGCGCCGCACTCGCGGATGCCGGACGCCGCCCCGGCGACATCGGGTATGTCGAGGCCCACGGACCGGGAACCAAACGCGGCGACGAGATCGAACTCGGTGCGCTGCACGAGGTGTACGGCGGGAACCCGCAACCCTGTCTGGTCGGCTCGGTGAAAACCAATATCGGACACCTCGAACCCGTTGCGGGCCTCGCCGGACTGATCAAGACCGTGCTCGCGCTCCGGCACGGATGGATTCCGCCTTCTCTGCACCAGGGAACACCGGTACCGGCCATCGATTGGGAAAACTCCGCCCTGCACGTGCCACCGTGCGTCGAGCCCTGGCCGGACATCGGGGAACGCCGTGCCGCCGTCTCCTCGTTCGGCCTCTCCGGGGCGAACGCCCACGCCATCCTCGCCGAGGCACCGGACCAGAAGTCCGCCCGTGCGCGCATTTCCCGGCGCCGCTGGAATCTTCGCCGCTACTGGTACACCGAGGTGCTCGTGTCATGACCGTCGACCCGATGCTGCGGGATCGGCTCGCCATCTGGGCCGAGCTCGACGAATTGCTGGACAGGCCGGAATTCGACCGGAACCGCACGGGCATCAACACCACCTATACCCGGCTGCAGGCGTTCGGACGGGCACTCGGACCCGCGACCGAAATCCACGGCGATCCACATCGGATGCTCGCCGGGATGGAGTGGGCGGGTACCGTCGATCCGGCGGTCATGCACGCCGCGATGGTCCACTATGGAGTGGCGACGACCGCCCTGCTGGAATGCGGCCATCCGGGAGCGGAACTCGAGCGACTGCTCGCCGAACTCGACGCCATGCGGGCCCCCGGCACGATTCTGGTCACCGAACTCGGGTGCGGCGGGTCTCAGGTCAATGTTCGGACCGAGGCCCGCTATCACCGGGAAACCGGCCGGTTCACCTTGCACACTCCCGATGATGCCGCGCTGAAGATCATGGGCAATGTCGGGTGGCCCGCGGTCGCGCGCACCGCCGTCGTGAACGCCAGGCTGCTCGACGGGGACACCGACCACGGAACACATGCCTTCGCGTTCCGGTTCCCGCACCCGCGGGCGAGCACGGCCCGGTTGCCCGGAAGCGGGCCCGTTCCGCTCGACTACGCGCTGATCCGCTTCCAACAGGCAGAAATCCCGTTCGATCACTGGCTTTCCGACAATGCCTCGCTGACCGAGGACGGTTTCCGCGATCCCCTTTCCGCGCAACAGCGGCTTGCCCGCTCGCTCGGCGGGGTGAATGCCGCCGTGGTCGCGGCCGCCGTCGCGCTTTCGGCGGCCACCCGGGCCACGGCGAGCACCGTGGCCCGGTACTGCGGGCAACGGCGGGTCGGTCGGGAGGGCAAGCCGGTACTCGACTTTCCCACCCACAGCGGCGAGCTGGCCTCGATGCTCGCGCGCACCTACGCCACCGGGTACTACGTCGGCAAGGTGCGCCGCGACTTCATCGCCGAGCGGAACACCGGTGCGGGCCCGGCCGGTACCTCCGTCGATGCCGGGCATGCGCCGTGGCTTACCGCCGGTCACGACCGGACGCTGGCCAAGGTGGCCGCCGCGGACACGCTCGAGACCGTCGGCGCCACCGGTCGGCGCCTGTGCGGGTTACACGGGGTGCTGCACGCCAACCGGATCATCGGATACGAAGGCATGGCGCACAGCTTCCACAGCGCGGGCGGCGACACTCGGCTGCTGTTGCTCGAGGTCGGCAACCAGCTTGTGGACAGGACCGAGATATCCACAGCCACGGTATCCACAACCGTCGAACGCGAACCGTTTCCCGCCCTGCCGTACGTGCGCCTGCGCGAACGCACGCTCGCCGAGCAGCTGTGCAACCGCGCGGATCCGGACGCGGACCTGCCCGGTATCGAAACGCTCGCCCGGGTCCACCTGCAGCGCCGGATTCTGGAAGAACTCGAAACGGCTTGGGAAACCGCCGAACGAACCTGGCGGGACCTGCTGTGGACGGTGCGCCGGGTGTACGGCATCGACGTGCTGCTCGAATCGGCGGATTGGCACCTCAACAACGGCACCATGCGGTGCGGCGACCTCGACAGCCTGCACACCGAACACACCGCAGCCTGTGGACAACTTCTCCACAGGCTCGATTCGCTCATCGATGGGCTCGCCGTCCCACCGGGGCGAGTCGACGCGTTCATCGGGCGCGGCGACTACGTGCAGAGCCTTTCCGCGCTCCTGCACTGACGGCAGGGTCAGCGGAGCATGCTCGTGATCGTCCTCCGTACCGACTCGGTGTCCGGCGGGCCCGCCTCCCGGTCGGCGAACAGCAGATGGACGGCACCGATCAGCATCGGAGCCACCGTAGTCACCTCGGCCTCCACGCCGACCCTGCCGATCGCCTGTTCCGCGCTCAGGTAGTCGGCGGTCATGGTGGCCGCGTCGGTCAGCAGCGGTACACCGGACGGCCAGCTTTGACGCAGGCGCGCCCGCAGCTCGTCCCGGAAACTCACCAGGGCGAGGATGCCCATCGCCACCGGACCGAACACGGCACCGAGGAAATCGGCGAGGTTACCGGCCACCGTGCCGCTGCCCGCCCGCGCGCTCAGCGTCGCGGCCTCGGTGGTCATCCGGTCCCTGCGGTCCAGCACGAGCTCGGCAAGGAACGCGTCGAAATCGGCGAAATGCCGGTGCAGCACCCCTTTCGCGCAGCCCGCCTCCTCGGTGAGCGCCCTGCTGGTCAACGCGCTCGGCCCGGACCGCAGCAGGATCCGCTCGGCGGCCTCGAACAGCTGCTCGCGGACATCCCGCATGGCCACCCCGGTCGGCACGGTTCGGCCTCCTTCGCTCCTCGCGAACCTCGGTCGACGAGTGGGCATGCGCCCACTAATGTGGGCGCATGCCCACTTTACCGGAGTCGCATGAATACCGGCTGGTCGCCGAGTCCTTCGGAGCCGAGGCCGAACGCTACGACCGGACCCGGCCGCGCTATCCCGGCGCCTTGATCGAACGGGTCCGCGCCGAGAGCCCGGGTGCGAAGGTGCTCGATGTCGGCACCGGAACCGGGATCGTGGCCCGCCAGCTCGAACGGACCGGTGCCGAAATCCTCGGTGTCGAGCCAGACGAACGGATGGCGGAGTTCGCCAGGAGCAGCGGGGTCGCCGTCGAGGTGGCGAAGTTCGAAGAATGGGAACCCCGTGCGCGGACCTTCGACACCGTGGTCGCCGGGCAGACCTGGCACTGGGTGGACCCGGTCGCGGGTGCGGAGAAGGCCGCGCGCGTGCTCGGGCCGGGCGGACTGCTCGCCGTATTCTGGAACGCCTTCGAAGCCGAAGCCGAGATCGGCGCGGCCATGGCCGAGGTCTATCGCAGCGTGCTACCCGAATCGCCGATCAACCGGATTGCCACCTGCGGCGAGGACCCCTACGGCGAACTGTGCACCAAAGCCGCCGAAGGCATGCGGCACAGCGGAGCGTTCGGCGAACCACAGCGATGGCGCTTCGCCTGGGAAAAGGAGTACAGCACCGAAGAATGGCTGGACGTGCTGCCGACATTCGGCAGCGCCACCCTGCTACTCGCCGCAGAGCGCGCCGAACTGCTCGATCGCATCGGTGCCGTGCTGGACGCCGCTGGTGGCCGTTTCACCGTGCAGTACGCCACCGTGGTGGTCGCCGCGCAGCGGGCCTGATCTGGCTACCCCAGCTCATCGCGTTGCCCTTCTTCGCCGGCGACCGAATAAGGCGGCGCGCTGCCGCCCGCCACCCGGTTGCGTCCGTGTTGCTTCGCGACATAACACCAGTGGTCAGCACGCGCCAGTATGGCTTCGACAGTGTCTCCATCGTCAGGGTAGGTGGCAATACCGATCGATGCGGTGCGGTTGGTGATGTGTACCGCCTGATCGAGGGTGTCGGTGGCCTCGACGGTCATGGCCGCGATCGCGGCGCGGAGCCGGTGCGCGATCGCGGCGGCTTCCGGGGCACCGACCTTCGGGAGCAGGACGACGAATTCCTCGCCGCCGAAACGTGCCGGGATGTCCTCGGCACGTGCGTTGGCGCGCAGCACATGCCCGAGTTGCCACAGCACACGATCACCGGCCGGGTGACCGTAGGTGTCGTTTATCTGTTTGAAGTGATCGAGGTCGATCATCAGGATCGAGCACTGGCCGGCCTGGCGTCGGGCACGGGTCAGTTCACGGGTGGCTTCGAGTTGCCATGCGGCGCTGTTGCGGACACCGGTTTTCGGATCGGTGGCCGCCTGGTCCTCGACCTGGCGGGTCAGCGAGGCCCGATGCAGCGCGATCGCCACGAGCGCCACACCGGCGAGGAACCAGCTCCGTTCGAGAAGCAGCATGCCGGTCAGGACACCGAGGATGAGGTTGCAGGCAACCAGGTTGGTTCCACCAGGACGTTTGATCATGTCCAGGAATCGGTACTCGCCGCGGATGGCGAGCCCGGCCGCCGCTCCGACCAGATTGGCGACCATGTAGACGGCGACCGCGAGGATTGCCAGGAGGGTATTCCGTGGCTGGGCCACATCGAAACGCTCGATCGACCCGGCGCCGAGGAACAGCGCGAGGTGGGCGGCGGCCGCGGACCAGGTGACGATCGCGGCGGTGTACGCCGCCCGGTTGGCCACCACCGGTTCCGTGCCACGCCAGGACCTGACGAAGGTGTGCCCGTACAGGACGAAACTCAGCGCCGTGATCAGCGAGACCGGCAGGGTGAGCGCGGCCGCCATCATCCACACCGAGGTCATCGTGACGGGCATGGGCACGGCGAATAGGCGGCGGGTTCGCTCCACCGCGGTGCACGTCTCTTCCTGGATCAATCCCAGTCCGGCCAGTATCGCGAACGAGAGCCATTGCTCGCGGCTGGGCAAGGCGATCACCGCGGATACGGTCGCGGCGGCCGGGGCCGAGACAATGACGGCCAGCAGGACCGATGCGCGCCACCGGTCCATCGTCGCGAGACCGAGATGCGGGCTGGTCACGACGCTCTGCCTTCCTCGACCTCCGTAACCCTCGGTGACTCGGCAACATCATCGGCCTTGCCGCGGTTCTCGGTGCGGTACCAAGCCAAGCCGGCGACGGCGATCACGATGGTGCCCGCCCTGTCCATATCGCCGCGGTGCTCGCGCCCGCGATCGCGCCACCGAGCGCGGCGCCTACCCCCTGGGTGATCGAGATGACCGCGTTCCACAGGCCGCCGATCGCACCGCGGACCCGGTCCGGAACCGCGAGGGTCACCAGGTTGGTCGTCACCGTCATGGCGACCATGAGGGCACCGCCCGAGAGCGCGAGCAGCGCCACCACCAGAGGTAACGGGAGCGGCAGCCCGCACAGCAACAGTGGGACCCCACCTGCCGCGGCCGCGGGAACCATCACCTGCCGATCACGTTCGGCAAGCACCGGCCAGCGCAGTGGCAACACGCCGACCACTGAACCGAGCGGAGCCGCCGCCAGAATCCAGCCCGATGCGGACGGCTCACCGAGTTCGTATGCCAGTGGCACAGCCACGGCCTCGGGAACGATCAACGGGACAAGGATCAGCGATACACCCAACAACGCCCGCACGACCGGGGACGAGGCCACCAAGGCCCGCACGCTCGGCGCCTTGCCCTGCCCGGTGTCCGGAGTGGGGCGGGCACGCAGCAGGGTCAGGCAGGCCGCCGAGGCGAGGAACGTCGCGGCGTTGATCAACAAGCCGAGCGCGGGATCACTCAACGCGATCACCCCGCCGACCGCGAACCCGCCGAGCTGACCGAGTTGCACCGTGCCGAACCGGAGCCCCTGTGCCAGTTTGAACTCGGACTCATCGGGAAGCACCTCGGCCGTGATCGCTGTCTGAGCTGCTTTGAACACCGGTCCGATCGCGGTGATCACCGCGATCAATCCGATCAACCAGGCCCATGCCATGCCGGGAATCGCCATCACCGAGGCCAGGACCGCCCGGACCAGATCGGCCACGATCAGCACCCGGCGACGGGGCCAACGGTCCGCGATCCGCCCGAGGAACATGCCCGATATCAGCGTCGGGACGAAGGTTGCCGCGTATGCCACCCCGGTCAGCAGGGCCGAGCCGGTGCGTCCGTACACCAGGACCGACAACGCCACCCGTGCCATCTGATCCCCGAAGGTCGACAGCAGCTCTGCGGTCCACAATCCACGGAACTCGCGGCGGGCGAACACCCCCAGCATCGTTGCCGCCATGCCCCATCACTCCCGCTCCAGATCAAAGCACGATCCAGCAGCCGAACACCGCGTGGCGACCGAACGCGCCATAACCCCCACGGTAAGTAGCAGCCGCTCGCGGACAGCCTAGCCGGACAGCAGTGCGAACAACAGCATGCGATTTCGTGCACCAGCGCATTTCAGCGGTACGCCCGCTGGAGACGGGCCAAACGGTCTCAGCAATTGCTCTATTCGGTTTAAGCCGCACCGGTAGCCGCGAGACGTGTGGAAACAAGGTGCGGTTCGCCCGTATTGCCGGATTCTGTTACGTGCTGGTCCTCAGAATTCCGAAAAGGTGTAAGAACCGTTCCACATCGATCGTCGAGGGCTCGGCCGAAATCTCGCGATCGGAAATTCGTACGTTTCCGAACGTCACGACTCAGGCCCTTCCCGGATTCCGGAAAGGGCCTGGTCGTGTGTGGAGCCGCCTGGGGGAATCGAACCCCCGACCTACGCATTACGAGTGCGTCGCTCTGGCCGACTGAGCTAAGGCGGCAGCACCGCTGAGTGTACTCATATGATCGCCGTCACTCTTGCGGCCCCTGCTCGTTACTTCGGATGTGACGCGGGGTGCGTCGATGTCGCCCTGTGCACGCGGAGGAGGATTACTGCAGATGAGGGGACGCTTGCCGAGAGCTCTGTCGGTGCCGGCGGTGGTGCTGGTGTGCTCGCTGACGGCATTGCCCGCGGCGGCCGATGTGTCGATCCCGACGACTCCGGTCCCGCACCCGGTGGATCCGGCCGATCCGCCGGTGGTGGGTACGCAGGGTCCGCAACCGCTGGGCCACGCGGTCGGGGACGCGGGCGCGGCGGTCGGTGATCTGCAGGTGCTCCCCGGTCTGGTGGACACCACGACGATCATGCCGGGCATGGGTGACCAGCTGCCGAAGCAACCGCTGTTGGAGGCGGGCCTCGGCACCTCGAGTGCGCAGGTGAACTCGGAGTCGTATCTGAACTATGAGCGTTCGATCGCGGAGTCCTCGCCGCTGGGCTTCGCGTTCGGGGGGAATTCGCCGCGGCTGCCCGGTGCGCTGAGCCAGACCGCGCTTCCGGACAATCCGCAGGCGGTGCACGGTGGTCTGCAGCTGCCGAAGAATCCGCTGCTGAACGTGGGCCTGCTGCAGGGCTCGGCGAATGCGCGCTATTCGCCCACGCTCGGCCCGTGCACGGACGGCCCGATCTCGGACTCCTCGACCTCGGTGGCGAATCTGTCCGCGGTGAACCTGAATCTGCCGGGCAGCTCGGGTCCGCTCGCGGATGTGCTGAACCCGAGCAAGCTGGCGGCACTGCCGGATCAGGTGCGCAAGGCGGTGAGCACGGACCCGGCCAAGGGTGGCATCGACCCGAAGCAGGCGCTGTCCGTGCTGACTCCGAAGGCGAGTCAGGGCGATCAGCTCAAGGATGGCGACCCGGGGATCTCGCTGATCAGCGCGCCGAACCTGATCAGCTCGCGGTCTCAGGTGAAGCTGGTGGACATGCCGGGCACGAAGAACAAGGCGGTCCGCTCGGCGACGACGTTCCAGTTCGCCGATGTGACCCTGTTCAAGGGCCTGCCGATCCAGACCAAGATCAAGATCGCCAGCCAGCCGAAGCTGACGGTGACCTCGACGGGCAAGAAGGACACCTCGAAGGTGGAGTACACGGCCCCGATGCTGGAGGTGCAGCTGCCGTTCCTGCCGCCGATCAAGGTGGACGCGCGGCACCCCTTCCAGGCGCCGCTCGCGCTTCCGCTGCCGAACCTGATCCCGCCGAACGTGAAGCAGGAGTTCACGCAGAAGTTCGGGATGAACCTGGATCAGATGCGCAATGTCCCGGTGCTCGGCGAGGCCGCGAAGTTCCTCGATGACAAGGGCGGCAACGGGTTCTCCCTGGATCTCGGCCTGCTGCGGCTCAAGGTCGGGGATTTCAAGCAGAGCGGTCAGGTGCAGACGAAGGGCAAGGGCGGGGCACCGTTCTCCGGGTACCAGCTCGGTGCGAGCGCGAACATGGCCAGCCTGGACATCCTTCCGCTCGATCTGCTCAAGCTGAAGGACGGCCCGAAGTCACTGGCTACGGCGACGCTCGGGAAGCAGGTGGCCCGCGCCTACGCGCCGACGGGCGGGGTGGAGTGCGGCACCACGAACCCCGGTGGCGGGGCGGCGAAACCGAGCGGTGGCGCGCCCGCCAAACCGAAGCCGCAGGCCAAGCAGCTCGCCTACACCAATGGCGCCTATGAATCGGTGCCGCTGTTCTGGACGGGCACCGGTCTGCTGCTCGCGGGCGCGGTGCTGATGGCCGCGCTGCCGCGCCGCAGGGCCAAGCGCTAGCTGCCGGTGATCCGCTGCCAGAGGCTGGGCTTCGGGGTGAACTCGGGGTCCGCCTCGGCGAGCGCGGAGCGGACCTGGCCGATGCTCGGGTTGACCATGGCGCGCTCCCCGATGATCACGGTGGGCACGGTCTCGTTCCCGTCGGCGACCGCGCGCACCTGCGCGGCGGCCTCGGGATCTTCCCAGATGTTGTGCTCCTCGACCGGGACACCGAGCCCGCGGATCTTCGGGGTGAGCATCATGCAGAACGGGCAGCCGGGCCGCCAGTAGTACTGAATGGTCACGTGCGGATCATCCTCTCTGCAGGGTGGTGAGCATCGCCTCGACGGCGATCCGCGGTTTGACGTTGAGTTCGATGGCTTCCCGGCAGTCGAGGATGGCCTCGATCCTGCGCAGCGCGCCCGCCGCGCTCAGCTGCCCGGCCAGCGCCGCGGAGTCGCGGGCCCGGTCGGGGTGGTTGAGCGTGACGTGTGCGCCGGTGGCCTTGGTGGCGAGCACATCCCGGTAGAACCCGGCGAGGTCGACGAGCGCGAGGTCGAGGCTGTCCCGCTGGGCCCGGGTGGCGCGGGATTTCTGCCGCTTCTCCAGGTCGCGTTCGGCGCTCTTGGCGGACCGTTCGGCGGCGGCGGTGCCCTTTCCGGAACCGCCCGCGCCCATGGCGGTGCGCAGCGCGGCCTTCTCCGCGTCGTCCCGGGCCGCACTCATGCTGCTGGCCTCGGACTCGGCGGCGCCGACGAGCTGGTCCACGCAGGCGAACACATCGGCGGGCCTGCGCAGCGAGCCGGGGATGCGCAGCACGGATTCCCGCCGTTCGCGGACTTCGGGGTCCTTGGCGAGCCGCCGCGCCCGCCCGATGTGCCCGCCGCACACCGAACCGGCCCAGCTCGCGGTCTCCGGGTCGATGCCGTCCCGGTTGGTGAGCACTTCGGCGATGGCCTCGGCGGGCGGGGTGCGCAGATTGATCACCCGGCACCGGGAGCGAATGGTCACCGAGACATCATCGGGATGGTCGGAGGGGGCGCACAACAGGAACACGGTGCGGTCCGGTGGCTCCTCCACGGCCTTGAGCAGTGCGTTCGCCGCGCCCTCGGTGAGCCGGTCGGCATCGGAGATGATCACCACCTGCCAGTGTCCCGCCGAGGGGCGCCGGGCGGCGAGCTGCACGAGCGAGCGCATCTGGGCGACCGGGATGGACAGCCCCTCAGGTTCCACGATGTGCACATCGGCGTGGGTTCCGGCGATCGCGGTGTGACAGCCGGAGCATTCCCCGCAGCCCTCGCCCTCGGTGCACTGCAGTGCGGCGGCGAAGGACCGGGCGACCACCGAGCGCCCCGATCCCGGTGGGCCGGTGAACAGCCAGGCATGGGTCATGCCGCCGGTGCCGTTCGCCGCGGCGCTCGCGGCCGCGGACAGTTCCGCGACGGCCTCGGTCTGCCCGACGAGATCAACCCAGACGCCGGTCCGGTTCGTCACTGCCCTCGCTCCTCCCACGTTCGTCTTCTTCAGTTGTACCAAGGAGCGCTTCGAGCCTGCCGGTGATCTCCGCGGTGAGCGCCTCCGGTTCCTGTTCGGCGTCCACCACCACGTACCGGTCCGGGTCGGCGGCCGCGAGCTCGGCGACGGTCGTGGAAACCCGCCATGGATTCTCCGCACCGGTCTCCGTGGCGTTGTCCAGCAGCACGGTGACGTCCGGGCGCAGTCGCTCGGTCGCCCAGTCGGTGAGCGCGTCCAGTTCGCGTTCTCCGGTCTCGGCGAACCGCACGGTGACCACGGCCGCGCCCTGCTGCAGCGCGGGCCGGATCTCCCGCTCGCCCGCCTCCGCGCGGACCGCGGCGGCCAGCAGTGCCCGTGCCTTGGCGGAGCGCAGCTGCGCGGTCTCGGCGATGGTGCCTGCGCGCTGTTCGTGGTCCCCGACGAACACGGTGGTCATGCCGCGGGCGCGCAGCCACTCGGCGATGCGCGTGGCCTGCTCGGTCACCAGCGCGTCCCCGCCACCCTCGACGGTCAGCAGCAGCCCGCTGGTGCGTGCCCCGCGCCCGCGCACCATGCGCACCAGGTTCGCCAGGATGGACTCGGTAGACCGGTCGCCCATCTGCCGGTAGGCGATCACCCCGAACAGCGCGGCGAGCAACCCGGCGCCACCGAGCACCGGACGGGTGCCGTCCATGATCATCTCCCGGCCGAACAGCTCGATCCGGTGCTGCTGGGTGAGCCCGACCAGGATCGGCGATGCCACCGTCGAGCCGAAGAGCATGACCTTCATCAGCGACTGATAGACCGAGTTGACCCGGCCGCGCACCTCGTCCTCGACCTGCGCGCCGATGATCGTGATCCCGGTGAGGAAGGCGATCCCGGCCGCGGCGCCCACGATGTACACCGTGATCAGCGACATCACCAGGTGCGGGGAGATCGCGGACGCGGCAAGGGCGAGCCCGGCCACCACGATCGCCACCCCGAACAGCCGGTTGTGCGTCATCCGGTGCGCGATCCGCGGGGCGAGCACCATCCCGGTGGCCAGCCCGCAGAACAGGGTCACGAACAGCACCCCGAGCACCGACTCCCCGGAGAGCAGGCTCTGCGCGTACTGCCGCGCGGTCCCGATCACCGCACCGGCCGCGGCGAAGGCGCCGACCATGCCCAGCAGCAGCCCGCGGATCAGCGGGGTGGCCCCGGCGATGCGCAGCCCCTCGCGCAGCATCCGCAGGAATCCCTCGCCGTCCCCGGTGCGCTCGCGCCTTCCGGTGCGCCCGGAGATCTCCGGGATGCGGGTGCGGATGATGATCGCGCTCACCGCGTAGCAGCAGCCGCTGATCATCACGATCAGCCCGCTGATCTCCATCGGCGACTGGCCGACCCGCAGCGAGGTGTAGATCCCGGAGAGCACGGCGTAGAGCAGGGCACCGGTGAGCACCGCGCAGCCGTAGGTGACCACGAGCCCGACCTGGTTCGCCGTCTCGATCTGGGCGCGGTGGCGCATCAGGTTCGGCACGCTGGAGTCCTTGGCGGGCACCCAGAGCATGGACATGCAGCCGACCAGGAAGTTCGCCCCGAACAGCCACCACACCGTGCCGACCAGCGGGATCGAGACGAACAGGGCACAGCGCACCAGATCGGTGACCACCATGACGGTGCGCCGGTCGAAGCGGTCCGCGAGCACCCCGCCGATGGGAGCGAAGATCAGCCCGGGCAGCAGGTTGGTGAGCACTACCCCGGCGAACGCGAAGTTCTGCGCGAAATAACCGTGCAGCAGCTGGCTGGCCAGCCCGGAGAGGGCGAGGAACCCCAGCCAGTCCCCGACGCTGCACAGATACGAGGAGGCGAGCAGCCTGCGGAACGGCTTGATGGCGAGCACACTGCGTACCCGCCTTGTCGTGGATGTGGCTTGCCCCGCGGTCACGCTCACTCGAAGAGCGCTCTGATCTTGTCGTAGAAGTTGAACAGGATGATGATCACGAAAATGATCAGCGGGATGATGCAGCCCGCAGCGCCGGACTTCTTCTTCTGCTGCTGGTTCCGCTGTTGTTGCTGACCGCGCTGCTGTGGGCGCCGTTGCTGCTGTTGCGGCTGCGCGGCCCTGGTCTGGGGCCGGGCGGGCCTGCGCTGGCGCGGCTTCTCGGTCTCATCGGCCTGCTCGGCGGGGGCGAACACCGGCCCCGCCTGCTCGGCCTCTTCGCGCGCCCTGCGCTTCTGTTCGGCGAGCTTGGCCTCCACCGTCGCCTGCAACGACTTCGGGTCGGGCAAGCCGGTGTCGGTGTACCGGCCGTACGAATCCTCGCGGGTGTCCTGATACTCGTTGCTGGTGACCAGCCCGGCCAACGGGTCGGCGAAACGCAGACCGGGCGGTGGCGCAGCAGTCCCGTCCGGTCCGAACGGGGAGTCGTAGTCCTCGGCCACGTGCGGGTCCGTCACGAATCCAAGCCTAACGCCAGTCCGGCTCAGGAGCTGGACTTCGAGGAGGTCGCCTTGGACTTCGCGGTGGACTTGGCCGCCGTGGACTTGCTCGCGGTGGACTTGCCCGTGCCCGATTTGCTCGTGCTCGACTTGGTGGTGGTCGACTTCTTCGCGGTGGAGCGCTTCTTGGGCGCGGGGCCCTTGGCGCGCTTCTCCGCGAGCAGTTCGGCGGCCCGTTCCGCGGTGAAATCCTCCACCGTGTCCGAGCGGCGCAGCGAGGCGTTGTACTCGCCGTCGGTGACGTAGGGGCCGAACCTGCCGTCCTTGACCACCATGGGCTTACCGGTCGCCGGGTCCTCGCCGAGCTCCTTGAGCGGTGGTTTCGCCGCTGCCTGGCGCCCACGGCGCTTGGGCTCGGCGTAGATCTTCTTCGCCTCCTCGAGGGTGACGGTGAAGATCTGCTCCTCGTCGGTGAGCGAGCGTGAGTCGGTGCCCCGCTTCAGATAAGGGCCGTAGCGGCCGTTCTGCGCGGTGACCTCCTCACCGGTGTCCGGATCGGTGCCCACCACGCGGGGCAGCGAGAGCAGCTTCAGCGCCTCGTCCAGGGTCACCGTGGACACACTCATCGACTTGAACAGCGATCCCGTGCGCGGTTTCGGCTTCGCGGCCTTCTTGGTGCCCTTCTTGGGAGCTTCCTCCGGCTCGGCCGGTTCGGGCAGGATCTCGGTCACGTATGGACCGAACCGGCCCTCCTTGGCCACGATCTCGTGCCCGGTGACCGGATCGGTGCCCAGCGTCCGCCCCTCCATCGGGGTGGCGAAGAGCTTCTCGGCGATCTCGGTGGTCAGCTCGTCGGGGGCAAGGTCGTCGGTCAGGTTCGCCCGCTGCGCGTTGCCGTCGTCCCCGTCCCGCTCCAGGTAGGCGCCATACCGGCCGACCCGGACGTAGATGGTGCGCCCGGCCTCGTCGGTGAGCATCGGGATGGAGTTGATCTCCCGGGCGTCGATGTCCTCGACCCCGGTACCCACCAGCTTCTTCAGCCCGCCGGAGCGGCTGATCGAACCGGCCGGTCCGGTCTCGCCGCCGAAGTAGAAGGAGTTCAGCCAGTTCACGCCGCGCTGCGAGCCGGTGGCGATGGTGTCCAGCTCGTCTTCCATGGCCGCGGTGAAGTCGTAGTCCACCAGCCGCTCGAAGTGCCGCTCGAGCAGCGCGACCACGGAGAAGGCGACCCAGCTCGGCACGAGCGCGGAACCCTTCTTCCACACGTAACCGCGGTCCTGGATGGTCTTGATGATGCTCGCGTAGGTCGAGGGGCGCCCGATCCCGAGCTCCTGGAGCTTGCCGACCAGGCTCGGCTCGCTGTAGCGGGCGGGCGGGTTGGTGCTGTGCCCGTCCGGGGTGAGCTCGGTCGCGGTGACCGCGGCGCCCTCGGCGAGCTGGGGCAGCCGGGACTGCTTGTCGTCGGCCTCGCCGCCCGCCTCGGTGTCCACCGATTCCACGTAGGCCTTGAGGAAGCCGGGGAAGGTGATGGTGCGCCCGGAAGCGGCGAAGGTGCACTGCTCACCGGTGCTCGCGGTCCCGGTGATGCGCACCGAGGTGGTGTTCCCGCGCGCATCGGACATCTGCGAGGCGATGGTGCGCTGCCAGATCAGCTCGTAGAGGCGGAACTCGTCCGGGGACAGTTCCTTGGCGACCTGGCCGGGAGTGCGGAACGCCTCGCCCGCCGGACGGATCGCCTCGTGCGCCTCCTGCGCGTTCTTCACCTTCTTGGCGTACTGGCGCGGGGAGTTCGGCACGTAGTCCTTGCCGTAGAGCTCCAGCGCCTGGGAACGGGCCGCGGTCAGCGCCGTCTCCGAGAGGTTCGTGGAGTCGGTACGCATATAGGTGATGTAGCCGTTCTCGTACAGCCGCTGCGCGATCGACATGGTGCGATCACTGGAGAACCGCAGCTTGCGGCCCGCCTCCTGCTGCAGGGTCGAGGTCATGAACGGCGCGTACGGCTTGCGGGTGTACGGCTTCGACTCGACGCTGGAGACCTGCAGCGCCGCCCCGGTGAGCGCCTCGGCGAGGGTGCGCGCGCCCGCCTCGTCGAGCACCCTTGCCTCGCCCTTGAGCTGGCCGCGCTCGTCGAAGTCCCGCCCGGTGGCGAGCTTCTGCCCGTCGATGGAGACCAGCCGGGCCCCGAAGTTGCGCGGCTCGGCCTCGGCGCCCGCGTCGAGCTGCGCGGCGATGTCCCAGTAGTTGGCCGAGACGAACGCGATCCGCTCGCGTTCGCGCTGCACCACGATGCGGGTGGCCACGGACTGCACCCGGCCCGCCGAGAGCTTCGGCATGACCTTCTTCCACAGCACCGGGGAGACCTCGTAGCCGTAGAGCCGGTCCAGGATGCGGCGGGTCTCCTGCGCGTCGACCAGGTCGTTGTCCAGCTCGCGGGTGTTCTCCGCCGCCGCGCGGATCGCGCCCTCGGTGACCTCGTGGAACACCATGCGGCGGACCGGGATCTTGGGCTTGAGCGTCTCCAGCAGGTGCCAGGCGATCGCCTCGCCCTCGCGGTCGGGGTCGGTGGCGAGGTAGAGCTCGTCGGCCTCTTTGAGCAGCCCCTTGAGCTCGGTGACCTTGGACTTCTTGTCCGGGGTGACGATGTAGAGCGGGGCGAAGTCGTTGTCCACGTCGACCCCGAGCCGCGCCCAGGACTCGCCCTTGTACTTGGCGGGCACGTCCGCGGCACCGCGTGGCAGATCCCGGATGTGACCCGCGGACGAGTCCACGATGTACCCGTTGCCGAGATACGGGGCGATCTTGCGCGCCTTCGTCGGTGACTCGACGATCACGAGTCGCCGGGTACCGGCCTCGCTCTTGGTCCCTGCCACAGCTCCCCTGCTTTCCGTATGGTCCTCCGGCACGCCAGTGTGCACCCGGTCCAGTCGAACACGCGGAGCCGACCTCATTCGGACGACCCGGTGTGTCACCGATTCGGGTTGCCCCTCGGTGCCGCGTCGCCCCAGTCGGCCGATGCCACCGCGACACAGTAAACGTCCCGGTCACGGATGCTACCCACGTTTCGTGGCAGCGCTCACTCGCGTTAACGCCGTTCGTCAAGCACAGCCCTGCGGAGGCGTGACCGAAATCACAGCAAACCGCCTTCGAATTAACCGTGAAGAGTGAACGAACGACGCACGGTGCCGGACAGCGCATGATAAGTGCACCCCATGTGTAGATCAGGAGGCTTCTTCATGCTGAAACGCCTGCTCGCCACGGCGACCGCGGTGCTGGCCGGTACCGGCTTCGCGCTCGCCCTCGCCGTTCCCGCGGGTGCCGCGACCGGCCCGAGCGCCGCGCCCGACTTCCACGCCACGCTGAAGCTGTCCAACTGCTCGGGCGCGCTGGTGCGCATGCCCGAGTCGAAGGGCACGGACAAGGCGCTGGCCATCTCCAACGGGCACTGCTACGACATCGATGCGCTCAAACCGGGGGTGGCGCTGGTCAACAAGCCCGATGCCCGGAGTTTCGGGCTGCTCGACGCCTCGGGCGCGCAGAAGGCGACGCTGAAGGCCACCACTCTGGTGTACGCCACCATGACCGATACCGATGTCTCGCTGTACTCGCTGGACAAGACCTACGACCAGATCAAGTCCCAGACCGGGATCGAGCCGCTGAATCTGTCCGCGAACCAGGCCAAGCAGGGTGACCCGATCACCGTGGCCTCCGGGTACTTCACCGAGAAGTGGAACTGCTCGGTGGACGGGTTCGTGCCCCAGCTCAAGGAGGCGGACTGGACCTGGAAGAACTCCATTCGCTACACCAAGGAGTGCACCACCAAGCACGGCACCTCGGGCTCGCCGATCATCGCCGCGGACGGCACCAGCATGGTCGGGATCAACAACACCGGCAATGACGACGGGCAGCGCTGCACCCTGAACAACCCGTGCGAGGTCGACAAGCAGGGCAACATCACGGTGCACAAGGGCCAGAACTACGGCCAGCAGACCGATGCGCTGCCGAAATGCTTCGAGGGATCCAAGCTGAACCTGTCGAAGCAGGGCTGCACGCTGACCAAACCGCACGCCGGCTGAGCCGGGAAAAACCGGATGCGTCCGCGCCGCGGCGGACGTAGCCTGCAGGGCATGGACAACCTCCGCTGAACAACGCGCCGAATCGCACGTTTTCGCGGAGGTTTGTCATGTCTACGAATGCTGTCGTCTGTTCCCGGCTGGGGTTCGCCTGGCCGGACGGGACCCGGGTGCTGCACGAGCTCGATGCCGCCTTCGGCTCCGGGCGCACCGGCCTGATCGGGGAGAACGGTTCCGGGAAGACCACCCTGCTGCGGTTGATCGCCGGTCAGTTGACGCCCGGTTCGGGCTCGGTGCGCGTGGCGGGCGATGTCGGTCAGCTGCCCCAGGAACCGCATCCCGCGGCCACCCTCGCCGAACTGCTCGGTATCGCCGGGAAACGCGCGGCGCTGCGGGCGGTCGAGCGCGGTGATGCCGGTGCGCTCGGGGAGCTCGGGGAGGACTGGGAGGTCGAGGAACGCGCCGCGGCGATGCTGCGCGAGTTCGGGGTGCCCGCCGAGCTGGACCGGACCGTGGCCACCCTCTCCGGTGGGGAGACGGTGCTCGCCGGGATCGCGGGCCTGCTGCTGCGCCGTCCCGCGATCACCCTGCTCGACGAGCCCACCAACAACCTGGACCGGGAGGCACGGGAACGGCTCTATACCGCGGTCGCCGAGTGGCCGGGGGTGCTGCTGGTGGTCAGTCATGACCGGGAACTGCTGGACCGGGTGGACCGGATCGCCGAACTGCGCGCGGGGCGGTTACGCACCTTCGCCGGGACGTTCACCGATTACCGAGCGGCCGTCGAGGCCGAGCAGGAGGCCGCGCGGCGCAGGGTGCGCGATGCCAGGGCCGAGGTGCGCCGGGAGAAACGCCAGCTCATCGAGGCTCGCACGAAGCTGGCCCGCAGGCAGCGGTATGCCCATGCGGATTTCGTGAACAAGCGCAGGCCGAAGGTGATCATGAAGCTGCGCGCCCAGGAGGCGCAGGTGTCCGCGGGCAAGCACCGGATCATGCAGGAGGGCAAGCTCGCCGAGGCCGAATCCGAGCTGGATCGCGCCAAATCGGGGGTGCGCGAGCAGGAGCGCATCCGCGTCGACCTGCCCGAGACGCAGGTGCCCAGCGGGCAGGTCGTGCTCCGGCATGGCGGGCTGCTGGTACGCGGGCCCGAACGGATCGCGGTGCTCGGCCCGAACGGCTCCGGGAAGACCACGCTGCTGCGCGCGATCCTCGCTGCCGGTGTTCCGGTGCCTGCCGGGTACCTGGCGCAGCGGCTGGAGTTGCCCGAGGCGCAGGTGTCGAGTGGACCGAGCGTGCTGGACACCCTGCGGCGGGCGGTCCCGGAGCTGAGCCCGCGGCAGGCGCGCGCCGGACTGGCCCGGTTCCACCTGCGCGGGGGCACGGTGGAACTGCCCGCGGCCGCGCTCTCCGGTGGGCAACGCTTCCGGTTGGCCATGGCCTGCCTGCTGCTCACCGAGCCCGCGCCCCGGTTGCTGCTGCTCGACGAGCCGACCAACAACCTGGACCTGGCCAGCGTGGAGCAGCTGACCGAGGCGCTGGCCGGGTTCCGCGGCGCGCTGCTCGTGGCCAGTCACGACGAGGCGTTCCTCGAGGACATCGGGGTGACCCGGCGGTGGTGCGTGCGCGCGGGCCGGGTCAGCGATTCGGGCTGAGCGCGCCGATCAGCTCGCGGAACCGTTCGAGCCGCCGCCTGCCCTGCACCAGCAGCGCCGGATTGCCGTCCTGCTGGTGCACCGGGCGGCTGCCGACGCCGAGCTCACGCAGCGCGGCCGCCAATGGTTCGTGGGTCTGCGGCGCCTCGGGGTCCAGGGTGAGCCGGTAGCCGCGCTCGGTCTCCGCGCCCGCGGCCAGCGCCCACAGCCGCAGCGCGGCCCCGTCCAGCCGGAACTGGTCGGGGACGGACTTGTGCGCGCCCTCGCACCAGCTGGCCGCGAGGGTGGCCAGATCGGTGCGAAACGGGGTGCGCAAACGCTTGTCTCCGTCGTTCGCGCTGGTCACCCCGCGGGCCGCGAACTCGGCGCGCAGCGCGGAGAGCCGCCAGCGCTGATCCACCGGGACCGACAACCGGCCCGCCGTGCCCTTGCCGAACAGCTCCGCGGTGCCCGCCCCGCACAGCACCCCGGCCAGATCGGCGGGGCGCGGTGGGTTGGCCTCCGCGGAGAACAACGACATCTGCACGCGGGCAGCTTAGAACATACGTTCGATCAGTCAAGCTTTCGGAGCGGCGTTCCCTGCTCGCCCGGCCCAGCGCGGTCTCGCCGCCGGACGGGCGTTCACGACACCGCGAGCAGCCCGGGAAGTGGTGTGATGCGGGGGAACTGTTCGGCGGGAAGGTAGCCGTCGAGTTCGGCGAGCAGGGCATCGGCACCGTTGGCGCGACGGATCCGGTTCGGCGGTCTGCCGTGTTCCCGCCGTACGGCGCGGCTTGCGCTGCGCACGAAGGCGGCGACCTCCGTGGGGCCGGGCGCGATCGTGTCGCTGTCGAGCTGCGCGATCGGGGTGAGCGTGCGGCCATCGGCGGATTCGGCCGCCAGGGCCCATCCGCGTTCTTCGTCCCAGAGCAGTGCGGCGAATCCGGAGGACTGGGCGCCGAGGTGGATGTCCAGTGCCAGATACGCCGAGACGGGTGCGTGTTCCTCGATGGTGGCCGATTCCAGCCCGATGCCGAATTCGGCGGCGACGTCCGCGAGGTACTGGCGTAATGCCCGATGAGCGGGGTGACGGTGATTCAGCGGAGGATGGATCGAGAGGTTCACTTTCCGAACAACCCTTTCCGGTTCGCGTGCTGTTATCCGATGATCACGGCTCTCTGGTCGGGCGGTGGGCCCTCGCCTGTGCTTGCGTCTCCATCTGTAGCATGTCATCGTCATGACGACAAGTAGATCGTCGTCAGGAGGATGACGAGTATGGATGACGATCCGGCGGAGCTGGCGAGCTCGATCGCGGAAACGCTTGCGGCCGCCGAAAGTGGCGGGGCGTCCACTCCGCGGCTGTTCGAAGCGCTGATCCGGCTGCGCGCTTTGCGGGAACACCTCGGCCGCTGGGAGCCGGAACTGATCAGGGCCGCCCGGGATCGCGGGGCCAGCTGGGTCGAGCTCGCCCCCGCCCTCGGTGTGGCCAGCAGGCAGGCCGCCGAACGACGCTACCTTCGTGTCCAGCCCACGGGCACCGGTGAAACCAATCGCGAGGCACGTGTCACGGAACGACGCGAGAAACGCGCGGGAGATCGAGCCGTGCACGCCTGGGCCCGGGACAACGCCGGCCTGCTGCGCTCGATCGCCGGTCAGGTCAACGCGCTCGACGGACTCGGTGAGCAGGGGCGCGCCCGCGCCGATCTGCTCGGAGCGGCCCTGGGCAGCGACGATCCCGCCGATCTCCTCACCCCGTTGGCCGAAACGCGGCCCTATCTGACCGAGCACACCGAGCTGGCGCGTGAAATCGAAGACCTCACCAACCACGCCGGTCAGCTCCGCCGGGACACCGTCAACGGCCGCAGGCAACGCAACCAGCCCGGTTCGCCGTGAGGGCCCGGCCCCGCAGACGCGCCGATGCGCCGCCCGTGCGAGGACCGTTCCGGGGCGGCATGGTTCACCCCGGAACCGGCACGGCTCAGTCCGGGGACGGCAGGTGGGCCAGGGTGAAGTCGCGGACCGCCTCGATGTGCGCCACGGTCAGTTCCTGTGCCGAGATCGCGTCGCGGTTGTCGATGGCCGTGGCGATGTGTTCGCACTCGTCGGCGATCCGGGTGAGCATGCGCGGATCGTTCTGCAGCGCCCGCCAGGTGATGCCGCGCGGCACCTTGCGGTAGAGGGCATCGGAGATCCCCTGTAGCTGACTGTTGCCCGCCGCCTCGAAGATCGTGCGGTGGAAGCTCCCGTAGGAGTGCTGCCACTGCGCGGCCGCGGCCTCGGGATCCTCGCCGTCCCGGATCATCCGCACGACCTCGCGGAGCTCGGTGACCGAGTCCCGCAGTTGCCGCAACTGCGCCTCGGTGATCCGTTCCGCGGCGAGCGCGACGGCGCGCCCTTCCAGCAGCTCGCGCACCTCGACCACTTCCATGATCTCCCGATAAGAGGGGAAACGGACCCGGAATCCGCGATTGGGCACCCGCTCCAGGACGCCGATCGCCTCGAGCCGGTTCAGCGCGAGGCTCACCGGGGTCCGGCTCACGTTGTGTTCCGCGGCCACCTTCGCCTGGCGGATCCAGCCGCCGAGCGGGATCTCCCCGTTGGCGATCCGGTCGCCGAGCGAGACCGTCAGCTCTTCGACGACCTGCGGGGTGTGGCCGCTTTCCGCCATTGCCGCCTCCCATTCGCCGTTCGTTCGGTGCCGGACGGAGATCACATCATCGATAGTCGAACACGGGCAAGATTTCATGCACACTGAAGTTGATTGCATGCAATTTCTCGAGAGGAGTGATCGCCATGGGCATCCTGATCAGCGGGGCCAGCATCGCGGGCCTGAGCGCGGCGCAGCGGTTCGCCGCGCACGGCGCCGAGGTCACCGTCGTGGAGCGGGCGCCGGAATTGCGCAGGCACGGGGCGCCGATCGACGTGCGTGGCGACGCCCTGGAGGTGGCGGCCAGGATGGGCATCCGGGACGCGCTGGTCGCGCACGAGACCGGTGCGGCACAGCGGACGGCGTTCACTCATCTCGTGAACGCGGAAGGGGCCAGGGTCGGCACGCTGCCCACCGAGCTCCCGCAGCTGAGCTCGGACGATCTGGAGCTGTTCCGCGAGGACCTCATCGACATCCTGTACGGATCGATCGATCCCGAGGTCACCTTCGTGTTCGAGGATTCGATCCAGGAGCTGACCGATACCGGTGCGGCCGTGGAAGTTCGGTTCGCCAGCGGTCGCACGGGCAGCTACGAGTTGCTGATCGGGGCGGACGGGATCCACTCCAACACCCGGCGACTGGTGTTCGGGCCGGAGGACCGGTACCGGCGCCATCTCGGCGTGTACTACGGGATCCTCTCCCTCCCGGACGAACTCGGCGCCGATGGTGAGTCCTATGTGTACAGTGAGCCCGGCCGTTCGGCCCTCGTCAGTGACTACCCGAGCTGGACGGGCGGCGGTTTCACCTTCCTGTCCCCGGAAATCCCGCACGACTACCACGATGTGGAGCAGCAGCGGCGGATCGTGCTGGACGCCTACGCCGAGGTGCGTGGCTGGAAGGTTCCCGAAATGCTCGAGGTGCTGAAGAAGTCCGAGGACTTCTACTTCGACTCGGCCAGCCAGATCCACCTGGACGGCTGGTCCCGTGGACGCGTGGTGCTGCTCGGCGACTCGGCCTTCGCCCCGTCGTTCTTCTCCGGCCAGGGAACCCCGCTTGCCATGATCGGCGCGGACATCCTGGCCGCCGAATGGGCGAGCTGCGCCGGTGAGCTGGAGAAGGCGTTCGGCCGCTACGAGGAAGTGATGCGCCCGCTGGTGGCCGTCGCTCAGGACGGGGTCCCCGAGGCGCGCGACCGGGTCGTCCCAGCGAGCTGGGAAGCGATCGAGGAGCGCAACCGGCAGTGGCCGCCCAAGCTCGGCTGAGCTTCAGCGGTGCGGCACCGTAACGGGTGCCGGGCGCAGCCGCATCCGCAGTCCGTCCGGACGCGGAGCCCGGGTCAGGCGCGGGCGCGGCGGGATCGCGGACATCGGCTTCGGGGACCAGCGCGCGAGCACCGAGGCCAGCACGAGCGTGGTCTCGGGTGTGTCCCGGTGGCGCGGTGTGCTGTCCGGATCGAGATTCATCCGGTGCTGCAGCAGCGCGGGGCTGTAGAGCAGCCGGGTGTGCGCGGGGACCGGGTAGCCGCCGAGCCGGGTGCCGGTCTCCGCGATCCGGGACACGAACCAGCCGGGCGACCACAGCCGCAGCGTCTTCCCGGCCGTCCTTCCGGTGTGCTCCAGGTACGGCAGATCGGTATCGCGTGCCACGCGCCCGGCGAGCACCGCGTTGAGCTCCGCGCGGATCCGGGCGCGGGCCTCGTGATCGCGGGTCAGCAGGTACAGCGCCGAGGTCACCGCGGCGGCGATCGTCTCCGAGGTGGCCATCCGCCGCATTTCCGGGAACACGTCGATGATCTGCCCGGCGGACCAGGAATCCAGCACCTCCTCGATCCGTGCGCTGCGCCGGCGCGCGGCCTCGGGAAAGCGCAGTACCCCCGGATCCGGCGCACTCCCGCGGAACGCCGGGTCGTCCAGCATCCGGGTGGCCAGCCCCGGATCGCACACCAGGACCGCGTGCACCGGCCCGAGCCGCACTCGCACCAGATCGCCCTGTTCGGGAAGGGCGCGCAGAAACGTCCACGGGTCGCGCAGCAGCGGCATCAGGTGACCGAGGACCGGAACCGCTCCGTCCGCGGTGGGAATGGTCGACTGCCCGGGCACGGCGGCGCCTCCTTCGCAGGATCGCCTCGACCGTGCCCGCGCGGACGCCGCCGGGGCAACCGCGCGTTCTGCTCCACGGAACAGTTACCCGGGTGCCTATATTGGACGGCGATGACGGAGGAAATGTATTCGGTCGAGCAGGTCGCGGAACGCCTCGGCCTGCATGTGCGTACCGTGCGCGCCTACATCCGCTCGGGCAAACTCGCGGCGGTGCGCATCGGCAAGCAGTACCGGATCGCGCGCGCCGACCTCGAGGCGCTGACCGGCCGGACCGGTGCGCGGCCGGATTCCTCGGTCGAGGTGTCCAGCATCGTGCAGCTCGAAGGCGTGGACGCCGATGCCGCGGACCGGATCGGCACCCTCGTGCTCACCGCGGTGAACACCGGGCGCGGGCAGGGCGATCCGCTGCAGGTGCAGACGGTGCACGATCCCGGACGTGACCGGCTGAAGATCGTGTTGTTCGGTGCTCCGGCGACGACCGCCGAAGTGCTTCGGCTGATCGACGAGGTGCTCCCCGGAATACTCGGGGACTGACCGGTATTCCGGGGAGCGGTGCCGCGGGTTTCCGTGATCTCGGGCGGGTTCGGGCTCAGAAGCCGACGACGACGATCTTACGATCCCGGGCGCCGTTCGTGATCCCGTTCGCGAAGTTGGCGTCCGCCTGGGCGAGCTCCTGCTGATTCGGGTAACTGTTGGTGCAGCTCGGCCCGGGGCCGCCGCCGGACATCAGTTCCGAACACGGACCCTGGTAGTCGTCCGGAAGGCCGAGATCGTGCCCGGTCTCGTGCGCGGTGATACGCGTCTGGTCGAACTGCTGGGCCTGCCGGTTGTCGATGTAGATATCACCGTTGCCGTGCCCGTTCCCGGTGTAGTAGGAGCCCTGCTGAAAATTTCCTTCGTGGTAGTTCAGCATCGCGCCGCCCGAGGACTCGGAGAAACGCACATTGTGCAGCGCGCCCCAGTGCGAGACACCTTCGCGGATCACCGAAGCATAAGTCGGTGCGGCGGAAACGTTGTAAGTGATGGTGACTTCCTTGACCGAGGGGGAGGCCGCGGAAGCCATCGGCGCACCGATGGATACCGGAATCGCGATTGCTGCGACCGTGGCGGCGGTGAACGCGGTTCTGCGGAAGCGCATGATAGTCACTCCAGAATGGTCCGGTAAATCAGTCTGCGTGACGATCGAGAATATTGACACGAAGCGTGACCATCAACTTACTTTCGTCGGGTGAATCGCATTAACAATTGCCGGAGAATCGCTCCCACGCCGATTGACGCGCCATTTCCAGTGCCCCGCCGATCGGCCGGTGCCGTGGGCGCTCAGCCGAGCAGCCCGCGCTCGTAGGCCACGGCGACCGCGGCGGCGCGATCACCGACCCCGAGCTTGGCGTAGATGTTGAGCAGATGGGTCTTGATGGTGGCCTCGGTGATGAACAGCCGCGCCGCGGCCTCGCGGTTGGTGTTGCCCTGCGCGATCAGGCCGAGGACTTCGCGTTCGCGCGCGGAAAGCGGCCCGGTCTCCGGGGCGCGCACCCGGTTCATCAGCCGTGCGGCCACCGAGGGGGACAGCACCGACTCCCCCGCGGCCGCGGCCCGGACCGCGCGCAGCAATTCCTCGCGCGGCGCGTCCTTGAGCAGGTAACCGGTCGCGCCCGCCTCGATCGCGGGAAGCACGTCGTTGTCGGTGTCGTAGGTGGTGAGCACCAATACCCGCGCCGGAACGCGGGCGCGCGCGAGTTCGGTGATGGCAGTGATCCCGTCGGTTCCCGGCATGCGCAGGTCCATCAGCACCACATCGGGGCGCAGCGTGCTGGCCAGCCGCACCGCCTCCGCGCCGTCCGCGGCCTGGCCGAGCACGGTGAACCCGGGATCACGGTCGAACATGCTGCTCAACCCGTCCCGCACGACCGGGTGGTCGTCGGCGATCAGCAGGGTGATGGCTGTGGTCACGACCGCTCCTCTGTACCTGCCGGAACCCGGGCGGAGATCCCGGTCCCGGCACCCGGCCTGGATTCCACCTGCAGTGTGCCGCGGACTCCCTCGACTCGTTGGCGCATCCCGGAAAGGCCGAATCCGGTTTCCCCGTTCCGGGCGCCCGGTTCGAAACCGCGGCCGTCGTCGAGCACGTCCACGGCGACCTCCTCGGCGAAATACGACAGGGTGACCCCGACCCGGTTCGCCCGCGCGTGCCTGGCCACGTTCGCGAGCGCTTCCTGGGCCACCCGCAGCAGCGCGGTCTCGGTATCGGCGCCGAGCGCTCGCGCGGTGCCCGTCGTGGTGAGTTCGGCCGGTATTCCGGTGCGGGCCGACCACCGTTCGGTGACCTCGGCGAGCGCCTCGTCCAGCCGCGCGGTGCGCAGTGGTTCCGGGCGCAGCGCGTGCACCGAACGCCGTGCCTCGGCGAGGCTTTCCCGTGCCAGGTCGGTCGCCGACGCCAGGTGACGGCGCCACTCCCGCTGGTTCTCCGGCACCTGTTCGGCGGCCCGCAGCTGGGCGATGATCCCGGTGAGTCCCTGAGCGAGCGTGTCGTGGATTTCCCGTGCCATGCGTCGGCGTTCGTCGTGTACTCCGGCTTCGCGTGCCTTGTCGAGCAGTTGTTCGTGCAGCCGCTCGTTCTCCGCGAGGGTGGCCCCGAGCTGGAGGTTGGCCTCGCGCACGTCCTCGAGTGCCTTCTCCCGTTCCGCGCTGCGCCGCGCGCTGAGCCAGACCAGCCAGGCGAACACACACATCGGCACCACGTTCACCAGGAGTACGGCGAAAAAGCTCAGCATGCCGAGTGTGGTGCTCTTGTCGATCTCGGCGGCCTGCGCGGTTCCTGCGATCAGCGCGACCGCGGCGATCAGCGGAAGCTGCCACGGCCACGGAATCAGGCGGAACGCGTAGACGTACGCGGCGGGCACGAACGCCCCGAACCACGGATCCCGGACCACGAGCGCCGCCATGATCACGAGCAGGCCGGACACGAACACGGTCATCAGGATCGGGCGCAGCCGCCAGGCGGGACGCAGGGCGAACAGGACGAGCATCCACAGCGCGGCCAGTCCGCACAGCCCGAGATCCACGGCGAGCGAGCCCGGCTCCCCGTGCTTCTCGGCAACGGTGAACCCGGCGAGCGCGGCAAGCAGTGCCCACGGGAGCACCGTGATCACGGGATGCCGGTGCTCCTCCCAAGATCGCATCGCGCCACTCCTCCCCGAACCCGGCTACCCGGCCAATGTAGTTCAGGTGCGCGCGAACAGCCCGCGCACGCGCTGGCCGTTGACCAGGACGACCACGCCGAGCAGGAGCAGCCCGCAGACTCCCTGTTCGATCCGCACCCACAGCGGGAGAAAGCCCGGCAGCGCGACGAGCACCGCGATCGCGACCACCATGACCGCCGAGGAGACGCGCAGTCGCAGGTAGGACTTCGCCGAACCACGGGTCGCGCCGACCGCGAAGCTCAGCATCAAGGCCCCGGTCAGCACCACGATGATCGTGCGAATCCACACCGCATCGGTGACCAGCGCCGGATTGTCGCGCAGCACCACGGCCGCGATCACGGTGAGCACGCTGATCGCGAGATAGGTGCCCACCAGCGCTTTCGGCAGGCGCAGTGCACGATGAATCTCGGTCATGCCGTCGATTCTGCTGCCCGGCGCGGGTGCGCGCATCGACCGATCCTCCGGTTTCCCGGCTCCACCGATCGGTGGAGTGGGCAGCGGAAATCCGGTGGTCCGGGGATGCGTTGCTGGCTACCGTGCTCCCATGATCTACGAGCACCCACTCGCTTATCTACTGGGAATCGAGGGAATCGCCCTGTTGCGTTCTTTCGGCGGGGAATACGACAAGGAATTCACCGAGGCCCGGATCGCCGAGGTGCGGAAACTGCTCGCCGATGAGCGGCTGGCCGATTCCGCGGTTCCGGTGGAACGAGTCGATTCCGATTCCGGTTACCGGATCTGGTCGCAGACCTACGATGCGAAACCGAATACGCTCTTCGATTTCGAGGAGCCCATCGTGCACGGCTTCCTCGCCGACCGGGATCCGGGAACCGCGCTGGATGCGGCCTGTGGAACCGGTCGTTATGCCGAGCATCTCACCGGTCTCGGGCATCGGGTGATCGGGGTGGACAGCTCCGCGGAAATGCTCGAACACGCGCGGAAGCGTGTTCCGGGAGCGGAATTCCACCTCGGCTCGGTGGACGGAATTCCGCTGGCCGAAAATTCCGTGGACACCGTGGTGTGCGCGCTCGCCCTGGTGCACGTTCCGGATCTCGAACCCGTGTTCGCGGAATTCGCGCGGGTGCTCCGGAAAGGTGGTCGGCTCATCATTTCCGATCTGCATCAGGAATCGGTGTTTCGCGTTCTGGTGCCCCAAGTGCGCGATGAGCGGGGTGCCCGCGGCCGGTTGCCCGCACACCAGCACCTGACCGGGGACTATCTGCGCGCCGCGCTCGCACAGGGATTCGGGGTGCTCGACTGCGTGGAGCCGCGTGGCTATCCGGAACCGGCTCCGGAGGCGGCGACCGAGCTCGGCCCGTGGGAACTGTGGCCGTGGAGCCTCGCCGCGCTCGTCCCGGAAGCCGCGAGCGCGGCGCGGTACGGCAGTCCGGTGACCGTGGTCTGGCACTTCGAGCTGACCGGATAGGTAATGAACTCACAGGTCAGCACACTGGGATCTCCGTAGTTTCCCGGTTCGTGCGCGGTCCGGCGTGAGGGGCTGCCTCGGCGATCTCGGTAGTTTCTCCGATGCTGGGCGGTTGGCACCCTGCTTACGATCACTGATGGTGACGACTGGCAGGGGAGGACTGTGATGGCTGAACCGGGCTCGTCGAGGACTGTGGCGGCCGAGGACGCCATAGACCGGTTGTCCTCGGCGGCGTCGGCGCTCGAGCAGCGGACCAAGCAGATGCGTGCCGAGGCGGAATCGGGACACCTGCGCATCGACCTTGAGGACGGCCGCGCGCTGCACCGGACCCTTTCCGCGCAGATGGACCGGATCAACGACTGGATCGAGCGGGGGAAGCAGCTCGCCGCACCGCTTCCGTTCGGCGCGCAGTGGGTCGGCGAGGCGATGTCCGGGAAATTCTCCGGCCGCGCCGACGGCACCGAGACCGCCCTCGTTGCGGTGCTCGCGCAGTACCGGGACTCGGTCGGGGACGCGGTCGCCGCGCTGCAGGCGGTGCTCGACGGTTACGCGGGTGCCGAGGACCAGAACCGCGCGATGCTGAACAAGGTGCCGAACGTGGGTGAACAGGCATGACCGATCCCGAAGGCAATCAGGGCTTCTGGGGTCATCTGCTCGAATCGATCGTGGTCGGCCCCGACCGGGTGGTCAACCAGCAGGGCAACTGGGCCGCGATGTCGCACGCCGAGCTGTACAACGGCGTGCACCAGAACAGCGACCCGCAGCAGGCCTATGACCGCGCGGTGGAGTGGGAGAAGCTCGGCAACGAGATCACCGACCACATGGATTCGCTCGCCTCGACCGTGCGCAAGCACACCGAGAACTGGAAGGGGTCCTCGGCGGAGTCGGCCCGGTTCGCGATCGACGAGCTGATCAACTGGGGCAACCAGGCCGCGCGCACCTCGGTCGCGATGGCCAAACCCGTCCGCAAACAGGCCGAGATCGTGGCCACCGCGCGCGCCAAGATGCCCGAGCCGGTCAACGTGAACTACGAGCAGCTCGCCCAGCCCTTCGGCGGTGGCGGGATCGGTGACCTCGCGGGTGGGCTGACCGATATGCACGCGAAGGTGCAGCAGGCGAACACCGCGCACCAGCAGGCCGTCGACGTCATGAACACCATGGAGGAGAGCTCCAAACACGTCGATTCCACGGTGCCGCAGTACATCCCGCCGCGCCCGGTGGTGCACAAGGAGGCGCGGCAGGCGGGCACCCCGCTCTCCGCGCAGTCCGCGCCGCCGAACACCGGACCCGCCGCTCCTACCCCGCGGCAGCACGGTGACCCCGCCGCGCCCGCGGCGCACCAGCCACCGGCCGGACCGGGCGCGGAACCGAATCCGAACCCGAATCAGGCCCCCGATCCGAACCCGCAGCCCGGACAGGGCAGTGGCCCGCAGGGCACCACGACCACCTCGGGAACCCCGACGACCGGTACCGCACCGCCGACCGGGACGCCACCTGCCGGACCCGGCCCGCAACAACCGAATCCGGCGCCGCGACCGTCCTTCGGGGGGCCGGGGCCGATGCTGCCCGGCCCAGGAGGAACCGGTCCCAGCGGCGGTCCCCGTCCCGGAGGGCCCGGTTCCGGACCGCGCCCCGGTTACGGACCGCGCCCGGGTTCCGGCCCACGCCCCGGTTACGGACCGCGTCCCGGCGAGCCGGGCTCCGGTCCCCGCCCCGGGTACGGTCCGCGCCCGGGTTCCGGCCCGCGGCCCGGATACGGACCCCGGCCGGGCACGTCCGGAACCGGGCCCGGTAGCTCGGAGAGCGGTCCGGGTTCGCGTGGCGGAGCGCCCCGGCCGGGCGGCCGTCCCGGCGCGGTGCCACCGGGAGAAGAAGGGGCGCGCACGGCGAACGCTCCGCGTGAGGGAGTGGCGCGAGGCGGTTCCGCCGCGAACGGGGGCGCGCGGGAAGCGCTCGAACCCGGGCAGCGGACCGGGGCACGCGGCGGTGGCGTCTCCGAACCGGGCGGTCAGGCGAACTCTGCGCAGGGCAGCGGTTCGGGCAAGGGAACCGGGGCCGGTGCGCCCGGTACCGGCGGCGCGCGCGGTGAACGGGATGCCGAGCACAAGCGCAAGGGGTACCTGCAGGAAGAAGACGACGTGTTCGCCGTACCCGAAGCCGATCGGTTGCCGCCCCCGGTGATCGGCGGAACCCCCAAGAAGAAGCGCCCGCCGGCGCCGAATGCCTGATCGGTAAAGGAGTTCCTGGTGCCTCGCGGTGTGGAGTACGTGCTCTCCTTCCTCGAATACGATTACGTGTGCGAAGAGCTCGGAATCGGGGAAATGCCCTACCCGGTCGAACTGGTGCGCCACGGCAAGACCATGGCCGAGCGCGCCGAACTGTTCGAACAGGCCAGGGAATCCCTTGTGGGCAAAGGCTTCGCCGATCCGGACGGGATCGACGGCACGCTGGCCAGGCTGCTCTCCGAGGTGTCCTCGGCGCGCCATCTCGTGGATGTGCTCGCCTTCGACGGCGGCGTGGTGCGCGCGGTGGCCGCGCACGACGGGGATCACTGCCTGCTGGTGATGATCGACGCGGGGGAGGTGATCGTCCGCTCGATCGATCTGCCGCTGGGCACGGTGCTGCTGTCCCTGTTCCCGGAGACCCCGGCCGGTCCCGGGCAGAGTTTTCCCGTGCCGTTGCGGGCTTTCCTGGAGATCGCCGAGGCCGAATCCGGGGAGGCGCCACCGGATCCGTTCGCCATGGGGCAGGAGGACGAGGCGACGCGGATACTGCAGCGCTACGGCCTTTCCGCGATGGACGCGGTCCGGGTCTGCGCCATCGCCGAGGAACGGGTCCGCGGCGGGCAGTTCGGGGTGTCCACCCGGCTGCCCCGGCGCGGCACGCAGAGCAGAGAGGGCATGGTGCTCTCGTTCTTCGACACGAAATCCGGCCGCTATCTGATGATCAACGACGGGGAATGGGTGAGCATCACCCCGGCCGATGCGAACCGCATCGCGCGCCGGATCGAAGAAGCCGTGGCCGAAGCCGCCTGAACCGCAGCCTGAGACCCAGAGGAGTCAATCCGTGGAAGACAACTGGAGCAAGGATTTCACCGCGCGCATGCAGGATCTGCAGAAGCGCTCGGAAACCCTGACCGAGAACCTCAGCACGGCAAGTGGCCGGGCCAGCTCACCGGACGGTTCGGTGCGCGTGGAGGTCGGCGCGAGTGGTGCGCTGCACAGCATCGAGTTCGTCAAGGACATCAGCGAACACACCCCGACCCAGCTCAGCGCGCTCGTGATGAAGACGGTGCACACGGCCCAGCGCCAGGCAGCGGAACAGGCCACCCAGGCGATGACCGAGTTCGGCATCGAGGGCGAGGCCATGGCGCGGTTCGTGAGCTACCAGCCTCCGCTGGACGAGGAGGAACTCGCCGAACTCGACGCGGACAACGCCGATTTCGGGGTGAACACCGAGGTCGAGGCGGAGGAGGCGGCACCGCCCCCGGCCGCGGCGCCTCCCGTGCGCCCGCGCGTGGTCGAGGACGACGAGGACGAGGAAGACAACGCGCCATGGTGAACCGGGCACACGAGAAGCCTTGTGGGATAACCGATCGGGGAGGCCGGAATGGCTAAGGGCGGCGGCGCCACCGCGCAGCACAACAGCAAGATCGACGAGGTCAAGCAGGGCGCGCGCGGTGAGGGCCCGGATGTCGTCGGTCAGGTGATCGACGACGTCTCCCAGGTCGCCGATATCGCCTCCTCGATGGCCGATCCACTCGGCTCGGTGCTCAGTGCCGGGGTCGGCTGGCTGCTCGACCACATCAGCTTCCTCAAGGAGCCGCTGGACAAACTGCTCGGTGACGCGAACGCCGTGCAGTCCAGTGTGGACCAGCTCAAGCAGCTCTCCCAGCAGCTCGGTGAGCTCGCCGACACCAATGACTCCGATGTCAGCGATGTGCGCTCGCAGTGGTCCGGAGACGCCTCCGAGGCCTTCGGTTCGAGCATGGACCAGTTCGGCGAGGAACTGCGCACCCTGAGCAATGCGGTCGAGGCCTGCGGATCGGTCACCTCCATCTCCGGTGGACTGGTCACCGCGATGCACGACATCGTCAAGGAAGCGATCAGCAGCCTGATCTCGCAGCTGATCGAGGGCGCGATCGCGGCAGCGGCGGCGATGCCGATCACCTTCGGTGCCTCCGAGGCGATCTACATCGGGGTCGCGGTCGGCAGGGCCGCGGCCAAGGCTGCCGAGCTCGCCGCGAAGATCGCCAAGCTCGCCGCGGCACTCGCGCGGATGGCGGAGCGGCTGGAGACCCTGGTCTCGATCGTGCAGGAGCTGGCCAGCGCCACGGAACGGTTCAACAGCAGTGACTCCGAGCCGGATCTGAACGGCGCCCCGGGCGGCGAATCCGGCACCAGCTATCAGGGTTTCCAGGGCGGTGACGGTTCCGTCCAGCTGCAGGACGGCGGGGGACCGCCCGTGGACAACACCTATCAAGGCTTCCAGGGCGGGGACGCCCAGGACGTCGCCTTCCAGAACGGCGGCGGGCCCGGGCCGCAGTACGGCTACCAGGGTTTCCAGGGTGGCGGCGGTCAGGATCCGGCACTGCAGAACGGCGGCGGGCCCGCGACCCAGTACGGCTACCAGGGCTTCCAAGGCGGCGGTGGCGGTCAGGATCCCGCGCTGCAGAACGGCGGCGCCCCGGTCGGTGGCCCCGCTTACCAGGGTTTCCAAGGCGGTGGCGGCGGTGCGCCGGTACCCCCGCAGGCCCCGGGCGGAGCGGCGGCCCAGTACGGCTATCAGGGTTTCCAGGGCGGCGGCGATCAGGGCGCGCCCCCTCCGGGAGTGCAGGGTGCTCCGGGCGGCGGGCAGCAGTACCAGTACGCCGGATTCGGCCAGGGGCAGGGCGATCCCGCCGGGCAACCGCCCGGGATGCAGCCACCACCGGTTTCGCCGCCACAGTCCCCCGGCGCTCCGCCGAACCTCGGCAACGGTCCGCAGCAGGGCGTTTCGGCGCAGGGCTACGTGCCGAACATTCCGGACACCCCGACGCCGCAGGGCGTGAACATCCCGCCGACCGGACCGGGCCAGTCGCCCGGCGGCGCCAACCCGCCGACCCCGCCACCACCTCAGCCACCGATGCCGCCGATGGGTGGACCGGGCGGCGGTGGTCCCGGTGGCGGTGGCGGTCCCGCGGGTGGCCGTCCGCAGAAACCGGCGCCCTACAAGCCGGTGATCCCGGACGCCCCGGAACCACCCAAGCCACCGATCGCTCCGCCCCCGCAGGGCTCGGATCCGCTGACCCCGCAGCACCACGGTTCGCCGCAGGTGCCCGATGGCGGGCCCGGTCCGGTGCGGCCGTCCAAACCGCAGGAGCCCGCGCCGTACACCCCGCACATCCCGGATGCGCCGGAGCCGAAGCTGCCGCACATCCCGATGGGGCCAGGGCCGGTGATGCCCTCCGACCACAACCCGCTGCACAATCCGGCCGAAGGCGGCCATGGTCCGGTGGTGCATCCCAGCCATCACGGGCTTTCGCCGACGCATTCCGAGCCGATGAAGCACGGGCTTTCGCCCACGCACGTCAGCTCGGCGCAGCACACGATGCCTTCGGCGCAGGGCTACGACGCGGGCAGTGCCGGTGGCGGTGCGACCGGAGGCGGCAGCGCGCCGACCGGTCAGCAGGTCGACGCGCAAACCCCGGGCCAGGGGCCGGTCAGCGGGGCCAGCCCGACACCGGCGCAGGGCATGCCCAACCAGGGTGGTGCCCCGGGAGCCGGTGGTCCCGGCGGCGGTTCCGGCGGCGGCCAGACCGGCGGTGCCCCGATGGGTGGCGGCGGTATGGGTGGCGGCGCAGGCGGCGGCCAGGGCGGCGACAAGGAGCACAAGGGCAACAAGCTGATGCCGCGCAGTTCCGAGCTGTTCGCCGCCGAGGACGAACACCTGCCGCCGCCGGTGATCGGGGAACGTCCGCCGAAGAAGAAGCAGCAAGGTTAGCTCGACCAGGAAACGGGGCGAATCAGCCAGATAGGCTCATAACAGGCATCCTTCCGCTATGACCGTGACCGAGGTCAAGCCCGGCCCACCCGGGGACGGCTTTCTCGGTAAAGTGAGCGTTGCGAAATAACGCCCATCCACGGAGTGAGAGCATGCCCGTTTCCGGCAGGGAGATTCCCGAGCCTGCCGGACGCATCGCCAAGCGCGCCGAGCTGCGGGCGTTCGCCGAGGGGGACTGGCCGGACACACCGCTGCTGATCACCGGTGAAGCGGGCATCGGCAAGACCACGCTGCTCGACGAGGCGGTGGCGCACGCGCGTTCGCTCGGGCGCACCGTGCTGCGCACCTCCGCGGCCGCCCCGGAATCGGGCATGGCCTACGGGAGCCTCAACGATCTGCTCGGCGAGGTGGTCGACGAGGAACTGCTCGCCACCCTGCCGGAGCTCCAGCGCGCCGCGGTCGAGGTGGTGTTCCTGCGCAGCAGCGCGCCGGCCGAACCGCGCCAGCTCGCCGTGGTCACCGGGATCGCGATGCTGCTGCGCGAACTGGCCGCCCGTGGCCCGCTGCTGCTCGCCATCGACGATGTGCACTGGATGGACGCCGAATCGGTGCTCGCGCTCGGTTACGGGCTGCGCCGGATCAGCGAGGCACCGGTCGCGCTGCTCGGCACCGGTCTGGTGTACCCGGCACCGTTCGGCGCGCACACCACCGCGCTCCCGTTCAGCTGGGCGCGCCGGGTGGAGCTGCACGGGCTCGGCCCGCAGGAGTTCGGGAACCTGTTGCGGGACAACGGAATCGAACTGGACGGCGCGGACATCGAGCGGTTGCGCGCGGAAACCGGGGGCAATCCCGGCTGGGCACTGGAGATGCGCGAACCGGGCACGCTACCGCGATCCATCACCGCCAAGGTGCGCGCCTGGCTCGGCGGGCTCAGTGAACCCGCGCGGGATGTACTCGCCACGACCGCCGCGTTCGGGCGGGCCCGGGTGGATCAGGTGCGGCGCGCGCTGGACGGGGAATGTCAACCACAGCAAGCGATCGACGCGGCGAGCACCGAACTGGCCATTGTGGAGCGGGACGGGGAACTGCAGCCGAGCCACCCGATGCTGGGCAGTGCCGCACTGGTGGAACTGGCCCCGGGAGCGCGACGGCAGCTGCACGCGCGCCTGGCCGGTGTGGTCGAGGAACCCGTCGAGCAGGCGCGGCATCTGCAGCTGTCCGCCGAACCCGGGGCGGACGAGCGCACCGCGGACGCGCTGATGGGTGTGGCGCGGCGGGCGCGGGCGCGCGGGGAGATCGGGACCGCCGCGCGCATCGCCGAACGCGCGCTCGCCCATGTGCCCGCGCACCTGCAGACCGCGGTGTGGCTGGTGGAAACCGCGGCCATGCAGTTCTCCATCGGTGCCTTCAACCGGGTGTGCGAACTGCTGGCGGCGGTGGAGTTCACCGAACTGCCCATCGGCCTGCTCGATCGCGGGCTGCCCCTGCTCATCGAGGCGACCACGCTGATCAGGGGAAACCAGATCACCGCCGAGGTGATCGGGGAACTGCGCGCGGCCATGCGCGAGGATCCGCTGCGGCTCGCCGTTGTCGACGGGATCGGCGCGGACCCGGACTTCTTCCCCGGCCAGTCCCGGACCATGGCCGAACACGCCGTCTCGGTGCTCGATTCCACCGGGCTCGCCGATACCGCGCTGTACCGGGCGCTCGGCGAACTCGTCGAGCAGCGGGTGCGCCGCGGACTGGAGCCCGATCCGGAGATCGCCGAGCGGCACGAACAGGTGCGCAAGGGATTGCTCGCCGCCGGATACGGGGAGCACGCGACCACCGTACGCACCGCGTACTGCCTGCGGATCGGGCTCGATCCGGTACGGACGAGGGACGCCTTCCGCACCCGCCTGGCCACCGCGACCGAACGCGGGGAGGACTACCTCGCCGCGCAGTACCGGGTGCAGCTCGCCGCGAACGAGCTCGTGCTCGGGGACACCGAGCGGGCCGCCGAACTGCTCCGCGAGCTCGACACCCGCCCGTTCGGGGACGGCACCCCGCCGGTACTGCTCGCCGCCAAGGGACGACTGCTGATCACCGAGGGCCGGATCGCCGCGCTGCACGGCTATCTCGCCGAACAGGCCGGTTCCGGGCACGGCGACCAGCACTACCGCCAGGTGTACACGCACACCCTCACCGGAATGGCCGCCAACCGCGAACTGCGCTGGGCCGATGCCACCGAAGCGCTCGCCGCGGCGGCCCGACTCGTGCCGTGGCTCGGCAAACTCGACCCGATCACCGAGCTCGCCATCGACACCGAGTTCACCGAGGCGCTCATCGGGGCCGGGCGGTTCGCCGAGGCCGGGAAATTCGCCGAACGGGTCGTGCTTCCCGGGGTGCGCTCCAGGCTGCACGGCATGTTGCGCGCCGCAGAGGGAGACCTCGAAGCGGCCGAGAAACTGCTCACCGAATCCGTTACCGAGCTGCGGGACAGCCCGTTCCGCCCCGCGTACGCGCGCAGCCTGCTCGAACTCGGCAGAGTGCGCAGGCGCAAACGGGCCCGCCGGTCCGCGCGGGAAACCCTCAAACGCGCCACCGGACTGCTCACCGAGATCGGCGATGTCCCGCTCATCAGGCAGGGTGAGGCCGAGCTCGCCAGGCTCGCCTCCGTGCGCGACTCCCGGGAACTCACCGCCGCCGAACGCCGGGTCGCCGAACTCGTGGTGACCGGGGCCAGCAACCGGGAGGTCGCCGCCGCGCTGTTCGTCTCCGTGCGCACCGTGGAAAGCCACGTGCAGGCCGTGTACCGCAAACTCGGGGTGCACTCACGCACCCAGCTCGCGGTGCGGCTGCTGCCGAACGCGGTCCCCGAACCGCGGGCGAACTGAAGGCTCAGTCCAGGCAGAACTCGTTGCCCTCGACGTCCTGCATCACGAGGCAGGATTCCTCTTCGCCATCGGCGGGCAGTAGGTACAGCCGGGTCGCGCCGAGTGCGACCAGCCGCGCGCATTCGGCCTCGAGTGTGGCGAGGCGTTCCGCGCCTTCGAGCCCGGTTCCGGCGCGCACATCGAGGTGTACCCGGTTCTTGACGGTCTTGCCTTCGGGAACGCGCTGGAAGAACAGGCGTGGACCGGCGCCGGTGGGATCGACGCAGACGAACGCGGAATCCTGGCGTTCCGGCGGCAGCGCGCGATTGAACTCGCCCCAGTCGGCGAACCCCTCCGGGGGCGGCGGGACGACATATCCCAGCACCTCGCACCAGAACCGGGCGACGCGTTCGGGCTCCGCGCAGTCGAAGGTGATCTGTACCTGTTTGACCGATGTCACCGGCCCACCATAGACGCGCGCGATCGCCGGTACCTAGTGGTTTTCCGCTAGAGGGCCAGGCCGACTCCGGTCAGCACCGACCACGCGAGCATGGCCAGCCCGGTGTCCTTGAGCACCGGGATCAGCGCGGGTCCCTCGGTGCCCGAGGCCACGGTGCGCACGCCGCGCGCCACCAGGACCGCGGCGAACAGGCCGAGCAGCACGAAGGGGTGCCATGGCGCGAGCACCACGCTGATCACCAGTGGCGCGACGACCACGATCACATAGGCGATCCGGGTGCGCTCGGCGCCGAGCCGGACGGCGAGGGTGACCTTGCCGGAGTCCGGATCGGTGTGCACATCGCGCAGGTTGTTGGCGATGAGCACACCCGCGGAGAAGGAGCCGACCGCGACCGCGCACAGGATGGCGGGCCAGCTGATCCGCCCGGCCTGCACGTACTGGGTGCCGAGCACCGCGACGAGGCCGAAGAACAGGAACACGGCCGGTTCCCCGAAGCCCGCGTAGCCATAGGGATGCGAACCGCCGGTGTAGAACCAGGCGGCGAGGATGCACACCGCGCCCACCGCGAGCAGCCACCACTGCCCGGTGCCGATCACCAGCACCAGCCCGGCGACCGCGGCGATCCCGAAACTGGTGAATGCCGCCGCACGCACGGTGTTCGCGCTCGCCGCGCCGGAACCGACCAGCCGCAGCGGGCCGACCCGCTCGTCATCGGTGCCGCGCACCCCGTCGGAGTAGTCGTTCGCGAAGTTGACCCCGACGATCAGCGCGAGCGAGACGATCAGCGCGCACAACGCCGCCCACCACTGGAAACCGCCGATACCGACCGCGGCCCCGGTGCCCACGAGCACTGGGGCGATCGCGTTCGGCAGGGTACGCAGCCGCGCACCCTCAACCCACTGCGCCGTTGTTGCCATACCGCCCATTCTGCTCTACGGCGCGGCGACCGGATCAGTGGTGCTGGCTCGCGAGCAGCCGGTTGTTCCGCTCGATCTGCGGAAGGGATTTCGGCGCCTGCGTGCTCACTCGCTGTGTCGCGGGGAACCCGTTCTGTGCGGTGTGCGCCGGTTTGCCCGCGGTGAACAGCCAGGTGTCGAGCAGCCGCTTGACCGGTTTCCCGGAGATCTGCTCGGCGAGCGCGGTGAACTGCGGGATCGTTCCGGTGCTGTACCGCAGTTTCGCGGTCCAGGCGTGCAGGATCGCGAAGAACGCCTTGTCCCCGACCACATTGCGCAGCGCCTGCACGGCCATCGCGCTCCGGTCGTAGACGGCGAAGCTGTCGAACTGGTTGTCCGGCCCCGGGTTCCCGGGCAGGATGTCCCACTTCTTGTCGCCCGCCGGGGTTTCCGCGTACAGCGAGTCCATCAGCTGCTGGGTGGTCCCCTCACCGGAGTGCTCGGACCACAGCCACGAAGCGTAGGTGGCGAAGCCCTCGTTGAGCCAGATATTGCGCCAGTCGTGTACCGAGGTGGAATCCCCGAACCACTGGTGCGCGTTCTCGTGCGCGATCAGGCCGAGATTCGTTCCCTTCGCGAAATTCTTCGCCCCGTAGATGGGCCGGGTCTGGGTTTCCAGGGAAAAACTCAGCTGACTGGAAACCACGCCGCCCTGCGCCTCGAACGGGTACTTCCCGAAATTCCGCGCCTCGAAATCGAGCACCTCGGGAGTGCGCTGCACACTCGCCTTGGCCGCGTTCAGCGAATCGCCGAGGGTTTTCTGGTACGCCGTGATGAACGGCAGCCCGCCCGGGGTCTTGCCCTTGTCGATCTCGTATTTCCCGATCGCGAGCAGGGTCAGATAGGGGGCCTGTGGTTTGGGCTGGCGCCAGCTGTACCGGGTGGTGTCCGCGGTCGGGTTGGACTCGCCGACCAGATCGCCGTTGCTGATCGCCTGCAGTCCCTTGGGGACCGCGACGGAGATGTCGTAGCTCGCCTTGTCCCGGGGATGGTCGTTGACCGGGTACCAGAACGCGGCCATGTGCGGTTCCTGTGCGGCAAGTGCCCCGTCCGGACCGGCCACCCAGTCCTTTTCCCCGTTGATCGACACCTGCGAGGGCACACCGTGATAGCGCACCACCACGGTGACCTGTTTGCCCTTCGGCAGATCGGTCTTCGGGGTGATGCGCAGTTTCGCGTCCTTCTTGGCGAATTCCGCTTTCGCGTTGTCCACGAGCACCGAATCGGTCTGCAGCCCGAAATCGAGAGAGAACGAGGAGAGGTCCGTGGTCGGGGTCAGCAGAATGGTCGCCGTCCCGGCGAGCTGGTCCCCCTTGGGCTGGTAATTCAAGCGGAGATCGTAATGCCCGACGTCGTAACCGGTGTTGCCGTCGTTCGGATAGTACGAGTCACCGATGCTCGACCCACCCGGTGAACCCGCGGCGGCCGCGTTACCGGCGAACAATGCGACCGCGCAGACGGCACCGATCGTGGTCGCCGCGGCTCTTCCTGCCTTGAACATGAACCCTCCATTCATTATGGAGGGCACGCTAGTCAGCACGGACGGTTTCGAACAGCGCCGTTCGGCGGGCATCGCAGTATCTGGGAACCCTTGCCATTCACCGTGAAGACGGCCCGGGCGTATGGGTGTGCGGCGTGCTGTCCGAGAGGATGCCGCGGTCGACGTGGTCGGCGTGAAACAGTGCCTGGGAGAGCAGCCGCCGCACATGTTCGTTGGCGGCCGAGTAGTAGACGAAGGTCCCTTCGCGGCGGCCGGTGACCAGGCCGGCCAGTCGTAGCTTCGCCAAGTGCTGGCTGATCGCCGCCGGTGCGGCGCCGGCCAATTCGGCCAGACAGGCCACCGAGGACTCACCGTGCAGCAGGGCCCACAGCACCTTGATGCGCGTCGGGTCGGCCAGCATGCGGAACGATTCGGCCGCCAACTGGACCTGTTCGTCCGCGGGCATCGGGAACTCCGGCTGGCTGGTGTGCATGCGGATCAGCCTACCCGCCTGCTCTATTGGATGCTTATCTGCATGTATACGCAGATAAGCTGCTAAGCTCGGCCAGGTATTCATCCGGAACCGGCAGGAGTCTCCGCCATGACCGAACACCAGCACGGCCACGGCCATGGTCACGACCACGGCGGTGGCGGACTGTCCCGGATCCGGCGGCGGCTCGCGCACGCGGTGACCCCGCACAGCCACGACAGCACCGAGCTCGTGGATTCCACCCTGGAAGCCAGCGCGCGGGGGATGCGGGCGCTGTGGGTGTCGTTCGCCGGTCTGCTGGTCACCGCGATCGCGCAGCTGGCCGTCGTGGCGGTCAGCGGTTCGGTGGCGTTGCTCGGCGACACGCTGCACAACTTCGCCGATGCCCTGACCGCGGTGCCGCTCGCGATCGCGTTCCTGCTCGGGCGCAGGGCGGCTACGCGGCGATTCACCTACGGGCTCGGCCGTAGCGAAGACCTCGCCGGGCTGGTGATCCTGCTCGTCATGCTGGCCTCCGCGGTACTGGCGGCGTGGACCGCGATCGACCGGCTACTGAACCCGCGGGAGATGACCGATATCGGCTGGGTCGCGGCGGCCGGGGGCATCGGATTCCTGGGCAACGAGCTCGTCGCCCGGTACCGGATCACCGTCGGCCGCCGGATCGGTTCCGCCGCCCTGGTCGCCGACGGCCTGCACGCGCGCACCGACGGATTCACCAGCCTCGCCGTGCTGCTCGCCGCCGCGGGATCCTGGTCGGGCTGGCGCTGGGCCGATCCGGTCGTCGGCCTGCTGATCACGGTCGCGATCCTGACCGTGCTCTGGGGAGCGGCAAGGGAGGTGTTCTCCCGCATGCTCGATGCCGTCGATCCGGAGCTGGTGGACACCGCCGAGCGGGCGCTCGCCGGGACCCCGGGTGTGCGCGGCGTCGACGCCATTCGGTTGCGCTGGGTCGGGCACACCCTGCACGCCGAATCCGAACTCGACGTGGACCCCGGACTCAGTCTCGTCGCGGCCCACACGATCGCGCACGAGGCGGAGCATCGGCTCCTCGGCACCCTGCCGCGGCTCGGCCGGGCCCTCATCCACGCCCATCCCGGCGGGGCCGAGTACCACGGAGCCGCTATTCGTTGAGCGCGGCGGCCACTCCCGCGCGCAGCCGGGCCCGCTCGGCGCGCAGCCGCTCGCGATCGGTGCGCACCTCGATCACCCGCAGCCCGGGGGCGGGGCGCACGGCCTCGGCGAACGTCGCGCGGTCCTGCGCGATGGTGTGGCGCACCCCGTATCCGGCGCACAGCGCGCCGATATCGGCCCGGTGCGCGGTACCGAACACGCGCTCGAAGGACTCGGTGTACTCGGGCTGGCCCTGTTCGAGCAGGCCGAAGATGCCGCCGCCGTCGTCATTGTTGACCACGATCGTCAGATCCGGCTCGGGTTCGCCGGGCGCGCGCTGCAGCCCGTTCACGTCGTGCAGGAAGGTCAGGTCACCGAGGAAGGCGTAACCGGGGACCGCGCGCCCGCGTTTGGCGGCGACCGCGAGGCTGGCCCCGATGGCCGTGGACACGTTCCCGTCGATCCCGGCCAGTCCGCGGTTCGCCAGCACGGTCAGGTCGCCCCGGCGCTCGGCGACCAGGTCGACATCCCGGATCGCGTTGGAGGAACCCAGGAACATGGTCGCCGGGGAGGGCAGCGCGGCGAGCAGATCGAGTGCCACGTGCGCCCCGCTCGGCCAGGTGCAATGTGCCAACCAGGATTTGATGACCTCGGTGACGCGGGAATTCTCCTTGCGCCACTGTGCACTCCACTGGCCGCCGGCGCGCACATCCACCTCGGCCTCGGTGAGTTCGGCGATCGCGGACGGGTCGAGGTGCTCCGTGGCCGATTCGGCCAGATACTGCGCGTCCGCCCACTGTTCCGGGGTGCACACCAGGTGCACCGGCGGGCCGGAGCGCAGCAGCCGGTTCACCCCTCGGGACAGCGTGGGCCGCCCGACGAGCACGATCGTCTCCGGCTGCAGTTTCGCGGGCAGCTCGGCCACGCTGTTGAGGATCAGCGAGGCCGAGGAGATGGCGTGCCGCGGACCGACCCCTGGCGGTTCGACCAGCAGCGGCCAGTCCATCCGCCGGGCCACCTCGCCTGCGGCCGAAGCGGCGTGCCAGGGCGCGTCCCCGACGATCACCAGCGTCTTGCTCGAACACGCGCGCAGCAGTTCGGTTCCCCCCGAATCGGGTGCCCCGCGGGTGGTGATCGCGGTCCACGGCGCCCCGTCCGCGCGGCCCTCGAGGGATTCCGGCCAGTCCCCCTCCTCGGGGACCAGTGGCTCGCGGAACGGAATGTTCAGGTGCAGCGGACCCCTCGCCCCGGCAAGAGTTCGACACAGTATTCCGCGCCACACCTTGTTCTGCCCGGATTTGTGTTCGGCGAGCGGAAAATCCACCGTGCGTACGTGCGGGGCGAAAAGCCCGTGCTGCTGGGTGGTCTGGTTCGCCCCGCTGCCGACGAGCTCGGCGGGACGGTCCGCGGTGAGCAGTACCAGTGGTTCCCCGGAGTGCGCCGCTTCCAGGACCGCGGGGTGCAGATTGGCGAGCGCGGTACCGGAAGTGCAGGTCAGCGCCACTCGTCCGGTGCGAACCGGTCCGTGGCCGAACCCACGGGAGAGGCCGAGCGCGAGGAAGCCCGCGCTGCGCTCGTCGATGCGCACGTGCAGCCGGATCCGGCCGGCCCGCTCCGCGTCGTGCAGTGCGAAGGAGAGCGGGGCATTACGGGATCCGGGACACAGTACGACGTCACCGATTCCGCAGCGGATCAGTTCGTCGACGATGACTCGTGCCTGCGCCGTCGACGGGTTCAGACTCATGGTTCTATCCTCCCAGTTATGGAGGTCTCCGAGCTGTTCGACCCGTCACGCTGGGCGCCAGTCGACAATTTCGCATTCACCGATATCACCTATCACCGCAGTGTCGAGCCTGGAGTGGCGCGCATCGCATTCAACCGGCCCGAGGTGCGCAATGCGTTCCGCCCGCACACGGTCGACGAGCTGTACACCGCACTCGAACACGCCCGCACCTCCGCCGACGTCGGTTGTGTGCTGCTCACCGGGAACGGGCCGTCCCCACGGGACGGGGGCTGGGCCTTCTGCTCCGGCGGTGACCAGCGTATCCGTGGCCGCACCGGTTATCAGTACGCCTCCGGGGAGACCGCGGAGACCGTGGACAAGGCCCGCGCCGGGCGGCTGCACATCCTGGAATGCCAGCGGCTGATCCGGTTCATGCCCAAGGTGGTGATCGCCGTCGTGCCCGGCTGGGCGGCCGGCGGCGGGCATTCGCTGCATGTGGTCGCGGATCTGACCATCGCTTCCGAGGAACACGCGCGATTCAAACAGACCGATGCCGATGTGGGCTCCTTCGACGGTGGATTCGGTTCCGCCTATCTCGCCCGTCAGGTGGGGCAGAAATTCGCCCGCGAGATTTTCTTCCTCGGCCGGGAGTACACGGCGCGGCAGGCGCACGAAATGGGCGCGGTGAACGCCGTCGTCCCGCATGCGGAATTGGAGCAAACGGCGCTGCAGTGGGCGCGCGAGGTGAACGGGAAATCCCCGACAGCGCAACGCATGTTGAAATACGCGTTCAATGCGATCGACGACGGGCTCGTCGGCCAGCAGCTGTTCGCCGGTGAAACGACACGGCTGGCCTACATGACCGACGAGGCGGTCGAGGGGCGGGATGCCTTCCTGGAGAAGCGCTCGCCCGACTGGTCGGCGTTCCCGTACTACTACTGAGCCCTACGACAAGCTGAGAGACAACCGTGCGCGAGATCGTTCTCGATGGGTCGCCCGAACCCGTACTCGAACTGACCGAGGCCCTGCACGCCGCGCTGAACGACGGGGAAACCGTGCTCCCGCTCGCGGGCACCGACCCCAGCTGCGCCGCACTGCGCGCGGCCATGGCGCCCGAGGATCCCGTCGAACCGGAAACCGCGGTCCTGATCGCCACATCCGGATCGACCGGTGAGCCCAAGGGGGTGCTGCTCTCCGCCACGGCGCTGCGGGCCTCGGCCACCGCGACCCACGAGCGGCTCGGCGGGGACGGCCACTGGCTGCTCGCCACCCCCGCCTGCTACATCGGCGGGGTGCAGGTGCTCGTGCGCGCCCTGCTTGCGGACACCGAACCGGGGATCGTGGAGACCCGCGGCGGCTTCGTCCCGGAGGCGTTCACCGCCGCTGCCGCGGGAGTGCTCAACGAGCCGGGGCGGCACTACACCGCGCTGGTGCCCACCCAGCTGGCCAAACTGCTCGAGGACGGGGCCGCCTGCGAGGCGCTGCGCGGGTTCGACGCCATCGTGCTCGGCGGCGCGGCGACCTCGCCGAGCCTGCGGGCCAGGGCCGTCGACGCCGGGGTGCGGGTGGTCGCCGCCTACGGCATGAGCGAGACCGCGAGCGGTTGCGTCTACGACGGGATCCCGCTCGACGGGGTCGGCGTGCGGCTCGCCGGGGAAAGCGATGGGATCGGGGTGATCGAGGTGTCCGGGAGCGTGCTCGCGCACGGCTACCGGCGCGCACCCGAACACACCGCCGAGTCCTTTGTGGACGGTTGGTTCCGGACCGGGGATCTCGGCCGGTTCGACGGTGAACGGCTCGAAGTGCTCGGCCGTGCCGACGACATGATCAACTCCGGCGGGGTCAAACTCGCTCCCGCGCTCATCGAACGGGTGCTGCTCGCCCAGCCCTCGGTCGCCCAGGCCTGCGTCGTCGGGATGCCCGATGAACACTGGGGAGAGGCCGTCGTCGCCGCGATCGTGCCCGCCAGCGGGGTCGGCGGGCCCGACGAGGCCAAGCTCGCCGCCGCCGTGCGCGCCGAACTCGGCAAGGCCGCCGTACCGAAACGCTTCGAGCGACTGCCGACTTTCCCGATGCGCGGCCCCGGAAAAGTCGACCGCGGCGCGGTCCGTGAGGCCATGGGCGAAAGCTGAGCGTGGATGGGTGAGCTGGCGCCGGAACCGCGCAGCCTCCAAGAAATCGAGCGGGACGACTGGGGTGATCCGCCGGAGGACACCACGATGCTGATCAGCACCGTGCACCGCCTCCGTCGGTTGCCCGTCGATCGACTCGATGACGAAGCTTTGCGAATACTGCTCGGTCAGCGAGTCGGAATCGCCGCCCTCCTGCCGCGTGCGCTCGACCGGCTCGCGGAGAATCCGCTCTGCGAAGGCGATTTCTATCCCGGCGACGTACTGCATTCCGTGCTGCGGACCCCGGACGAGTACTGGAAAACACACCCGGAACAGCTCGAACGTCTGTGTCCGGTCATCGATCTGGCCGAGGAGTTGCTGCGTGCCGACGAGTTCGCCGTGTCAGGGCTCCTGGACGAGATCGTGGATTTCCGGAAGAGGGCAGCCCGGCTGTGGACATGATGGCCTTGCCGCGTTACTCCGTTGAGGCGATTCTTGGTGCTGTTCCTGGGAAATCATGGCGTACTGCGGTATTATAGATGTCATGAACGCTGGGGAGTGTTCGGCGATGTTGTCGAATCGGGAGTTGCTTGATCGGCTCAGCGAGCAGGCCGTG